>NZ_JBVJIM010000004.1:0-405969 GCF_055586305.1 Nonomuraea sp. NPDC051298
TCAACCAAAGGAATCCGTCCAAAAAAGACGGGGTTGTGCATCATGCACTGGCTTTTTGACACACTGTTGAGTTCTCAAGAAACGGACGCGAACACCCAGACAAGACCCACATTCAGCAGACCCAGCCCGGAGGCGCTCTTCCCGTTCACTTTCTGTTGTGACTCAAGTCTTTCAGCCGTTCAAGTCTCTGTCAAATTGACCCGACTCGCACAACCTGCAGAAATTAAGCCCGCCCCCTTTCGGAGACAACCCCTCTAACTTACCAGCCGAACCGAGCGGACGCGTACGTCTCACCGCGGTCACGGTGGTGTGTCTGGAGATCGCCCCCGAGCGAGACCGGCGATCAACGCCGCCCTCGCGGGACTGCTGAACTCTATGTACGCCCCCCGGAACCGTCAAATCGACGGTTCACCCCTGCCCCAGGGGTAGATACGGAGGCGTGCGAGATCAATCCGTGCCCCGGGCGCTCGTCCTCCTGGTGGGCATCGCCGCGGCGATGGTCGTGCTCTTCGGCCTCCGCGAGGTCGCGTCCATCGCGGGCCCCGTCGTGCTGGCGCTCGTGCTCGTCATCGCGGTCTCCCCGGTACGCGGCTGGCTCAACGCCAGGCACGCGCCCACCTGGCTCCAGGTCGCCGCGCCGTTCCTCATCGTCGTGCTCGTGCTGCTGGGCATGGTGGCCATCCTCACCATCTCGGGCACCCAGTTGGCCACGCTGCTGCCCACGTACAACACCCAGTTCCAGCGGCTGCTCACCGACGCGCAGCACTGGGCCACCACGCACGGGATCAGCAACGACGCGCTCGAAAAGGGGCTGCAGGCGTTCGACCCTGGACGGGTGCTCGAATTGGTGCAGACGTTGCTCGGCAGCGTGATCGGCATTCTGACGGCGCTTTTCCTCGTCGTCGTGCTGCTGCTGGCGATGTCGCTCGACGCGCCCGTCACCGCGAGAATACTCACCACCGCCAACGGGAATCGGCAACTGGTGACGGCGCTGGCCACGTTCGCGCACAAAACCCGGCGCTATTTGATCGTCTCCACGGTTTTCGGTCTGATCAGCGCGGTGCTCGACATGATCGCGCTGACGCTGCTGCAGGTGCCGCTGCCGTTGCTGTGGGGCGTGCTGGCGCTCATCGCCAATTACATTCCCAATATCGGTTTCGTCATCAGTCTCCTGCCGCCCGCGATGCTGGCCCTGCTGGACGGCGGAGTGCAGACGATGCTGCTCGTCATCGCCGCGTACATCGTCATCAATGTCGTCACCCAGTCGTTCATCCTGCCCAAATTCCTGGGCGACGCGGTCGGGCTCTCGACGACGATGACGTTCATCTCGCTGATTGTCTGGACGTCCGTGCTGGGGCCGCTGGGCGCGATTCTCGCCATTCCGCTGAGCCTGCTGACGCGGGCCCTGCTGATCGACAGCGATCCGAGTGCGACGTGGGCGCAGGCGCTGGTTTCCGGGAAGCTACCCGGCACCCGGAGGTGACACCAGGTGGCTCATCCGGACGCCGCTCAGGCGCTTGACGTCGTTGGCGAGGTGGGCCTGGTCGGCGTAGCCGGCCGTGACCGCCACCTCCGCGAGCGGGCGACCGGCGCGGGCCAGTCGCAGCGCGCGCTGGAAGCGGACGATGCGCTGCAGGGTCTTCGGCCCGTAGCCGAACGAGGTCACGCTGCGGCGCTGCAACTGGCGCTCGCTGTAGCCGAGCGCCCAGGCCGCCTCGGCCACGGACCGGCCCTGGCCCAGGGCCGCGGCGATGGCGGACGCGGCGGTGTCGACCCCGTCAGGCTCGGCGGCCAGGCGGCGCACGGCCATGGCCTCCAGGGCGCGCAGCCGCGCCTCCGCCTGCGCGACCCCGTGCCCGACGGCTTCGGCGAGGCTCGTGAGCCGCGAGAGCCGGCCGTGCCAGCCGGGCAGCTCGGACAGGGGGACGCGGCGGTCGCGCAGCTCGTCGAGTGGCACGCCGAAGAAGGAGCCCACCGCGCCGGGACTGAACCGCAGGCCGGCCATGGTCTCTCCTGCCTTGATCGACGCGGGCATGGGCCCCGTGTCGGGACCGGCCACGAGCGGGCCGGCCGCGCCCCAGACGAGGTCGACGCACGCGTCGGGCACCACGAGCTGGGTGAACCCGACCTCGCTGGTCCGTAGCCAGCCGCAGGTGAGGCGGCCGGCGAGGCCGGGAGCGGGAGGCCGTTCCACGTACATGCCTCCACCGTACGTCAGGCCCCCGACAGAACCCTCGGCCCCACGTGGGAGGCCCCGGGGGTCCCGGGAGACCGGGGGTCACCCCGGCAGGCGGCCGTACGCGCGCAGCGTCTTGAGGCGTTCCACGGTGACGTGGCCGCCCCATTCGTGCACGACGACCGGCGTCCACATCTCCCAGTTCCCGCCCCATCCACCGTCGGCCGACTGCGCGGCGAGCAGCGCGTCGAGGTGGGTGTCCAACACGTCCTGGGTGAACAGCGGCAGCCGGGCGGGCTCGGGCGCGAGGTCCAGCGGGAAGTGCACGTGTCCTGGCGCGTCCAGGTCGAAGGCGACCGCGCCGAGAAGGGTCTCGCTCAGCCGGGCGAACTCGGCCCGCGCGCGCTCCCTGTCGGGCACGTGGCTCAGGAACGTCACCGCCGCCCGCGCCTGGTACGGGTCGTGCTCCTTCAGCGTGGCGAGCCGCGACCAGCAGAACTCCGTGGCGGCGGCCAGCCAGGGATGGGCGACGCCGTGCTTGTGCAGCAGCCCGGCGATGGGCCCGGTGGGGTTGAGGTTGCCAGGCGGGTCGTCGTCCGTCCGCCACCAGGGGGCGCGCAACGTGTCACGGACGGAGGGCAGGACGAACGGCACGCCCCCGTCCGGTGTGGTGATGGAGACGAGGTAGTCGCAGGCGGCGGCCACCATCGGAGAGTCGAACGCGTCCAGTTCGTCCAGGATCCAGAACGCCACCTCCACCGGCTGCGGCTGGCTCGCCGAGCCGCGCAGGTCGGGTTCGAGGGCGTTGCCGTAGCCGCCGTCCGAGTTCTGGTAGCAGCGCAGCGCGTCGAGCACGCGTTCGCGGGGGCCGCCCCTGAAGAGCGCCTCGAAGCGCAGCCGGTCGATCAGCCGTCCGTGGCGGTGCAGATACCGCTCGGCCCGGTCGAGCACGTCCACGTCAGTGTGTCCCTCCACAGGCGGTCCTTCCCCAAGGCGCATCCGGTTTGTGACGGTGAAGCTATCGGCTCGCCCGGAGGGTCCGCTTGCAACAATCGGACGCGTTCAGGTCGCCTCAGGGCACGGCCAGGGCCTCGGTCGGCGGCATCCGCGCGGCCCGTACGGCCGGGTAGAAGCCCGCGAGCCCGCCGATGACGAGCGTGGCCAGCACGCCGCCCAGCATGGCCCACACCGGTACGATCGCCGGCCAGCCCTGCAGGCTCGCGTACGCGCCCGTGACGCCGATGCCGAGCAGCACGCCGCCCACCCCGCCGACGGCCGACAGCAGCAGCGACTCGGCGAGGAACTGCAGGCGGATCTGCCCGCGCGTGGCCCCCAGAGAGCGGCGCAGCCCGATCTCCGCGCGGCGCTCCAGGACCGAGATGACCATCGTGTTGGCCACGCCCACGCCGCCGACCAGCAGCGCGACGCCGCCGAGCCCGAGCAGGAGGGCGTTGAGCGTGGCGTCGGTGGCCTGCTTGGCGGCCAGCACGTCGGAGGGCCTGGAGACCTCCACCTCGTTGGGCTTCTCCGGGTTGGCGGTGGCGGCCAGCACGTCGCGGACCTCGACGACGAACGCCTCCCGCGCCCGGGTGTAGATGGTGGTGGCGTACCCGTCGAAGCCGAGCCGTTCCTCGGCGACCGGCCACCCGACCAGGGCCGCGGTGTCGAGTTCTGGGGCCAGGTCCGCCGGGGCGAGCACGCCGACGACGGTGAACCACTGCCCGCCCAGCCAGACGCGCTGGTCGGGGCCCGCACGGACGACGCCGAGCCGGTCGGCCGCCTTGGCCCCGAGCACGGTGGCCGGGTAGCCGTGGGTGGCCGGGTTCAGCCAGGCGCCGCTGACGACGGTGGCGCCGACGTCCTGGAGCAGGTCGAGGCGGGCGGCGGTGACGGAGATGCTGCCCGTCTCGGCCTCGGAGACGTGGTCGTTGCGGTAGATCCTGGCCTGGGTGGCGCCGGTGGCGGTGACCTCGGTGACGGGGGCGATCTGTCCGATCATGCCCTCGGCCTCGGCGGGCAGGTGCGACGCCGCGCCGAACAGGCTCTGCCCCGGCGACACCCTCAGCAGGTTGGTGCCGAGCGCGGCGAGCCGGCGGTTGAGGTCCTCCTGGCTGGAGGCCGAGATGCCGACGACGCCGAGCATGGCGGCGATGCCGATGGCGATCCCCAGGGCGGAGAGGAACACGCGCAGCGGCCGGGCGCGCAGGCCGGACCCGCCGACTCTAAGCACGTCGCGGGGGCGCAGGCGGGCGGGGGTGAGGACCGTCATGAGCGCGTTCCCTCCGCGAGCCCCACCCGTGCGTCCGGTACGACGCGGCCGTCGAGCATCTCGACCTGGCGGGGCAGCGAGGCCGCGATGTCGCGGTCGTGGGTGATGACGACCACGGTGGTGCCGCCCGCGTTCAGCTCGCGCAGCAGCTCCATCACCCCGGCTCCCGAGTGGGAGTCGAGGTTGCCGGTGGGCTCGTCGGCCAGCAGCAGCCGCGGGTCGCCGACGACGGCGCGGGCGATGGCGACGCGCTGGCGTTCGCCGCCGGACAGCTCGTGCGGGCGGTGGCGGAGCCGGTGCCCGAGCCCCACCCGTTCCAGCGCGTCGTACGCGCGCAGCCGCCGCTCGCGCGGTGACGCTCCCGCGTACAGGAGCCCGTCGGCCACGTTGTCCAGCGCGGGCACTCCGGCGGCCAGGTGGAACTGCTGGAAGACGAAGCCGATGACGTTCGCGCGCAGGGCGGAGAGCTGCCGGTCGGTGAGGGAGAGCACGTCGTGCCCGGCGATGCGGACGGTGCCGCCGGAGGGGCGGTCGAGGGTGCCGAGCATGTTGAGCATGGTCGACTTGCCCGAGCCGGACGGGCCGACGATGCCGACCAGCTCGCCGTGGTCGATGCCCAGGGAGACGCCGCTCAGCGCGGCGACGTCGCCGTACCGCTTGGTCACGTCGCGGAGTTCGGCGATCACGTGGGCACCGCCACGGTCACGCCCTCCTGGACGCCTTCGACCTCCACCTTGCCGTCGGCGAACAGGCCGGTCTCGACCGCCACGTAACGGGTGGCCGAGCCCTCCACGACCTGGACGCCGTACCCGCCCTCGGCCAGGGCGAGCAGCGCTCCGACGGGCACGGCCAGGACGTTCTCGCGGCGCTCGGAGACGATGGTGACGTCCACGGGGGCGGCGTCGTACGACTTGTCGAGCCCGCTCACCGACACCCGTACCTCGACCGTGGTGGTGGTGTCGTCGCCGCCGGCGGCCTCGGTGGCGACCGTGCCGACGCCGGTGACCTCGCCCTTGACCGTGGTGCCGTCGGGCAGTTCGACGTCGGCCTTCATGCCCTTCCTGACCAGGTGCTCGTCCGCCACGTCGAGGGCGACGAGCACCTCGCGGGTGGTGCCGGTGGCGGTGAGCACCGGGCCGGTGGCGGGGTCGCCGAGGGCCTTCTTGAGTTCGGCGACGCGGAGGCGGCCGTCGGCCACGACGACGTCGCCGGGCCGGACCGTGCCGGTCACGTCGAGGCCGAGGTCCTCCTGCCAGTCCTCGACGGCCTCCCTGGTGGCCCAGGTGAACCGGTCGTCCACGTCGAAGCCGGTGTAGCCGAGCCGGTCCAGGTTGCGTTCGAGGAGTTCGACGTCCTTGCCCTCGGCGCCGTCCTGGAGGGTGCGGTAGAGGGGCATGGTGCCGTACAGGAGGGGGCGGCGGTCGGCGTCCACGCTGTAGACGGCGTGGCCGCGGGTGATGGTGGCGCCCTCGGCCGGGAGCCAGGTGATCGTGCCCTGGGTCCTGCCCGCGACGGTGGAGGCGGTGCCGTAGCCGAGGGTGCCGTCCACGGTCTTGGTGGCGGTGAGCGTCGTACGGGTCACGGCGGCGGTGGCGGGCGGGGTGCGGCCGGCGAGGGCCGTGCCCGTGCCGTCACCGCCGAAGCCCACGGCGGCGGCCGCGACCGCGGCGGCGAGCAGCGCGACGCCGCCGGTCCAGGCCAGCAGCCTCAGCGGACGCCGCCGGCGCGGCGGCAGGGCGCGCGGGGCCGGGCGGGTCTGCTCGGCCTCGGTCACTTGGCCACCCCGTTTCCGGGGGACTTCGCGCGGCACGCCTCGAGCGCCTTCTTGAGCCCGGGGGACTCACCCGTGAGCGCGCTCCCGGTGCCGCCGGGGAACGTGCCGTCGGCGTTGGGGTCGGGCATGTCCACGCCGTTGTCCCGCATGCACTTGGCGAACTCGCGGAGCTGGTCGATCTGCCGGGGGTCGAGCTGCTTGCGGTCCGCGTAGGGGGCGTGCTCCCCGCAGGTCTCGAGGGCTTTGCGCACTTTGTTCTTGTCGACGCCCTCGCCGATCACGTTGAGGCCGCCGCTGCCGTCGGGGTCGGGGTCGTCCATGGGGACGCCCTGCTCTCGCATGCACTGGGCGAACTTCCTGCCCTGTTCCTGGGGGTTGGCGGTGGGCGAGCCGGAGGAGGAGGCGCTCGCGGAGGGCGGGCCCGCGGCCGCGGTCACGGAGGCGACTCCGGTGCCGGCCTGCGTGCCGCCGCATCCGGCCAACGCGGCCAGGATGGCCAAGGCGGCGGGCAGGGTCGTGGTGATAGGTGTCCGTCTCATGCCCCGAATGTGGTCGGCGCCGTTCAATGTGAGCTGGGAGCCGCCTCGGAGTCAGGTGGAAGCTCCCCTGCGTCGGAGCGCCGCGTGCCGGGGAGGAGCACGCGAAAAGTGGCGCCCCGGCCGGGCGCGGTGTCCAGCTCGACCCGGCCGCCGTGGGCGCGCACGATGGCGGAGACGATGGCCAGGCCCAGCCCGGTGCCGCCGTCGGCCCTGGACCTGCCCCGGCTGACGCGGTAGAGGCGGTCGAAGACGCGCGGCACGTGCTCGGGCGGCACGCCTGGCCCGGTGTCGGCGACCTCCAGCACGCCCAGGCCGTCGCGTGTGCCGACCCTGACCGTGACGGACGCCTCGGGGGGCGTGTGGCACAGGGCGTTGCCGACGAGGTTGGCGGCCACCTGCCGCAGGCGCGCGTCGTCGCCGACGACCGAGACGGGGGCGAGCCGGTCACCGAGCCCCGTCAGCCTGATCGGCCGGTCGGGCACCCGGACGCGGGCGTCGCGGATCGTGTCTGCGGCCACCTCCAGCAGGTCCACCGGGTGGCGGTCGAGCGGGCGCTCCTCGTCGAGCTGGGCGAGGGTGAGCAGGTCGTTGACGAGCACGCCCATCCTGGCCGCCTCGTGCTCGATCCGGCTCATGGCCTCGCCGGTGTCGCCGCCCCTGCGGTGCAGCTCGGCGAAGCCGCGTACGGAGGTGAGCGGGGTGCGCAGCTCGTGGGAGGCGTCGGCGAGGAAGCGCCGCATGCGGGCCTCGGAGTCGGTCCTCGCGGCGATCTCGGACTGGAGGCGGTCGAGCATCACGTTCATGGCCGTGGCCAGGCGGCCTGGCTCGGTGCGCGGGTTCTCGGCGTGCACCCGCAGCGCGAGGTCGCCGCGGGCTATCTGTCCTGCGGTGGCCTCCATCCTGGTCAGAGGGCGCAGGCCGAGCCGTACCACGAAGCCGGCCGCCAGCCCGAGCAGGAGCAGCGCGAACGCGCCGGCCGCGAAGGCGATGACGCTGGCCGACCGCTGGGCCTGCTCCACCTCGGCCAGCGACTGCGCGACGACCACGATCTCGCCGCTGTCCAACTGGACGCCGCGGACGCGCCAGCCGGCCCCGTCGGTGCCCGGCACGGTGTAGGGGGTGTCGGCGGCCCTGGGCCGGTCGATGACCGGGGTCGGCTGGTTCTTGGCCTCGGGCGCGCGGATCAGGAGCGTGCCGTCGGGGTCGTAGACCAGGATCTGCTGGACCTGTGCGACGCGCTTGGTCACCAGCGCGGCCAGCCCGCCCACCCCCTGCGGCCGCTCGACGAGCAGGGGGACGGGCTTGACGTCGGCGGCCACGGCGATGGCGTCGAGCTGCTCGTCCACGCGGCCGACCAGGTGGTCGCGCAGCAGCGTGACGCTGACCACGTTGGTGATCACGAGGGCGAGCGCGGCCAGCCCGAGCACGGCCATCACCAGGCGGGCGCGCAGGGTCCAGGAGGCGGGTCTCATCGCGGGGTCCTCAGGGTGTAGCCGACGCCGCGCACGGTGTGGATGAGCTGCGGCTCGAACGTGTCGATCTTCTTGCGCAGGTAGTAGACGTACGACTCGACGATGCTGGAGTCGCCGTCGAAGTCGTAGCGCCAGACGCTGTCGAGGATCTGCGCCTTGCTGACCACCCGGCCCGCGTTGGTCATCAGGTATTCGAGGAGGTTGAACTCGGTGGGCGACAGGTCGATCGGCACTCCGGCCCTGCGTACCTCGTGGGCGTGCGGGTCCAGTTCGAGGTCGGCGTAGCTCAGGACGTCGTTCTCCGGCGGGGTACGGCTGCGCCGCAAGATCGCGCGGATGCGCAGCACCACCTCCTCCAGGCTGAACGGCTTGGCCACGTAGTCGTCGGCCCCGAGGGTGAGGCCGCGTACGCGGTCCTCGACGCGGTCGCGGGCGGTCAGGAACAGCACGGGGACGCGCTCGCCGAGCCGCCTGGCCACCTCGAACCCGTCGAAGTCCGCCAGCATCACGTCGAGCACCACGATGTCGGGCTTGAACTCCCTGGCGGCCGTCACCGCCTCGGCGCCCGTCTCCGCCGTCCGGACCTCGAACGAGACCAGTCGCAGGGTCTGCGAGAGGAGGGCGCGGATGTTGGGCTCGTCGTCCACGACGAGCACCCTGGCTGGTCGGTCCATGCCTGAAGGTTTACCCGAGCCAGTTCAATGCCCGCTCAAAGCGTTTATTGCGTTGCCCGCCCGCCGAGCCGCTGCCTACAGTGACTCGCATGTCATCCATGTGCTGCTGCCCGTTCTACATCCGCATCCGCCGCGGCGGGGCTCTGGCCCGCCTGCGGACGCGATGACGCCGAAGACGCAGACCTGAGGCATACCTCAGGCTGCCTGAGGCAGACCTGAGGCTGAGCGCCCGCACGCGTGCCCAGGGCCCTTCGAGACCCGTTCGATCTCGAGGACCCGGAAGGGCAGTGCTGTGGCGAAGAATCTCGCGCACGGAAACTATTCACACACTCAGAAGAAGGCCAGGCAGAGCGCCGGCGGCGGTCGCACGCCCATCGATCGGGCGCGGCGCACGCTGTCGCAGAACTTCCTGGTGGATCGGCAGGCCGTCGAGCTGATGATCAAGGCCGCCGCTCCGGAGGGGCTCGTTCTGGAGCCCGGCCCCGGGGAGGGGGTGCTCACCCTGGCGCTGGCCGAGGCGGGCGCCACGGTGGTCGGCTACGAGATCGACCCGAGGCTCGCCGGGCGGCTGGCCTCCCGGACGCGCAGCGATCCCAGGATCGAGGTGGTCAGGGGTGACTTCACGCAGGCGCGGGCGCCGCGCGAGCCGTTCGCGGTGGTGGGGAACATCCCCTACTCGATCACGTCGAAGATCGTCGACTGGTGCCTGCGGGCGCCGGCCCTGACCTCGGCGACGCTGCTCACGCAGCGGGAGTACGCCCGCAAGCGCTCCGGCGACTACGGCCGGTGGAGCCTGGTCACGGTGGAGTCGTGGCCGTGGTTCTCCTGGCGGCTGGGCGACTCGGTCGGCAGGGAGAGCTTCCGTCCGGTGCCGTCGGTCGACTCGGCGATCCTGCGCGTCGAGCGCAGGCCGCAGCCGCTGGTGACCGGCCGCCGCTCGTACCTGGAGCTGGTCGGGCTGGGCTTCGGCGGGGTGGGCGGCTCGGTGCGCGCCTCGCTGAAGACCCGCTACGACGGCGTGGACGCCGCGCTGGAGGCGGCCGGGGTGGCCCGCGACACCGTCGTGGGCCACGTCCACCCCGACCAGTGGGTCACGTTGTGGGGGCGCCTATGCCGGTGACCTGACCTTGGCCGGCGCAGGCAGGGAAGGAGCCAGGGCCGGGGCCGTCGCGACGCGGCGGCCCCACGGCATGGCCAGCGCCAGGATCGGCAGCAGCACGATCGAGGCCCGCGACCAGTACGAGTGCTGCAGCCACCAGGTGTTGACGTCGAACTGCGTCATGTAGAGGTAGCCGTAGCCCGACCACAGGCAGACGCCCAGGATGGCCGGCCAGGCGAACCGGGTGGGCCGGGCCACCAGGAACGGCATGAACCACAGCAGGTACTGGGCGCCGAGCCGGGGCGTCATCACCATGAACACGAGCAGGATCGCCGTGGTCAGGTCGATCGGGTCGGCCCGCCGCCACCAGAAGATGACGCCGAGGACGCTGGCGTAGATGAGGTTGGTGCCGAACGAGGCCAGCCCCGGCTCCAGCGACCAGTCTCCGCCGGTGAACCACGGGGTCCAGCCCCACTCGCCGACGATGGGCCGGATGTCGCGAATGGTGTCGATGACCGCCGGGATCTGGTCGAGCGAGGTGCCCGCGAAGACCGGCAGCGTCACCAGGAAGAACAGCGGCACCACGCCGGTGGTGAACAGGGCGGCCACGCGGGAGCGCAGGTTGGGCAGGAGCAGCAGCATGCCGGGGATCAGCCAGATCGGCCAGCTCTTGGCGCACAGGGCCAGGCCCATGAGCAGGCCGGCCAGCGCGCCCCGCCGCAGGTCGGCGCGGTCGTCGGGGCCGGGCAGGAGCGCGCGGTGCAGCAGGCCGCCGCGCCCGACGACGCGCGGGACGGCGGCGCGTACGCCGTGGGCCGCCAGCCCCTCGCGGACCCTGGCGACCACGTCGGTGACCATGCCGGGCCGGTCGGGGTCGCCGGGGCCGCGGGCGACCACGAACGCGGCCACGCCGAACACCAGCGCGACCGGCTCCACCTGGCCGTGCACGGAGGCGATGAGCACGGCGAGCGGGTTGAGCGCGTACTGCAGGGCGCGCAGGGACGCCTTGGGGCCGCCGGCGAGCTTGGCCACCAGCGGGATGAGCACGATGTCGGCGACCACGGTGACCAGGCGGCCGGCGTATTCCCACGGGATGCCCAGCCACAGCAGGATGCCGTAGACGTAGGGGATGGTCGGCAGGAAGTGCCAGCCGCCCTCGCTGGCCAGCACGGGGTCCTCGCCCCGCAGGACGGCCTCGCCCGCGGGTTTGAAGCTCTCCATGAAGTCGACGGGCTGCCAGGAGTCGATCGCCGAGGTGTACATGATGAGCACGCGGACGGCGACGCCCACGACGATGGCGACGACAAGAGGGGGCCGCCAGTCGCGCCATTGCGCGACGAGGGCGAGCACGACACCGGCGACGAGGACGATCCCCGTGAGAAAGGCGTAATCCATGGCGGCCTCTAGCCTGCCGCAACCTGAGCAGTGCTGCCACCAGGGCTTGGCATTCTTATCCCCGACATGCCGACACGTATCCCGATACGACATCACCGTCTGTGTTGAACTTTTTCCATGGGGGGATCGCAGGTCAACCAGGCACTGATCAGGCTCTACTTCGAAGTGAGGGATGGGTTGCGCGACCCGGTCGCGGCCTGGGCGAAACTCACAGGGAACTCACAGGAATACCGCCGCGCCCGAGGTGAGCGGCGGGTGCCGCTGGACGACGAGACGGCGGCGGAGCTGGCCGCGGCGGCGATCGTGGACACCTCGGCCAGGCACGGGGCCGAGCGGGTGGCGGCGCTGGCGACCTCGCCGCTGTCGCGGCTGGTGGGCGGGCTCGGCGGCGCGGTGCTGACCGAGCATCCGTGCGCGACGGAGCAGGTGCTGGGACCGCGCTTCGCCGGGCCGCGGGCCGACGACTGGGCGCGGGCGGCGTACGTGCTGCTGTGGGGGGAGAACAACCGGCTGGTCCGCACCGCCGACACGCCCTGGGTGATCGCCGGACGGTACAAGGGGCAGAAGGTGGTCGCGATCGGTACGCATCCGACGCGGCTGTCGGACGAGACGCTCGTGGTCCGGCCGGGCACGGACGGGGCGCTGGCCATGGCCATGGGGCACGTGCTGCTCAAGGAGTTCTTCCTCGACCGGACCCCGTTCGACGAGCACGCCATGGAGCGTACGGACCTGCCGTACCTGGTGCGACTGCGCGAGCGCGGTGACGGGTACGTGCCGGGCGGGCTGACAGGCGGGGCCTTCGGGCGGCTCAGCGTGTACGGCGGCGAGGCGGTGGAGGTGCTGCTGCCGCGCTTCGACGACGGGCCGGGGGTGCTGCGGCGGGGCGTGCCCGTGCTGCGGGACGGCGACGAGCTGGTGACGACGGTGTTCGACCTGCTGATGGCCGTCTACGGGGTGGCGCGTCCCGGGCTGCCCGGCCGGTGGCCCGAGGGGTACGAGGACCGGGGTGAGCCGTACACGCCGGGGTGGCAGGAGGCGTACACGGGGGTGGCCGCGTCGCGGGCGCTGAAGACGGCCCGCGAGCTGGGGGTGACGGCCGAGAAGACCGGCGGGCGGTGCGTGATCGTGCCGGGGCGGCTGGAGACGCCGCACGCCGACACCGCCTACCGGGCGATGCTGGCCCTGCTCGTGCTGACCGGGTGCGGCGGCGGGTGGGCGCAGGCGGGCGGGGAGGGGATCCCGCTGGTGCCGTACCTGTGCCTGCACGCCTGTGGTGAGGACCTGGCCGACGTGGGGGCGCTGAGCTGGGCGCTGGCCGAGGGGCTGTTCGCGCGCCGGACGTCGCGCTCGGTGCTGCTGGAGGCGGTGGCCGGCGGCTGGCCGATGGCGCCGCCGCCGCGCGTGCTGGCGCTGCCGCGGCCGATCTACCCGCTGCCGCCGGACGTCGACCTGCTCATCGGGCCGGACGAGCACTGCGACCTGTCGCCGCCCGACCCTGACCTGGTGGCCGGGGCCGTGACCAGGCTGGCCGGTCGTACGGCCCCGGCGGAGCCGGGCGGGACGCCGCGGGCTGAGCGGATGCGGCTGCTGGTGGACCACGCCTGGATGCACGAGTACGGCGAGGCGCTGCCCGTCTACCGTCCGCCGGGCCTGGGCATCCCGCTCAAGCCCACGCAGTTGGTCCGGTTCAGTTGAGCGCGTTCAGGTAGGCCCGGTGGTTGCGGGAGAAGTCCTGCCCGTTGTACCGGTCCCAGTTGATCGACCAGCTCATCAGGCCGCGCAGGTTGGGGTAGACCCCGCGCGGCTTGTACGACCCGCAGTTGCTCCCCTTGGCCAGGCAGTCGAACGCCTTCTGCACCTCGGCGATGCTGGTGAACCCGTTGGCCGCGTTGGGAGAGGCGGGCAGCCCGATGGCCACCTGCTCCTGGCGCAGCGGCGGGAACACGTTGGCCGGGTTGCCCATGATCGGGAAACCGGCGAGCAGCATGTCGGTCATGGCCACGTGGAAGTCGTGCCCGCCCATCGTGTGGTACTGGCCGTCGAGGCCCATGATCGGCCCCGAGTTGTAGTCCTGCACGTGGAGCAGGGTCAGGTCGTCGCGCATGGCGTGGATGACCGGCAGGTAGGAGGCGCTGCGGTTGTCGGCCGTGCCGTTCGGGCCAGGGCCGTAGAACTGGTAGCCGAGCTGCACGAAGAACGTCTCGGGGGCCATGGTCAGCGTGAACGCGGCGCCGTAGCGGCTCTTGAGCGTCTTGAGCGCCGAGATCAGGTTGACGATGACCGGGGTGGTGGGGTTGGCGAGGTTGGTGTCGCCGGGGTTGAGGTAGAGGGAGTGGCCCTCGAAGTCGATGTCGAGGCCGTTGAGTCCGTACTTGTCGATGATCGCGGCGACCGACTGCACGAACTTGTCGCGGGCCGCCGTGGTGGTGAGCTGCACCTGGCCGTTCTGGCCGCCGATCGAGATGAGCACCTTCTTGCCCTGGGCCTGCTTGGCCCTGATCGCGGCGATGAAGTCGGCCTCGGACTCGACGCCGGGGCACTCCGCGGCCGGGCACTGGCTGAAGCGGATGTCGCCCGAGGTGACGGAGGTGGGCTCGCCGAAGGCGAGGTTGATGACGTCCCACTCGCCGGGCACGTCGCTCATCTTGATGTATCCGGAGCCGTTGGCGAACGACGCGTGCAGGTAGCCGACGAGCACCCGCTTGGGCAGCCCGCCGTCGCCACCGCCGCCGGTGGTCGTGGTGCCGCTCGCCTCGGGGGTGTAGGCCGAGCAGTTGCCCGCGGCGTCGCAGGCGCGGACCTTGAAGCGGTACGTGGTCGAGGCGGTCAGGCCGCCCGCCAGGTGGCTGGTCCCGGTCACGGAGACGGGGGCGCCGCCGTCGCGGGAGACCTCGTAGCGGGTGACGCCCACGTTGTCGGTCGAGGCGGGCCAGGTGACGGACAGGGACGACGACGTGGCGCCGCCGACGGACGGGGTGCCGGGCACGGTCGGCGCCTGGGTGTCGGGGGTGCCGCCCGGGCCGTCGAGCACCACGTCGTCGGCCGTGTAGGCGCCCTGGCCGTACCAGCCGTTGAGGTGGACGGTCACCGACGTGGTCGAGGCGCCGGTGGTGAAGGACGTGCCGAGTTGGCTCCAGGTGGCGCCGGGCGAGCCCCAGGTGCTGGCGTTGACGCCGGTCCCGGTGGCGCCCAGGAAGACGTACGTGCCCTGCACCCAGGCCGAGAGCTGGTACGTCGTACCCGGCTGGACGGTGACGACCTGCTGGCACCTGGCCAGGTCGTTGCCCTGCGGGGTCGCGCGCAGCGCCCCCGTTCCCCCGTGCACCGGGGAGGAGACGGCCTGCGCGCCGGAGCACGTCCATCCGCTCAGGCCCGACTCGAAGCCGGGGTTGGCCAGGATGTTGGCGGCCGCGGCCGGGGCGGCGGGCAGGGCGGTGGGCAGGGCGATCAGCGCGGTGGCGAGCACGACCGCCGATCCTCGGAGTTTCATGAGCTTCCTCACGCTCGCGGGGAGAGCGGCCCGCCCCCGTTCGACGGAGGCGGGCCGGGTGATGAGAGCGGGCCGCGGGTCAGAAGCCCGCGGTGATACGGGTGAACTCCCAGTCGGCCTGGGCGATGCCGCTGCAGTTGGAGGTCACGCCGCCGCCCGGGCAGGGGCGGTCGCGGTTGACGGCCCAGTAGGCGAGCCTGGTCAGCCCTCTGGCGTTGGCCCAGTCGCGGATCTGGGTCCAGGTGCCGGGCGAGGTCAGCTCCTGCTGGTCGGACAGGCCGTTCATGCCGGAGATGCCCATGTGGGCGTACGCCTCGGCGTCGGTCCAGCCGTAGGCGGTCTTCAGCGCGTTCTTCAGGCCCTCGGAGGCGTTGACGGTGTCCTGGTACATGTTGGAGCCGCCGAAGTCGAACGGCATGATCGTGAAGTTGTCGATCGGCACGGCGAGCGCCCTGGCCTGGTTGATGAGCCGGATGCCGTGGGCGTTCGGGCCGGTCCGCGTGGTGCCGAAGGTGACGACGACCTTGACGTTGGGGTTGTTCTGCTTGACGATCTTCAGCGCGTTCAGGATGCGGTCCTGGACGGTGTAGTTCTCGAACTCGTCGGTGTTCTCGATGTCGAAGTCCACGACGGCAGGGCCGACGGCGTTGATGACCTGCTGCACCGCGCCCGCGAACGCCTGCGGAGTGGCGCAGTTGGGGCCGAGCTTGTTGCCAGACCAGCCCCCGAAGGAGATCTGGACGCTGCCGCCCTTCGACTTGATCGTGTTGATCGCCTGCTGGTCGGCGCCGCCGGTCAGCGGCCGGTTGCCGTCCCAGGCGGGCGTGCAGCCGCCGCTGGACAGGATGAACGCCATCGTGAACGACCGCACTCCGGTCGCGTCCATGACCGTGCCCGGGTTCGGCGGGTTGCCCCAGCCCATGTAGAGGTAGGGCGCGCCGGGCATCTTGGTGGTGCTGCCGCAGCCCGAGGTGGTGGCGGTGACGTCCCGGCCGGCCGACTCACCCGCCGAGTTGTACGCCCTGATCGTGTACGTGTGCGTGGCGCACGCGCCGAGCCCCGAGACGGTGGCGCTGGTGCCGGTGACCTGGGCCCGCTGGGCGGTGCCCTCGTACACGCGGTAGCCGGTCACGGTGCCGCTGGAGGCACCCCAGCTCAGCGCGATGCTGGAGTTGGTGACCGACGCGGTGACGGTTCCCGGCTGGCCGGGCGCGCCGGTGCCGCCGGAGGTGGTGGCCGTGACGGAGTTGCTGTCGCCCGACAGGTTGCCGGCCGCGTCGCGGGCCCTGACGGTGTAGGTGTAGCTGGTGTTGGCCGCCCGGCCGCTGTCGGTGTGGGTCGTCCCGGTGACCGTCGTCACGAGGGTCCCGCCGCGGTAGACGTTGTAGCCGGTGACGCCCACGTTGTCGGTGGAGGCGTTCCAGGCCAGGGAGACGCTGCTGGAGGTGACGCCGGTCGAGCGGAGTTCGCCGGGCACCGACGGGGCCGTGGTGTCGGCGCCGCCGCTGTTGACCTTCCAGAGCGCGGGCACGTTCGACGGCTCCCAGCCGGGCTGGGAGGTGTGCGCCTGCAGGCACACGTAGTCGACGCCGTTGTAGGTGACGACCGTCCCGATGGTGTACGCGGTCCACGGCGCCCAGGCGGCGGCCATCTGCTGGACCGCGCCGTGCGCGGCGGGGGCGGCGGCGCCGAGGCCCGCGCCGGTCAGTGCGAGGGCCAGGCCGGCCGCCAGAGCGGTGAGTCCGCTGCGAAGTCTCATGGCATTCCCTGGAGGTGGGGCTTGACGGTCTTGGAGAACGACCAGTTGTTGCTCGCGTCCCAGTTGATGGACCAGGTCATCACGCCCCGGATGTCCGGGTAGGCGCGCGGCGGCACGAAGGTCCCGCAACTGGTGCGCTTGGCCAGGCAGTCGAGCGCCTGGTTGACGAGGGAGGGCGCGACGACGCCGCCGCCCGCGGCGCCCGGCCCCGCGGGCAGGCCCAGCGCCACCTGGTCGGGGCGCAGGCCGTTCTCGAGTTGGATGCAGGCCAGCGCGGTCATGAAGTTGACCGAGCCCTGCGCGTACGCCTGTGCCTGGTCGCAGCCGAGCATGGAGCCGGAGTTGTAGAACTGCGTGTGGACGACGGTAAGGATGTCCTTGATGGACAGGGCGAGCTTGAAGTACTCCATCCCGGTCGACTGCATGTCGATGGTCTGCGGGGCCATGGTGATGATCAGGTCGGCGCCGGCCTTGGCGCGCAGTGACCTGAGCGCCTGGGCCATGTAGGTGGCGTTGAGGCCGTTCTCCAGGTCGATGTCCACGCCGTCGAAGCCGTAGCTCTGCATGAGCGCGTACACGGTGTCGGCGAACCTGGTGGCCGCCGCGGCGCTGGCGACCTGCACGCGGCCGGCCTCGCCGCCGACTGACAGGATCACCTTCTTGCCGCGCTGGTGCAGGGCCTGCACGTCGGCTCTGAACTGGGCGTCGGTGTAGCCGCCGACGGCCGTGGCGAGCCCCGGGTCGACGGCGAAGACGACCTCGCCGGGGTTGGCCGTGGCCTCGCCGAACGCGATCGCGACCAGGTCGTACTCGTCGGGCACGGCCGAGAGCTTGAGCTCGACGGCGGGGTTGACGAAGTTGTGCCAGTAGCCGGTGAGGAAGTGCCTGGGCAGGGTCCCGCCGCCGGTGCAGCCGGTGGTCGTGGCGGTGGCGTCCTGGCCGGGGGACTCGCCCTGGGCGTTGTACGCCTTGACCGTGTAGGTGTGGGTCTCGCAGGAGCCGAGCCCGCCGACGGTCGCCGTGGTGCCGGTGACCGTGGCCCTGACGGCGCTGCCCTCGTAGACGCGGTAGCCGGTCACCGTGCCGCTCGACGCGCCCCAGGTGAGGGTGATGGCGTTGCCGGTCGAGGTGGCGCTGACGGCTCCGGGGGCGCCGGGCACGCCTGGTGTGGAGCCGCCGCCGCAGGAGGCCCCGTTCAGGGTGCAGCCGGTGATGCCGGGGAAGTTGCCGGGGGCGCCGTTGAAGCCGAAGCTCACGCTGGCTCCGGGGGCGAGCGGGGAGGCCCAGGTCGGAGGGGTGAAGGTGTAGTGCTGGCCGCTCCGCGTCATGACGGCGTCCCAGGCGGAGGGGATGCTGAAGCCGGTCGGCACGTCGAACTGCACGTTCCAGGAGGGCATGGGGGCGGTGGTGGAGTTGGTGACCGTGACCCTGCCCTCGAAGCCGGAGCCCCAGTCGGCGACCTTGGCGAAGGTCGCGGTGGCCGCCGCGGCCTGGGCGGGCAGGGACTGGAGGGCGAGTGCGAGGGTCGCGAGCACCAGGAGAATCGCGCGTAGTCTCACGGGTCTTCCTTTGGGGGGTGTGCGTGCCGTACGGCTTGCACCGGGGGGTGAGAGCGCAAGCCGTACGGCACGGCCCGCGGAGGTGAAACGCGGGCCTTTGGGGGATGTCGGCGCGGACCGGTGTGAGAGGGGAACCTTGCAGAGAAAGTCAGGTTCTGTGTGACTGAAGATTACTTTTAGGAAAGTTTCCTAAGAGTTGTCGCGATCGTAGCTTTGACACCGGGCGCTTACAAGACCCAAACATGGCCGCGCCGCACGGGACCGGGATCCCGTGCGGCGCGGGACAGTACCTGGACAGGGCCTTGGCAGGACCGGGCTTGTGCGGCCTGACCTGGCCCTACGGTTGCTGGGTGATCCTCACGTCGTCGACGCCCGCCTCGACCAGCGAGGCGCCCCCGGCGTCGGCCGCGTCCACGAGGATGCGGACGGTCTGGCCCGCGAACGCGTTCAGGCTCGCCGTGGCCGTGGCCCACGAGCCGTTGCGGTTGACGGCCGACCCCGCCTGGTTGAGCACCGTGGCCGTGGTGTCACCGACCACCCGGACCCGGAGGTAGTCGGCGTTGGAGGCGTTCGAGCCGTGCGCCAGATACCACGACAGCGACAGGTTCAGCGCGCCCGTCGAGGGCAGCGTGATCGGCGGTGACTGGATCGAGGTGACACCGCCGTCGACGTCGTGGTCACCGGCCGCCGCGCCCGCCAACCGGCCGGTGACCAGGCCGTTCGTGCCGCTGACCGTCGTGCCGAGCTGCTTGGCGCCGCTGGAGGGTGGCCTCGGGGTCGCCGCGCTCCCATGCGCCCGCGGTCGCGGTGTCGGTGCCGTTCGGGTTGACGGTCCAGCCCGTGGCCGTCTCGAACGTGTCGGAGTGGACGCTCACCGGCGGGTTCCCGGTGCCGCAGTACTGGGCCTCCTTGCCGATGATGCGGTAGACGCAGTCGGAGTACTCCAGGAAGCGCAGGACCGCCTCCCTGTTGCGGGTGGTCTGCGGGACGATCTGCTCGTCCGGCGGGTAGAACCCCGGGCTGGAGCCGGTCGGGTACATCTCGAAGGTGAAGCTGAAGATCTTGTAGACGCCCCACAGCCAGTCGTCGATCGTGCCGTCCGTGATGTAGAGGTCGCTGGCCTGCTCGGGCGTGTAGTTGTTGGTCGAGGCCATGTTCTGGCCGAGGGTGGCGTGCGCGTCGCGGTCGTCCTGGGTCAGGCCGGGCGCGGTGTCGTTGAAGGTGTAGCCGTAGGGCCACAGGATCAACTCGCTGTAGGTGTGCCAGTCGATGTGCGACTTGATCTGCTGCACGCCGCCGACCACCCGGCTGCGCACCCAGTTGGCCGCCGCCCTGACCTCTGGCGTCGACTCCGCGCTCGCGCCGCGGTAGGTCTCGCTGGACGCCGTGCCCGACGAGCCACCGCAGCAGCCCCAGTTGTAGCCCCAGTTGCGGTTCATGTCGGTGCCGACGGCCGTCGACCCGGAGTTGGGCTGGCGGTTCTTGCGCCACGAACGGTAGGAGCCGGTGGCGATGTCGTACTCGCCGCCGTCGGGGTTCAGGTCCGGCATGATCCAGATCTCCCGGGTGTTCACCAGGTTGGTGATCCGGGAGTCGGTGCCGTAGTTGTCGGCGAGCAGGTGCATGATGTAGAGCGCCATCTCGACCGTGAGGTGCTCGCGGGCGTGCTGGTGCGCGGTGAACAGCACCTCGGGTTCGCTCTCGTCCGCGCCCACGTTGTCGCTGATCTTGATCAGGCGCAGCGCCCTGCCCTCGTACGACGTGCCGTACGTCGTCTGGCTGACGATGTTCGGATGGGCCGCCACCAGGGCGTTGATGTTCGCGGTCATCTCGGCGTAGTTGTGGTAGCCCGAGTCCGCCGGCGGGAAGTCAAAGGCGCCGGCGGACGGGGGTGTCGGGCGCGGCGCCTCCGCCACCCGGTAGCCGAGTCGCCTGATGGCGGAGATCTCGGCTTCCGTGGCCGTGACCAGCACCGAGTCCGTGGCCACCTCTTCGATGGCGGCTCCGGTGGCCGCCACCGCGCTGCGCTGCTGCGCGTTCGCCGGGCCCGACACGCGATACTGCTTGTTCGGCGGCGGCTCGGCGGTGGCGCCCGCACCGGTCATGCCGGTCAGGCAGATCAGGCTGAGGGCTGCGAGCAGGATGACTAATCGGCGATTCACCTCGTCCTCCCCAGGCGCTCGGGATCGGGGTTGACCGGCGCCTGAACTGAGAGTGAAGACGCCGCGCCGACTAGGAAAGGCCCAAAGTTCCGGTCAGCCGGATCAGGGCCTCCTCCACGGGTTTCCTGGCCAGATCCGGCACCTCGGCGTCGTCGGCGGCATACCCGACCGGGAAGAGGATGTAGGGCCGCTCGTTGGGCGGGCGATGGCAGATCTCGCTCAGGAAGGCCATCGGGTTCGGCGTGTGGGTGAGCGTCGACAGGCCCATGACGTGCAGCGCGGTGATGAACAGCCCGCAGGCGATGCCGACGCTCTCGTTGACGTAGTAATGGCGGACCTTCTCGCCCTCGGGGGTCAGGCCGTACTTCTCGGCGAAGCACACCACCAGCCAGGGCGCCACCTCCAGGTAGCCCTTGTCCGAGGTGGTCTCCAGCGGCTCCAGCGCCGCGCGCCACTCGGGCGGCAGCCGGCCGCCCTCGTAGTTCTGCCGCTCCTCGGCCTCGGCCGCCTCGCGCACCCGCCGCCTGGTCTCCGGGTCGCCGATCACCACGAACGTCCAGGGCTGCTGATGCGCGCCCGACGGCGCGGTGTTGGCGGCGCGTACGGCCAGCTCCACGCACCGGTACGGCACCGGCTCCGCGCTGAAGGCCCGTACGCTGCGCCGCCGCTCCACCAGCCGGTGGAACTCCTCGCCACGCCTGACCATCTCCGCGGGCTCGTGGCGTTCTGGCGTGTAGGGAACGAAGGGATGCCGGTGCTCCATAAGATCCGAAGTGTCGGCATCGATGGCGGATCTGACAACACCTGCCCTCGCGTACTGTCGATCTGACAGCGAAACCGGACTTCTGGAGGCGAATATGCCCGCACGCCGCCGCGGTCTCGACGGCCTCGACCTCGACCTCCTCCGCCTGGTCGGCGAGCGCCCGCGCAGCGGCCTGCTGGAGATCGCGCGGCTGCTGGGGGTGGCGCGCGGCACCGTACAGGCCCGGCTGGACCGCATGGCCGCCGACGGCGTGATCACGGACTTCGGCCCGAACCTCTCCCCCGCCGCCCTCGGGCACCCGGTGCAGGCGTTCACCACGCTGGAGGTCGAGCAGGCGGCCCGCGAGCACATCTCCAGGACCCTGGGGTCGATCCCGGAGCTGCTGGAGGCGTACATCGTGACCGGGCCCGGCGACCTGTGGTGCCGGATCGCGGGGCGCGACCACGAGCACGTCCAGCGGGTCATCGACCGGATGCTGGCGATCCCGGGCGTACGGCGCAGCACCACGGTCATCACGCTGTCCACCGTGGTGCCGCACCGGGTGCTGCCGCTGGCGGAGAGCGAGGCCGCGGTCAGACCTGGACAAGCGTGATCACCCCGGCGGCCACCAGCGCCGCCGCCCACATGCGATCGACGTTGAACCAGGCCCGCCGCAGCACCGCCAGCCCGGCCACCTTGTAGACCACCACCGCGATCACCAGTGCCACCGTGAACATCGCCAGCGTGTGGTAGGCCGCCACGCCCAGCCCTCCGGAGACGGCGTGGCCCGCGTGTCCCCCCTCCGCGGCGAGTCCGGTCAGGACCGGCAGCAGCATCAACCCCGCCCCGTGCGCCGACGACATCAGGAACGACCAGCCCGCCAGTTGCCACAACGACAGCCGCATCCCCACCCAGCGGAAGTGGCGGCGCGACAGCAGCCGCCACAGGCCGAAGCCCACCAGCACCACCCCGCCGCCGATCGACAGCACCGTGCCCGTGACGAGCGAGCCGGTGGCGGCGACCACGACCGCCACCAGGGCCACCGAGGCGAGGTGGCCCAGGGCGATCATCGGGATCGACTGGAGCAGCCGGTCCATGCTGCGCTCCTGCAGGCCGCGGGCGACGGCGAAGAGCCAGCCCATGGCCGGGTTCAGGCCGTGGAACGCGCCCAGCAGGAGCACCGCGGTCAGGGTCACGGGTAGCAGTAGGAGTCGGAGGAGGCATCGCCGCCCTGCAGGCGCACCTGGTGGGGACGCAGGCCGCGGAAGGCGTCCCCGTGCGGGAAGAAGCGGGTGTCGAAGGTGAACGACTCCGCGTCGATCTTGGCCATCCAGGCGCCCACCCCGTCGGGGTAGAACTGGTCGTCCCAGGAGCCGTACAGGGAGTTGGTGAGGTAGACGCGGCGGCCGTCGCGGCTGACCTCGACCATCTGCGGCCCGCCGCGCAGCGGGAGACCGGGCTCGGCCGGGTGCGGGGCCTGCCCGGCGATGCCGCCCACCCGCAGCGAGCCCAGCTCCACCGGCTTGAACGGGTCGGACACGTCGTACTGCTTCAGCTCGCCGGTACCCCAGCACGACACGTACAGGCGCCGGTCGTCCACCGACAGCGCGATGTCGGTCACCAGCGGCGGCACCGCGCCGAAGGGCTGCAGCACCGGCGGCAGGCGGTCGGCGGCGGCCGGTTCCGCGGGGATGGAGATGACCTTGCGCGCCTGCCAGCGGCCGTCCTCGTGGAACCAGAGCCAGACCGAGGCCGACAGGTCCTCGACGCTTGTGACCACCCCGACGAAGCCGTACTGGCGGGTCGGGTCGTGGGCCGGGCGCAGCTCCAGCGGCATCTGGTGCTCGTCGCCCAGGTCCACCTCCTGGAGGTGCGTACGCTTGCGCAGGTCCCAGAAGTGCAGCTTGTGGCCGTACTTGCGGCCGAGCAGCAGCTCCCCGACGACGCCGTCCTCGATCATCGACGGCGTCCCCCACTCGGAGGAGACCAGCACGTCCTGGTTGATGTGCCACCAGAAGTCGTAGGCGAGGTACTGCGGCCCCCGGTCCAGCTCCCACTGCCCCAGCACCTCGAAGGAGGTGTGGTCGAGCACCGCGATCCCGCCCGGCCCCTCCTGGCCGTCGGCGCCTCCGAGCGCGGACACGTACAGCCCGTCGGGGCCGCAGTGCACGGTGTGGGGGCGCGAGTAGCCGGCCCGCCTGGCCAGCGTCTCCGGTTCGATCACCTTGACCAGTTCGGGGCTGATCCGGTCTTTGGTGTCGTAGATGTGGATGCGCGAGGAGCGCAGACCAGGCACGACGAGGTAGCGCCGCTCGACGTGCGGGTGGGGCGCGCTCGGGCACAGGGCGCTGCTGCACGCGTTCCAGCCGAAGTGGTGCAGTTCGTCGCCGGTGTTGGGCAGGTCGGTCCAGCCCGCGACCGTGCCGTACGCGGGCGAGTCCGGGTCGGTGTCGATGACGGCGAGCGCGTCAGGACGGGTGGCGGTCCGGTCGAACGCGGCGACGTAGGCCAGCTTCTCGGCGGGCGCGTGGGCGGCGTCCCGTGGAGAGGGGTAGAACGTGGGGTCCGGCGTCCAGAGGGTCATCTCTCCAGGAAAGAACCGATTCCCTACAGGGTCAATAGGTAATCGTGTGACCGATGCGTTCGAGCAACTCCTCGGGGCCGGTCTCGAACGGGTGCCAGAACACGTGGTCGGCGCCCAGCGCCCGAGCCCGCCGCAGGTCCTCGGCCACCTGCTCGGGCGAGCCGGTGAGCGGCATGCGCTCGTCCAGCGGCCGGTCCGTGATCGGGCCGTTCACCTGGAGCACCAGCGGCCCCGGGCCCTCGCCGTACGCCTCCAGGGTCAGCTCGACCTGCTCCCAGGCGAAGACCACGATGGTCAGCCCCATCCCGAGCGCCGCCGCCCGCTCGACGGACACGGGAGCCGCCACGCACGCCAGCAGCGTCAGCCCGGTCGGCTTAGGACCGAAGTCCGCCTCGGGGACGGTGTAGAAGCGGCCGGAGAAGCTCACCGGGTCAGGACCCCAGCACGCCCGCATGGCCCGCAGGTGCTCCTCGAAGCCCGCCCCGCGCCGCTTCGCCGGCACGCCGGTCGCCTCGAACTCCTGCTCCATCCAGCCCTGGCCCAGCCCGATCACGGCCCGGCCGCCGCTGAGCCGGTCGAGCGTGGCCAGCCGCTTGGCCAGCACGACGGGGCTGTGGAACAACGCGTCGACGACGCTGGTGCCCAGGCGGATGGTGCTGGTCTTCGCCGCGACGTAGGCCAGCGTCTCCAGCGGGTCGTACACGGAGGCGTTGGAGCCGGGCAGCGACACGGGCGGCTGGTTCATGCCCAGCATCCGGGCCTGGGCGGGGCGCAGCAGCCGTTCGAACGTCCAGACCGCCCCGAGGCCCGCGCGTTCCGCGTCCTGCGCCACCCGGGCGATCCGCTCTGGGTCGGCGTCGCGTCCCGTCGTGGGGAGACCGATTCCGAGATCCATCTCGTGCTCCTTTCCTGCCTGCCTGTCGGACCTTCCTCAGCGCGGGAAATCATCGTTTACAGGCGGCGGGTTTCGTGATGGATTCGGGAAATGACCGTGCACGGCACCTGTGACTCCCGGTTCTCCCAGGTCGCGGAGGAGTTCGCGGCGAACCTCGCGGAGCGCGGCGAGGTGGGCGCGTCGGTGTGCGTGATCGTCGACGGGGAGGTGGCCGTCGACCTGTGGGGCGGCCAGGCCGCGCCCGGCACCCCCTGGACGGCCGGCACCATCGGGCACGTCTGGTCGTGCACCAAGGGCCTGACCGCCCTGTGCGCCCACCTGCTCGCCTCGCGCGGCGACCTCGACCTCGACGCGCCGGTCGTGCGCTACTGGCCCGAGTACGGCGCGCGCGGCAAGGACGCCACGCTCGTCCGGCACCTGCTCGCCCACCAGGCCGGGCAGCCCGCGCTGCGCGAGCCGCTGCCGCCGGGCGCCTTCTACGACGGGAAGCTGATAGCCACCAGGCTGGCCGAGCAGGAGCCGTTCTGGGAGCCGGGCACCCGGCACGGGTACCACGCGCTGACCTTCGGTTACCTCGTGGGCGAGGTCGTCCGGCGGGTGAGCGGGCGCTCGCTCGGCACGTTCTTCCGCGAGGAGGTGGTCGAGCCGCTCGGGCTGGAGTTCTGGCTGGGGCTACCGGAGGAGCAGGAGGGCCGGGTGGCGCCGACCGTCCCCGCCGACCCGCCGCCGGCGCCGCCCGCGTTCTACGCCAGGGCGTTCGGCGACCCGGAGTCGGTGCAGGCGCGGGTGCTGACCAACGAGGGCGGCTACATGGCCTTCGGCGAGTCGGACAGCCGGGCCGCGCACGCCGCCGAGATCGGCGCCGTCGGGGCGATCACGAACGCGCGGGGCCTGGCGGGCATGTACCGCCCGCTGTCGCTGGGCGGCGGCGGCCTGGTGAGCCGCGAGCACCTGGCCCTCATGTCGCAGACCGCCTCCGCGGGTCAGGACGCGGTGCTGCTCGCGCCGACGCATTTCGCGCTGGGCTTCGTGAAGGCGGTGGACAACCGGCACCTGCCGCCCGCCGACCGCGAGGGCGTGCTGCTGTCGGAGACCGCGTTCGGGCACGTGGGGATGGGCGGATCGATCGGGTTCTGCGATCCGGCGGCGCGGCTGGCCTTCGCGTACACGATGAACAAGCAGGGCTCCGGGCTCGGCGTCAACCCGCGGGGGCAGGCCCTGGTCGACGCGGCGTACCGGGCGCTCGGGCACCGGCAGGCGTACGGGGGGATCTGGTACGCCTCGAACGGCTGAGCACGCGATACCGTGACATGCCACCATTCATTCCAGGAGCACGCGGCATGTTCTTCGGCATCATCGATCTCTGGGCCTACGTCATCGGCGCCTTTCTGATCATCCTCCTCCCCGGCCCCAACTCCCTGTACGTCCTCACCTTCGCCGCCCGGCACGGCGTACGGCGGGGCTACCGGGCCGCGGCGGGCGTCTTCGTCGGCGACACCGTGCTGATGGTGCTCAGCGCCGCAGGGGCGGCCTCGCTCCTGCGCTCCAACCCGGCGCTGTTCACGATCGTCAAGTACGCCGGCGCCGGCTACCTGGCGTGGATCGGCTTCCAGATGATCCGCGGCGCATGGAAGAGCCGGCGGGCCGAGCTGTCGGCGACGCCGGAGGAACCACCGGCGGGGGCGGAGCTTCGCCCGTTCCGCAAGGCCCTGACGATCAGCCTGCTCAACCCGAAGGCGATCCTGTTCTTCGTCTCGTTCTTCGTCTCGTTCGTGGACCCCGGGTACGCCTCTCCCGCGCTGTCGTTCCTCATCCTGGGGGCGGTCATCCAGATCTTCAGCCTCCTCTACCTGACCGCGCTGATCTTTGGGGGCACCTTCCTGGCCGACCGGTTCCGCCGCCACCGCCGGCTCAGCGCCGGGCTGACCTCGGGCGTCGGCGCGGTTTTCCTGGGATTCGGCGCGAAGCTCGCCACCACGTCACTCGGATGAAACCCGCATTCAAGGCGCTGCTGTTTTCGTGGAGCCAGATGGAACGCGTCAAAGGAGGCAGTCGCAGCACCACTCCTCGGGTACGGTAGGCCACCGGCGTGCTTCCCGGGACGACGGCGACGACGCTCTCACGACACAGCTCTTGTCGACGCCGTGAACCTTGCGTTCGCAGAGGAGCGAGCGCTCCGTCTGGCAAGCCTGACCCCCCGACGCCCGGGTAGTCGCTGACCGTCGGCCAATCTGCGGAGCAGCCTTGAATCATCCTCCGGTCACACTTCCACGCCTCACCGCGCTCGCCCGGCAGGCGGCACCCCGGCTGCTGGAGGCCGTGGTGGCCCCGCTGGCCGTGTTCTACCTCGCCCTGGTGGTGCTCGGCCCCGAATGGGCCCTCGCCCTCACCGTCTCCTGGGTCTACCTCGGCGTGGCCTGGCGGCTGGTCAAGCGGATCAAGGTGCCCGCCACGATGTGGCTGGCCGCGTTCGCGATCACCGTACGCGCGGCCGTGGCGTTCTGGACCGGCACCTGGATGTGGTTCTTCATCCAGCCGGAGCTGGGCACGATCTGCATCGGCATGGCCTTCCTGGCCTCCGTGCGACTGAACCGGCCACTCGTGCAGAAGCTCACGCTCGACTACATCCACCTGCCCTCCGCGGTGCTCAAGCACGAGCGGGTGCGCCGCTTCTTCGCCAGGATCACGCTGCTGTGGGCGTTCGTGCTGCTGATGAACTCCACGCTGAGCATCTTCCTGGCCGTCTACGAGTCGCTGGCCGGTTCGCTGGAGACCTACATGCTGCTGCGGACGTCGGCGGTGGCCTTGATCAGCGGCACGGCGATCACGTTCTCCGTCTTCGCGTTCAAGCGGCTGCTGCGCCGCCTGCACCTCTCCCACGCCTGACCGTCACGGGGGCGGCTCGGGGAGGGACACCGCCAGTTCGAAGCCGTCGCCCACCGGCCCGGCGTCGAGGGTGCCGCCGGCCAGCCGTACGCGCTCGCGCAGGCCCGCCAGCCCCATCCCGCCGGACCGCGCGGTGGGGCGGGAGCGGGGCGGCCCGTTGCGCACGCGGATCCGGCGCGGCGAGACCGCGACCTCGACGGCGGCCCCCGGCGCGTGTTTGGCCGCGTTCGTGAGACCCTCCTGCACCACGGCGCGGGCCAGGCCGGACACCGGTCCCGGAGCCAGGTCCAGGCTGATCGACATGCCGGAGTCGGCGGCCCTGCGCACCAGCTCGGACACCTCCTCGTCCACCGGCGAGAGGGGCGGCGCGTCGGAGTCCTCGCGCAGCAGCCCGATGATCTGCCGCAGCCGCTCGGTGGCGTCCGCCGCCGCCGTCCGCAGCTCCCCCGCCGCCCTGACCTGCTCCGGAGCCAGCCCGGGAGCCAGCTCGAGCCCGGCGGCCCGTACCGCGATCAGGGCCAGGTCGTGGCCGAGGGAGTCGTGCATGTCACGCGCGATCCTGGCCCGCTCACGCAGCCTCGCCTGCGCCTCGGCCGCCAGCCTGGCCTGCCGCCGCTGCTGGAGCAGCCTGCGCCGCAGCACGCCGAACAGGTACGGCACGAGGTAGGTGCCGATCAGCGCGGTCCCCATGGACACCCACAGGGCCAGGTCGCCGCCCATGTACAGCACCACGCCCACGCCGACCAGCGAGATCAGGCAGTACGCGGCCGCCGGCGGCCAGACCTTCGTCAACCGCCGCCCGGTCAGGTAGGCGTACCAGGCGATGAACGGCGACGTCGGCAGCAGCGGCAGGATCTTCACGTTGCGCCGGGGCAGCAGCCAGCTCAGGTCCACCGTGGCGAACCCCTCGGTGAACCGCCACGGCCCCAGCGGCAGCAGCAGCACCAGCGCGACCAGGGGCCGTCGCCGCCCGACCAGCACGGCCGCCGCGGCGAGCGCCCACCGGGACACGGTCACCAGGCAGAACGCCGCCGGATCCACGAACGGATCGGGCCCCATGGCCGCGATCACGATGCAGAGGGCGACCCAGAGCAGCAGATCGCCGACCGCCTGGCGGCGGCTCTCACGGCGGAACGGACGCAGGGACCTCACCGCACCGACGTTATCCGCCCGGTTCGGGCGCGGGTGCCCACCCAGGTCAGGCGCCACCCCTGACGAAAGTCGGGGTGGTGCCGCCGCCACCGTCGCGGTAGGGCTAGCCCCACCTCCAAAGCGCCTATCTCCTCTCCTGTTTCCTCCTGCGAAAACCGGTTGGATCGAAGATGCCACCGGAGGTCGCGAGCACGTCCCTGACGAAAGTAGGGGGTGGTGCCCACCGATCGTCCGATGTGCCATGACCTGCGGAGTTTCTACCTTCAAGGGGTGGCGGCCCTGACTCACATAGGGGAAAGGACCGCATTCGTCCCGGGGGCATCCCCGATGTCCCCGGGCCCCCCGCACCGAGACGCTGTGTGGGGTGCCCCCAACGATCGGAGTACACGCTCATGTCGCACGCCATCCTCGACCTGGTTCGCGAGGTGATGTCGTCGCCTTGGTTGTATCTCGCGCTGTTCGGCCTGGCCCTGCTCGACGGGTTCTTCCCGATCGTTCCCGCCGAGACCGCCGTGATCACCGCGGCGGTCTTCGCCGCCTCGGGCGAGACGAACCTGGCCCTGATCATCGCCGTCGCGGCCCTGGGCGCGTTCGCCGGTGACCACGTCTCCTATCTGATCGGCAACCGGTCGGGGGGCAGGCTCCGGGAGAAGAAGGTGTTCGTCTGGGCGCGGCGTGCGCTGGACGAACGCGGCGGGCTCGTCCTGGTCGTGGCCAGGTACATCCCAGGGGGCCGGACCGCGACCACGCTGACCATGGGCGCGGTGCGCTACCCGCTGCGCTCGTTCACGTTCTTCGACGCGATCGCGGCCGGCTCGTGGGCGGTGTACTCCGGTCTGATCGGCTTCTTCGGCGGGATGGCCTTCGAGAACGATCCGATCAAGGGACTGCTGCTCGGCCTGGGGATCGCGGTGTCCATCACCGCCCTGGTGGAGATCGTGCGGTGGGTCAGGAAGCGACGCGCCACCCAGGCTTCCCCAGAACGTCTTCCGGCGGACACGTCCGTTTGACCCTGCCTGGCAACTATCCGTCTGAAAGGAGTGCGCATGACTGTGCTGGCCGCGGTGATCGCCCTGGTCGGTTCGCTGTTCTTCGCGCTCGGGGCCGCACTGCAGCAGTTCGAGGCGGCCGGATCCGCCAAGCCGGGGCTGCTCGTCCTGCTCCGCAGGCCGCGCTGGCTGATCGGCGGCGTGTCCATCGTGACGGGTGGCGGCCTGCACATCGTGGCGCTCGCGCTCGGCCCGTTGACCGTGGTCCAGCCGATGGGGGTGGCCAGCCTGCTGTTCGCGCTGCCCATCGCCGCCGCGCTGCACCACCGCAAGCCGTCGCGCAGGGAACTGGCCGCCGCCTCGCTGGTGGCGGCCGGGCTGATCGGCCTGGTGCTGATGGTGCCCGAGTCCGACGGCTCCACCGACCTCGCCCCGACCGGCGTGCTCACCCTGCTGGGTGTGGCCGGCGCCGCGGCGGTACTGCTGTTCCTCGGCTCGACGGCGGCCTCCCCCACGGGCCGGGCCGCCCTGCTGGCCACCGCCTCCGGAATCCTGTACGGCGCCACCGCCACCCTCATGCGCGTGCTGGTGGACGGCTCATGGAACTGGTGGTACCTGCTGGCGCTGCCGGTCCCGGCCCTGCTGGCGCTGATGATGCTCCAGCGCGCCTACGCCGTCGGGCACTTCGGCGTCTCCTTCGCCTCGCTGCAGATCGCCGACCCACTGACCGCGGTGGCGTTCGGCGCGCTGCTGCTGGGCGAGCCACTCCCGACCGGGGCCCTGCCGGTCGCGGCGGCGCTGCTGGCCGCCGTCGGCACCGTCGCCCTGGCACGGACGAGCCCGCTGGAGGCGCGCCACGACCCCGCCTGACCGCTTCTCCGCCTGCCCTGCCTCCCCCGTCCTCCCCGTCTCCTCCATTCCAGCTCGCGGCTCTCCCCAAGCCGACCGTAAGACCGGAGTTCACCGAAATGGCCATGCCCCTGCACCGCGTCCCCGACGTCGCCGCCGTCTCCCCCGCCCCCGAACGTCCCCGCCGAGTCCTGATCTCGACCGACACCTACCCTCCCGACGTGAACGGCGCCGCCTACTTCACCCACCGCCTGGCCACGGGCCTGGCCGCACGGGGCAACGAGGTGCACGTGGTGTGCACCTCGGAGGCGGGCCCGGCCAGCGCCGACGTGGTCGACGGCGTGGTCGTGCACCGATTGCGCTCGGCGCCGCTCCTGGTCCATCCGACGATGCGGTTCACCGTGCCGGCCCGGCTCGACCGGCTGGTGGCCGCCATCAGGCCCGACGTCCTGCACACCCAGGGACACTTCGTGGTCGGCCGGGCCGCCATGGCCGCCGCCCGCCGGGCCGGCGTGCCGATCGTGGCCACCAACCACTTCATGCCCGACAACCTGTTCCAGTTCGTCCACATCCCGGAGAAGCTGCGGACCAGGGCCGGGCGGCTGGCCTGGCGCGACTTCAACCGGATCTTCAACCGGGCCGACCACATCACCACGCCGACGCCACTGGCCGCCAAGCTCCTGGCCGACCAGGGCTTCGGGCGTGAGGTCGAGCCGGTGTCCTGCGGGATCGACCTGACCAGGTTCCACCCGCACGCCGAGCCCAAGTCGTGGGCGCGCAAGGCGTTCGACCTGCCCGACCGGCCCACGGTGCTGTTCGTCGGCCGCCTGGACGAGGAGAAGCGCCTGGACGAGCTGATCCGCGCGCTGCCGCTCGTGCTCAACGAGACCGACGCGCAGGTGGCGCTCGTCGGCAAGGGCAACCAGCGCGAGGAGCTGGAGCGGCTGGCCAGGCGCATCGGCGTCGGCGACCGGGTGTTCTTCCTCGGCTTCGTCGCCGACGAGAACCTGCCGCAGGCGTTCGCCGCGGCCGACGTGTTCGCCATGCCGGGCGTCGCCGAGCTGCAGAGCATCGCCACGCTGGAGGCCATGGCCTCGGGCCTGCCCGTGGTGGCCGCCGACGCGATGGCGCTGCCGCACCTGGTGGAGGGGAACGGTTACCTGTTCCAGCCGGGCGACGTGGTCTCGCTGGCCCGTCACCTGATGGCCGTACTCGGCGACGACGACCTGCGGGCCGGGCTCGGCAAGGCCAGCAGGGAGCTGGCGCTCACCCACGACGACCAGTCGTCGCTGGCCCGGTTCGAGAAGATCTATCAGGAGGTGGTGCGATGATGCCCAGGCGATATGTCTGGGGCGCGATCGCCGGCACGCTGGTGTCGGCCGGGACGCTCGCGTACGCGCAGGTGGCGCTCCCCAGCCAGATACTGCTCAGCGACTACGCACTGGTCTCCGGCGGGCTGGTGCCCGTCGTGGTCGGGATGCTGGCGCTCGCGGGGGCGTGCCTGTGTCTCGCGTACGGGCTGGCCGCCACGGACCCCGCGCGTACGGCGGCCACCAGGGTGCTGCTGCTGGCCGGGGCGGCCGGGCTGACGATGAGCGTGATCTTCCCCACGGACCCGGGGACGTCGCAGGTCGGCTCGGTGTCCGGCGAGATCCACCGCTGGTCGGCGGCCGTCGTCTTCACCTCGCTGCCGGTCGCCGGCTGGACCCTGGCCCGCGGCCGGAGGCCGGCGCCCCGGTGGAACGCGGTACGGGCCATGAGCGTGTCGTCCGCCGTCGCGCTGGCCGTCTACCTGGCCTCCCACCCGGCCACCCTCACCTCGCCGCTGATCAACGGCGGCGCCTACTACGGGCTGCTGGAGCGCGCCGTGGTGCTCGCCGAGATGGGCCTGCTCATCGCCATGGCGCTGGCCATCGCCGCGGGCCGCAGGGCCGCCCGCAGCCGGCCCGCTCCCGCCACGGCGGACCGGCCCGACCTGACCGGACAACCCGACCGGCCCGACGGGCAGCGGCTGGCCGCCTGATCCCGCCCCTGCCGGCACACTTCGACCGCCGGCGAAAGGACCCCGCCCTAGCGTGAACCCATGCTCGTCACACGCCATGCGGAAGCCGAGGCGGTGCTCGCCGACCCCCGGTACGTGCCGCCTCCCGTACGCCAGGACGGCGCGGAGGGGACGCTGGCCTGGCTGCGTGCCCGCGTGTCGCGGTTCAGCACCGGCGAGGCGCACGCGCGCCGCCGCCGCGAGCTGGTCGCGCTGCTGGACGGCCTCTCCCCCACCCGCCTGCGCCGGGAGGCCGGGGAGCTGACCCGGGAGCGGGACGGCGCGTGGCGAGGCGTTCCCACGGCCGTGCTCGGAGCCGCGCTCGGTGTCGGGGACACCCGCGCCGTGCCCGTGGCCGCCGCCGGTTACCTGTCGGGCGAGGAGACCCCGCAGGCCGACGCCGCCGTCGCCGAGCTGCTGGAGCTGGCCGGGCTGCCGGTGATCACCCTGCTGCTGCAGGGACACGCCGCCACGGAGGCGCTCGTCGAGAACGCCCTGCGCCACGCCCGGCCCGGCGACGACGTCGACGCGCTGCTGCACGAGACGCTCAGGGGGGACCCGCCGCTCAGGGCCACCCGGCGGCTGGACACCCGCACGGGCGAAGAGGTCACGATCGACCTGGTGGCCGCCAACCGCGACCCGGCCGTGTTCGCCGCACCCGACCGCTTCGACCTTGGGCGTGGGCCGGTCCCGCACCTGACCTTCGGCCACGGCGTACGGCCCTGCCCGGCTCCCGCGCACGCGATCGCGCTGGCGGGCGGCGTACTGGAGGGGGTGCTCGGATGACGGCCGGTCAGACCTTTCGTGACCTGCACCGGCCCGGCGACCCGCTGCTGCTGCCCAACGCCTGGGACTACGGCTCGGCCGCGTTCCTGGCCGCGCACGGGTTCCCGGCGATCGGCACGACCAGCCTGGGCGTGGCCGCCGTCCACGGCAGGCCGGACGCGGCCGGCGCCACCAAGGCCGAGACGATCGAGCTGGCCGAGACGATCGGCGGCCTGGGCGTACTGGTCACCGTGGACCTGGAGGGCGGCTTCAGCGACGATCCCGGCGCGGTGTCCGACCTGGTCGCGGGCCTGGCGGGGCTCGGCGTCGCGGGGGTCAACCTGGAGGACGGCCGGCCCGACGGCACGCTGCGCCCGATCGGACTGCACCAGCGGATCATCGAGGCCGCCAAGGGGCACGGGGTGTTCGTCAACGCGCGTACGGACTCGTGCTGGCTGAAGACCGGCGACACGCTGGAGCGGGTACGCGCCTACGGCCACGCCGACGGGATCTTCGTGCCCGGCCTGAGCGACCCCGGCGAGATCGCGGCGGTCGTCGCGAGCACGCCGCTGCCGCTCAACGTGCTCCACCAGCCCGGCGGCCCCTCGCTGGCCCGGCTGGCGGCGGCCGGCGTGGCCAGGGTGAGCACCGGTTCGCTGCTCTACCGGGCCGCGCTGCGGGCGGGGCTGGCCACGGTGCTCGCCATCCGGGACGAGCCGGCACCGCGCGTACCGACATACGCCGAGATCGCCGCCCAGTTGCCGCGATAATTGAGGCATGCGCTTCCAGATCCTGGGCCCCACCCACGTGGTGGACGACGACGGCGGGCCGGTCGCGCTCGGCGGTCCCCGGGTCCGCGCCCTGCTCACGCTGCTCGCCCTGAACGCCGGCCGCATCGTCGGCGCCGAGCAGCTCGTGGCCGGCATGTACGGCCCCCGTCCCCCCGAAGGCGTGGCCAACGCGCTGCAGTCGCAGGTGTCCCGGCTGCGCCGGGCGCTGGGCAGGGATCTGGTGGAGTTCCACCCGGCCGGATACCGGCTGGTCGCCGACCCGCAGGACGTCGACGCGCGCAGGTTCGAGCAGCTCACCAGGGCCGGCCGGCAGGCGCTGACCGGCGGCGAGCCCGCGCGGGCGGCGGCCCTGCTGCGCGAGGCGCTGGAGCTGTGGCGGGGCGCGCCGCTGGCCGACGCCCCGCACGCCGAGGCCGCCGCGGCGGCCCTGGAGGAGCTGCGGCTGTCGGCCACCGAGGACCGCGTGCAGGCCGACCTCGACCTCGGCCGGCACCGCGAGCTGGTCGCCGAGCTGAGCCAGCTCGCCGCCGCCCACCCGCTGCGCGAACGGCCGCGCGCCCAGCTCATGCGCGCCCTGTACGGCAGCGGCCGCCAGGCGGAGGCGCTGACCGTCTACGAGGAGGTCAGGAAGCTGCTGGACGAGGAGCTGGGCGTCGAGCCCGGCGCCGAGCTGGCGGCGGCGCACCTGGCCGTGCTCAGGGCCGACCCGGCGCTCGGCGCGCCCGCTAGCCCGCCGCCGCCCGTTCCCAGCTCCAGGCAGGGGTTGCGGGCCCAGCTCACCAGCTTCGTGGGCCGGGCCGAGGAGCTCGAACAGGTCGCGCTCCGGCTGCGGGCGGGCCGGCTCGTCACGCTGATCGGCCCGGGCGGCGCGGGCAAGACCCGGCTGGCCATCGAGACGGCCGCGAAGGAGCCGGGCGACGTGTGCTTCGTGCCGCTCGCGCCCGTCCCCGGCGGCGACGCGGTGGCGCTGGCCGTGCTGGCCGCGCTCGGCATCCGCGACGCCCTGCTGCACTCCCCCGAACGGGCCGCGGTCGACCCCATGACCACGCTGGTCGGCGCGCTGGCCGACCGCAGGCTGCTGCTGGTCCTGGACAACTGCGAACACCTCGTGTCGGCCACCGCCGAGCTGACCGACCACCTGCTGGCCGCCTGCCCCGACCTGCGGGTGCTGGTGACCGGGCGGGAGGCGCTGGGCATCACCGGCGAGTCGATCCTGCCGGTGGCGCCCCTGCGGCTGCCGCCCAAGGAGAGCGCCAACCCCCTCGACTACCCGGCCGCGCGGCTGTTCGCCGACCGGGCCGCCGCCGTCCGGCCGGGCTTCGCCGTCGACGCCGCCAGCGCCGGGCACGTCGTACGCATCTGCCGGGCGCTCGACGGGCTGCCGCTGGCCATCGAGCTGGCGGCGGCGCGGCTGCGTACGCTGTCGGTCGCCGACGTGGCGGCCCGCCTCGACGACCGGTTCCGGCTGCTGACGCGGGGCAGCAGGACGGCGCTGCCGCGCCACCAGACCCTGCACGCGGTCGTGGCGTGGAGCTGGGACCTGCTGGACGAGGCCGAGCAGCAGATGGCCAGGCGGCTGGCCGCGTTCGTGGGCGGCGCGCGGCCCGAGGCGGCCGAGCGGGTGTGCGGGCTGCCGGAGGAGGTGCTGTTCTCGCTGGCGGAGAAGTCGCTGGTGGAGTTCGTGGACGGGCGTTTCCGGATGCTGGCGACGATCCGGGCGTTCTGCGTGGAGCGGCTGGAGGAGTCGGGCGAGGGCGACGCGATCCGCGACGCGCACGCCCGCTACTACTTCGACCTGATCATGACGGCCGACCCGAAGCTGCGCACGGCCGAGCAGATGGAGTGGTTCGCCCGGCTCGACGAGGAGAGCGACGACCTCGACGCGGCCGTCCGCTGGGCCACCGACTCCGGGCAACTGGAGCTGGCGATGCGGCTGCTGGCCCACAGCGCCTGCTACTGGTGGATGCGCGGCCACCGCGTCACCAGCGCCTCCCTGGCCGCCGAACTGCTGGCCGCGCTCGGTGACACGCGTTTCCCCGGATGCCTGGAGGAGTACGCCATGTGCGTGCTCGTCACCGCCTGGACCGGCGGCGCGGACGAGAGCCTGCGCCCGCGGCTGGACGAGGTGCGCGGCCTGCTGCCCATCAGCTACCTGCCGAACCAGGTGGAGTTCCTGATGATGCTGCTGTCGATGTTCACCGGGCCCCCGCAGGACATGGAGCTGGCGCACGCGATCATCACGCAGGAGGCCACGGATCTCCCGCCCTGGCGGATGGCGCTGTCGCACTGCGGCCGGGCGTTCATCCTGCAGGCGCTCGGCAGGATCGACGAGGCGCTGGCGAACTTCGAGCTGAGCCTGGCCGCGTTCAAGGCCATCGGGGAGCGGTGGGGCATGGTGCTGGTGCTGTCAGGGCTGGGCTCGCTGCGCCAGTTGCAGGGCGACTACCGCACCGCGTACACGCTGTCCGACGAGGCGCTCGTCCTGGCGCGGGAGCTGGGCGCGAACACGGAGATCGCCGAGGCCCTGTGCCGCCGGGCCGACGCCCTCATCCGCCTGGGCGACCTGCCGGGCGCGCGGGCCGACTACGTCGAGGCGGCCGAGCTGTCGCGCAGGAACGGCTCCACCGAGACCCTGGCCTGGGCCGAGCTGGGGAAGGGCGAGGTGGCGCTGGCCCGAGGCGACCTGGAGGGGGCCCGCACGCTGCTGCTCAGGGCCCGCGAGGTGTGCCCCGCCGACTGGTACGCCACCAACGACACCCGCAGCCGCATCGACGCCGGGCTGGCGGAGGTCAGCGGGTCGGTCAGCGAGCGGTAGGCCCGCCGTCAGCCGCCCCCACGACAGTGGGCGGCATGAAGAACAAATGGGCCTGCCTGGCCGTGGCCTGCTTGGCCACGCTGTTGCTCTCGCTCGACCTCACCGTGCTGCACCTGGCCCTGCCCAGGCTGTCGGCCGATCTCGGCGCCAGCTCCACGCAGGTGCTGTGGATCGGTGACATCTACGGCTTCGCGCTGGCGGGCCTGCTCGTCACCATGGGCAACCTGGGCGACCGCATCGGCCGCAGGCGCCTGCTCCTGATCGGCGCGGCGGCGTTCGGCGCCGCCTCCGTGGTCACCGCGTACGCGCCCACGCCCGAACTGCTCATCGCCGCCCGCGCGCTGCTGGGCGTGGCCGGAGCCACCATCATGCCCTCGACCCTGTCGATCGTGCGCAACGTGTTCACCGAGCCCGGCGAGCGCACGATGGCCATCGGCGTCTGGAGCGGCATGAGCGCGGCCGGCTTCGCGATCGGCCCGGTCGTCGGCGGCGTCCTGCTCGAACACTTCTGGTGGGGCTCGGTCTTCCTGATCAACGTGCCGATCATGGCGTTGGTGCTGATCGGCGGCCTCCTGGTGCTGCCCGAGTCGCGCAACCCGCACGCGGGCCGGATCGACCTGTTCAGCGTGGTTCTGTCGTTCGCGGGCGTGGTGGGCACCGTCTACGCGGTCAAGGAGGCCGCCCACAAGGGGCTGGAGCACGCCGACGTCCTGGCCATCGGGGCGGCCGGGATCGCGCTCCTGGCGTTGTTCGTGTGGCGGCAGACGCGGCTGGCCGAGCCGCTGATCGACGTACGGCTCTTCGCCCGGCGGGCGTTCACCGCCTCCATCCTGACGAACCTGCTGGCGATCTTCGCCATGTCGGCCATGATGCTGATGTTCGCCTGGTACCTGCAGCTCGTGCTCGGCTGGTCGCCGCTGGTGGCGGGTGTGGCCCAGCTACCCGGCGGGCTGAGCAGCGCGGTGGGCGGCATGCTGGCCACCAGGCTCATCCACCGCATCGGCAGGAACGGCGTGGTCGCGCTGGGCCTGGCCATGAACGCGGGCGCGTTCCTCTACTACACCACGCTCGGCACCGAGCTGAACTACCTCGCGCTGCTGCCCATCCTGGTGATCGGCGGCGTGGGCGTCGGGTTCGCCTTCACCGTCAACAACGACAACGTGCTGGCCACGGCGCCACGGGAGCGTGCGGGGGCCGCCGCCGCGGTGTCGGAGACGGCGTTCGAGCTGGGCGGGGCGCTCGGCATCGCGGTCCTGGGCACGGTGCTGACCAGTGCCTACCGGGCCAACCTGGAGCTGCCCGCCGGGGTGCCGGTCGAGGGCGCGGGGGAGTCGCTGGCCGGGGCGCTGCAGACGGCCGCCGCGCTGCCCGCCGAGCAGGCCGGTCCGCTCGTGCGGGCGGCTCATGCGGCCTTCATCGAGGGCGTGCACCTCACCTCGTACGTCACGGCGGGCCTGCTGGTCGTGGTGGCGCTGCTCGCGCTGGTGGGGCTGCGCGGCGTGCCCAAGGTGATCCCGGAGGACGTGCTGGCGAACGCGCACTCGTGACGACGGCGGGCGCCCCCAGGGGGCCGCACCGGGGGCGTTCGCGGCGGGGGCTTTCGCGGCGGGGTGGTCAGGGCGTGGGGTTGGTCAGGGCGTGGGGTTGGTCGGGCAGGCACGGGTGGTCGTCGGGGAGAGGGAGTCGAGCCGGCTCCCGATCAGGCGGGCGATGCCCTCGATGGTCTCGATGCCAGGCTCCTCCCCCCACTGCTGGTCGGTCTGCACCGACATCAGCAGGTCCCGCCCCGGGCCGGCGATCCGGCCGTAGCTCGTCACCGCCCACGTGTCCTGGATGAACTGCCGGGGCGTCCACCCGTTCTTGAGCACCACCCGGTCCTCCGGCCTGGCCGCCGCGCTCACCCCCCACGCCTGGTCCTGCTGAACCCGTCCCATCAGGTCCAGCACCAGCCGCCGATCCGCCCTGGTCAGTCCCTTTCCGCCGTTGATCAGCACCTTCATCAGCCTGATCCGGTCGGCGGGGCTGCTCTTGGTGCCGCCCCAGTAGGCCGCGGGCCCAGGCGTCGTCTCCCTCAGCCCGATCCGCCGGTAGAACTCGCTCATCGCTCCCGTGCCGCCGACCAGCGACCACATCGCGTCGGCGGCGAGGTTGTCGCTCTCCACGATCATGCGCTCGGCCAGGTCGAACTCGTCCTCGCTCAGGCTGTCGTCCCTGCTCTGCAGCAGGGCGGCGACGATGTCGACCTTCGCCCCGCTGGCCGTGATCAGGTCCTGTACGTGCTCCCCGTGCCCCAGCCTGACCTTGCTCACCAGGTCGAGCACGTCGTAGACGATCCGGCCCGGCCGGGTGGCCACGTAGCGGGCGATGTCACGGGCGAGCCGGACCCGGCCTGTGCGGCCCGCCCGGTTGTCCGGATATTTCAGCAGGCATCGCGCCACCTTGACCGGCGCCCGCACCGCGGCGGGCACGACCGGGGCCCGTTCGCCGCCGCACCCCGCCACGAGCGTCAGGCCCAGCAGGGCCATCCCTATCGCACGCACGCGCCGAACCCCCGTGATCTCGACGGGGGTTCGTACGCAGCATGCCCGACCCGGCGGCCGGACCCGCCGCGCCAGGAGCGTTGCTGGTGAGACTTTCAGCACGACCTTGCCCCACCACGACCAGGCCCCACCACGACCCGGCCGCGCGCCGGTCGAGCTTATGGATGCCCGACCGGCGCGCGGCCCTCGGCGACGAACTCCCGCGAACGCCCGAAAGCGCTACGAGTCGAACCCGAGCCCCATCCTGTCGAGCGCGCGCAGCCACAGGTTGCGCCTGCCCTCGTGCTGGTCGGCCTGGGCGATCGACCACCGGGTGAACTGGATCACCCCCGAGCGCACCGGCTCGGGCGGGAACGGGATCGGCTTCTCCTTCACCATGCGCAGCTCGGTCCGCTCGGTCGGCTCGCCGGACAGCAGGTCGAGCATGACGTTCGCGCCGAACCGGGTGGCCCCGACGCCCATGCCGGTGAAGCCGGCGGCGTAGGCCAGCCGTCCGCCGTGCGCCTGGCCGTAGAAGGCGCTGAAGCGGCTGCAGGTGTCGATCACGCCGCCCCACCTGTGGGTGAAGCGCACCTGGTCGAGCTGCGGGAAGGTGTCGTAGAAGTGACCCGCGAGCTTGACGAACGTCTCGTCGCGCTGCTCGTACTCGGGCTTGACCAGGCCCCCGTTGTAGTAGACGGCGTCGTAGCCGCCCCACAGGATGCGGTGGTCGTCGGTCAGCCGGTAGTAGTGGAACTGGTTGGCCGAGTCGCCCACGCCCTGCCGGTTCCGCCAGCCCACCGAGTCGAGCTGGGCCGGGGTCAGCGGCTCGGTCATGAGCGCGTAGTCGTACACGGGGACCACGTAGTGCTTGAGCCGTCGCAGCAGCGGGGTGAACACCCCGGTGCCCAGGGCCACGCGGCGCGCGCCCACCGTGCCGTGCGGCGTGCGCAGGGTGATCGTCGTGCCGTCGTCGCCCATCGAGCGTACGGGGGTGCGCTCGTGCACGCGTACGCCGAGACGCAGGCACGCCTCGCGCAGGCCCCACGCCAGCCGCGCCGGGTCGAGCATGGCGCAGCCGCTGCGCTCCCAGAGCCCGCCCAGGTAGGTCGGCGAGTCGACCTCGGCCCGCACCTGCTCCCTGTCGAGCGGCACGTAGTCGAGCCCCAGGTCGGAGATCAGGCCGAGGTGTTGGTCGAGCGCCTCGACCTGCCAGGGCTCGGTGGCCACGTGCAACTCGCCCGTACGCTCGAACGAGCAGTCGATGCCGTAACGCTCCAGCGTGCGCTCGATCTCGTCGAGGTTCGCCACCCCCAGGCGTTCGAGCCGCCCGATCTCCTCCGGCCACCGGTCCAGGCCGTTGGCCAGGCCGTGGGTGAGCGTCGCCATGCAGAACCCGCCGTTGCGGCCGGTGGCCGCCCAGCCGATCCTGCGGCCTTCGAGGAGGACGACGTCGAGTGACGGGTCGCGTTCCTTCGCCATCAGGGCCGTCCACAGCCCCGAGAATCCCCCGCCGACGACGACCAGGTCGGCGGTGGTGTCGTCCAGGAGCCGCGGCTGCGGCTCGGGTCTGGCCGGGTTGTCCAGCCAGTACGGCTTGCGCTCCGCGTCAGCCAGCGCCTTCAGCGGATCCACAAATCCCACTTCCCTTACGAAAGTCTGAGTTCTATGAAAATTGCGGGACCAATGAGGTGATCACGCGCGGGTTCCCCCCGCCGGTATCCGATCTCGCCTCCCTGTTCTTTGCCATATGAGAGAAAGCCCCTCCGCGACCCGCGGAGGGGAAGCCTGTCGGACCCGCTCAGGCCCGGCGCCGCGCCGCGACGGCATTCGCGATCGCGATCAGCACGCCGATGCCGAAGATCAGCGTACCCATCACGTTGACCTGCGGTGGGATGCCGGTCTTCACCGCGCCCACGATCCACAGCGGGAAGGTCACGGTCGAGCCGTTGACGAAGCTGGTCACCACGTAGTCGTCGATGGACAGCGCGAACGACAACATCGCGCCCGCCAGCACGCCCGGCATGATCGAGGGCAGCGTCACCTGCCGGAACGTGCCCCAGGTCGTCGCGCCGAGATCCCTGGCCGCCTCCTCCAGCGCCGGGTCCAGCGTGACGACCCTGGCCCGCACCGTCACGACCACGAACGAGAGCGAGAACAGCACGTGGGAGACGATGATCGTGCTCGAGTCGCGCGGCACGTTGCCCGAGACGAACAACGACAGCAGCGAGGCCCCCATCACCAGTTCGGGCGTGGAGATGGCGGCGAAGACCAGGAAGTTCGTGACCCCTTTCCCGCGAAAGCGGTGCCGGCCGAGCGCCAGGCCGAGCATGGTGCCGATCACCACCGTGACGACCGTGCTGACCAGGGCGATCACCAGCGTGTTGCGCAGCGCCACGGTCAGGTCGGAGATGTCGAACAGTTCGGCGTACCAGCGGAGGGTGAAGCCCTGCCAGGTGGTGTTGGACTTGCTCTGCTTGTCGTTGAAGCCGAACAGGATCATCACGGCGATCGGCGACGACAGCCAGATGATGACCAGCCACGTGTAGAGGTGCAGGAGGCGGTCGCCGAGGCGCGTGGTCCGTCTCATCGGGCCGCCGCCTCGAGGACGTTCTCGGTGCCGAGCGCCCTGGCGTAGACGAAGATGCCCACCAGCAGCACCGCCATCAGCGTGAACGACAACGCGGAGGCGGTCGGGTAGTCGAGGTTCGTCAGGTACTCGGTCTGGATGATGTTGCCGATCATCGTGTTGGCGGTGCCGCCGAGGATCGCCGCGTTGATGGGGTCGGCCGTGGCGGGCACGAACGTCATCAGCACCCCGGCGAACACCCCTGGCAGCGACAGCGGCAGCACCACCCGGCGGAAGGCGGCCGTCCGGCTCGCGTACAGGTCCTGGGCCGCCTCCACCACCCGTGGGTCCACCCGCTCCAGCGCCACGTAGATCGGCAGGATCATGAACGGCAGGAAGTTGTACGTCAGCCCGCCCACCACGGCGAACGTGGTGGCCAGCACGTGGAAGTCGGCGGGCAGCAGCCCCCAGCCCTTCAGCGTGCCGAACAGGATGCCGTTGTCCGACAGCAGGAAGTTCCACGAGATCGTCCGCAGCACGAACGAGACGAAGAACGGCAGCAGGAGCAGGAACAGGTAGACGGACTTGCGCGTGCCGCCCTTGAAGGCGATCCAGTACGCCACCGGGTACCCGATCACCAGCATGGCCACGGTCGCGAGCCCGCCGTAGACGAGCGAGCGGACGAGCTGGGGGCTGTAGCGGCTGATCGCGTCGCCGTAGTTGGAGAAGCTGAACGTCATGGCGAAGCCGTCGATGGCGTTGCCGGTCTGCAGCGAGACCGAGGCCATCGCGACCATGGGCACGACCAGGAAGATCGCCAGCCACATCCAGCTCGGCAACGCGAGCAGGTAGGGGGTGAGCCGCCTCATCGCCTACGCCTGGGTGATCGACTGGAAGATCGGGTTGAACACCTGCTCCTGCTGGGTGGTGAGCCGGGTGTAGCTGCGCAGCTTGGCGTAGTCGGCCTCGGTGGGGAACATGAGCGGGCTGTCGACCATGTCCTCCAGGGCCTTCTTGTCCTCGCCCGTGGCCGTCTTGGCCTTCTCCCGCAGCAGGTCCTGGACGGCGGGGACCGGGGTGACGTACTGGATGAACTCGTCCAGTTCGGCGGCCACGGCCGGCTGGTAGAGGTAGTCCATCAGCATGAGGGCGTCGAGCGGGTTGGCCGCGCCCTTGGGGATGAGCATGTTGTCGGTCCAGATCGTGCCGCCCTCCGCGGGCACGACGAACTTGACGGGCTCACCGGCGAGCTGGCGCTGGAACACGTCGCCCGACCAGGCCATGGTCAGCCAGACGTCGCCCTTCGACACGGCGTCGATATACGACTGATCATAATATTTCCGCACAATTCCGGCGTCGCGTTGCGCCTTGAGCTTCTCCCCGGCCTTCTGCCAGTCCGCCTCGGTGGACTTCTCCGGGTCGACGCCCAGCGCGAACATCCCGAAGTTGCCGATCTCCTGCGCGTCGGCCATCATGCCGACCCGCCCCTTGTACTTGGGATCGAACAACGCCTCGATGCTCGTGATCTCTTCTTTGACGTACTCGGTGTTGTACGCGATGCCGGTCACGCCGGAGGTGTAGGGGACCGTGTACTTGTTACCGGGGTCGTAGGCCCGCTCCTTGTACTTCTGCCCGGCGTTGGCCTGGAAGTTCGGGAGCTTGGAGTGGTCGAGCGCCACCGCGTAGCCCAGCTCGATCATGTGCTGGAGCTGGATGCCGTTGGTCATGACCACGATGTCGTAGCCCAGCGACTGACCGGCGCGCAGCACGGGGTCGGCCTTGCCGAAGAACTCGGCGTTCTCCTGGATGACCTCTTTGTACTCGTACGCGATGCCGGTGTCCTGCTTGAACTTCTCCAGCGGAGCCTTGTCCTCCGGCATGTACTCGGGCCAGTTGGCGAAGACGACCTTGCCGTTCTTCTTCTGCTTGGCCCAGAAGTCGGCCACGGCGTCGGCCTTGGGGGGCGCCGCCTTCTGCCCCTGCACGCCACAGGCGGCCAGGGCGAGCCCGGCGGCGGAGGCACCGGCGAGCCTGAAGACGTCACGACGGGTGCGGGGCTGCGTCATTCCGCGCATGAAGGGGTTCATGAGGTGCTATCCACTTCCAATCACGTACGAGTGCTGCGCCTGCCAGGACAGCCACACGGAGTCGCCCCGCTCCGCCGTGGCCGTGGCGTCGTGCACGTTCTGCTGAAACACCGTGATGATCGTTTCACCCCTGGCGGCGAGATCCACGGCGTAGCTGGTGTAGGTGCCGAGGTAGACGACCTCGGTGACCGTGCCGCGCACGGCGCTGAGCCCCTGGCCGGGCTCCTCGGTGCCGATGGTGATCTTCTCGGGCCGTACGGTCACCGTCACCTCGCCGTCGTGGCCTGGCACCAGCACCCGGCCGCCGCCGATCTTCAGCTCGCCGCCGTTCGCGGCGCCGGCCAGCAGGTTGGAGGTGCCGATGAACCCGGCCACGAACGGCGTCGCGGGCCGCTCGTAGATCTCGCGCGGCCCGGCGAGCTGCTCGACCAGGCCGTCGTTCATGACGGCGATGCGGTCGCTCATGGTCAGCGCCTCGTTCTGGTCGTGGGTGACGTACACGAACGTGATGCCGACCTCGCGCTGGATGCGCTTGAGCTCGATCTGCATGGCCTGGCGCAGCTTGAGGTCGAGCGCGCCCAGCGGCTCGTCGAGCAGCAGCGCCCTGGGGCGGTTGACCAGGGCTCTGGCCAGCGCCACACGCTGTTGCTGGCCGCCGGACAGCTCGCGCGGCATGCGCTTCTCCCGGCCGGCCAGGTCGACGATCTCCAGCATCTCGCCGACCCGCCGCCCGATCTCCTCCTGGGGCGTCCTGCGCTGTTTGAGCCCGAACGCCACGTTGTCCCAGACGCTCATGTGCGGGAAGAGCGCGTAGGACTGGAAGACCATGTTGACGTCGCGCCTGTTCGGCGGGACGTTCGTGACGTCCTGGCCGTGCAGCCGCACCAGGCCCTTCGAGGGGGCCTCGAAGCCCGCGATCATCCTCATCGTCGTGGTCTTGCCGCAGCCGGACGGGCCGAGGAGGGAGAAGAACTCCCCCTCGGCGATGTCCAGCGTCACGCCTTTGACCGCCTGGACGACCTCGCCATGCGAGTGATACTCCTTGACGACGTCTTCAAGCTCGATCGCACTCAGCCCGGTCATCTCCAGGATCGTTCCTTGCTATTCGCCGATGTAGTGCATGACGTGCTTGACCCTGGTGTAGTCGTGCAGACCGAACACCGACAGGTCCTTGCCGTACCCGGAGTGCTTGAAGCCGCCGTGCGGCATCTCCGAGACGAACGGGATGTGCGTGTTGACCCAGACCACGCCGAAGTCGAGGCGGTTCGACATGCGCATCGCGCGGCCGTGGTCGGAGGTCCAGACCGAGCCGCTCAGGCCGTACTTCACGTCGTTGGCCTTGGCCAGGGCGTCGGCCTCGTCGGCGAACGTCTGCACGGTGATCACGGGGCCGAAGACCTCGTTCTGCACCATCTCGTCGTCCTGCCTGAGGCCGTCCACGACGGTGGGGGCGAAGAAGTAGCCCTTCTCGCCGACCCGCTGCCCGCCGGTGAGCACCTTGGCGTGCGCCGGGGCCCGCTCGACGAAGCCCTGGACCCTGGCGAGCTGGTTCGCGTTGTTGAGCGGGCCGTAGAGCGCCTCCTCGTTGTCCAGGTCGCCGGTGACCGTGCCCGCGGCGGCCTCGGTGAGAGCCGCCACGAACTCGTCGTGCACGCTCTCCTGCACGAGCACCCGGCAGGCGGCCGTGCAGTCCTGGCCGGCGTTGTACAGACCGGCGGTGGCGATGTCGGCGGCGGCCTTGCGCAGGTCTTTCACGTCCTCGAAGACCACGACCGGCGCCTTGCCGCCGAGTTCGAGGTGCACGCGCTTGAGGTCGTCGGCGGCGCTCCTGGCGACCGACATGCCCGCGCCGACCGAGCCCGTGATGGCGACCATGGAGGCGGTCGGGTGGGCGACGACCAGGGCGCCGGTCTCGCGGTCGCCGGTGACGACGTTGAAGACGCCCGCGGGCAGCACCTCGCCGAGGATCTCGGCCAGCTTGAGCGTTGAGGCCGGAGTGGTGTCGGACGGCTTGAGCACGACCGTGTTGCCGGCCGCGAGCGCGGGGGCGATCTTCCAGACCGCCATCATCATCGGGTAGTTCCACGGCGTCACCTGGCCGACGACGCCGATCGGCTCGTGCCGGATGACGCTGGTGTGCTCGGCGAGGAACTCACCGGCCGTGGGGCCTTCGAGCGTGCGCGCCGCACCCGCGAAGAAGCGGAAGTGGTCGGCGGCGACCGGCGTCTCGTCCTCGGCCATGCGGGCGCGGGGCTTGCCGGTGTTGCGGCACTCGGCCTCGTTGATCTCGTCGGCCCGGGCGTCGATCGCGTCGGCGACCTTGAGCAGCAGGTTGGCCCGCTCGCCCGGGGTGGTCCTGCCCCACGACTCGAACGCGGCGGCAGCGGCGGCGAAGGCGGCGTCGACGTCCTCGGGACCCGACACGGGCGCCTGGACGTACGCCTCGCCCGTGCAGGGATCGATGATGTCGGAGAATCGGCCGCTCTTCGCGTCCACGAACCCACCGTTGATGTAGTTCTGCAGACGGGTGGTCAAGGTATGGCCTCCTCGTGAGGTGGCTGAGATGCCGCGACTCTGACAGAGCACACGCATCTGGACAAGGGATTTCGTGGTGAAGATATCAAATCGCTACGAATTCGCTTGACAGACCGCCAGGAACTGACAACATGTCGCACCAGGACGGACCCGCCGGGACCGCCCCCGTGACGCCGGACCGGTAGGAGGAATCCTCTCAATGACCACGCCGCCCCGCGTACGCCGCAACCACCCAAATTCCGGCCCCGTGGTCCTCGACGACCTGTCGAAGCAGATCATCGAGCAGCTCCAGGCCGACGGCCGCAAGCCGTACGCGGCGATCGGCAAGGCGGTCGGGCTGTCGGAGGCCGCCGTCCGCCAGCGGGTGCAGCGGCTGCAGGACGCGGGCGTCATGCAGATCGTCGCGGTCACCGACCCGCTCACCTTAGGTTTCCCCCGGCAGGCCATGATCGGCGTCAACTGCGAGGGCGACCTGGAGTCGGTGGCCGACGAACTGGCCGCCATCGACGAGATCGACTACGTGGTGCTCACCGCGGGCTCCTTCGACGTGATCGTGGAGGTGGTCTGCGAGGGCGACGGGCACCTGCTGGAGATCCTCAGCAAGATCCGCGCGATTCCGGCCGTACGCGCGACGGAGTCGTTCGTGTACCTGAAACTGCGCAAGCAGACCTACTCCTGGGGCACCCGCTAGTCCGTTCGGCGCGGCACGTCAGCCGACTCTGGCCACGGCGCGCACGGGTGCCCCGTCCGCCCCCGGCAGTCGCAGCGGCAACAGGAACACCTCGATCGGCCGTTCACCGGCGGCCAACAGGCGGTCCAGCCCCGTCAGGTTCTCGGCGATGACGGCGTGCGCGCCCAGCAGCGCCCGGTGCGCGGGGAAGTCGTCGGCGGGCGTCGGGTCCACGCTGAGCGCGTCGATCCCGACCGTCCGCACCCCCCGCCCGACCAGCAGCCCGGCCGCCTCCTCGGACAGGTACGGATGCCGCTCGTACGCCCCGCTCCCCCAGTGGGCCGACCACCCGGTGGCGACCAGCACGATCGTCCCCGCCCGCACGTCCATGAACGGCTCCGCCCCGATCGCCGAGCCCGGCGGCAGCCCGCGCACGTCCACCACGACGGCGGGCCCGCAGAAGCGCTCCAGCGGCAGCTCGTCCAGCGCGGGCAGCGAGTCGTCGATGTGGCAGGGCGCGTCCACGTGGGTGCCCGAATGGGAGCCCAGGTGCAGGCCCAGCACGTTGACGCCGTCGCGGGCCACGGTGAGCGCCGGGGCGACCGAGACCTCGGGATCGCCCGGATAGACGGGCATCCCGGTCTCGATCGGCACCGACAGGTCGACCAGCTCCATCACGCGACCACAGCCTCCTCGCGACCGGCCATCACGTCACCGGCCATCACGCGACCGGTTCTGTGGCGGCGTCCACGATCGGCAGGATCGGGGTGTCGGCCGAGCGGACCAGGCGCGGCCCGCGCGGCCCGTAGACCTCGCGCGGCTCGGGGAAGGCGGCCAGCAGCGCCAGATAGAGCAGCGCCGCCACGGCCAGCCCGAGCGGGAGGGAGACGTCCACCCCGCCGGCCAGGTCCCCCAGCGGGCCGACGAACTGGCCGGGCAGGTTGACGAACATCAGGGCGAGCACGGCGGCGATCAGCCAGGCGCTCAGGCCGCGCCAGTTCCAGCCGTGCGTGAACCAGTAGCGGCCGCCGCGCTGGCGCCGGTTGAAGACCTGCAGCGCCTCGGGGTCGTACCAGCCACGCCGGGTCACGTAGCCGAGCATCATGATCACCATCCAGGGTGCCGTACACGTGATGATCAGTGTGGCGAACGTGGAGATGCTCTGCGTGAGGTTCGCGGCGAAACGCCCGGCGAAGATGAACACGATCGACAGCGTGCCGATGAACACCGTGGCCTGGACCCGGGAGAAGCGGGTGAACACGCTGGAGAAGTCGAGGCCGGTGCCGTACAGCGAGGTCGTGCCGGTGGACATGCCGCCGATCAGGGCGATGAGGCAGACGGGCACGAAGTACCAGCCGGGAGAGACGGCCAGCAGGCCGCCGACGTAGTTGGGGGCGGCCGGATCCACGTACTCGGCGGCCTTGGCCGCGATGATCGAGGCCGTGGCCAGGCCGAACAGGAACGGCAGGATGGTGGCGAGCTGCGACAGGAACGCCGCCGCCATCACCCGCCCGCGCGGGGTGTCCGCCGGGATGTAGCGCGACCAGTCGCCCAGGAAGGCGCCGAACGAGACCGGGTTCGACAGCACGATCAGCGCCGCGCCGATGAACGAGGGCCAGAACAGCGGGTCGCCGGCCGCGACCGTACCCGGGTAGGACGGGTCGAAGTCGCCGGCGAACGCGAACACGCCCACCACGAACAGCAGGGACGCCGCCGCCACCGCGATCTTGTTGACGAACAGCATGAAGCGGAAGCCGTACACGCAGACCACGAGCACGAGGACCGCGAAGATCGCGTACGCGACGCCGTACGACAGGTCGGTGTCCGGCAGCCCGACGAGCCGGTGCGCGCCGCCCACCAGCGCGTCGCCCGACGACCACACCGAGATCGAGAAGAACGCGATCGCGGTCAGCAGCGACAGGAACGAGCCGACCACCCGGCCGTGCACGCCCAGGTGGGCCGAGGAGGAGACGGCGTTGTTGGTGCCGTTGAGCGGCCCGAACAACGACAGCGGCGCCAGGATCAGCGCCCCCACCACCAGGCCGAGCCCGGTGGCGGCCAGCCCGTGCCAGAACGACAGGCCGAACAGGATGGGGAAGGCCCCGAGCACGCAGGTGGCGAACGTGTTCGCGCCCCCGAACGCCACCCGGAACAGGTCGAGGGGACGCGCGGTGCGGTCGGCGTCGGGGATGCGCTCGACCCCGTACGTCTCGATCTCGGTGATGGGGGTGCCGCTCATGTTCCGTTCTCCTGGAGTGCCATCAGGCTGACGAGGTCGTAGGCCACGTGGGAGGCGGCGATCGAGGTGATCTCCGCGTGGTCGTAGGCCGGGGCCACCTCGACCACGTCCGCCCCGATGAGGTTGCGCCCGGCCAGGCCGCGCAGGATCTCCAGCAGCTCCCTGCTGGTCAGGCCGCCCGCCTCCGGGGTGCCCGTACCGGGGGCGTGGGCCGGGTCGAGCACGTCGATGTCGACCGAGACGTAGAGCGGGCGGTCGCCGACCCGCTGCCGCAGCAGGTCGATCACCTCGTCCAGGCCGCGTCGCAGCACGTCGGCCGCGGTCACGATGCCGAACCCGAGCCGCCGGTCGTCCTCCAGGTCCTTCTTGCCGTAGAGGGGGCCGCGGATGCCGACGTGGCTGAGCGCCTCGGTGTCGAGAATCCCCTCCTCGACCGCCCGCCGGAACGGGGTGCCGTGCGTGTACTCGGCGCCGAAGTAGGTGTCCCAGGTGTCGAGGTGCGCGTCGAAGTGCACCAGCGCCACGGGGCCGTGCTTCCTGGCGGCCGAGCGCAGCAGCGGCAGCGCGATCGTGTGGTCACCGCCGATGGTCACGAGCCGGGCGTCCAGCTCGTCGGCCGCGCCCTCGATCGTCTCGATGGCGGCGCCGATGTCGAACGGGTTGACCGCGATGTCGCCCGCGTCGGCGACCTGCACCCGTTCGAACGGGGAGACGTCCAGACCCGGATGGTACGGCCGCAGCAGCCGCGAGGACTCCCTGACCGCGGCGGGCCCGAACCTGGCGCCGGGCCGGTAGGAGACGCCCGTGTCGAAGGGCACGCCCACGACCGCCACCTCGGCCCGCCCGACCTCGTCGAGGCGGGGCAGGCGGGCGAACGTGGCGAACCCGGCGAAGCGCGGGACCTTGGAGGAGTCGACGGGGCCTGTGTTCATGCGGTCAGTGTTCGTCATGGCTCTGACCAGCGGCAATTGTAGCTGCCACGAAGTATTACGGTGTGTGTTGTGGCTGACCACAAAGTGACCGTAGAAGACCTGCTGCGCTCCCCCGCCCTCCAGCTCCGCGTGCTCGCGGGCGAGGCCGGGCTATCGCGCTCGGTCTCGTGGGCCCACGTGAGCGAGCTGGACGACCCGACGCCGTGGCTGCTGGGGGCCGAGGTCATCATGACGACCGGCATCGGCGTGCCCCGGAGCCCGGCCGCGCAGCGCGCCTACCTCGAACGCCTCGACGACGCCGGCGTCTCGGCCCTGGCCCTGTCGGCCCAGCTCCACGTGCCGCCCCTGCATCCGGCGTTCTTCGAGGCCGCGGCGGAGCGCGGCATGCCGGTGCTGGAGGTGCCGCTGGCGGTGCCGTTCATCGCGATCGCGCAGGAGGTGGCGGCGGCGCTCAGAGAGGACGCCGGCGAACGCCTGGCGGCCCAGCTCCAGGTCTTCGGCGCGCTGCGCTGGCTGGCCGCGGAAGACCTCGACACCGCCACGCTCTTCAAACGCCTGGAACGCCTGTCGGGATACGACGTCTACCTCTCGACCCGCCACGGCCTGCCGCTGCTGCCCGGCGTGCCGGTGCCCCCGCTCGACGTGCTGCCCGCCGAGCCCGACGCCCCGCCCACGATCCCCGGCGGCTTCGCCCTGCCGGTCTCGGCGCCCGGGGGCTCGGCGGGCTACCTGGTGGCCTTCGAACGCGAGGGCGCCAGACCCGCCGGCCTGGCCGTGGTCCAGCACATCGCCACCGTGGCCGCCCTGCAGGTGGCCATGGCCAGGCACGAACGCGAGACCCTGCGCAGGGAGGGTGCCGAGACGCTGGCCGAGCTGCTCCAGGACCTGCTCGACCCGCCGGCCGCCCGCCGCCGCCTGGCCCGGCTGGGGCTGCCCACGGGTGGGGACACGATCCTGCTCGTGGTGCGCGGGGTGCCGGACGACGCCCTGCGCCGCGCCCTCGACATGCTGCCGCACCTGATGTTGCGCCGCGGCGACGACCACTACGTCCTGGGCCCGCCTTCTCTGGGCCCGGCCGTGGCGTCTGTGCCTGGGGCGGCGGCAGGGGCGAGCCGCCCGTTCCCGCCGGGGGACTCACTGCGGGTGGCGCAACGGGAGGCGGTCTGGGCCGTCTCGCATGCGGCCGAATCGGGGAAGGAGCTGGTCCACTACGGCGAGGACACCACGGGCCGCTGGCTCCCCGACGACCCCGCGACTCTCACCGCCCTGGTGGACCATGTGCTGGGCGGGGTGCTGGCCTACGACTCGGCCCACGACTCGAAGCTGCTGACGTCGGTACGGGTGTGGATGGAACGCAACCGTCATGTGGAGGACGCCGCGGCCGCCCTCCACATCCATCCCAACACGCTGTCCTACCGCCTACGCCGCTTCGCGACGCTCACGGGGCGCGATCTGTCGTCGAGCGCCGCGTTCGCCGAGGTGTGGCTGGCCGTCCGAGCCGCCCGTCAACTCGGCGTGCTGAGCCCCTGACCGAACGGCTCAGCGAAGATCTCCTCCGCCGACTCGACCACAAGAGCCCGTCCGAGCAGCACATCCAGGGTCGCCATGTCCTGGCAGCCCAGAACCTGTTCCCGCACTACGTCGGACACCGCGATCCCTCGCGCGTCAAGGACTTCCAACACCGCCTCCGCCGTGCCCTCGATCCGGCCCTCGATCCGGCCCTCGATCCGGCCCGCGATCCGGCCCGCGGCTTTGAGACCCTCGGCATACTCGCCCTCGTACAGATACGTCGTCATGTGCGTACCCGGGCCCTAGCCGATCGGCTCGGCGAAGAGTTCGTCCCCCGACCTGACCATGATGGACCGCTGAAGCAGCACATCCAAGGTCTCCGGGTCTTGACAGTCCAGAACCCGCTCCCGCACCTCCTCGGACACTGCGATTCCGCGTGTATTGAGGATCTTCAGCACCGCCTCCGCCTCGCCCTCGATCTTGCCCTCGATCTTGCCTTCGATCTTGCCCTCGATCCGCCCCTCCTGCTTACCCCCGGCCCAGAGACCCTTGGCGTACTCGCCTTGGTACGGATACGTCTCCAACTTCATGCCTCGGTCCCACTCTTCCTGTGCGTCACCTTCCAGTGACAGGTTGATGTATCGAGCGTACCGCCACGCCTGCTTCGGGTCGATGTGACCCAGCGCCCGTTGCAGCGTGGCCGCGACTTCCTTGAACCTGGGATGCTCGCTCTGGGTGATGGCCGAGATGACGGCCAGGCCGATGTTCTCGACGGCCTGCTCGACGTCGACGATGAGCGGCGTGTTGCCCTGGTGGATGAGCAGGGGCGTCAAGGTGAACCCGGGATGGCCGGTGGGGATCTCCCTCGTCGCCCACCTGACCACTTTCCGGTTCGGGCAGATGACGACCAGACAGGCTGGACATCTCTCGCGTGACCGGAAATTGGCGATGTACTCCGGCCACGCGTAGTGCTTGTCGTCGTCGAGGCCGCGCTGCGTCTCGACGATGACCCCGAACTTCTCCTCTCCCTCGCCGTACAGAATCGCGCTGTCGGCCCGGCTGACGCCGGGGTCCACCTCCGAGAGGTCGGGGGAGGCGATGCGCGCCTCACCCGACTTCGGAAGCGGTAGGTCGAACAGCGCCCGCAGCATGTCTCTCGTATGTTCGAGATTGAAGGTCGCGATCTTGTTCAGACCTTCGTGTTGTGCAGTGACCATGACCGCGACATTACTACGTGCGTTCGATTCATTACCTAGCGTTGACGAAACTGGATGGTCGCAATTTCCCAAGCATTCAGCGGCAACCGCACCACACCATCAGTGACCTGCACAGACTCCCCCGGACGCCCTCTCAGGTCGGCATGCCGGGCCTCCAGCAGATTGCCGGAGATGACCGCTTCCGTGTCACTGGGCGTCAATGCCACCACGCGTAGTTCCCGCCACCCGGCGCGGTCGCGGAGTGAGGTCATCACCACGCCGTCCCCCGTCACCGACAGGCCCGCCGCGGGCGCGGGCAGCGCGCGGGCGCGGTCGCCCGTCCCCGGCACCACCAGCAGGTCGTGGCGGAAGGCCTCCGCCTGCGGCACGACCTCCTCCCACGACTCCCGGTACGGCATCAGCGCCAGGCTCACCGACCGGACCCCGCGCGACTGCGCCGCCGGAGTGGGCAGTTGGGGCCCGGCGGGCTCGGGGCGCAGGGGGTTGCGGTTGCGGGAGAGGTAGCCGACCGAGCGGAGCAGGGTCAGGGCCAGTTCGCCGCCCGTGATCTCGTACTCGGTGACGTGTTCCAGCAGGGCGGCCACGCCCCCGGCGGCCACCCAGGAGGAGGCGGGGAAGGTGGGCAGCGGGGTCTCCCCGCAGCCGCCCTCCGCGACGAGCCCGCGGGTGACCACCGCGAACTGCCCCTCCGCGTACGACTCCTCGGCGGCCGACGGCAACGGCACGTGCAGGCGTACCCGGTGGTCGTCGCACCGGTTGTCGAACTCGACGCGCAGCCGCACGAACGGCTCGCCCGCGCGCAGCTCGACCCGGGTGGTGACGACGATCTCCTCCAGCCGGGGCGCGCGCGTGAGCCCGGGCAGCTCCGGAGCGCCCTGCAGCCCCTCGCTCGTGGCCGGCCACTCGTACGTGCGCCGCACGTCCACCATCGCCACCAGCGGACCGCTGCAGAGCAGTTCGGTCTCCATGGTCGACGGCTCCGTGATGATCAGGTCGGCCGGCGGGGGCGCGTAGTTGTAGGTGTCGCCCACGTCGCCGCCGTCCACGATGCGGCCCACCCCGGTGACCACGGTGCCGTCCTCGCCCAGCAGCCGCAGCGTGCCGTCGTCGGCGATCGTGACCTGCAGCAGGCCGTTGTCCAGCAGCCTCGCGCTGCCTCTGACGGGCAGTTCGGCCGAGTCGGAGCTGAGCCAGCAGGACCGGTGGTGCTCGCCCACCAGGAGTCGGCCCCCCGCCTCTTCCTCGTCGGGGCTGTAGACGTCCTCGTAGGGCGCGGGGTGGATGCTCGTGTGGCCGAGCGGCGGCACCTCGACCAGCGCGGCCACGGTACGGCGGGGCTCGGCGACGATGCGGACGCGGGTGACGCCTTCGACGTCGTCCCGCATGTCGTCCACGTCGAACAGCACCGAGGGCTCCCGCGCCACCCTGAACGTCAGCGTGTCCTCCTCGATCGACCAGCCCGCGATGTGCTGCCCGAACAGCTCGGTGCCGTGGATGAAGGTCAGCGCGATGGCCGGGTCCATCTCCTCGTCGAAGAGCAGCGTGGCCGCGTACTCCAGGGGCTGGGTGGGCACCGGCGCGCCCGAGGGGTCGACCAGCGGGTCGATGCCCGCGAGATCCAGGACCACGACCCCCTGGCGGGTGCGCGGGGTCGGGTTGACGACGAGCACCCCGCCGGACGGCACGGTTTCGGCCAGGCGGGCGGTCACCAGGTCGCGTACGGCCTGCCCGAGGTGCTCGGCCTCGGCGATGCGGGCGGCGACCTGCTGGGCGGTGTCGTCGACGCCGCACCCGGTGACCGAGTCGTGGCCGCTGGCGTCCACCAGACGCCACCAGGCCATGTCGAGGAAGCGGCCGGGCCACTCGTCGCCCCAGAGCGTGGCCAGCGGCTCCGCGTAACGCTCGACCATGCGCTCGGCGCGGCTCATGGCCTGCTTGACGTGGGGGCGGATGGAGATGACGCCGGGCAGGATGTTGGCGCGGGCGTGGGAGCGCAGCTCGCCGTGCACCCGCGGCAGGCCGTCCACCTCGCCGGGGTAGGCCGAGAGGTAGCCGGTCAGGGTGTCCATGCGGGCGTCGATGGCCGTCACCATGTCCGGCAGGCCGCGTACGGGCGCGGAGTGGTCGGTGCCGTACATCGCCAGCAGCGAGCCCTCTGGACCGTGCCACCCCCGCATGGTGGCGACGAACGCCTCCGCCCGCTCCTTCAGCCACGTCGCGTCGGAGAAGAGGTGCGCGCCGTTGCCGTAGCCGCCCGCCGGGAGGTACTGCGTGCGCAGCGCCGTGCCGTCGGGCGCCACCCAGGCGAACGCGTCGGTGGTGACCGAGGACGGCACCCCGCGGTAGACGCAGGCGTGCAGCAGCCCGGCCTTGCGCAGGATCTGCGGCATCTGCGCCGTGTGACCGAACATGTCCGGCAGGTAGCCGACCGGCATGGCGCCGCCGAGCTTGTCGGCCCGGTCCATGCCCAGCTCCAGGTTGCGGACGATGTTCTCGCCCGAGCACAGGAACTCGTCGAGCAGGATCTGCCACGGACCCACGGCCAGCCGCCCCGACTCCACCAGCGCCGCCACGCGGTCGCGGTTCTCCGGGCGTACTTCGAGGTAGTCGTCCACGCAGGCGAGCTGCCCGTCAAGGGTGAAGTGGTAGGCGGGCTCGCGTTCCATCGTGTCGAGCACCTCGTCGAGCAGCGCCACCAGCCGGAGCCGGAACCGCTGGAACGGCTCGTACCACTCCCTGTCCCAATGCGTGTGCGGTACGACCACGATCTCCTTGCTCACGCAGCTTCCCCTCCAATGTTCAGTGCGTGCTGTACGGCGTAGCGTGCCGCGATCCGCTGCGCCGTGACGATGTCATCGAGCGCGCCGCCCACGTCGGTGAGCGGCGGCTTGCCATCGTTCACGAAAGCATGGAAGGCCGCGAGTTGCACTTCGAACGCCTCGGTCACCTCACGCCAATCCGTCCGGCTCTCGCCCGCGGACACGACGGTGAGCGTGGTCGGGGCGTTCATCAGGTAGGGCGAGGGGAAGACCAGTTCGAGCGAGCCCTGATCGTGGTGGACGGCCACGGTCTCGCGGTAGGCGGGATAGTCCTCCAGGTAGTGCCAGCGGATGGAGAACCTGCCACGGACCGGCAGCGGCCCGGAGATCTCGATGGAGCCGGGCACGTCACCCCACGTCTCGACGTGCGAGATCTCCGAAGGGGAGCCGGTGAAGCGCCTCAGGAGCGACAGGTCGTGGCAGATCGAGCCCAGCGACACCCCGTACAGGTTTCGCACCGCCGCCGGCGCCGATTCGCCGACCGCCCGCGACATCAGCTCCTCCTCCGCCGCGCGCAGCGAGGCCAGCAGGCCCGGGTCGACGTCGCGGGCCTGCGTCAGGTTCGCGAAGGCGAGCTGTGACTCGCCGCTCGGGTGCAGCACGGTCACCTCGACCGACCTGATCGCCTCGGGCCCGCCCAGCTCCGCCAGCACCTCCTCGGCCCGGCGCACGGCCGGGTCGTACTGCTTCATGTAGCCGACCATCAGCCGCCCCTCGGGCAGCGCCGCGACCTCGGCCCTGGTCAGGGCGAGCGGCTTCTCGCACAGCACCGCGTACCCGGCGGCCAGCGCCTGCCGCACGGTCTCGCCGTGGGAGCCCGAGGCCAGCACCACCACGGCCTCGAAGCCGCCGTCGGCGAGCATCTCCGCCACCGCGGTGTAGCGCCGGGCGGCGCCCAGCCGATCGCCCACGGCGTCGGCGAGGGTCCGCGACAGGTCGCAGACGGCGCTCACCTCGAACAGGTCGCGCCGCCTCGACAGCAGCGGCACGTAGACCGCCTGGGTGACGGCCCCGCAACCCACAAGCGCGATTCTCAAAGTCCCAAGTCCTTCAGCATCCGTCGGTTGGCCGCCTGGTCGGCGATGTTCTGGGCGACCGTGCGCCGCCCGGGGAGGGTGTCCTGCTCGATGACGATCCAGCCCGCGTAGCCGATCTCGTCCAGCGTGCGCACGACGGCGGGCAGGTCCAGCTCGCCCTCCCCGAGCCGGGCGAACCCGCCGCGGCCCATCAGCTCGCGCAGGTCGACGCCGTCGGCCAGGGCCTGGGCGAGGATCTTGGTGTCGCCGTCCTTGATGTGCACGTGCCCGACCCGGTCCGACCACTCGCGCAGCTTGGTCACCGGGTCTCCCCCGGCCAGCAGCAGGTGGCCGGTGTCGAGGCAGAGCTGCACGTCGGTCAGCTCCAGCAGGCGCTCGACGTCGTCGGGGGTCTCGACGTACGTGCCGAGGTGGTGGTGGAAGGCGGGCTCGAACCCGCGCTCGCGGCACCGGTCCGCGGCCTGCTGGACGCGGGCGGCGTACGCGGGCCACTCGGCGGCCGTCAGCCCTGGAACGCTCCCGCCGGGCCGGGCGAAGCGCTCCGCCGAGCCCGAGCAGGCCAGGGTGGGCCGCGGCGGCAGGTCACCCGCCGGGGCGGCGGCGAACACGTCGAGCGCGGCCTCCAGCGCGGGCAGCCCGCCCTCGTACGCCCCCGCGTCGCCGTAGCGCAGGTCCACCCAGCCGCCGCAGAGCAGCAGCCCGGCCCCGCTGAGCCGGTCCGTCAGCTCGGAGCCGGTGCCCAGGTAGCCGATCGGCCCGGAGTCGATGCCCTCGTAGCCCGCCTCGGCCAGCGCGCGGACCATCTCGTCGGCGGTCAGCGGCGGCGGGGCGTCGCTCAGCTCGAACACGCCGAAGCTGACGGGGGCGTTGGCCACTTTCCTCACGCGCATAGGGCGATCACCTCGTTCTCGTGGGTTTCCAACCGATGCTGGCCCTCTACGGCCGGCAGGAGCACGCGGTCGCCGCGGACCACCTGGCGCGTGCCGTCGGGGCGTACCAGCACCAGGCCGTCGGCGTCCAGCGCGAGCAGTTCGCCGCCCAGCCGGAGCAGCAGCGGCCCGTCGGGTCCTGTGGAGACGGCGGTGCGCCCGGCGCGTACGCCGTCCAGCACCGCCCCTGTGTCCTCGGCCGGGTCCTCGGCGAGCACCCAGGTCGTGGGCGAACCGGGCAGGCCGTCGGAGCCGTGCCGGTGGAAGTCGCTGCCGCCGATCGCGATCACGTCGTCGCGCCAGGCGTCGGCCCAGGCCAGCGGCGCGCCCCAGCGGCGGTCCCACCAGCCGGAGCTCCACACCTCGGCGACCCGGGGCCGGCGGGTGATCGGCAGCAGCCAGGCGCAGTCGCCGCCGAGCGGGTGGTTGACGGACATCAGCCCGCCCGCGCGGTCCGCGTGCTCGGCCCAGGAGTCGGCGGGCTGCCGGAAGTCGACCCAGCCGACATCGCCGAACACGTTCGCGTGGCCCCGGTCGGTGGTGACCTCCTGGCCGGGGATCAGCGTGACGTCCCGGTCGATCTTGCTGAGCCAGGGGTGGTGGCTGACCGTGTTGTGGTCGGTGACGGCCAGGAAGTCGAGGCCGCGGCCGCGGGCCAGCTCGGCCAGCTCGGCGATGGTCAGGCTGCCGTCGCTGTGCACGGTGTGGGCGTGGAAGTCGCCGGCGTACCAGCGCAGGCCGTCGACGTCGGGGATGTCCCTGCGGGGCGGGCGCTCGCCGTGCGGGGGCTCCTGCGTCACGGGCTCGGGCGGAGCGGTGGCGTGGGTCGTGACGTCCAGCGTGTAGTCGAGGCCCTGCGGCGGGACGCGGTGCAGGCGCAGCCACACGTGCCACGTGCCGGCCTCGGGCTCGCCAGGCAGGTAGCCGGGGGTGGCCCAGTCGCGGGCGATCGTGTACTCGTCGCGCGCGCCCCCCGACCAGCCGCGGAAGCCGTCGGGCGAGCCGCACCCGAGGTCGATCACCCCCTGTGTGCGGTCGTAGGCCAGGCGCACGGTCACCGCGGCCGTCCCCGTGGGCACCTCGAACGGCACCTCCCGCAGGATCCGCTCCAGCCGGTCGTCCAGCGTCCAGCGGCCCCTCACACCAGCGCTCCGTCCCGGTAGACGAGGGCGCGGTCGCGCCGGGGCGCGGCATACCCCTCGTCGCCGACCGCGGGCTCGCTGCCCTCCGGCACGACGGCCTGCACGGTCACGCCGTTGACGTCGAGGGTCACCAGATGGGACGCGCCCAGATTCTCCACGATCGCCACCTTCCCGCCCAGCGCGCCGTCCACGGGCCCGGCCGAGTAGGACATGTACTCCGGCCGCACGCCGTACACGATCTTCTCCCCGTCGGACAGCAGCCCCCCTGCGGAGGCCGGGACCGCGACCTTGTGGCCTGCCACCTCCAGCGTGTCACCTCGTACGGCGCCGTCCAGCAGGTTCATGGGTGTCGACCCGATGAAGCCGGCCACGAACGTGCTGGCCGGCCGCTGGAACACCTCGGCCGGCGTGCCGATCTGCCTGATGTGCCCGGCCTCCATGACCGCCATCCGGTCGGCCATGGCCAGCGCCTCGGCCTGGTCGTGGGTGACGAAGACGGTGGTGACGCCCAGCTCGCGCTGGAGCTTCTTGAGGAACGTACGGGCCTCCAGCCTCAGCCGGGCGTCCAGGTTGGACAGCGGCTCGTCGAACAGGAACGCCTGCGCCTGCGTGGCCATCACCCTGGCCAGCGCGACCCGCTGCTGCTGCCCGCCGGAGAGCTGGCCTGGCCGCCGGTCCATGAGGTGGTCGAGCCCGAGCCGCGCCCCCACCTCGGCCGCCTTGTCGCGGCGCGCGTCCTTGGCCACCTTCTTGATGCGCAGCGGGTAGGCGATGTTGTCCGTGACGTCCATGTGCGGGAACAGCGCGTAGTCCTGGAACACCATGGCCACGTCCCGGCTGCCGGGCTGCACGCCGGTCACGTCGCGCCCGCCGATGACCACGGCGCCGCCGGTGGCGGTCTCCAGCCCGGCGATGGTGCGCAGCAGCGTGGTCTTGCCGCAGCCGGAGGGCCCGAGCAGGGCGAAGAACTCGCCGTCCGGGACCTTCAGGTCGAGCGCGTCGAGCGCTTTCACCCCGCCGGGGTAGACCTTGGTCAGTCCGCGTAGTTCGATGGCGGCCATTAACGCTTGATCCCTCCGTGGAAGCGGAAGCCGTACTTCTTGCTGACGAACAGGTACATGAGCACCACCGGGATCGAATAGAGCAGCCCGAACGTGGACAACATGCTCAGATTGGCCTGACCGCCCTCGGTGTACAAGGTGTACGTGATCACCGCGGCCGGCTGCTTCTCCACATCGCTCAGCAGCAGGTACGGCATCAGGAAGTTGCCCCACACGTTCGCCACGGCCCACACGGCGATGGTCGCGAGACCGGGCCGTACCAGGGGGACGACCACGTGCCGGACGATCTGCAGCGGCGAGGCCCCGAACACCCGGGCCGACTCCTCGTACGACTTCGGCGTGGCGTCCACGAAGTCCTTCAGCATGAAGATCGCCGCCGGCAGCAGCCCGCCGGTCAGGATGAGGATCAGCCCGAACTGCGAGTCGATGAGGTTCAGCTCGACCGCGAGCTGGAAGAGCGGCACCATGGCCGCCGTCCCCGTGATGATCGACGACAGCAGCAGCAACGCGTACAGCAGGGCGTCGCGGCCGGGCAGCCGCACCCGGCTCAGGGCGTAGGCGGCCAGCGCCGCCAGGATCACGACCAGGACGGCGGTGCCCGCCGACAGCACGACCGAGTTCCACAGCGAGGGCAGCGCGTACGGGTGCTCCAGGACGGCCTGGAAGTTGGCCCAGGTGAAGTCCGGGACCGCGACCTCGTAGGTGGGGTTCGACGTGAACGGCGCCGTCACCAGCCACAGCAGCGGCACCGTGAAGAAGGCCAGCAGCACCGCGACCAGGGTGTAGAACCCGATCCGGCCCAGCACGAACCGCGTCATTTCTTGCTCCGCAGCAGCCGCAGGTAGAACACCGCCACGACCAGGTTGATCAGCAGGATGACCGTCGAGACGGCGGCCCCGTAGCCCAGCTCGCCGCCCTGCAGGGCGACCTTGTACACGTGCACGGCCAGCACCTCGGACCTGCCGTCGGGCCCGCCCGCGGTGAGCAGGAACGGGGTGAAGTCGTTGAACGTCCACAGGCTGATCAGCAGCAGGTTGGTCAGGATGTGCCCTCTGATGTGCGGGAACACCACGTCCCTGAGCTGCTGCCAGCCGGAGGCCCCGGCCAGGCGGGCGCTCTCCAGGTGGGAGGGCGGCACGTTGCCGAGCGCGGCGCCGTACAGCATCATCGAGAACGCGGTGCCGCGCCAGGTGTTGAACACGATGATCGACAACATCGGGTGGTCGAGCAGCCAGGCGAAGCCGGGCAGGCCGAGCAGCGCGTTGAGCGTGCCGCCGTCGCGGTCGAGCAGCGCCACCCACAGGAACGACACGATGGCGCTGGGCAGGATCCAGGCCAGGATGACGAGCCCCTCGACCAGCCGCTTCAGCGTCCCGCGCCGGTCGCGCAGCAGCCAGGCGATGGTGAAGCCGAGCCCGACCTGGCCGATGACGGCCGACCCCAGCACGAACTGCACGGTCAGCCACGTGGAGTTCCAGAAGTCCGGGTTGGAGATCGCGTCGAGGAGGTTGCCGAGCCCGACGAACTGCGGCTCCGCGGCGGCGACCCCGGTCAGGCGGTAGTTCGTGAGCCCGAGGTAGAGCACCCAGAGGGCGGGGAAGACGAGGAAGGCCGCGACCAGCAGCAGCGCGGGGGCCATGAAGGCCGCGGCGCGCGCCCTGCCCAGGCCCGCCGCGTCGGAGCTGTAGCGGAGGGCCTGGGCGTCGCGCTCGGCACTGACCTCAGGAGGCGATGTTGCCCGCGCCACCGACGATTCCTTCGAGCTTCTTCTGGTAGTCGGCCGCCGCCTGGTCGGGCGCGGTGCCGCTGACGACCGCGGCGGTGGCCTCCTGCAGCGCGACGGACACCTGCGGGTAGACGGCGACCGGCGGACGGTAGGCCGTCAGCGGCAGCGCCTTCTCCGAGATGAACGTCAGCAGCGGCTCTCCCGCGAGGATCTCCTTGTTGACGTCGGCGCGCGGCGTGATGCGGACGTTGCCGTCCTTGGTCTCCTCCTTCAGCGCCTCCGGCGAGAGCGTGAAGGCCGCCAGCTCGAACGCCTCCTTGGGGTGCTTGCTGCTGGGGTTCACCGTACGCAGCGCGCCGCCGGACATGCTGACGAAGTCCTGGCCGCGCAGGCCCTTGCCGGGCTCCATGGCGGGGATCAGGGCGTACCCGACGGTCTGGTCGCGGTCGGCCATCTTGGCCACGCCGTCCGTGGGGTTGACGACGCCGCGCCAGAAGTAGTCGCCCTCCATGAGGATGCCGATCTTGCCCTCGGCGAACTGCTGGAACGACTTGTCGCGGCCCTTGGCCTCCTGCTGCAGCTTGGGGTCGCCGAGGCCGCCGCCGTAGATCTTCTGGTAGAGGCCGAGCGCGTCCTTCAGCGGCTGGGCGGCGCCGGTCCACTTGCCGTCCTTCTGCACCTCGCCGCCCGCGCCCGCGAGCAGCGGCAGCACGCCCTGCATGGAGGTGGCCTCGCCCATGGCGGTGCCGGCGTTGATCTGGATCGGCACGGGCACGCCGGAGGACTTCAGCTTGGTCCCGGCGTCGAGGACCTCCTGCCAGCTCTTGGGCTGCCAGTCGGCGGGCAGCCCGGCGGCGGCGAACAGCTTCTTGTTGAAGTAGAGCACGCGGCCGTCGGTGCCGACCGGCAGGGCGTACTTCTTGCCGTTGAACTCGGTCATCCCCTGCACCGCCTCGGGGATCTGGGCCCAGCCGTCCCAGTTGTCGGCCTCGGCCCCGACCAGCTCCGACAGCGGCTTGATGTAGCCGGCCTCGGCGAACTCGCCGGCCCAGATGCCGTCGATGTCGATCACGTCCGCGCCCTTGCCTGACTTGAGGTCGAGGGAGAGCTTGGTCTTGTACTGCTCATCGTCGACGCCACTGGGAACGAACTTGACCGTGACGTTTTTCCCCTTCGCCTTCTGCGCCGCCTCGAACTTGGGGATGACCCAGTCGGCGACGTATTTCGCGGCGGCCGCGTTCTTGCCGCCCGCGATGGCGTTCTGGGTGATCGTCAGCTCGATCGTGTCACCGCCTCCGCCCCCGCCGGACGACTGGCCGCAGGCGGCGAGCCCCAGACCGGTCGCGGCGACCACCGCGACCACACCCATCGACCGTTTCCGCAATGCCATGCAAACCCTCCGACGTGTCCTTAATGGGGAGGAAGCCATGGGCCAATATGTCATGACATCCATATGACGTAAAGGCCCGGCCGTATTCGAAAGATGTGCCCGCATGCAGCGTGTTTGCCCGGGAGGGAGCGATCTCACTGTCACAGACCGCGAGAAGTGCGTGACCGGGGTCTCAGCGGGGGCACTGCCCGGCAACATAGCGGACATCCGAATGTCATGACAATATGCCATAGTGTCGAAGGTAAGCTCCGTCTCTGGAGGTGCTGTTGTACGACCTGATCACGATCGGCCGCTGCGGCGTCGACGTCTACCCGCTGCAGACCGGTGTCGGCCTGGCCGACGTCGAGACCTTCGGCAAGTTCCTGGGCGGCAGCCCGACCAACGTCGCCGTCGCCGCGTCGCGTCACGGGCTGCGCTCCGCCGTGATCACCGGCGTGGGCGCCGATCCGTTCGGAGACTACGTACGCCGGGCCATCCGGGGATTCGGCGTGGACGACACCTTCGTGAGCACCATCGAGGGCCCGCCCACACCCGTCACCTTCTGCGAGATCTTCCCTCCCGACCACTTCCCCATCTACTTCTACCGCGGTGAGCATCCGCCCGACCTGCGGATCGAGCCGTCCATGCTCGACCTGGCCGCGATCGGCGCGGCGGGCCTGTTCTGGTTCTCGCTGACCGGGCTGAGCCGGGAGCCGAGCGCCGCCGCGCACGCCGCCGCGCTCTCGGCGAGGCGGCGCACGTCGGGGTGGACGGTGTTCGACCTCGACTACCGGCCCACGCTCTGGGAGTCGCGCGCGGCCGCCCACGAGGCCGCCCGCCGTACGCTGCCGCTGGCCGACGTGGCGGTGGGCAACCTCGACGAGGTGGAGGTCGCGGTCGGCGTACGCGATCCCGAGGCCGCCGCCCAGGCGCTGCTCGACTCCGGCGTACGCCTCGCGATCGTGAAAATGGGCCCCGAGGGGGTTTTCGCGCGTACCTCCGAGGAGAGCGCATTGGTGGAGCCCATGGAGGTGAAGGTGGTCAACGGCATCGGCGCGGGAGACGCGTTCGGCGGGGCCGTCTGCCTCGGGCTGGCGCGCGGCTGGCCGCTGGACCGCACGCTGCGCTTCGCCAACGCGGCCGGCGCCTACGTGGCCGCCCGCCTGGCCTGCGCCGACGCCATGCCGACCACCGCCGAGGTGGACGACCTGCTGAACGGGGCGCGCTCTTGAGCGACATCACGCTGTCCAGGGCCGCCGACTACGGACGGCTCACCAGCATCCGCGCCACCAGGCCGGAGGAGATCGCCGAGGCCGCGGCCCGCCGTCAGCGGCGCGGCATGCCGGGGGAGGGCGAGCGGCTGCTGATCATCGCCGCCGACCACGCGGCGCGCGGGGCACTCGGCGTCCGCGACCGGCCGCTGGCCATGGCCAGCCGGGTCGACCTGCTCGACCGGCTGCGCCTGGCGCTGTCCAGGCCGGGGGTCGACGGCATCCTGGCCTCGCCCGACGTCCTCGAAGACCTGCTCCTGCTCGGGGCGCTGGAAGACAAGCTGGCCTTCGGCTCCATGAACCGCGGCGGCCTGCAGGGCTCGGTGTTCGAGCTGGACGACCGTTTCACCGGGTTCGACGCCGACTCCATCCAGGCCATGCGGCTCGACGGCGGCAAGATGCTCTGCCGCATCGACCCGACCGACCACGCGACCGTGGCCACGCTCGAATCGTGCGCCCGCGCGGTCACCGACCTGGCCCGCAGGCGGCTGGTGGCCATGGTCGAGCCGTTCTGGTCGGCCCGCTCCGAGTCGGGCGCGCTGCGCAACGACCTGTCGCCCGAGGCCGTGATCCGCTCGATCAGCATCGCCCAGGCCCTCGGCGTGACCTCGGCCTACACCTGGCTGAAGATCCCCGCCATACCCGAGATGGAGCGCGTGATGGCCGCCACCACGCTGCCCGCCCTGCTCCTCGGCGGCGACCCGCCCGACATCGACGCCGCCTACGCCGAGTGGCACCGCGCCCTGAGCCTGCCCGGCGTGCGCGGCCTCGTGGTGGGCCGGGCACTGCTCTACCCGCCCGGCGACGACGTGGCGAGCGCGGTCGACGGCGCCGCCGCCCTGGTACGAGAGGCCCGCCCATGACCCACCTGCCCTACGGCAAGGCCGCCGGCGGCCCGTGGTCGGTGGAGATCACCCCGTCCCTGGCGGGCTGGACGTACGCCGGGCTGCGCGTGGCCGACCTGGGCTCGGCCCCCGTGTCGTTCGACACCGGGGAGGAGGAGATGATCGTCCTGCCCCTGTCGGGGGCCTGCACGGTCACGATCCAGGGCGAGACGTTCGCGCTGACCGGCCGGTCCTCGGTCTTCGACGGTCCCACCGACTTCGTCTACCTCCCGATCGGCACGCGGGTGACGCTGGCGGGCGCGGGCCGGATCGCCCTGCCCTCGGCCCGCGCCACCCGCGCGTTCGCCCCGCGTCACGTCCCGGCCGCCGAGGTCGCCGTCGAACTCCGGGGGGCCGGCCAGGCCAGCCGCCAGGTCAACAACTTCTGCTCCCCCGACGCCTTCGACTGCGACAAGCTCATGGCCGTCGAGGTGCTCACCCCGGGCGGCAACTGGTCCTCCTACCCGCCGCACAAGCACGACACCCCCAACCCGGGCGAGGCGGTGCTGGAGGAGATCTACTACTTCGAGGTCGCCGGCCAGGGCGTCGGCTACCAGCGCGTCTACTCCTCGGAGCGCGGCCGGATCGACACCCTGGCCGAGGTCTCGCCCGGCGACGTGGTGCTCGTCCCCTACGGCTACCACGGCCCCTCCATGGCCGCCCCCGGCTACGACCTCTACTACCTCAACGTGCTGGCGGGGCCTGCGGAGCGGCGTTCGATGGCGTTCTGCGACGATCCGCGCCACGCCTGGATCCGCTCCTCGTGGGACGCTCAGCCCATCGACCCCAGACTGCCGTTCGGGAGGACCTCATGATCCGCTTGACCGTCGCGCAGGCCGTCGTACGCTTCCTGGCCCACCAGTGGAGCGAGCGCGACGGGGTGGAGCGCCGGTTCTTCGGCGGCTGCCTCGGCATCTTCGGCCACGGCAACGTCGCCGGGCTCGGCCAGGCGCTGGCCACCTCCGCCGAAGACCTGCCGTACCGCCTCAGCCGCAACGAGCAGGCCATGGTCCACACCGCCGCCGCCTACGCCCGCGCGAGCAACCGGCTGGCCACCCTGGCCTGCACCACCTCGATCGGCCCCGGCGCCACCAACATGATCACCGGGGCGGCGGGCGCGACCATCAACCGGCTGCCGGTGCTGCTGCTGCCCGGCGACATCTTCTCCACCCGGGTCGCGGGCCCCGTGCTCCAGGAGCTGGAGGACCAGCGCTCCTACGACATCTCGGTCAACGACTGCTTCAAGCCCGTCTCCCGCTACTGGGACCGGATCAACCGCCCCGAGCAGCTTCCCTCCGCGTTGCTGGCCGCCATGCGGGTACTCACCGATCCGGCCGAGACCGGCGCGGTGACGCTCGCGTTGCCGCAGGACGTGCAGGCCGAGGCGTTCGACTGGCCCGACGAGCTGTTCGCCCGGCGCGTCTGGCACATTCCCCGGCCGCGCCCCGAGCGCTCGGCCCTGGCGCGCGCCGCCGAGCTGATCAGGTCGGCCGAGCGCCCGCTGATCGTGGCCGGCGGCGGGACGATCTACAGCGAGGCCACCGAGCGGCTGCGCGTCTTCGCCGAGACCTGCGGCGTGCCCGTGGCCGAGACCCAGGCGGGCAAGGGCGCCCTCCCCTACGGCCACCCGCTCGCGGTGGGCGCGATCGGCGCCACCGGCACCACGGCCGCCAACACGCTGGCCCGCGACGCCGACCTCGTCATCGGCGTCGGCACCCGCTACAGCGACTTCACCACGGCCTCCCGCACGATCTTCGCGCCCGACGCCCGCTTCCTGAACCTCAACCTCACCGGCTTCGACGCCGCCAAGCTCTCGGGCCTGCACCTGGTCGCCGACGCCCGCGAAGGGCTGGCCGACCTGGCCGAGGCGTGCGCGGGCTGGAGCACCCCGGCCGCCTACCGGCACCGGGCGGCCGAGCTGACCCGGGCCTGGGACACGGCCGTCGACGCGGCGTACGCGCTGGAGGGCACGCCGCTGCCCCAGTCGGCCGTGATCGGCGCGGTCAACGCGGCGGCCGGCGACGACGGCGTGGTGGTGTGCGCGGCCGGGTCGATGCCCGGCGACCTGCACAAGCTCTGGCGGCCCAGCGGCCCGGGCAGCTACCACGTCGAGTACGGCTACTCCTGCATGGGCTACGAGATCGCCGGTGGCCTGGGCGTGAAGCTGGCGGCCCCGGAGCGCGAGGTGTTCGTGCTGGTGGGCGACGGTTCCTACCTGATGATGGCCCAAGAGCTGGTCACGGCCGTCTCCGAGGGCGTCAAGCTGGTCGTGGTCCTGGTCGACAACTCCGGCTTCGCCTCGATCGGCCGGCTGTCGGAGAGCGTCGGCGCCGAGCGGCTCGGCACCGCCTACCAGCGGCGCGACGGCGGCCCGCTCCCGGTCGACCTGGCGGCCAACGCGGCCAGCCTGGGCGCCTCGGTGCTGCGTCCCGAGACGGTCTCCGATCTGCGCAAGGCGCTCGACACGGCCCGTTCGGCGACCGGGACCACGGTGATCTACGTCCGTACCGACCGGCTCGCCGACGACACCCCCTCCTCCGAGGCGTGGTGGGACGTGCCCGTCGCCCAGGTGGCCACGACGAGCGCCACCTACGCGGCGCGGGAGACGTACGAGGCGAACAAGCTCTCCCAGCGTCACCACCTCACCCCGCCCGGGTGAGCAGGGTTGCCCCCGATCGGCCTGGGGAACTCCTCTGACCAGGCACGATTGGGGGCAACGGGATGAGGCCGTGGCGGCTGCTCGGGTGGATCGCGGTCATCGCGGTGGCGCTCTTCTGCCTCTACCACGTACGCACGGTGGCCATGTCGGTCATCATCGGCCTCTTCCTGACGGCGCTGCTGTTGCCCCCGGCCCGATGGCTGCGTACGCGCGGCCTCAACTCCGCGCTGGCCACGGCCGTCGTCTTCGTCGGCGGCCTGCTGCTGGCCGGCGCGCTGATCGCGCTGCTGGTGCCGCCCACCGTGGCCAGCGTGTCGGAGCTGCACGCCAGCGTCGGCAAGGTCCTCGACGACCTGCACAACGTGACGGCCCGGTTCGGGATCGACGACCGGCAGATCATCGAGCAGGCCCGCGACTACCTGTCCAAGCAGGGGCGGCAGATCACCACCGGGGCGCTGGCCGGGGTCAGGACGGTCGGCGAGATCGTCATCGGGGCCGTCCTGGCGGTCATCCTGTCGATCTACTTCGTGCACGGCGGCGACCGGCTCTTCCGCTGGCTGGTGGACCTCACGCCCGCCCCCGCGCGGGCCCGCCTGACCGAGACCGGCCACCTGATCTTCTCGGTGATCGGCCGCTACATCCGCGGGGTGGCGATCGTGGGGCTGGTCGACGGGTTCTTCATCGGCATGGCGCTGTGGATCCTGGGCGTGCCGATCGCGCTGCCGCTCGCGGTGCTGACGTTCGTGGGGGCGTTCCTGCCGGTGGTGGGGGCGTTCTTCGCGGGGCTGCTGGCGGCCGTGGTCGCGCTCGTGGCCAAGGGGTGGCTGGTGGCGCTGATCGTGGTGGCGGTGACGGTGGCGGTGCAGCAGATCGAGGGGCACGTGCTGGCGCCGCAGATCTACGGCAAGGCCCTCGACCTGCCGGGCGCGGTCATCCTGCTGGCGATCACCGTGGGCAGCGTGATCGCCGGCATCACGGGCGCCTTCCTGGCCGCCCCGGTGACCTCCGTCCTCGTGGCCCTCCTCCGCAGGCCCAGAGCCGCCACCTCTCCGTAGTCGCGCCCGAGCCGTCGTGACCGTCATGATGAAACCCATGCGATGGGTTACGTTTGACTGCTACGGAACTCTGGTCGACTGGCGGCACGGTCTCCTCACCAGCATGGAGCTGATCGCTCCCGGGCGGGGGGCGGGGCTGCTGGAGGCGTACCTCCGGCACGAACTGGCCGTCGAGGAGGAGTCGCCCTCGATGCGCTACCGCGAGGTGCTGGCCCAGGCGCTGCGCAGGGCGTGCGCGGAGGAGAAGGTGCGGCTCAACGCCGACGACGCCTCGGTGCTGGCCACGACGCTGCCGTACTGGCCGGTCTTCCCCGAGGTCAGGGCCGAGCTGTCGGCGCTGCGCGCGGCCGGCTGGCGGCTCGCGCTGCTGACGAACTGCGACCGCGACCTCATCGCCGAGACGCGGCGGCGGCTGCCGGTGGCGTTCGACGCGGTGGTGACGGCGGAGGACGCGGGGGCGTACAAGCCGGCGCCGGCCCACTTCGAGCTGTTCGGGGACTCGTACGAGCCGGAGGTCTGGGTGCACGTGGCCCAGGGCTACCACCACGACATGCTGCCCGCGCACCGGCTGGGCCTCCCCCGCGTATGGATCAACCGCCTCGGGGAACACCCGTCCGGCGAGCAGGTCGTCGAGCACGTCCGGCCCGACCTCACCGACCTCCTCGGCGTCGTGCGAGCCGCCCAGCGCCCCTGGCCGCGCCCGGCGGGCGGCTAGGTTCGCTGGTCCAGCACGTCGGCGATGCCGGAGAGGAAGGAGTCGACGTCGGCGATGAGGTAGCCCGCCCTGAACAACACGGTCGAGAACCTCGCCTCCCGCACGTCCGCGGCCGTCACCGGGTAGTCGGTCGTGCCGCGTAAGGTGGCCACGATCCGGTCGAGGAAGGCGTCGATCTCGTCCTCGTTGTAGCCGGTGCCCATGCGGCCGGGGCGGAAGGCCACCCGCTCGACCCTGGCGGCCTGGGTCTCGAACCACTCCTCGCGCAGCATCTCGCCCGTGGGCTCGGTCATCGCCAGCCGGATGGGCCGCCTGGCCTGGGCCTCCAGCGCCACCACGAACGCCTCCAGGGCGAAGTCGACCGCGGTCTCCTGGTAGCCGCCGCGTCTGGCGCGGAACGTGGCGCCGCGCACGTCGTCGGGGGTGACGGGCTCGAGAGCGTGCGAGCCTCTGCCCAGGGTCGACTCGATGCGCCCGATCAGGGCGTCCACCTCGGCGGGGTCATAGCCTGAACGCATGCCCATGACGCGCGGAAAGCGGTTCAAGCCTCGCTCCTCTTGAACTGTGTGCTGGGGTGCCTCCATTGTCGGACCTTTATCCCGGCCCTGCGACCCGGCAGATACTGTTGCGGCACCATGCGTCTGTCCAAGGTCTCCTTCCGCTACCGAAGGCGTGATCCCCTCGTCATCGAGGCCGCCGACACCCACCTCGACCCCGGCGACGTGATCGAGCTGACCGGCGCGAACGGAGCGGGCAAGTCGACCCTGCTGCGCCTCCTGGTGGGTCTGGCCGAGCCGACCACGGGCACGATCACCGACCGGCCGCGGGTCGTCGGTTTCGCGCCCGACCGGTTCCCCACGGGCCAGCCGTTCACGGTGACGGCCTACCTGCGGCACGCCTCCCGCGTACGCGGTGGCGCCCGCTGGGAGCCGTGGGCCGAGCGCCTCACCATGGGGCACCTCCTCGGCACCCCGCTGGGCGACCTGTCGAAGGGCAGCGCGCACAAGGTCGGCCTCGTCCAGGCGCTGATGGCCGAGCCGGGGCTGCTGATCATGGACGAGCCGTTCGCGGGTCTCGACGCGGACACGCGCGAGACGCTGCCCGCGATCGCGACCGAGGTGGCCGGACGGGGCGGCATCGTCGTGGTCAGCGACCACCAGGGCGGCTTACGCGGCCTGCCGGGCCTGCGGCACTGGTCGATGGTGGACGGCCACCTCAAGGAGGGCACCGCGGCCCCGGCCGTGAGCAGCCCTGAGGCCGGGACCACTGTGGCTGAGACCACGGTGGCCGAGACCACGGAGGCCGAGACCACGGAGGCCGAGACCACGGAGGCCGAGACCACGGAGGCCGAGACCACGGTGGCCGTCACCCTGCCCGCCGGCGACCTCCCGCGTTTCCTGGCCAGGATGCGCGAGGAGGGCTATCGGGCCCGCGAGATCGAGGAGACCGGATGATCGCCCTGGCCGTCTTCCGGGTGGCCGCCTACGTGCGCTCGCACCGGGTGTTCCAGGCGCTGCTCCTCACGCTGGCCCTGCTCGCGATCGTGCACGGCAGCCGGGCGCCCAGGGGCGAGGAGGCCGCCGTGCTCACGGACGGCGCGGTGCTCCTCGTCCCCATCCTCGCGTGGGCGGCCAGGAGCCTGCTCGACACCGAGCCGGACCGGCAGCGCGAGATGTCGGCGGTCCAGGTCGGCGGGCGGGGCAGGGAGGTGGCCGCGGGGTTGCTGGCGGCGTTCGCGAGCTGTGCCGTGTTCGCGGGGCTGGGCCTGGTGTGGGCTCTGCTGCTGGGCATCACGGGGCCGCCGTCACCGGACGTGCTGGGCGCGGGCGTCGCGCTGCACGTGGTGTCGGCGCTGACCGGCACCGCGCTGGGCGCGCTCACCAGCCGCGCCGTCCTGCCGTCGCCCGCCGTCTCGATCATGGTCCTGCTGCTCGGCTATCTGGTGATGTTGCTGCTCAGCGCCTCGTCGCTCTACTGGCTGACAGTGCCGCTCATCTCGTGGATGAAGGCCGCCAACGCCGGGGAGCTGGCCGCCCGGCTGCCCCAGCTCGGCGCGATCTCGCTGGCCTGGTGCCTGGCCGGCCTCGCGGCCTACGCGCTGCTGCGACGACGGCGAACGTGACCCGCCGTGCCTCCGCCGAACGCGGTGGGTGTCGGGGGCCTGCTCACTCGGCGGCGGCGAGCTGACCGCAGGCGCCGTCGATCTCGCGGCCGCGCGTGTCACGCACGGTAACCGGCACGCCGTGGAACTGCAACCGCCGTACGAAGGCCCGCTCGTCCTCCGGCCGCGAGGCCGTCCACTTCGACCCGGGGGTCGGGTTGAGCGGGATGAGGTTGACGTGCACGAGCTTGTTCCTGACCAGCTTGCCGAGCAGGTCGGCCCGCCACTCCTGGTCGTTGATGTCCTTGATCAGCGCGTACTCGATCGACACCCGCCGCTTGGTCCTGGCCGCGTACGCCCAGGCGGCGTCGAGCACCTCCGACACCTTCCACCGCGTGTTGATCGGCACCAGCGTGTCGCGCAGCTCGTCGTCGGGCGCGTGCAGCGACAGCGCCAGCGTGACCGGCAGGCCCTCGTCGGCGAGCTTGCCGATGGCCGGGACCAGCCCGACGGTCGAGACCGTGACCCCGCGCGCGGAGATGCCCAGCCCGTGCGGGGCGGGCTCCACCAGGCGGCGCACCGCGCCGATCACCTGCTTGTAGTTGGCCAGCGGCTCGCCCATGCCCATGAACACGACGTTGCTCACCCGCGCGGGACCGCCCGGCACCTCGCCCGCGGCCAGCGCCCGCGCCCCGCTCACCACCTGCTCGACGATCTCGGCGGTGGACATGTTGCGCGTCAGACCAGCCTGGCCCGTGGCGCAGAACGGGCAGTTCATGCCGCAGCCGGCCTGCGACGACACGCACATCGTGACCCGGTCGGGATAACGCATCAGCACCGACTCGACCAGCGCCCCGTCGAACAGCCGCCACAACGTCTTACGCGTGGTGCCCCCGTCGGTGGTCAGCTCGCGAACCGGCGTGAGCAGGTCGGGCAGCAGCGCGGCCAACTTCTCCCTGGCCGCCGCGGGCAGGTCGGTCATCGCGCCCACGTCGGTGGTGAGGCGCTCGAAGTAGTGGCGCGAGAGCTGATCGGCGCGGAATGCCTTCTCGCCCAGCTCGGTGACCGCCGCGCGCCGGTCGGCCATCGACAGGTCGGCCAGGTGCCGTGCGGGCTTGGCCCGCCGGGGCGCGACGAAGGTGAGCTGGCCTGGAGGCTGGGACACGTTGCTGCCTTTGCTTGAGGGGTTTGCGACCAGGGTAGTGAACGTTCGGATCGGAGGTGGAATTCCTGGTCAAGGTATGGCTCGCGTCTTGGTCTCCGGCCGATCTACAGTCATCTCGTATGGCGATTTTTCGGTCGGCATCCGGCGAGGGCGGCACCGAGGTCGTGCTCGCGGCAGGCAACCCGTACGGGAGCCGCACGCTCGTGGTCGAACGCGACGACGACTCCTCGGTAGCTTACCTGTGCTCGCCCGACGGCACGGTCCACGGGGCCGTCTGGCTGGCCAACCACCGTCCCGCCCCGCCCGTGGTCGACCTGTCCCGCATCAACGCCGGGCTGCCGCCGCTCATGCCCAGGCCCAACACGCTGCATCCCGAAGGACGCAGACCACTTGGGCAACTCAGCCCCCTGTGGTTCGAGGAGGGTGACGGCGTGGCGCTCTACGAGGACGACGACCTGCTCGCCGTCATCCCCGGCTGGGCCGACATGAGCAGGGGCATGCCCGGCTACGCGCGCGACGCGGTGGGCGAGTCGCCGTTCGCCTGGGCGTTGTCGGAGGCGCTCGAAGGGTTACAACCCCGTATCTCGAACGCCAGGTCCTACTGGCGCTGGCGGCACAGCGAGGGGTCGTGGCCGTCGTTCCAGCAGTTCGTTATGGGCCATCTCGACCGGGTGCTCGGACCGGCGGGCCGCTACTGGGACGCCAGCGGCGAACGGCTGCCCACCGTCGGCATCACCGAGCGGCCGCCGCACGGTGAGCGCGGGTTCACCGTGCTGGCCACGGTCGGGATGAGCTGCCAGCGCATGCCCACGGTGGAGCAGTGGATCGACCGGCCGGGCGCGTACGCCAGGATCGAGCTGGCCGTGGCCACCCGGGAGGACCCGCGGGACGCGGCGCTGCTGCTGGTGTGGCTGTCGCAGTATCCGTGGCACTCGGTGACGTGGCTGGGCCATGGGCACACGGCGAAGTGGTATCACGAGCCTTCGACGTTCCCGCTGGGGCCGCAGTACTCGGGGGCCCTCATGCAGGCCAACCCACCCCACATGCCCGACATGTCGGGCTTCGCATTCGGTGGCGAGACCGTACGGTGGCTCTGGCTCTCCCCCGTCACCACGCAGGCCCTGGACTCCCAGGAGCAACCCCTGCCACAGGAGAACGGCTAGAAGAACAGCGTCATCAGCAGCCAGACCGGCACCAGCGTCGTGACCAGCGAGTCCAGCCGGTCCATGAGGCCGCCGTGGCCGGGAAGGATCGTTCCCAGATCCTTGATGCCGAGATCCCGCTTGATCATCGACTCGATCAGATCGCCCACGGTCGCCAGCAGCGCCGCCAGCGCGCCGATCAGCGCCCCCTGCCAGATCTGGCCGCCGAGCAGCCACGTCACCAGCCAGGCCCCGACCGCCGTGCACGCCACCACCGAGCCGGCCAGACCCTCCCAGGTCTTCTTCGGACTGATCACCGTCAACTGGTGCCGGCCGAACAGCACGCCCGCGATGTACCCGCCGATGTCGCTGGCCACCGTCACCGCGATGAAGATCAGCACCCGGTGGTCGCCGTCTTCCGGCTTGAGCAACAGCGGCACGAACGCGCTCAGCATCGCGGGATAGAACAGCGTGAACACCGACGCCGACGCGTCGCGCACGTAACCGTCCGTGCCGTCGCCGAACATCCGCCAGATCAGCAGCACGAACGCGAACACCGCGAACGAGGCCAGCAACCACGCCGGCCCGCCCCAGTACGCCCCCGCCTGCATCGCCACCAGCCCCGCCAGCACCGGCACCGCGGGAACCCTGATGTCACGGGTGGCGAACGCCTTGATCAGCTCGAGCGCCCCGACCCCGACCGCCCCCACGACCACCAGGATGAACAGCTCTTTGATCGAATAGATCGTGCCGAGGACCAGCGCGCCCAGCGTCGCGCCGACCGCGATCGCCGCAGGCAGGTTCCTTCCGCTACGGCCGCCGCCGCTCGAGCTGCTGCCAGCCGTACGTTCTTCCACAGACTTCTCCAAAGCCACGGCCCCCGCCAACGGCGGCGAGGGCCGTAGTGCAGACCCGCTACCTTCAGCGGCCCGTCGTGCGCGGTCCGCCCTGCGGCGCGCCGCTCAGACCTCGAGCAGCTCGGTTTCCTTGTGCTTGAGCAGCTCGTCGATCTTGGCGACGTGCTTCTGGGTGAGGTCGTCGAGCTCCTTCTCGGCCCGCCGGACCTCGTCCTCGCCCGCCTCGCCATCCTTGATCATCTTGTCGAGGACCTCTTTGGCGGAGCGACGGATGTTGCGTACCGACACCTTGGCGTGCTCGCCCTTGTTCCTGGCGACCTTGATGTACTCCTTGCGGCGCTCCTCGGACAGTTCCGGGAACGTCACGCGGATCACCTGACCGTCGTCGGTGGGATTGACGCCGAGATCGGAGTCGCGAATGGCCTTCTCGATCGCGCCCATCGAGCTCTTGTCGTAAGGCTGGATGAGCACCATGCGCGCCTCGGGCACGTGAAAGGACGCCAACTGCTGGATCGGCGTCGGCGTGCCGTAGTACTCGGCGTTGATCTTGTTGAACATCGCGGGGGTGACACGGCCCGTACGGATGGTTGCGAAGTCCTCCTTCGCCACCGAAACGGCCTTGTCCATCTTGTCCTCGGCTTCGAGGAGGGTTTCGTCGATCACAGCGGCTCCCTGTCTTCTAGCTGGCGGTGTCGGGCTCGCTCCGTCATTTGCCTGCGGGACTCACCAGCGTGCCGATCTTCTCACCGCGTACCGCTCGCAGGATGTTGCCCTCGCCCATCAGGTCGAAGACCACGATCGGCAGATCGTTGTCCTTGCACAGGCTGATCGCGGTGGCGTCCATGACCGCGAGGTCGCGCAGCAGCACCTCGCCGTAGTCGAGGTGGTCGAAACGGACCGCGTCGGGGTTCTTGCGGGGATCGGAGTCGTAGATCCCGTCGACCTGCGTGCCCTTGAGCAGCGCCTCGGCGCCGATCTCCAGGGCCCGCTGGGACGCCGCGGTGTCGGTGGAGAAGTACGGTGAGCCGAGCCCCGCGCCGAAGATGACCACGCGCCCCTTCTCCAGGTGCCGGATCGCGCGGCGCGGCAGGAACGGCTCTGCCACCTGCTGCATGGTGATGGCGGTCTGCACGCGGGTCTCCACGCCTCGCCGCTCGAGGAAGTCCTGGAGCGCCAGGCAGTTGATGACCGTGCCGAGCATGCCCATGTAGTCGGCCCTGGCCCGGTCGATGCCCCCCTGCGACAGAGTGGCGCCGCGGAACATGTTGCCGCCACCGACCACGACGGCGACCTGCACGCCCTCCTTGACCGCCTCGGCGATCGAATCGGCCAGATGATCGACGATGACCGGGTCGATGCCCAGCGGCTCGCTGCCGGCGAACGCCTCTCCTGACAGCTTCAGCATCACCCGCTTCCACCTGAGGGTGCTTTGCGGGTGTTGAGATGAGGAAGCCGCCGTCCGTGTGGATTCGTGGGCTGACTCCCTTTGGTCCTGCACGGCGGCGGCCTCCTTCGTTCGGCGGATCGTTGAGCTGGCAGCTTGCCTAAGCCTAAGCCTGACCGACCTTGAAGCGGACAAAGCCGAGGACCTCGACACCGTTCTCCTCGGCGTACTTGCCCACGCTCTTCTTGTTGTCCTTGACGAAGGCCTGCTGCAGCAGCGTGAAGTCCTTGTACCAGCCGTTCACGCGACCCTCGACGATCTTGGCGACGGCGGCCTCGGGCTTGCCCTCGTCACGGGTCATCTCCTCGAAGAGCTTGCGCTCCTTCTCGACGACCTCGGCGGGGACGGAGTCGGCCTTGAGGTACTGCGGGGCCATCGCGGCGGCGTGCTGCGCGATGTCCTTGGCGACCTCGGCGTTCGGCTTGTCGAGCTGGACGAGCACGCCGACCGCCGGCGGCAGGGCCGGGTCGGTCTTGTGCATGTAGGCGCCGATGTAGCCGCCCTCCAGCACCGCGAACCGCCGGATCTCGATCTTCTCACCGAGCGCCGCGTTGGCGGTGTCGAGGTGCTCCTTGACGCTCTTGCCGTCGAAGGAGGACTCCAGCAGCGCCGCCACGTCGGCGGGCTTCGCCTCCAGGATGTGCGCGACGACCTGGCCGGCCAGCTCCTGGAAGCGCTCGCCCTTGGCCACGAAGTCGGTCTCGCAGTTGAGCTCGAGCAGCGCGGCGGCGGAGTCGCCGTCCTGCTGGAGCGCGACCAGGCCGTTGGAGGCCGTGCGGGCCTCGCGCTTGCCCACGTCCTTGGCGCCCTTGAGGCGCAGCAGCTCGATCGCGCGGTCGAAGTCGCCCTCGGACTCCTCCAGCGCCTTCTTGCAGTCCATCATGCCGGCAGCGGTGATCTCACGAAGCCGCTTGACGTCGGCCATGTTCACGGAAGCCATTGCTCTTTTTCCTTGTGGGATTTCGTCGTCGTCATCGTGGTCCGGGCGGGGGCCGGAGCGGCCGTCCACCCTTGGTTCGTACGGCCGGCGCGTGCCGTACTGGAGCCTTGTCTTGCCCTGGGCCCGGGTCGGCTCGGCGTTGCTGCTGCTTCGCTCGGCATACTGCCCAGCCTCGCCACGGCCTACCACCGCGCCACCGCCACCTCGCCGGTCCGGCGCCCGAGCCTTGGAGTAGCCCACCCGGCGTGGGGGAGCCGCCCCGGCGTGCCGTCCTGGCCCAGCCATTTTGCCGTGCCGGGACGCACACCTTGCCTGGCCGGCCACTCATGGCCCGGTAGCCATCCGGTGGCTTGCCTTGTTCAGATGTCACGTCGCCCTGCTCGCTCGCCCGGCCTCGCCTTCGCGGCCGCGCTCACTCGCCTGGCCCTGCCTTGCTCGCCCGGCCGTACTCTCTGGCCCGGCCGTCTTGCTCGCCCGGCCCTGCCTGCTCGCCTGACCGCCTCGCTCACTCGGCCTTGCTCGCTCGCCCGGCCTCATCCTGCTCACTCGGCCGTACCGCTCGCCTGGCCCCAGCTTGCTCATTCAGCCCTGCTCACGCGCCCAGCCTCGCCTCTGCTCGCTCAGCCCTGCTCACGCGCCTGGCCTCACCTTTGCTGGCTCGGCCCTGCTCACGCGCCTGGCTTTGCCTCACTCTGGCCCTGAGCCCCAGCTTCGGCCCTGAGCCCTAGCCCTAGCTCTGGCTCTGGCCCTAGCTCGCTCGGCCGTGCTCACTCGCCCGGTCTCACCCTTGCGGGTTCGCCCGGCTCAGCTCAGCCGCGTAACCGGCCCTGCCCGGCCCGCGTGACCAGCCCGGCCGCTGAGGCCGACCTGGCGCTCGAACGGTACCGTTCGGCTCCCCGGGCCTGTGGCAGGCGCCAGGGCGCTCGCCTCCGACCTCCTCCGAGGAGCGGACCGGAGGACCGTCGCGGTGCCGGTCCGTACCGTGTCCAATCCATCAGAACACGGCCGGACCGCACGCACGGACCCCCGGGACGTGGCATCGGACCGCTACCCGAAGCGCCCTCAGGCGTCAGGCCTGCTCGGTGGTCTCGCCCTCGGCGGCGGGCGCCGTCGAGTCGTCGGTCACAGCGGCAGCCTCAGGAGCGGCCTCCTCGGGAGCAGCGGCCTCAGGAGCGGCGGCCTCGGGAGCGACGGTGGCCTCAGGGGCCGCAGGGGCCTCCTCGGCAGCGGCGGCCTCAGGAGCGGCCCCGGCCTCACCGGCGCCCTGCTCGATGAGCTCGCGCTCCCACTCGGCCAGCGGCTCGGCGGCGGCCGGCTTCTCGTCACCGCGGGCGGCGCCGGAACGGGCCATCAGACCGGCCGCGACACCGTCGGCGACCACCCTGGTGAGCAGGCCGACGGCGCGGATGGCGTCGTCGTTGCCCGGGATCGGGTAGTCGACCTCGTCGGGGTCGCAGTTGGTGTCGAGGATCGCGACTACAGGGATGCCAAGCTTCTTGGCCTCGCTGATCGCGATGTGCTCCTTCTTGGTGTCGACGACCCACACCGCGCTCGGCACGCGGCCCATGTCGCGGATGCCGCCGAGCGTACGCTCGAGCTTGTCCTTCTCACGACGGCGCATGAGGAGCTCCTTCTTCGTGAGCCCCGAGCCGGCGACGTTGTCGAAGTCGAGCTCCTCGAGCTCCTTCAGACGCTGAAGCCTCTTGTGCACGGTGGAGAAGTTGGTGAGCATGCCACCCAGCCAGCGCTGGTTGACGTACGGCATGCCGACCCGCGCGGCCTGCTCGGAGATGGCCTCCTGCGCCTGCTTCTTGGTGCCGATGAAGAGGATCGTGCCACCGTGGGCGACGGTCTCCTTGACGAAGTCGTAGGCACGGTCGATGTACGACAGGGACTTCTGCAGGTCGATGATGTAGATGCCGTTGCGCTCGGTGAAGATGAAGCGCTTCATCTTCGGGTTCCAGCGCCGCGTCTGGTGACCGAAGTGAACGCCACTCTCAAGCAACTGTCGCATGGTGACGACGGGGGCCATGTGCTGGTCCTCCAGGTCTTGGCGCCCTGCGGATGGGCGCGGTTCTCGGTTGTGCCGCGACAGCGCGTGGCTGCCGCCCTGATGCCCCGAACCCGCTCCCGCCGGGCACGTGGCCCGGACCGATGGCGCGGTCCGCAATGGGGCATGCGAAGTCGGCCTGTGGTCACAGGCCACCGAAAAGTCTACCTCCCACACCGCCCCAGGCTGACCGTCTACGGTCAAACAGACGGCGCACTCTATTCCCGTATGTGCCGCTCTTCCCCTATGCGCCGCTCGGCTTCCTGCTTCCGCGTCGCGCTCAGGCGTGAGCGAGCGTCGTGGTCCTCGGTGGGCAGCCCCGGGACCGGCCTCGGCTGGACGGGGAACAGATTGATCTGCGCCTCGGCGAGCCTGGCCCCCCTGGGAGCGTCCCGCTCCTTGCGCTGCCGGGCGATGTACGGCTCGAGGAGCTTCTCGATCTGCCGGTAGATCTGGACCAGTTCCTCGGCGTCGACCCTGATCCGGTGTCGGCTGAAGTGGGTCGCGTCACGCCATTCTTCGCTCTCCCGGTCGACGCTCGCCAGCGCCCGTTCGGCCTCCTCGTTGGCCGATCGCCGGAACTCCGCGATCAGCAACTCCTTGGCGGCCCTGACCTCCGGCTGGTCATCGGGCGTGATCCCGATGCCCAGCGGGCGTTCCACGGCGGTCTTCCACAGCCGTTCCCTGCCGTCGCCGCGCGGGGGCGCGTCCTGCACGAAGCCGTACTTGGCCAGCATCCGCAGGTGGTAGCTGGCGGCGCTGGGCGTGATCCCGGCGTGCTCCGCCACCTCGGTCGCGGTGGCGCTGTCCTCCAGGCCGAGCCACTGCAAGATCGACAGCCTCGCCGGGTGCGCCAGCGCCCGCATCGCCAGGGGATCGCTGAGCCACTTGCTCTCCTGCGTCATACGCCAAAGGTACCCATCCAAAGATCTGAAGCATTGCCTTCATAACTGTGAAGGGTTATCTTCACAGTTATGAAGCATTCCCTTCACACCTTGCCCGACACCGAACCCGCCCCATCACCGCCACCACTCCGAAGACAGCGCGACTACCGTCTGCTCTGGACGGCACGTACGGTCTCGGTCACCGGCTCGGAGGTCTCGAAGCTGGCCATCCCCTTGACCGCGGTCACCCTGCTGACGGCCTCCCCGTCCCAGATGGGCCTGCTGACCGCGGCCTCCGCGATCCCGGCCCTGCTGTTCGGGCTCCAGTCGGGCGCCATCGCCGACCGCCTCACCCGGCACCGCCCGCTGATGATCGCCTGCGAACTCGTCTCCTGCGCGGCCGCGCTCACGATCCCGATCGCCTGGCTCCTCGGCCTGCTGAACGTGGCGTGGCTGATCATCGTTGCCCTGACGATCGGCACGGCGGGAGTGCTGTTCAAAGCGGCGAACTTCCCGCACATCGCGGCCGTGGTCGCCCCACAGCAGCGCACCGAGGCGATGGCCGGCTTCCACGCCTCCTACTCGGTCGCCTCGGTCGGCGGACCGGGGCTGGCCGGGCTCCTGGTCCAGTTCCTCACGGCGCCGCTGGCGGTAGTGGCGGAGGCGTTCTCGTTCCTCGCCTCGGCCTTCCTGCTCCGCGCCATCCGCACCCCGGAACGCAACACCCCCACGACCTCCAAAGGCATGTGGCGCGACGTCATGGAGGGGCTCAGGGCGAGCATCACCCACCCGGTGCTCCGCGCCCTCCTGGCCGCCGGCGTCACGATCAACTTCTTCGCCATGGCGTACACGGCCGTCCACATGCTCTACATGCTGAACGAACTGCACATCCCGAAGGGCCTGATCGGCGCGCTCATCGCCCTGGGCGGCGCGGGCGGCCTGCTGGGCGCGTGGCTGACACCCCGTCTGTCCAGGCGCTACGGCGAGGAGCGCGTCCTCCTCATCTCGGTGATCTTCTTTCCGCTGGAGATCCTCGCCGCCGGCCTGCTGACCGGCCCTCTGTGGTGGAACCTGGCCATGCTCGCCCTCACCGGCACGATCATCGGCGGCCTCGTCGTCGCCTTCGCCACCTGCATGGGCGTGATCACCCTGCGGGAAGCCGCCCCGGAACTTCGGGGCCGGGTGAACGCCACCACGACCTTCGCCGTACAAGGCGTACTGGCCCTGGGCGGCCTCAGCGGCGGTCTCCTGGCCGAGTTCCTCGGCCTGCGTCCGGTGGTCCTGATCTGCGCGGCCGGCATGGCCCTGAGCACCATCTGGCTCTGGACGTCCCCCCTACGCCCCACACCCCCCACCACCGAACCCACCCAACCGCCACCCGCCTCACCCCCGCAAACCCTGACCCACATGATCACCTCCAAACGCCACTCCTGGCCCTGACCCAAGATCGCCTCCCCGCCGCCCCACCAACACCCACCACCTCCCCACCCAGAAGAACCACCACCCCCCGTCGGCGGCGAAGTCGGTCGAGGCCCCCACAACACCGGCCACCCCACCTCGCGAAGCCCCCCACGAACCGCCTGCCCGAACCCGAGACTCCAGAGCGCATCAAGCAGCCCCACCCCACGACGCCCCTCACCCATCGCAAACCAGCCCCAACTCACCCACGCAGCGCGACCCCCCACAGCACAGAGCCCTTCCCTCGCAAAGCACCCGCCCACCGCACAGACCCCGACCATCGCGCAACGCCCCCACCACAGCGACTCCCCCAGCCCACCACCCACCACCGCGACCAGAACCCAACGCGGCCACCCGTTGCCGCCACCACCAGGGGACTTCCGGTTCACCTGGCCCCATCCAAACGCCTCAACACTCAGGCGATCGCGTCCCCCCACAGCACCCACTCACAACCCATGCCACCAAAGACACCCTGGGATCACCATCGAGCAACATGGTACCGATCGGTTCGATTACTGCTACCATCCTAGATCGCACCGACCAGTTCGATCTGACCTCCAGAGGCAAACGACTCCGCCCGCCGCGAACCCCAACCACCACCCCAAGACAGACAACAGACAGACGTCCAGCCGAAAGGCCACAAAAACAATGTCCACGTTCGTCCTGATCCCCGGCATGTGCCACGGCGGCTGGTGCTTCGACGACCTCACCCCCCACCTGAACATCCATGGACACCGCACCCGCCCACTGACACTGACCGGCATCAGCGAACGCAGCCACCTCCTCCACGGCGGAGTGAACCTCGACACCCACATCCAGGACGTGACAGCCGTTCTGGTGAACGAGAAGGTCGAAGACGCCGTCCTGGTCGGCCACAGCTACGGAGGCATGGTGATCAGGGGCGTAGCCGACCGCATGCCCGACCGAGTGAACACCCTCGTTTACCTGGACGCGGTCGTACCCGCAGACGGCGACTCCTGCTGGAGCCTGGTCTCCGACCGCGAACGACGGTGGTACATGGACGTGGTCGACACCGGCCACGCCGTACGCCCCCTGCCCTTCTTCGACCCCCGCGCTACCGCCCACCCCCTGGCCTCGCTGCTCCAGCCACTCCGACTGACCAACGACCGCCCCCACAACCACCGCCAGGTCTACGTGTACGCGGCCGCCTGGGACGGCGAGTCCCCCTTCACGTCCACCTACCAACGCCTGAGCAACGACCCGGAGTGGACGACGTACGCAGTGGACAGCGGCCACAACCTGATGCGCGACGCACCAGAGGACCTCCTCGAAATCCTCCTCAAGACCACCACCTGACCGCACCCCGCAGCAGATCGGCGCCCCCGCAGCGGCGGACGTCCTCCTCGATCCAGCGAACCAGCAACTCCCGGAAACCGGTGCCATTCCGCCCCACCCCGCTCGCGCAGATCCGAATACCCCGCCTGCACCGCATCAGTTGCCACCTGCCCGCGAGCAAGATCGGCGCATCCACCATCCATCAGCACCTGATCCGCAGCGGCTCCCTCGAGGTCAGCGATCACGCGCTCCATACAGCTTCGGCTGCTGAGCCTTCCGGCGGACCCAAATTGCGCCACACAAAGACATCACGTCCACTTTGCCCTTACACCCACCTAATGCCTGTTGCGCAGTAGATGCGGCCCCCCACCGCCACAGCTCCACCAGCAGAAGGGCCTGCCAACTCGGACAAAGGTGAAATCGTCGAGATATTAGTTGGGCCGTTCGACGTCAACCAATCAAAGCAATTCAATCCCGGCACCTGTGGATAAGTAATCGTCCTCCACAGAACGACGTTCGCTCTCACTCGCCCTCTCGGCACCGCGCCAAACTACCCGCATGAACATCCCCACCCCTCCCACCACCACACCAACCCACCCACCACTACCCGCCTCGCCCCCCAACGCCATCCTCCCAAAACACAGCCCAACAAACGACATCACCACCTCGCCACCACAAGCCGCTTGGAAGAACGACACCCCATCACGCCACCCAACCCCAAACACCCCAACAAGATGCCCATCCCACCCATTTCGCCAAAGGAGCCCCGCACCACCCCAACCCAACAGCCACGCAAAACGGCCGATGCATCCGCAAAAGCATCGACCCTCCACCACACAACTCAGAGCCATAGCCCTACTGGCTCTCATCTCCACAACCCTGACCCTGCCCATCACCATTCTTGCTTCCCCAGCAAGGGCCTCCCCCTCTCCTCCCACCTGGCGCTGGCCCTTGGACGGACACCCCCGAATCCTGCGCCGTTTCACCCCACCTCCCGAGCCTTGGCTGGCCGGCCACCGCGGCATCGACCTGGCCGCTCCCGTAGCCACCCGAGTTCTCGCCGCAGGCCCCGGCACCATCCGCTTCGCCGGCCCCGTCGCCGGAAGGGGAGTGGTCACCATCGATCACCCAGACGGCCTGCGCACGACCTACCTCCCGGTTAAACCCTCGGTACGCCGCGGCCAGCCCATCACCCCCGGAGCCGAACTCGGCGTCATAGAAGCCGCGAAACCCCACTGTGAGGAGTCCTGCCTCCACTGGGGCCTCCGGCGCGACACCACCTACCTGAACCCCCTGCTACTCCTCGGCCACGCCCCCGTCCGACTCCTCCCTTTCTGGCCAACAACACCAAGCACCACCCTCCAACCGCCAACCGCGTTCCAAGCCCACAATCACCTATCCACAAATCCCACTCCCCACAGCTATCGATTCCCGCTCCAACCAAATTCAACTCAATCAACGATTGACCACCCATCCCATGCCACCAAACGACCGCTCCTCAACTCAGAAAAAGCACTACCAATCACACAATCACCAAAAACATCCACTCACCGAACAACCACCACCATCAGCACAGCCCCTGCCCGCGGCGACACAACCATCACACCGGGAGCCATCACCAGCTCCATCACCCCCAAAACACCCCGACCGCACCACCCCCCTCCCCCAATCACAGCGAGAACGATCCAAAACCTCCTCCACCCCGCCACAATTCAATTCACCAACACCGCGCTAATCACTGTCAGCGCACTATTGGCAATCACCCTCGCGACCACAGTCCTATTCCACAAACTCTGCCGCCGTCACCAAGAAAGCACCCAAACCAGTCGACGCAACCCAGCAAGAGGCCAGCATCGCAAAAGACGCCCGCATCACCCGAAACCCCGAAAGACCTCTCAGCCGCCAACCTGCCACTAACACACTCCAAAACGTCACCACCAGCACCGATGACTTCACAATCAAAGTCCGACGCTATCGCCCGCCATCAAACTCACAAACGCATACAACCTCCAACAAAACCGCCCTGCAAATTGCCCCATCAAGCCACCCCAAGCCTCCCATTACCCAAAAGCAGAGCACGATCGCGCGAGCAAAAAGCGAACCCAACCCAGCGCATGGAGCTCAAGCAATCCTCATAAGCACCAACCCAGAAGCCATAAGCACACCCACGAGTACAATTAAACGACTACCCCAATGGTCGTGAAACCCGACGAGACCATGCCCCATAGAAGCACTTCAGCCAGGGAACAACATAAGCCAGGAGACGAATCCAACCCTACCTCTACCTCTCCCCCTTCATCCTCCGCCCTCAATCACCAATCACCAGCTATGCCCTCGGATGCGCTTGTCGATATGCGGCCCGCAATCGCTCAATCGAAACGTGCGTGTAAATCTGCGTAGTATTCAACGACGCATGCCCAAGCAGTTCCTGAACGCTACGCAGATCCGCACCCCCTTCGAGCAGATGAGTCGCCGCACTGTGCCGCAACCCATGCGGCCCCATGTCCGGCGCACCCTCTACCTGCGCCAGCCGCGCGTGCACCACCCGCCGCACCGTACCGGGATCAATACGACCACCTCGCACCCCAAGAAACAACGCCGGCCCTGACCCAGCTCGTATCCACCGAGGCCGCCCATGAATGCACCACCGATCCAACGCCCTCAACGCAGGCGTGCCAAAGGGCACAGACCGCTCCTTGCGCCCTTTGCCCAGAACCCTGAGGACGTTGCGTTCCCGATCGACGTCATCGACATCAAGCCCGCAGAGCTCACTCACCCGCACGCCCGTGGCGTACAACAACTCCAGAAGCGCCTGATCCCGCAGTTCCTTCGGCTCCCCGGTCGCGGGCGCGTCCAGGACCGCCTCGGCCTGCCGCTGATCGAGCACAGCAGGCAGTTCCCGGCTCGCCTTTGCACTCCCCAACAGCAACCCCGGATCTGCCTCCAGCCACCCTCGGCGACGGCAGTAGGCGGTGAACGTACGAGCGCAGGCGGTCCGACGCGCCAACGTGGCCCGCGCCTTCCCCGCGGCATGCTGCCCGGCCAGCCACTCCCTCAGCACCCCGACGTCAAGCCCCTCAAGCCGCCCACCCAAGTGATCGAGCAGAGAATTCACATCGCCCACGTACGCCCGCACCGTATGCGGTGAAAGATCACGCTCAAGCTGCAAGTAGCGCCCGAACTCGGCGACGACTTCGTCCCTGTCCACGCCCGACTCCCCCAGCTCGAAACTCCAGCCAACAACCACACCACCGTAGACCGGCAAGCACGACGAGAAGAAGAGCGGCGATCACGCGCAGGCAGCCGATCACAGGAAGCAGGGCGTGCAGCGGCTACATACACCCGGAGCGGCTGCTATACGCCCGCTCCTGCCCTACACCCCGACCACTCTCTCGGCCTCGCCCCGGCTTGGGCCGGCGAGGCTCGACGTCCACAACGCCGACTGCGTACAAATGACGTGACTTGAGTAGTCCGGGGCGTGTAGAAGACCTCACGGACTGCCACGTCAGCGCCGTGAGGTCTGGAAATGGTGACGGCCACCGCTTGATCCTTGCGAAGCCTTGGTCGAGACCGAAGGAGAGCAGAACGATGGCCGCACACAACAGTGTGCTACCTGAGTGCGCGCGGCCGAAGCAGATCACCCACCGGTGGCTCCTACTTTGTTTCGGTCCAAGATCAAGACCCCACTCATAACCGCAGACCGAGACCATGGGCGCTCCGGAGCAGTGGACCGATGCCGTACGCGAGTTGGTCCGCCAGCCGCGCGGCCGGCGAGCTGCGACGTCAGCGCCACCCGCGTACGAAACCGCGACTTCGTGGACGGCCGTCTCAGCGGTCACCTTGGTCGAGTCGGCCTGGGGCGCGGTGTCGGAATTGCTCCCGGTCCGTTTCCCCAGACCGCTCGCCGAACCCGCCGTACCGATCTCTCGGTAACGGGCTCTCCACGGTGTCTGCCGTCAGGGGTGGTTGGACAGTGTCCAGGGTGTGGGGATCTTGTTGCCTCGATAGAGGTAGCGGGCGACCGTCACCGCTGCGAGGTTGAACAGTTCGATCCCGTCCACCGATGGCCGATGCCACCGGCCGGTCGCATCGGTGAATCGTCGGCGGACGTCGTTCCACGTCCAGCGGTGCAGTCTCATCCACCAGCCGATCACCCTCCGCCACGTGAAGTTTTCGAGGGAGTTCAGGGTGTGCTTGCAGACCGCGTGCCGGAAGTAGGCCGACCAGCCGCGCATGATCTGATTCAGCCTGATCAGCACGTTCCTGGGAGACTGCTGCGACAACCTGTGCGTCAGGGCACGGATCTTGTCCTTCAATGACCGGATGGGCCGGTCGGCGATGAAGGTGTAGACGTACCACTTGTTGCTGCCTCGCTTGCGGCGCCACTGGATACGGAACCCGAGGAAGTCGAACGCCTCGCTCATGTGCACGATGCCGGTCTTGGCCTGCGACAGGCGTAATCCCAGCGGCGCGAGCACATCAGCGACTTCTTCGCGCAGGGCCTGGACGTCGTCCCGAGAGCCGTGCACGAGCACCACGAAGTCGTCCGCGTATCGGACAATCCGCCAGTTCGGCAGGCCCTTGGCTCGGCGTCCGGCGCGTCGGCCAGGGGTGCTCATGGCCCCGCCCGGCTGCCACGGCCCGTGCACGTGCTCATCCAGCACGCTCAGGGCGATGTTGGCCAGCAGCGGAGACAGCACGCCCCCTTGCGGCGTGCCGGAGAAGGACTCCTCCCGAGAGCCGAGTTCGGTGAGGACCCCGGCCTTGAGAAAGGCCTTCACCAGCGCGAGCACCCGCTTGTCCTTGACCCTGCCGCACACCCGTTCCATCAGGGCCGGATGCGCGATGGAGTCGAAGCACGCCTCGATGTCGGCGTCCAGCACCCAGCGATATCCCTTGGTGCCGAAACGCTGAACCTCGGCAACAGCGTCGTGTGCTCGCCGCCGCGGCCGGAACCCATAGGAGACCGGCAGGAAGTCGGCCTCGAAGATCGGTTCCAGGACCAGCTTCAGCGCCGCCTGAACGACCCGGTCGGCCAGGGCGGGGATGCCCAGCCGACGAACCTTTCCCGACCCGCCCGGCTTGGGAATCGTCCGCTCCCGCACCGGCAGAGCCCGAAATCGTCCCTCCTTCACCGCATGGTGCAGGTCATCCAGGAACGCCGAAACCCCGATGCGCTCCTGCACATCGGTGACCGTCAGGCCATCGACGCCGGGAGTGCGGGCTCCGGTGTTGCCCGCGACCCGATCGAACGCCACGATCAGCGTTGCCGGGTCGTGCACGAAGTTGAACAGGTCATCGAACCGGCGGCCGGGATCGGCCGCCGCCCAACGGTGAAGCTTGGCCTGCATCTCCGATACCCGCCGATAGGGTCCCACCGGGACCGTCTCGGGCCAGGCGCCGCCATTCGGGGGCGCGTCTTTCGGCATTGCAGCATCCTTCCCTTCTCGACACCGCTGCCGCCCTTCCCCATGTGCCGGGCTTTCCCCGGCTCGGAGTACTACGGCGGCTCCGCCCCGCCCCGGCCCGCTCGGCGGTCAGTGCGCCCAGCCTGTCCTCCACGCTGGACACGCGGCGGGCAGGCAGAACCGGGACGGTTCCCGTGTTCACTGTGATTCGCTCGACGAAGGAGGAGCCCGACTCGGTCCCTGTGGCATCACCACGGCTACCCCGCAGCACTTCACCGTGGTCTCCCGGCCGGCCGTCGAAGACCAGCCCAGGAGTTGCCCTCCTCGCCAGACGAGGAAAGGCACGCACCACTCCCGGCCCCTATCCACCAGGTTTGAGCCGGTCCACGCTTGAGAGACGTAAATGCCGGTTCCTCGCGTACTCCTTTCCGCCTCGCTCGCCGGACCTGCGCCATCTGGCAGTGCTGGCACATCCCGGCTTTGTCAGGGCCGCTTGCCGCCCTTCCCGGCACCACCCGGGTCGGGCTGCCCTCAGCTCCACCTCCCTGCTGCGACAGGGCAAGCGGTGAAGGTCTCTCACCTCCACTCGAATCAACAGCGCCTCACGGCGCACTCAACGACGCGTGAATACTGCATCTGGCCCACATTCGTGATCGCCACGGCCCCGTCCGGCTGGTCAACCCTGCTGGGCTGTGAGCAGGACCCGCTTACGAAGTAGCAGTAGCGTGGCTCGGCCGAACATCTGCATCACTGATCATCTTGATGCTGTTCACGCGGCGTCCTGCGGCCGTACCGGACAGTGAGACCAGGCACCTGCTCGGCGAACGTCCGCCGCACGCGTGCCAACGCATTGCAGAACTGCTGTCGCACCCGGAGCACGATCACCGTACGGCGGCCGCCGACCGCCGTATCGGCCGGCCGTCGCCAGCACCGGCTGTCCCCTGGACGATGAGAACCCGCAGCTCGGACAGGACACCGCCGCCGACCTCGTCTGCGCCAGGATCTCCGCCCGGCCGGCAACCTGCTCGATCTGCTCGACCTCGACCCCGGCCAGGTGAGGGAGCAGCACACCCAGATCATGGTCACACACCCCGGAAATGATCGTCCGTATCCGCGCAGCTCCTCGCGCTGATGCCTTGGATGTGCAGATCATCGGGTCTGTAGTTGCGGTAGCCGAGCTGGGGCCGCCCGGCTACTGTCAGCCGTGTGCGTCCCCCTACCCCGGTCGAGCGGCAGATGCTACAGGCCCAGCAGGAGCTACAGGACTGTCCTGACTTGACGGCGGAGCGGTCGGCGACCGGTGAGCTGGGCGAGACGTTCGATGAGATGCCGGCGCTGTTCAGCTACCTACCTGACTGGGAGGGTGTGATCTTCAGCAGGGAGCTGTGTGTCAATAGCCCGCGGATCTCAGTGCTAGGCAACCTGTGGCGGACCGCGCCCGGTTCTGGGCTGCCGGAGCTGGGCGGCGAGTTCCGTATCACCGATCTGTTCACCGCAGTACTGAAGCGTTCGCCCGATCTCATCCCTCCTGGCTGGCCAGGAGCAGAACTCTGCTCTGAGCTGCGCGTCATCGACAACACTCCGCTCACCGCCGCAGGGCGGCTCGCGGCCATCCGGATCCAGCGGCACACCGACCCGCTGGAAATCTGGTACTACGACATGGACATGAACGAGGCCGAGGGCTGGGACCGACAGTTGGTGCGGCTGGACCTCACCTACGCCGGATATGTGGAACAGCTGGCGCTGACCAAGGGAACGTACGGATGGCAGTACCTCTTCACCAATGAGGTACCGCTCTCCGATACGTACTTCAAGCACATCCGGACTGGCCTCGAGGCGATGCTGGACCACTTTCCCCAGCTCTTCCCCGCCTGGGACTACACCGACCTGCGGCAGCGCTTCAGCGCTCGATTCGGCTGATGTCACCGGGCTGTGTCCATCACGAAATGTGGGCCAGATCCCGAATTCGGATCATGCACACATTTTGTGATCGGACCCGTTGAGTAGATCACGGTAGGCAAGAAGATGCCGAGGCCGGGCTGATACCGGAATGCGAATTCGCCCGGGTCCGTGACACAGTCGCTGCCGTGACCTTGATGGATGTTCTCGTCGACTTCGCGCGCACCGGCCGGATCGGGCCTCTCCACTGCGGTATGCCCCTGGCCGAGGCTGAGGAACTCCTTGGTCCGGGGCGTCCACACCCCGCCATCCTCATGAAGGGGCCCGACATCGACGGCTACCCCTACTCCTGGGGCGGACTCCAACTGCACGTCACCCAGCGTGCGGTCAGCAGCATCTGGATCAACCTCTGGCCCGGCTCGACCGCCAAGCTCCCCGCTCTCATCCTCCCCGAACCAGAGTCGTTCGGGGCCACCGTGCTCCGCGAGGAACTGGTCACGGCCCTGGACAAGGCCGGCTGTGAGCACCACGTCAACGACACCCTCACGTTCGGCCGGCAATCCAGCATCCTCACCCGGCCCGCTGACGTCTGCGCGATCTTCATCCTCCCGGGCCAGGACGACCACGTGCTTCACCGAGACCGTCACTACCTCAATGTGATGCACAAGCACACGGCTTGACATCGCTGATTCCGCAGAAGGACCAAGACGCTCAAGCGACAGGTGTACGGCCGCGCCAACCCCGATCTGCTGCGCACGCATCCTGCTGACCGACTGACCAGGGTCCGATCACTAAATATGTGCCTGATCCTTAATACTGACCCCCTGGCGACGCCCAGGTTCTAATGCTTGTCGCAACACACCTGACCGAGTTCGGGCTCTCCCGGGTGCGCCCCCTCCCTTACGGCCTCGACCCACCGCTTCCCCCAGGCGGCCTGCTCCCGCCGCTTGTGTCCCCGTCGTCCGAACTCCGTACCCTTCACATACCGGGAGTGTTTCGACAAAGCCGGACCTGCCCGCCGCTCCTCTTCAGGAGACGAGCGTCGTTGGCGGCAGCCGAGGTCGATCGGGCGAAATGGGCCACCGATGGGCCGCAGGTTCGGGTGGGAGGCCGCGCATCGTGAACGCATAGCGGAGTTATCAAGCGGGGCACGCAGGATCGGTGGCACAAGAAAGCACCAGCTAGGGAGTGTCCCCCATGTCCACTACTGCCACCATCGTCACCGTCCTGGCCGCCCTCTGGGTGGGTTTCTCTGCCTTCTCCCTCCTGCGCCGCGCCGAGTGGGTCGTGAAGCCGCTGATGGACTACGGCGTCCCCCAATCGTGGTGGACCTGGCTCGGCGCAGCCAAGGCTGCCGGGTCAGTGGGGCTGCTGGTCGGCCTGTTCGTACCGGTCGTCGGCATCCTGGCCGGGATCGGTCTGGTGCTGTACTTCGCTGGGGCCGTGGTCACCGTGCTCCGGGCGCGCTCGTACTCGACCGTCGTCTTTCCTCTCCTGTACATGGGGCCGGTGATCGCCGCCTTGGTGCTGGGATACATCGCCTGACGGGGAGATGATGGCGGGTCACATTCTCACGACCGACTTATCGTGCTGAGGCGATTTTCAGCCCCCTTCAACGCCCATCGCCGTCGGCCGCAAGGCTCACCGTCGCGGCGGAGCGGATGCCGTCGGCCCGGCATCCGCTGCTGGTCGTTGAACGTAAGATCGAACGCAATTGGACCCGACCTGGCCGACAGTTCGCCGGCTGGGCATCCTATCCGTGCTCCTTCGCTGGTTCCGTCGTCTGCGCATCCGGTGGGAGAGCCGCGATGGCGCCGACGAGACCTTGATCGTCCGCGACGCTTCGATCCGTGCCCACGGTGCCGCGATCATCTGATGGATACGACCTGTTCGCTGATCCCTCTGTTCGAGCCCTTAACGGATGTTGTGAGGCTCCTGGGGCTGGGGATGGTCGTAGTCCAGATCGGGGAAGTCATCCGGGAACGGCGGGGTGTCGGTTGGGTCGGGCTCCGGGGCGGGTGGGGGTTCGAGGGCGGCTGAATCAGGGGCTTTGCGGTATGCCGTCGTTTGCTTTCTGAGACGCCAGCCCTTTGAGGTTCGTTCTATGTAGCCTGCGGCTGCCAGACCGCCCAACGCGCTCAGCGCCGCGTCCAGGCTCACGCCGGCTGCCACCGCGATCGAGGCCGGGCCTGCGCCGCCACGGGCGGGGACGGCGTCCAGGACCCTCTTGGTCGGCTCGTTGAGCCTGTCTCGGGGGACGGCTGGGGCCCGGATCTGCGGGGCCAGGTCATCGCCCATCACGCCAACGAGGTCGATCATGTCGTCTGACGAGGTAACGCATACCGCTTTGCGCTCCCGGAGGAGTCTGTGGCATCCGGCTGACATGGCTGAGGTGACCGGGCCCGGGACCGCGCCCAGGTGTCTGTTGAGCGACAGGGCGTGGGTGGCGGTGTTGAGGGCGCCGCTGCGGAGGGCGGCCTCCACGACGACCGTGCCTCTCGACAGGGCGGCGATCAGGCGGTTTCTGATGAGGAAGCGGGCTCGGGTGGGGTGTACGCCGGGCGGGCATTCGCTGATCACAACGCCCTGCTCTTTGACGGAGGTGAACAGCGACTCATGGTCGCTCGGGTAGCAGACGTCCACACCACAGGCCAGTACGACGACCGTCGGCGAACCGGCCGCCAGCGCACCTTTGTGCGCCGCGCCGTCCACTCCGTACGCGCCGCCCGACACGACGGTCCAGCCCGACTCGCTGAGCCCGACGCCGAACTCCGCGGCCACGTACGAGCCGTACGGAGTGGCGGCTCTGGCCCCCACCACCGCCACGGACTTGAGGCAGGAGAACCGGAGGTCTGCGTTGCCGTGCACCCATAGGCCCAGAGGGCGACTCGGGCCCAACTGGTCCAACTGGGTGGGCCACTCCGCCTGGCCGGGGATGATCAGGCGGGCACCGGCGCATTGGCCTGCTTCGAGGTCGGCTGCGGGGTTGGCGGCTGCCAGGCGGGCGTACCAGGTGTGCAGGCGTGAGGTGAGGTCCTGCGGGCGTTCCTGCTGGGCTTCACGGGCTATGAACTCTGGTGGGAGGGTGCGGGCGCGGATCGCCTCTACTGCTTGTTGAGCGCCATGTTGGGATATGAGGCGGCCCATGAGGGCGTCACCGACGTCGGCGGCGCGCATGAGAGCGGCTCTGGCCTCCACCTCGGATTGAGGTTTGGTCCTGGCGTAAGCCCTGCTCATGAGCTGAGACATGCTCGTTGCTGAGGGCCCACTCGTTGTTGGGGATCCACTCGTTGCCGGAGGTCTACTCGTTGCCGGAGGTCTACTCGTTGCCGGAGGTCTACTCGTTGCCGGAGGTCTACTCGTTGTCGGAGGTCTACTCGTTGTCGGAGGTTCGCGCCCCGGCAGAGATCCGCTCGTCGCGTGAGACTCGTTCGTGGTGTTGGGTTCGGAGTTGGGCTGAGGGCGGGCGGTGTTTCCCTGGCTCTCGGCTGGCGTTTCGTCAGGAGGGTCGGTTCTGCGGTCGGTGGGGACGGTTTCGGGTTCAGGGTCTTCTCTGCTGGATGGGCCAGCAGGCGGTCTGGCTGCGATCTGGTGCGAGGGGTTGCTTGGGATGAGGGCTGAGGGAGGCAGCGCGTCGAATCGGCTTGCTACGGGCGTGGAAGACGTCGTGGCGGCATCTGCGAGTGCGGGAGGCCGGCTGCTGACCGAGGGTGCGGTTGTCCGTGATTGTGTGACTGCTGGCGTCGCTCCGGCTGTTGGTGGGGATCCTGCCGCACTGAGGGAACTGGCTGGGCCTGAAGGTTTGGCGGGATCCGAGGGGTCGGGTGCATGCGAGGGGTCGGGTGCATGCGAAGGTCCTGGTCTGTGCGGGGGCGTGGCTGGGCGTGGGGAATCGGCCATGGACGAGAGGGCTGTTGTACGCGAGGGTGCTGTTGCAGGGGTGGTGTCCGGTGGTGGGGTGGCCTGAGGTTTGTGGGTCCGGGTAGGGCGCGGCGCGGTATCCGGGGAATTGGTGGTCGGGGGACGGCCTGAAGGTGGGGTGGTGATGGTGGCGGTTGGAAGCTTCGTCGTCATGGCTGTTCTCGGCTCGGTGGTGGCGTGGCCAGCGAAATGTGCCACTGGCAGGGTGCCGCCGGAGGACTCGGTTCCATGGCCGGGCGCCGAAGCGGGGGTGGCGGTGCCGATTGAACGTGTCGGCGGCAGATGGTTGCCCAGGGGTGTGGTGGTGAGGGTGTTCGGCGGCAGCGGGTGGTTCATGGGGAGTGTGGGAGTGATGGGCATGTATTCGTGCTCCGGTTTCTGGGGATGTGGGGTGGCTCGGGTGAGAGGGCCGGGGCTGGAGTGCCTCGTTCGTTCCACTGCTTGATGGGGAGTGCCTTGTTCGTTCCACTGCTTGATGGGGGCTATCTCACGCCTAGCCAGAAGCTGAGGGCGGCGTTGGTTTCGTCCTGACCTGGGGTGTCTTTGTCGGCGAGGTCGGCGAGAGTCCATGCCACTCGGACCACACGGTCGAGGCCACGGGCCGTGAGGGTGCCCGCGTCGAGGCAGGCCGTCATGGGGCGCATGGCGTCGGCGGCGGGACGGTAGTCGGTGTGGAGGACCGAAGAGGGAATTTCGGCGTTCGAGCGCCACGGCGTGCCGGTCAGGCGTTTGGCGGCTCGCTCACGGGCGGTGAGGACGCGTTCGGCCACCGTTCTGCTGTTCTCGACGAACTGGCGGTCGGCGAGGAGCTCGCGTCTGGACGAGCGGGCGACGGTGACCTTCATGTCCACGCGGTCGAGGAGCGGGCCCGAGAGTCTCCCCAGGTAGCGGCGTCGGATCGTGGGCGAGCACTTGCAGGTCTCCCTTTGGTCCTCGGTCTGGGCGCAAGGACAGGGGTTCGCGGCCAGGACGAGCATGAATCTGGCGGGGAAGGTCACCGAGCCTGCCGATCTGGAAACCGTCACCCGGCCGGACTCCAGTGGCTGTCTCAGCGCGTCGAGGACATGTCGGGGGAACTCCGGAGCCTCATCCATGAAAAGGACGCCCCGGTGAGCCAGAGACACAGCTCCAGGACGGACGATCGTGCTGCCGCCACCGATGATCGCGGCAGAGGTCGCCGTGTGGTGCGGGCCGACGAACGGCGGTCGGCTCATCATCGGGGCGCTCGGCGGCAGGGTGCCGGCCACCGAATGGATGGCAGTGACTTCGAGGGCGTGGTCGAGCTCCAGATCCGGCAGGAGGGTGGGGAGGCGTTCCGCCAGCATCGTCTTGCCGGTGCCCGGTGGACCCAGCATCCAGAGGTTGTGGCCGCCTGCCGCGCAGACCTCGAGGGCGCGTCGGGCGACCGGCTGGCCCACGACGTCTGCCAGGTCGATGTCAGGGGCGCCGGCCGCCTTGGGAGCCTCCGAGCACTCCTCTGCTTCCGCATCGACTTCGGGTTCAGGCTCGGGTGGTGCGTCCCCTTTGCGGAGCCATTCCACGAGTTGACGCAGGTGACCGACCGGGACCACGTTCACGTCGGGTACGAGGACGGCCTCCGCCGCGTTCGCGGCCGGGACGACGACGGTGGCGTCACCATGCTTGGCCGCGCCCAGGACGGAGGGCAGGACACCGCGTACGCCTCTGATACGGCCGTCGAGGCCGAGTTCCCCGAGGAAGAACAGCTCCGCGATGCGATGGGCCGGCACCACGCCTGCCGCGCCCAGGATGGCCACGGCGATGGCAAGATCGAACTGGGAGCCGCGCTTGGGAAGACTGGCGGGGAACAGGCTTACGATGATGCGCGCGTCGGGCCACGGGTAGTTGCTGTTGACCGTAGCCGATCTGACCCGATCGCGCGCCTCACTGAGCGCGGTGTCGGGCAGGCCGATGAGGTGGATGCCGGCAAGGCCGTTACCCACGTCGGCCTCGACCTCGACGGTGCGACCGGCGACGCCCACGAGTGCCACGCTGCGTGTGCGGGCCACCGCCATCTAGATCGCCCCCCGTACGTGGCGGAGGGCGAAGTCTCCTGCGAAACGTTCAAGGGCGATCACGTCTACTCTTACCGTTTCGAACGTACGGGACTGCATGGTCAGCCACTTGGCCGCGAGCATGCGCAATCTGGCGAGCTTGGCGGGACTCACCGACTCCAGTGCCGAGCCGTGGGATCTGCTCGACCTGGTCTTGACTTCGACGACGACCAGCGTCGGCCCGTCCTCGGCGATGATGTCGATCTCGCCGTGGCGGCAGCGCCAATTGCGGTCGATGACTTTCATGCCTTGGGTTTCCAGGTAGGTCACGGCTACCTCTTCGCCGCGTTTGCCGAGGTCGAGCTTGCTCTCCGTGGCCATGGGCCGTGTCTCCCGTCCTGTTGGGTCGGTGTTCGGTGCGGGGGGGTGGCACGACCTTGGCGGATGCGGGGTGGTGGTGGAGGGGCCGAATGGAGTTCTGGGGATTGTGATGGTTGAGGTGGGGGCGGGTTGTGGAAAACCCGTTCGATTTTGGCTCTGAATGCCACGGCTTCCGGAATCTCCGGATCTGGAACCGAGCTTCGATCCCTGACTCCGATCCGGTTACCGCACTTCCATCGGGCTGTGGGACACGACTGCACGACACGACACGGCTACAGCCGCGCGACTGCAGGGACGCAAATTCAGGGGACGCGACCGCAGGGACGCGACTACAGGCTTCGACCTTCGACGCGGCGGTTCCGGGCGGCGCGGACGCCTGGGCGGGATCGGTCGGTCGTCCCGGATGTGCCCAGGTTGCCTAATAGGCCCGATAGGGGCTGGCACGGAAGGTTTGGCGTGCCTCAGTGGAAGCAGATGATTTCGGCGGCTGAGACCCTGCGGAGCGTCGTGTCAGGTGGGTGGCCGAGGCAATGGGCGGCAGTGCCTGTCGGGCAGGCGAGCATCGTGCGGTCGATCGGGAATCACATCGCGCGGACGGACCCATCAAGCAAGCGGCCGCTACCAAGGCGCTGCTGACGGTCGACTGGTTCAAGCGGAGCGGGCGGCTCAAGCGAGTGGACGGCCCCGCCATGGCTCGCCCAGCCCAGCCGCCGCGCTACTCACGGTGGAGAGGGCCGGGGCCGACAGGACATCGACCGGCTGTGGATCCTGGGCGCGCGACCAGACACTTCGACTCGGCCCAATCGGGCGGCTCAGCTCGATTTGGCGACTCAGCCCGACCAAACGACTCGCTCGACCGAACGACTCGACCCGACCGACACGACCGGACGACTCAGTCCGACCGGACGACTCAGCCCGACCGGACGACTCGGCTTGGCGCTCTTCTGTTCTGTTCGGCCCTGGCTCGGCTCGTCCTCGGGGCTGACACTTTGCCAAGGTCGGCTCTCGCCGAGGTCCACGCTCCGCCGGGGGGTCAACACTCCGCCCAGAGGCCGACGCCCCATCAAGAAGTCGACGCTCCACCGGAGCCAGCGCTCCACCGAGGTCGACGCTTCACCGATGCCAGATTCGCGCCCCTACGTCACCGTGTCCCGTTGCGGTCCACTATCCATCGAGGTGGAGTTCTGGGGCTGTGGCGTTTTGTGGCCCGGGGCGCACGGCTGCGGCTCGGCTTGGGGCGGGTGGGCGTGGGCGATCACGTCGAGTGGTTGCTCACGGCGGGTGGGCGGGCGCTCAAGCGCACGGCCGCGATAGGCGGACGGCCCCGTCAAGCGGCCGTCCGCGATGAACGTGCGGCCGATCATGGGGCGATCACGAGGAACAGACGGTTGCCTAAGCCGTCGGGATGAACGGGCGGGCGCGTTGACCGGTGATCGCGATGTATGGGCGGGCGCATCGACCGGTGATCGCGATGTACAGGCGGGTGCGTAAGGCGGTGATCGGGATGTACGGGCGGGTGCGTTACGCGGCGACCTCGACGAACTGGCGCCAGACCAAGCTCCGATCGTGCGATGACGGAGGCAACGTCGAGCAGTGACCGCGTGGAACGGCGATCGCGTCGAGCAAGTGACCGTGTGGAACGGCGATCGCGTTGAGCGGTGACCGTGATGAGCGAGCGGCCGTGTCGGGAGGCGACTGCGACGAACGAGCGGCTGCGTTGAGCGAGCAGAGCCCAGAACTCCAGCCCAGAGCCCATAACTCCACAGCCCAGAGCAGCCGTGCCGGCGCCGCCGAAGATCTACCTACCCCGAGAACCCTTCCTTGGGCATCTCCAGGTCGGCCTTGGCGAGTTCCTCCACGTTCACGTCCTTGAACGTGACCACCCGGACGTTCTTGACGAACCGCGCCGGCCGGTACATGTCCCACACCCAGGCATCCTGCATCTTCACGTCGAAGAACACGTCGCCGTTCTCCGCCGTACGGACGTCGAGATCGACTGAGTTGGTCAGGTAGAAGCGCCGCTCAGTCTCCACCACGTACGTGAACAAACCGACGACATCGCGGTATTCGCGGTAAAGCTGCAGCTCCATCTCGGTTTCGTACTTTTCGAGATCCTCTGCGCTCATCGCGGTCCTCCTGTCGTACCGGTCCCCCGGTTCGCCTGCTCAGGCAACCCCGGCCCCCATTTCATTTTCACCCATCCCCCTCGCCACCGTGACGAAGGAGTAACGGTGATCGGGACACGGGCCGTGCGTTTCCAGCGCCAGCCGATGTCCCGGTGTGACATACCCCTTGTGCTCGGCGAAGCCGTACTGCGGGTAGCGTTCGTCGAGCGTGACCATGAGACGATCTCGGGTCACCTTGGCCACGATCGACGCCGCCGCCACGCATGCGGCCACCTGGTCCCCCTTCCACACGGCCAGCGACGGCGCCGGGAGGCCCGGCACCGGGAAACCGTCCGTCAGGATGTACTCCGGGTCACAGGGCAACTGTGCGACAGCGCGCCGCATTCCCGAGACGTTGCATTTGTGCAGACCTTTTGCGTCGATCTCCCCAGGCGGGATGATCACTATGCCTACCTGGGAGACGCGCATGATCTGCGTGTAGAGGCGTTCGCGCACCGGCGGCGACAGCAGCTTCGAGTCTCCCAGGCCGTCGATCTGCCTGCGCAGGATGACCGCGGCCACCACCAGCGGACCCGCGCACGCGCCACGACCGGCCTCGTCGACGCCCGCGATGGGGGTGAGGCCGCGGCGGGCGAGCGCCCGCTCATAGGCGTAGAGTCCGGAATCGCGCCGGACGACGCTCGGTCGAGGGCGGAACGCAACTGTCATGACACAGGAAGCGTACGCCCCATTCGCCGCAAACCGCGACTGGAAGCCGGCTCTACTTGACCTTGTCGAAGGTCTCGGGGCGGGAGAACAGATAGCCCCGCGACAGCGGCCAGTAGCGCACCACGGCCTTGCCGACCACCGCGTCCTCGGCGATGAAGCCGCCGCCGGGCTCACCCATGTGGGCCCGGGAGTCGGCCGAGGCGGAGCGGTGGTCGCCCATCAGCCAGAGCTTCCCGGCCGGCACCGTGACGTTGAAGTCGTCACCGGAAGGGAAGTCGCCGGGGTAGAGGTAGGAGGTCTCGTCCAGCGGCGTGCCGTTGACCGTGATGCGCTTCTGCTTGTCACAGCACACCACCTTGTCGCCGCCGACGCCGATGACCCTCTTGATGGTGTCTTCGCCGTTCCAGCCCTTGAACACCACGATGTCGCCGCGCTCGGGCTTGCCCGCGAGCTTGTTGACGAAGACCCGATCGTTGACCAGCAGGGTGTTCTCCATCGAGATGGACGGGATGTAGAACGAACCGACCACGAACGTCTGCAGCAGCAGCGCCAGGCCGACGCCCATGACGAGCAGCAGGACGGTCTCGCGGAACCCGCCCTTCTTCTTCTCTTTCGCCACGCCCTCCGCCTTCTTGGTGACGGCCATCAACGCCCCCTCAGGCGTCGGCGGACCAGCACCAAGGGTACGGCCAGCCCGAACCCGGCGACCAGCGGGACGGCCCCACCGAGCGCCTGGAACGCGGGCTGCGCGAACGTCTCCGGGATGTCTATCGTGGCGAACCGGTTGAACGGCCAGACGATCACGAAGGCCCGCCCGATGACCTGACCTTCGGGAATGGACCCGCCGCCCGGATCGGCGGTGTGCGAGCGCGAGTCGAGCGACACCGAGCGGTGGTCGCCCATGACCCACAACCGCCCCTGCGGCACCATGATGTCGAAGAAGGCGTCGGACGGCACGTTGCCCGGATAGAGATAGCTCTCCTCGTCGATGGCCGTGCCGTTGACCGTGATGCGCCCCTTGGAGTCGCAGCACTTGACGTGGTCGCCGCCGATGCCGATGACCCGCTTGATGTAGTCCTTCTCGCCGGGCACGATGCCGAACGCCGTGCCGACCCACCGGAAGAACGCCGCCACCGCGTTGGACGGCTCTTCCATCTGGAACTCGCCGTCCCAGGAGTCGACGCCCGAGAACACGACCACGTCGCCGCGCTCGATGTCACGGGTGTGGTAGACGAGCTTGTTGACCAGAACCCTGTCGTTCTTCAGCAGGGTGTTCTCCATCGATTCCGACGGAATGTAGAAGGCCTGGACCACAAACGTCTTGATGATCAGGGCCAGCGCCAGGGCCACCACGATGAGAACGGGGAGTTCTTTCCAGAAAGACCCCTTCTTCTCTTTTTCACCCTTGGCCGGCTTCTGAGTCTCTTCCGCGACCACGTCCACCTCGTCCTCGACAGGGCGGCGCGCGGCGCCGTGCTCCTGGCTTTCGCTAGTCATCGCTGACGAGCCTAGATGATGACTTGGCCCGACAGCCCCCGACCGACGTTACACCCACGCCCGAGTCGCTCCACATAAAGGAAACGGCCCCGTAAAGCCGAATGGCCCGCGCACTGCACGGGCCATCGGGAAAACCAGGACTTACTTGGCGACCGTGGTCTCGCGCTTCTCGCGGATGCGGGCGGCCTTGCCGCGCAGATCGCGCATGTAGTAGAGCTTGGCGCGACGCACGTCACCGCGGGTCACGAGCACGATCTTCTCGATGACCGGGCTGTGCACGGGGAAGGTCCGCTCGACGCCGACGCCGTAGCTGATCTTGCGGACCGTGAAGGTCTCGCGGGCGCCGCTGCCCTGCCTGCGCAGGACGAAGCCCTTGAAGACCTGGACGCGGGAGCGGTTTCCTTCGACGACTCGGACGTGCACCTCAAGGGTGTCACCGGGGCGGAAGCTCGGCACGTCGCCGCGCAGGGTCGCCTTCTCGAGCTCCTGGATCTTCGTGTGCATGAGAGCAATCCTCAAGTCCTCGTGAGCACGCGGAGGTCCACCCGGCCGTGGCTCGCGGCGGACGCGCTTGCTGATGTGATTGCCCGGGACGTTTCCCGGGCACGGCAGACCAGCCGATTGACGGCTGGCAGCGATTCAGTTTGCCATATCTTCCGGCCTGAGGCGAAACGAGAGCTCCTCGAGGAGCCTTCTGTCGTGCTTGTCGAGCGTCGCGGGATCGAGCGCCGCCGCCAGCTCGGGCCGGTTTCGCACCGTACGCCGGATCGCCTCGTCGCGCCGCCACCTGGCGACGTTTCCGTGGTGCCCGGACAGCAACACGGCCGGCACCTCGTGGCCCCGCCACACGGGCGGTTTGGTGTAGACGGGCCCCTCGACCAGGTTCCGCATCGAGCCGGGCGCGAACGAGTCGTCCACGGCCGACTGGGCGTTGCCCAGCACCCCTGGCAGCAACCTGCCGACGGCCTCCACCATGACCAGCACCGCCACCTCGCCCCCGGCCAGCACGTAGTCGCCGATGCTGACCTCGTCGACGGGCAGCCGCGAGGCGTACTCCTCCATCACGCGGGAGTCGATGCCCTCGTAGCGCCCGCACGCGAACAGCAGCCACGGCTCCCCCGCCAGCTCCTGAGCCAGCTCCTGGGTGAACGGCCGCCCGCTCGGCGTCGGCACGATCATTCGCGGGACGCCCTCCGGGAACCCGCCGGCCGACCCGGTCACCGAGTCGATGGCCTCGCCCCACACCTCGGGCTTCATGACCATGCCAGGGCCCCCGCCGTAGGGGGTGTCGTCCACGGTCTTGTGCACGTCGTGGGTCCAGTCGCGCAACTGGTGCACGCGTACGTCGAGCGTGCCGCGCTCCCGCGCCTTGCCGATCAGCGAGACGCCGAGCGGCGCGAAGTATTCTGGGAAGATCGAGATGATGTCGAGCCGCATCACAGCAGCCCTTCGGGCGGATCGACGACCAGCCGCCCCGCCTCCAGGTCGACCTCGGGCACCAGCGCCCGCACGAACGGGATCAGCGCCTCCTCCTGACCCTTCCTGCGCACGACGAGGAGATCCTGGCCGTGGTGGAGCACGTCGGACACCTCTCCGACCGGCTCTCCCGAGACCGTCTCCACCGCCAGCCCGATGAGCTGGTGGTCGTGGAACTCGTCGGGATCGTCGGACGGCGCCAGCTCGGCCGAGTCGATCACCAGCATGGTGCCGCGCAGTTCCTCGGCCGCGTCGCGGTCGGCGACCCCCTCGAACGACAGCAGCAGCACACTCCGGTGCCAGCGGCGCTCCTCGATGACGAGCGGCCCCCGCTCAGGGGGGTCGGTCGCGATCGCGGCCCCGGCGGCGAAGCGCAGCTCGGGATCGTCGGTGCGCACCTCCACGGTCACGTCACCGCGTACCCCGTGCGGGCGGCCGATCCGGCCGACGACCAACTGCACGTGAACCTGCCTTCTTCTCAACGCAAGCGCCCCCATCGGACCAAGCCGATGAGGGCGCGCAAACCTGACGCTAACGGACCGCTTCGTGCAGGTCGAGCAGATCGACCCGTACGTACTTCCCGTCGGACAGGGCGTTCACGACCGTGCGCAGCGCCTTGGCGGTGCGCCCGCCGCGTCCGATGACCTTACCCAGGTCCTCGGGGTGCACCCGGACCTCCAGGACGCGCCCGCTGCGGATGCGGCGGGCGCGGACCCGGACATCGTCAGGATGTTCGACGATGCCCTTCACGAGGTGCTCGAGAGCCTCCTCGAGCACCTCAGACCTCGCCCTCGGCCGGGGTCTCGGCGGGGGTCTCGGCTTCTTCCTTCTTCTTGGCCTTCTTCGGCGTGGTGGCGGCCGTGCCGGTGTCGCCACCGGACAGCGTCTCCTTGGCCGCGGCCTCGTAGAGGGCGTGCCGGTCGGGCGCGGGCTCGGCGACCAAGAGCGGCGCAGGGGCGGGCTCGCCCTTGAACTTCTGCCAGTCACCGGTGAGCTTGAGCAGCTTGAGCACCGGCTCGGTCGGCTGCGCGCCGACCCCCAGCCAGTAGGCCGCACGGTCAGCGTTGACCTCGATGCGCGAAGGGTTTTCCTTCGGGTGGTACAGGCCGATCTCCTCGATCGCCCGGCCGTCACGCTTGGTGCGGCTGTCGGCGATGACGATGCGGTATTGCGCGTTGCGGATCATGCCGAGCCGCTTGAGCTTGATCTTGACTGCCACGGGTGTGGTCTCTCCTGCATTCGAGCGTGGGTGAACGGCACCTTGCCGAGTGGGGCACGACGCGGTGACGCTCCAGGGACAGGCATGATCGGCGGGAGATGAGAGGGCACCCGCCTGGTCACGATGTTCCAACATGTCATTGTGCCAGACCGACGGCACTGCCCACGACCCGTCACGACTGTACGACGCAAAGATCCGGCAACGCTCCGGCCACTCCGCGGCCACGCATACGGCCGACCGCGCGGAAGGCGTGCGAACGGTGCCGCAGAGCAGGCGCGCGAACGACCGCGGGGAAGGCGTGCGAACGACGCCGCACGGCAGGCGTGCGGACAGACCCGCGCGCCTCCCGTGCGAACCGGCTACTTCTGGCCGGGAAGCCGCAGCTTGGAGGGGTCGAAGCCGGGCGGCAACTCCATCCCCGGAGGCAACTTGCCCCCCAGGTTTCCCAGCGCCCCGCCGCCCTTCTTGGCAGGCTCGTCCGGAGCGGCGGCGTCGGAGGCGCCCTTGCCCAGCGCCGCCTTGCGCGGGTCGCCGCTGACCCTGCGCCCCTTCTTGGCCTTCTTCTGCGCCTTGCTCGCCTTCGCGCGCCCGCCCGGCATGCCGGGGATGCCCATGCCCCCCGCCATCCGCTTCATCATCTTCTGGGCGTCGAAGAAGCGGGTGACCAGGTTGCTGACCGCGCTCACCGTCACGCCGGAACCGGCCGCGATGCGGGCCCGGCGGGAGCCGTTGATGATCTTGGGGTCCTGGCGCTCGGCCGGGGTCATCGAGCGGATGATGGCCGCGATGCGGTCGAGGTCGCGGTCGTCGATCGAGTTGATCTGGTCGCGCATCTGCCCCATGCCGGGCATCATGCCGAGCAGGTTTTTGATGGGGCCCATCTTCTGGACCATCATCATCTGCTCGAGGAAGTCTTCCAGCGTGAAGTTCTCGCCCGAGGTGAGCTTGCCGGCCATCTTGGCGGCCTGCTCCTCGTCGAACGTCTTCTGCGCCTGCTCGATCAGGGTGAGGATGTCACCCATGTCGAGGATGCGGGAGGCCATCCGGTCGGGGTGGAAGGCGTCGAAGTCTTCCAGCTTCTCGCCCGTCGAGGCGAACATGATCGGCCGCCCCGTGATGTGGCGGACCGAGAGCGCCGCACCGCCGCGCGCGTCGCCGTCGAGCTTGGTCAGCACCACGCCGTCGAAGCCGACGCCCTCCATGAACGCCTGCGCCGTCGTGACCGCGTCCTGGCCGATCATGGCGTCGACCACGAACAGGACCTCGTCGGGCGAGACCGCGTCGCGGATGTCGGCGGCCTGCCGCATCATCTCCTGGTCGATGCCCAGGCGGCCGGCGGTGTCGATGATGACGATGTCGTGCTGCAGGCGCCTGGCCTCGTCGATGGAGGTGCGGGCGACCGCGATCGGGTCGCCGACGCCGTTGCCGGGCTGCGGCGCGTAGACGGCGACCTGAGCGCGCTCGCCCACCACCTGGAGCTGCTGGACGGCGTTGGGCCGCTGCAGGTCGGCCGCGACGAGCATGGGCGTGTGGCCCTCCTCGCGCAGCCACCTGGCCAGTTTGCCCGCCAGCGTCGTCTTGCCCGCGCCCTGCAGGCCCGCCAGCATGATGACGGTCGGCGGCGTCTTGGCGTAGCGGAGCCTGCGGGTCTCGCCGCCGAGGATCCCGATCAGCTCGTCGTTGACGATCTTGACGACCTGCTGCGCCGGATTCAGCGCCTGGGACACCTCGGTGCCGCGGGCGCGCTCTTTGACCTGGGCGACGAACGCCTTGACCACCGGCAACGCGACATCGGCCTCGAGCAGGGCGATGCGGATCTCACGGGTGGTGGCGTCGATGTCGGCATCGGACAGCCGCCCCTTTGATCGGAGGGAGGAGAAAACCGATGTCAACCGGTCGGATAGCGTCTCGAACACGTGGTAGGCCAGTCCTCGAAGCGAATGTACGTCTAAGAGTCCAGACTAGCCGCTCCGCTAGCCGCTCCAGCCTGGCACGGCCATCCGCACCGTCAGCGCGTGCTCGACGAGGTTGATCAGCGCGCCCTTGACGGAGTCCTTGGAACGGGCGTCGAGGCGCACCATCGGGATGTGCGGGGCGAGGGTGAGCGCGTCGCGCACCTCGGCGTCGCTGTGCGCGTACTGGCCGTCCCATCCGTTGACGCCCACGACGAACGGGAGCTGGGCCTCTTCGAAGTAGTCGATGGCGGGGAAACTGTCGGCCAGACGGCGGGTGTCGACCAGCACGACCGCGCCGATGGCACCCCGCACCAGGTCGTCCCACATGAACCAGAACCGATGCTGACCAGGAGTCCCGAACAAATACAAGATCAGATCACGATCCAGCGACACCCGGCCGAAGTCCATCGCCACAGTCGTGGTCGACTTCAACGGCGTCATCCCCAGATCATCGATCCCCGCCGACGCATCGGTCATCACCGCCTCCGTCGTCAACGGCATGATCTCCGACACCGCCCCGACGAACGTCGTCTTGCCCACCCCGAAACCACCGGCCACCACGATCTTCGTCGAGGTGAGACCGGGGCTAGAGCCTGCGAAGTCCACTTAGCACCCTTTCCAGCAGGTTGACGTCAGGTCGACCCGCATCGAGCTGCGGCTGATGCACCCGAACCAGGCCCTCGGCCGCCATGTCAGCGATGAGAACCCGTGCCACGCCGAGCGGGATCCGCAACAGCGCCGACACCTCCGCCACCGATCTGACCTGCAGGCAGAGCTGGCTGATCGCCTTGTACTCGGGCGTGATGTGGGAGAACTCCCGGTGCTCGGCCGTCGCCGAGGACACCAGGGCCTCCATCGCCAGCTTGAGCTTGGGCGCGGTACGCCCGCCCGTGACGGCGTAGGGACGCACCGGGGAGGCGGGGTCGGAGCTGGAGGGCGGCGGCGGGGGGTCCCAGCCTCCGGTGTTCCACGAGTTGCTCACCTACATCACCTGGTCTGGCTGGCGCGCAGCTCGGCACGCACAGCCGGAGTCAGCACCTGACCGGCGCGATCGACCATCAGCGTCATCTGATACGCCACCAGACCCATGTCACAGTCCGGAGCCGCCAGCACCGCCAAGCACGAACCATCACTGACCGACATGATCAGCATCAGCCCACGCTGCATCTCCACAATCGTCTGATTGACCGCACCACCCTCGAACACCCGCGCCGCACCCTGCGTCAACGAAACCAACCCCGACGCAATCGCAGCCAACTGATCAGCCCGATCAGCCGGAAAACCCGCCGACGCCGCCAACGGCAAACCGTCAGACGACACGACCACCGCGTGCGCGACCCCCGGGACCGTACTGACGAAGTCGGTGATCAGCCAGTCCACCCCGCGTGCCGCGTGGCTCAGGTCGTTCACGCGCCCTCCTCCCTACTGTCATTCCTGGGGCCGGACCCGTATGTCCTGCCCCCGCTGATGTCGTCGCGTGCGGCTCGGAAGCCCTGCTGGTAGCTGGAGAGCCGGCTGCGCACCCGGTCAGGGGAGACCGCCGGCATGGGGGCGACGCCCTTGGGCGCCGAGACCGTGTCGGCGGAGCCGGGCACCAGGTTCGCCTTCGGCACCCGCTTGGGCAGCCCCGCCGCCGTCGCACCGTCACGTACCGGCTCGACCACCGCCTCCGCCGCGCTCCAGCCCGCGTCGGCCTTGGCCGAACCCCAGGTGGCGTTGGCCTCGGCGCCGTGGTCGAACCAGGCCGACTCCACCGAGGCGAAGATCGGCAGGTACTCGTCGCCGCCGGTGGCAGGCATGACGGCGGGCATCGGGCCGGTCGCGGCCAGCTCGGTCTCGGGGAAGTCGAAGCGGTTGGGCGGCGGCTCCGGCGTACGCGTCCAGGGCCGGGTCTCGTCGGCGGCGGCTCCGCGCTGGGGCAGCCCGTTGTCCCGCTGGGGCAGCCCGCCGTCGTCGGTCATCGACCCGCGCGAGGGGACCCACACGTCGTTGGAGGAGTCGGCCGACATCCAGCCGGCGGCCTCCGCGGGGATCGCGGGCGGCTCGACGGAGGGGAAGGCGGGCGCGGACGGCCAGCCCCCGCCCGCCGGCACGGGCTCCGACGGGTACGAAGGAAACGACGGGTGCCCGGGGCCGAGCTGGTACGACGAGGCGGGCCACGCGCTCGCCGCGGCCGGCTGCGGCGTGGGGAACGCCTCTTCCCTGGAGACCGCGGGCGCGGCGCCGGCGTACGAGGGGGTCTGCGCGCCGAGCAGCGACTCGGGCATGAGGACCATGGCGGTCAGGCCGCCGGAGCCGTGCGGCCGCAACTGCACCCGGACGCCGTGCCGGTGCGCCAGCCTGGCGACCACGAACAGGCCCATGCGGCGGGAGACGGACACGTCCACGGTGGGGGCGTCGCCCAGGCGCTCGTTGGCCTGGGCCAGTTCCTCGGCGGTCATGCCGATGCCGGAGTCGCTGATGGACAGCATGATGCCGCCGCCGTCGATCCTGCTGCCGGAGACCGGGACGCGGGTCTCGCGCGGCGAGAACGACAGGGCGTTCTCGATCAGCTCGGCGAGCAGGTGGATGACGTCGTTGACGGCCTGGCCGGCGATGGAGACGCCTTCGGGCACCTCCAGGACGACGCGTTCGTAGTTCTCGACCTCCGACAGAGAGGCACGGGCGACGTCGACCAGCTTGACCGGCTGACTCCAGCGCCGAGGCGGATCCTGACCCGCCAGCACCAGCAGGTTCTCACTGTTACGACGCATACGCGTCGCCAGATGATCCAGCTTGAACAGGTTCCCCAACCGCTGCTCATCCTGCTCACCCTGCTCCAGACCATCGATCAACGTGATCTGCCGCTCCACCAACGTCTGACTACGCCGCGACAAGTTCACGAACATCGCGTTCACATTGCTCCGCAACCGCGACTCCTCACCCGCCAACCGCACCGCCTCACGATGCACCTCATCGAAGGCCCGCGCCACCTCACCGATCTCGTCCTTGGAGTTGATCTCGATGGGCGGGACCCGTAGCTGGTCGGGGTCGATGTCGGTGCTGCGGAGCTGGCGGACGAGGTCGGGCAGCGTGTGACCGGCGATCTTCAGGGCGTCGCCGCGCAGACGGCGCAGCGGGCGGACGAGCGAGCTGGCCATGAGGGCGGTGATCGCGAGGACCAGCAGGAGCAGCACGGCCACGAGGCCGATGTTGACGGCGGCCAGTTGCCTGTCGCCGCTCGCGACGTCGGCGCTGCGCGTGGCCACCTGCTCCGACAGCGACTTCTGGATCTGGTGGTGCCGGTCGACGGTCTCGGAGATCGACTCGAACCAGCGGTCGACGTCGCGGGTGGTGGAGTTGTCGAGGCGGCGCAGGGACTGGCCCTCGTTGTTGAGCAGCACGGCGCGGGCGATGTAGAACTCGGCGCGGCCGATCCGCTGGCTGGCCACCGTGTTGTCGAAGTCCTGCCGCTGGGTGGCCGTGGCGACCGCCTCGAAGGCGATCCTGTCGCTCTCGCGCCGGGAGCGCGCGTCGAGGAAGGCGGTGAACTCCGGTTCGTCGAAGGAGCCGCGGACCAGGGCGATCGTCAGCAGCGCCCGCTGCTTCGACGCCTCCTCCTCGGCGCGGGCGATGGAGCGCAGCGCGGCGGCGGTGGCGGTGAGCTGCTCGTCGGTGGAGCCCTGGCCGAGCTCGTCGTAGAGCAGCAGCATGTCGGCGATGACCTCGGAGTACTTCTCCACCGTCGGCAGCGGCGGCAGTTGCGACTTGTCGACCGTGTCGCGCAGCGAGGGGAGCTGGCCGAGGCGGTCCTCGATCCGGTCGAGCGTCCGGCGGCCCAGGTCGCTCAGCGACGCCTCGGCCGCCCGCGCGGCGGCCCTGGTGCGGGTGAGGCTGGCGTCCACGATCTCGTGCTGGCTCTGGAGCTTGCCCGCCTCGGAGCCGCCCTTGCCGGAGACGACGTAACGGGCGGCCAGGTCGCGTTCGAGGCCGAGGTCGCGGGACAGCTCGCCGAGCTGGGTGACCAGCCTCCCGACGTCGCCGATGAGCTGGTACTGCTGCGCGCTGCTGATCGAGTCGCTGACCCGCAGCCCGCCCAGGATGACGCCCACGATCGTGGGAATGGCGATGAGGGCGATGAGACGCGTGCGGACGCGCCAGTTACGCAACGCGAACGGGCTGCCCGACCGGGGTGGGTGCGCCGCCGGTGGCGCCGTACCGACGGCAGGTTGTTCCGGCACGTCCGGAGCGCTGCCACGACCGGGGCCGGTCGTCGTTGTCGTCACTGGTGGCACCCTCTCGCCATGGCTGTTGCAGGGGGTCTCAGCGGCTTCGTCACATGGACGAGTGATCGCAGGCAAGTTCGAGGCCCAATTTGAGCACAAACCTCATAGTTAGGCCAACGTCTCAGGCGTTTTCAACCGTTCCAAGCCGCACATTGTTCACGTGGCAAACCCCCGGACACGGAGCGCAACCAACGTACCGATCCGGACATTCGGTCGTTAAACACACTTTGGGCCTGAGATTTACATCAATGGCGGCTGATAGTCATATTTAGCAGATAAAGTGCATAAACAAGGCATAGCGCTCCCGTTTGGATCTCCCCTCCGGTACGCTTCACGCCCGGCATCCCGTGCCGATCTCCAGAAGCTTCCCCCCTGGTAGGAGAACCCCCCCGATGACACGCAAACTGCGCTGTCACGCCATTGTCGTCGGCGTCACAGTCGCTCTCACCCTTGCCGGTTGCGGTGGATCCGAGGACCCCGCCACCACGTCAGCCAACAGCAAGGGCTTGGAGAAAACCACCATCAAGGTCGGGGCCCTGCCCATTCCCGACCCCGTATCGCTCTATATCGCCAATGCCAAGGGCTACTTCAAGGAAGAGGGTCTGACGGTCCAGCCGACCATCATCACCGGTGGTGCCGCGGCACTGCCGCAGATCGAGAACGGCTCCCTGGACATCTCCCAGACCAACTACGTCTCGACGTTCGTGGCTGTCAGCCAGGGCAAGAAGATCAAGCTGGTCGCCGACATGTACCAGGCCGCGGCGAACACGTTCAACATCATGGTGCCCAAGGATTCGCCGATTCAGACGGTGGCGGACCTCAAGGGCAAGACCATTCTGGTGAACAACCTGAACAACATTGCCACACTCGCGGTGACCACGCAGCTCAAGGTGGCCGGTCTCACGGCCGACGACGTCAAGTTCGTCGAGAAGCCGTTCCCCGACATGGGCAACGCGATCGTCGGCGGCCAGGCCGACGCGGGCTGGATCACCGAGCCGTTCATCACGGCCAACCAGAGCCAGCACGGCTTCCGCAAACTGGCCGACACGATGACCGGGCAGACGGCCGACCTGCCCATCGCCGGCTGGATGGCCACCGAGGAATGGGCGCAGAAGTACCCCAAGACGCTGGCCGCCTTCCAGCGGGCCATCGCCAAGGCGCAGCAGGTCGCCTCCAGTGACCGCAAGGAGATCGAGGCCGCGCTGCCGAAGTACACGAAGATCGACGCCAAGACGGCCTCGGTGATCACCCTGGGCGCCTACCCCAGCGAGCTGAACGCCAACCGCCTGCAGAAGGTTGCCGACCTCATGCTCGAGTACGGCTACCTCAAGAGCCCGATCGACGTGAAGTCCGTGATCGCGGCCCCCGCAGCGAGCGGATGACCAAGGCACGGCTGCTCCGCGGTGCCGCCGGCGCCGCGGGGTTCCTCGTTCTCGGGGAGCTGTTCATCCGCTTCGGCGTCGGCGAGGAACTGAGCTTTCCCACGCCCTCGACGATCGTGTTCGAGGCCGTGCGCCTGCCGGCCGACGCCGAGTTCGTGACCGGCGTGGGCACGACCCTCGCGAACTGGGCGCTCGGCCTGCTCCTCGCCATCGTCGTCGCCGTCCCGCTGGGCGTGCTGCTCGGCGCGCTGACGCCGCTGGAGCACGCGATCCGGCCGGTGCTGGAGTTCCTGCGCCCGATCCCCTCGGTGGCGATCATCCCGCTCGCGATCCTGCTGATCCCGGTGGACGAGCTGATGAAGGTCTCGGTCATCGTGTACGCCTCGATCTGGCCGATCCTCATCAACACCCTCTACGGCATGCGCGACGTGGACCCGCTGGCCAAGGAGTCCCTGCGCAGCTTCGGCTTCGGCTCCCTGGCGGTGCTGGCCAGGGTGAGCCTGCCCAGCGCGGCCCCGTTCGTGGCGACGGGCGTCAGGATCGCCGCCGGGATCGCGCTCGTCCTGGCCGTCAGCGCCGAACTGCTGGCCGGCGGCGTCTCCGGGATCGGCGTCTACGTGACCGTGGCCGGCAGCGGCAACAGGACCGACCTCATGATGGCGGCCACCTGCTGGGCCGGGCTCCTCGGCGTGCTCGCCAACGCGGTCCTGCTGGCCGGCGAGCGCCGCCTGTTCCACTGGCACCGCATGCGGACGGGGGCGACGGAGTCGTGACGCTCCTCACCAGACTGCTCGTGATCCCGTTCGTGCTGGCCATCTGGGAGGTCCTCGCGCTCGCCGCCGGCGACACCGACTTCCCGCCGCCCACGACGATCGTGGTCCGCATGTACGAGCTGTGGTTCTCCGGCCCGGCCGGCCAGGTGTTCCTCACCGACGACGCGATCGACAACATCCTGCCGAGCCTCGGCCGCATGTTCGGCGGCTGGATCCTGGCGGCGGTGATCGGGATCGTGGCGGGCGTCCTGCTCGGCCGCTCCCGTACGGCGACCGACTACGTCGACCCGCTCATCGAGTTCGGCCGTTCGATCCCGCCGCCGCTGCTGCTGCCGGTGTTCCTGGTGGTGGTCCAGTTGCCCGCCCCGTGGGGCGGCCTGGCCACGCAGCTCGCGACGATCGTGTTCGGCGTGATCTGGCCGGTGCTGCTCAACTCGATCGAGGGTGTCAGGGCGGTGGACCGCACCTACATCGAGACGGCCACCGTCTTCAACCTGAGCAGGGCACAGCGCCTGCGGGTGGTCGTCCTGCCCGCCGCCCTGCCGAAGATCTTCGCCGGGCTGCGGCTGAGCCTGTCGCTGGCGCTGATCCTCATGGTGGTCACCGAGCTGATCGGCGGCAGCGACGGCATCGGCTACCAGCTCCTGCAGGCGCAACGCAGTTTCGACGGCGCGGGGGTGTGGGCGGCCATCACGCTGCTCGGCGTCCTCGGCTACGTCGTCAACTCCCTGTTCGTGCTGGCCGAGCGCCGCGTGCTCGTATGGCATCGGCACGCCACCCGCAATCCCTGACCTCCCTGGAAGGACACATGCCGCATTCCGATGACCTCCTTTGGGGGGCCGTGGGCGACATCTCGCGTTTCGCGGCCCTGCTGACCATGGCCGAGCTGGGCCTGGCCGACCACCTCGCGGACGGTCCGCTGGACACCGCCGAGCTGGCCGGCCGGGCCGGGGCGCACGCCCCCTCGCTGCGCCGGGTCCTGCGTGAGCTGGCCGCCATGGGCGTGGTCAAGGTCGCCGGGCCCGACGCGTACGACCTGACCGAGAAGGGCACGGCCCTGCGGTCCGACGCGCCCGACTCGGTCCGCTCGTCGATCCGCATGCTCGGCGAGGAGAGCTTCTGGTACGCCATGGGCATGCTGCCCGCCACCGTACGCGACGGCAGCTCGGCGTTCGTCAAGCGCTACGGCCACCTGTACGGCCACCTCGCCGCGAACCCCGGCCCGAGCAGCCTGTTCGACGACTACATGACCGCCAGGGCCATCCCCTTCACCGAGGGACTGGCCAAGCGCTACCGCTTCCCGGCCGGGGCGACCATGGTGGACGTGGCCGGCGGCAAGGGCCACATCCTGGCCACCGTCCTGCACGCCAACCCGCACATGAGCGGCATCCTCTTCGACCTGGAGCACGTGGCCGACCACGCCAGGCGCACGCTGGCCGACGAGGGCCTGTCCGACCGGGCGGAGGTCGTGGCCGGCGACTTCTTCGCCGGGGTGCCCACCGGCGGCGACGTCTACCTGCTGGCCAGCGTCCTGCACAACTGGGACGACGAGGACGCGCTCAAGATCCTCGGCAACGTCCGCGACGCCATGAACCCCGACGGGCGCGTCCTGCTCCTGGAAGTCGTGCTCCCTGACAGCGAGGAGCCGCACCTGGGTAAGGACATCGACATGCGGATGCTGGCGATTTTCAACGGCGGCACCGAGCGCAGCCACGACGAGTACGCGGCCCTGCTCGGCCGGGCCGGGCTCGCGCTCACCGAGGTCGTCGAACTCGGCTCCGGCGCGAACCTCATCGAGGCCGTGCGCCGCTGACCTCTCCCCCAGCCTCCCTCACCTGATGACCGGCCAAGAAAGGCAGTGGCGATGAAGCTGGCCAGGATCGTAGTCGCGGGTATGGCGGTCGCGCTGACACTCAGCGCGTGCGGAGGCGCGGGAGGGGCGGGCGGCGGGCAGCAGACCGGCGCCACGTCGTCAGGCGGGCTGGAGAAGACCCAGCTCCTGGTCGGCGTGGTGCCGGTGCCGTCGTCGGCGCCGCTGTTCATCGCCGAGCAGCGCGGCTTCTTCAAGGAAGAGGGCCTGATCGTCAAGACGGAGATCATCCAGGCCCCGCAGGCGGTCATGCCGAAGATCCTCAACGGCAGCATGGACGCCTTCCTCACCAGCTACGTGTCCCTGATGGCGATCAACGACTCGGGCGCGGCGCGGCTCAAGCTGTTCCAGCACAGCCAGGAGGCCGCCCCGAACGTGGCCGGCGTCGTCGTGGCCAAGGGCTCGCCGATCAGGACCGCGGCCGACCTCAAGGGCCGGACGATCGCGGTCAACGTGCTCCAGGCCCTCGGGCAGACGCTCACCAACGCCCACCTCCAGGCGGCCGGGCTCAAGCCGGACGACGTCAAGTACGTGCCGGTGCAGTTCGCCGACCAGCTCGGCGCGCTGTCCTCGGGCCAGGTGGACGCGGCCTGGCTGGTGGAGCCGTTCCTGACGGCGGCCAAGAAGAGCGGCGCCACACAGGTCATCGACACGACCGACGGCGTCACGGCCGGGGTGCCGATCGACGGGTGGGGCGTCTCCGAGGACTGGCTGACCGGGAACCCGAAGACGGCCGCCGCCTTCCACCGCGCGCTGGCCAAGGCCCAGAAGATCGCGGGCGAGGACAGGAAGGCCATCGACGCGGTCGTGCCGACGTACACGCAGATCCCGGCGGACGCGGCGGCGGCGATGACGCTCGGCCGGTTCTCGATGGAGGCCGACAGGGCGAGCGTGCAGAGGCTGGCCGACCTGCTGCACGGCTACGGCTACCTCAAGGCGAAGGTGGACGTGGCGCGGCTCTTCGCGACGCTCGGCGGATGACCGGGCAGGAGCTGGTCGCCGAGCCGGCGGCCGGACGGCGGCGGGTGACCCGCCGCGTGCCCGGGCGGGGGACGCTCGGGGTGATCGGGGTCGTGGGGTTCCTCGCCGTCGCCGAGCTGGCGGGGCGGGCCGGGCTGCTGCCCGGCTTCCTGCCGTACGCCTCGCACGTGCTCGCCACGGCGGCCGGGCTGCCGCTCGACGCCGGTTTCCGCGCGGACGTGCTGGCCACGCTGACGGCCTGCGCGACCGGGCTGGCGATCGCGGTCGCGGTGGCCGTGCCGGCCGGGCTGCTGCTCGGGACGGTGCCGTTCATGGAACGGTCGGCCCGGCCGCTGGTGGAGTTCCTGCGGCCGATCCCGTCGGTGTCGCTGATCCCGCTGGCGGTGTTCCTCTTCCCCGCCGGGCAGGACGCCAAGGTCGCGCTGGTCGTCTACACGTGCTCGTGGCCGCTGCTGATCAACACGATGTACGGGCTCGGCGACGTCGACCCGCTGGCCAAGGAGACGCTGCGCGGCTTCGGTTTCGGCCCGCTGTCGGTCGTGCTGCGGGTGAGCCTGCCGAGCGCGGCGCCGTTCATCGCCACCGGGGTGCGGATCGCGGTGTCGGTCACGCTGATCGTGGCGGTGAGCGTGGAACTGCTGGCGCCCGGCGGGGGCGGGATCGGGGCGTTCCTGTCGCTGGCGGGCAGCGCGAACCGGCTCGACCGCATGCTCGCGGCGACCGTGTGGGCCGGGTTCATCGGGCTGGCGGCCAACCTGCTGTTCACGGTCGCCGAGCGGCGGGTGTTCCGGTGGCACCACGCCCGTACGGGAGGCGCGGCGTGAGCGTGGTGCGGCGGGGCGGGTACCGGGCGGGCGAGGTGGCGCGGCGGCTGGCGTGGTACTGGCTGCCGCCCGTGGCGGTGATCGTCTGGGAGCTGGCCACGCGGTCGGCGCGGGCCGCGTACTTCCCGCCGCCGTCGCTGATCGTGGTGCGGCTGCACGAGCTGTGGTTCTCGGGGCCGCTCTCGCAGGCGTTCCTGACCGACGAGGCCGTCGCGGACGTGCTGCCCAGCCTGGGCCGGCTGTTCGCGGGGTGGGCGATGGCGTGCGCGGCGGGGGTGCTGGCGGGGGTGGCGCTGGGGCGGTCGTACTGGCTGTCGGGGCTGGCGGAGCCGCTGCTGCACTTCGGCCGCTCGGTGCCGCCCGCCACGTTGCTGCCGGTCTTCCTGGTGCTGTTCAAGATCGGCACGCCGATGGAGCTGGCCTCGATCGTGTACGGCGTCATCTGGCCGGTGCTGATCAACTCCATGGACGGGGCCAGGCACGTCGACCGCCAGTACATCGAGACCGGCACCGTCTACCGCCTCAGCCCTTGGCAGCGGCTCACCCGCGTGATCCTGCCCGCCGCCGCCCCGAAGATCTTCGCGGGCCTGCGGCTGAGCGTGTCGCTGGCGCTGATCATGATGATCATCTCGGAGCTGGTCGGGAGCAGCGAGGGCATCGGGCACCGCATGCTGGAGGCGCAGAGCCAGTTCGACATCCCGGCCATGTGGGCGGGCATCGTGCTGCTGGGGCTGCTGGGGATCGTGCTCAACGCGGCGTTCCTGCGGGTGGAGCGGGCGGTGCTCGGCTGGCACACCAGTGCGCGCACCGCCGACGGCTGACCCTCGGCGCTGGTCAGCCGTGCAGGCGGTCGATGGCGTCCTGCTGCCGCGCCCGCAACCAGGCGCGATCGGGTACGCCGGCCGCCGGGCGCTCGACGTCGTGGCGGGCGTACTCCTGCGCCCACAGCCCCGTCTTGACCCGGCTGAGGTGGTTGCCCATGCCGGGGCGCAGGCGGGCGCGGCGCAGGGCGGCGAGGTCCAGCTCGGCGGCGGCGACCAGCGACTCCCCTGGACCGGCCTGGGCCAGCACCCGTCCCTCGTGGTCGATCAGCTCAGAGCCGCCGTTCGTGGAGTCGCCCGGGATCGCCGTGCCGGACAGTCCGCCGGTGTTGGCCGAGACCACGTACGCCAGGTTCTCCACCGCCCGCGCCCGCCGCGCGATCGCCTTGGGTGTGAGCGCCGGGGACGACGCCTCCGAGGTGGGGTTGCACAGCACCTCGGCGCCCCGCAGGGCCAGCGCGCGGGCCAGCTCGGGCACCAGGATCTCCTCCGAGGCCACCACCGCGAGGTTCCCGATCTCCGTACGCGCCACCGGCAGCACGCCGTCGATCCCGTAGAGCTCCAGGTAGCGCTCCCACACGTCGTACGGGGTGGGCGAGAACAGGGAGTGCAGCCTGCGGTAGCGCAGCACGACCGAACCCGCCGGCGAGAGGATGACCGACGCCTGGAAGAACAGGTCGGGGAAGTGCGGATCCCGCTCGTACGCGTTGACACACAGGAACACGCCGTGCTCGGCGGCGACCGCGGCCAGCGCCCGGTGTTCGGGCCCGTCGGGGTCGAGCGCCGCCCGTTCGCGCCACTCGGCCAGCCCCTCCCGCAGGGGGAAGCCGGTCAGGACGTACTCCGGCAGCACCACCAGACGCAGCTCGGGCCCGAGCCATGCCTTGGAGGCCCCGACCCGGGCGGCCACCCGCTCCACGGCCGGCATGATCTCGGCCCGCGAGGTGACGGCCCTGGTCTCGATCTGCAGGGCCAGCGCGGTCCAGGCGGTCACTCAGCCCACCCGCCGCTCGTCGATCAGCGTACGCCGCACGCACACCCCGTCTCTGAGCCACTGCCAGACCCGGCTGCGCGAGCGGCCGTCGTCGCTGAGCACGATCAGCTCGAACAGCCGCAGGTCCTGCCCCTTGTACCGCCAGGTCAGGTAGATCGTGCCGGCGTCGACCTCCCAGAACTCGCCCTTGAGCCGCTCGGTGTCGAAGGCGCAGCGGCCGCCGCCGAGGTAGACGCCGGGGAACTCGTGCACCTCCTCGCGCCCGTCGTCCCAGGTGTAGCGGTTGGTCTGGTGGTAGGCGGCGTCGCCGAGGATCGCGCAGGTCATCCGTACCCGGTGGCGGTCGAGCAGGTCGCCGCCCGGGCCGAGGTGCAGGTATTCGCCCTCCCACTCCCCCTCGTGCCTGGCCAGCACCGGCATGTCGGCGCGAAGTCCCATCCGGGCTACTCCTTCGTCGTGTGCCACCACGGGTCGGCGGCGTCGGATCGGTTGACCAGGAACGCCCGGCGGCGCAGGAACCGGCCGATGGAGGCCGTGCCCATGCGGGAGCCGCCGAGCCCGGACAGGCGGAAGGAGTTCTTCTCGCCCTCGTGGACGAGCGCGGTCAGCGCGGCGTCGTTGACGCTGACCGCGCCGACCCGCAGGCGGGCGGCGACGGCCAGCGCCCGCTCCTCCGTGGCGGCGAAGACGGCGGCCGACAGCCCGTACGCGGAGTCGTTGGCCAGCGCGACCGCCTCGTCCGGGCCGTCCACTGCCATGACCGGCAGCACCGGGCCGAACGTCTCCTCCGTCATCACCAGCATCGTGTGGTCGGCCCCGGACAGCACGGTCGGGCGGCACCAGCGGCCGCCGCCGTGCCGTTCGATCCGGCCGCCGGTGTGCACGACGGCCCCCTTCGCGACGGCGTCGGCGAGGTGGGCGGCGACGACGTCGTCCAGGCCCGGCCGGATGAGCGGGCCGATCGGGCCGCCCTCGCAGGTCAGGCCCACCTGCCCGGCCTTGGCCACCAGCCGCGCGAGGAACTCGTCGTGCGCCTCGCGGGCCACGTAGACGCGCTCGATGGACTGGCAGGACTGACCGGCGTTGGCGGTGCCGCCCCACAGGACGGCCGCGGCGGCCCGGTCGAGGTCGGCCCCGGCCAGCACGATCGCCGGGTCCTTGCCGCCCAGCTCCAGGAACGCCGGCACGAACGCGTCGGCCGCGGCGCGCGCCACCCGGCGGCCGGTCTCGACGCCGCCGGTGAAGACCACGGCGTCCACCAGGCCGACGAGCGCGGCCCCGGTCTCGCCGTCGCCCTCGACGACCCCGAGCGGCAGTTCGGCGGGGACCAGCCTCATCAGCGGCTCGATAAAGCGCGGCGTCACCTCGCTCGGCTTGACCAGCACCGCGCACCCGGCCGCCAGCGCGGGGACGGCGTCGATGAGGCCGAGCAGGAGCGGCAGGTTGAACGGGCTGATCACCCCGACCAGCTCGTACGGCACCGCGTCGCCCGCCACGAAGACGCCGGGCAGGGAGGCGGGACGTTCGGCGGGCGGGGCGAGGAGTGCGGGCGCCTGGCGTACCCATCGGTCGATGAGCCCGGCCACGAGCCGGCGCTCCAGCAGCGACTCGGCCACCCTGCCGGTGTCGGCCACCAGGGCGGCGAGGAGGTCGTCGTCCTCGGCCAGCGCGGCGCCGAAGCGGGACAGGACCGCGCCCCGGTCGGCGTCGAGCCAGGCGGGGGCCCGCTCGCGCAGCCCGGCGGCGACGGCGGCCAGCCGGTCGGCCGGGATCGGGGCGAGCGACCGGTCGGTCTGCCCGGTGATCGGGTTCCTCACGTTCATGCGGTGCGGCCACGGGACATGGTGCTCCTGCGAAGGTTCGGCGGGAGCCATTGTGATCAGGCGATCGGCCGCGCGTCAACGAGCGCCCGCGGCCCCGGCGCGGTCAGCCGCCCCAGCCGGGCACGGCCATCCGCACCGAGAGCGCGTGCTCGACGAGGTTGATCAGCGCGCCTTTGACGGAGTCCTTGGAGCGGGCGTCCAGCCGTACCAAGGGGATGTGGGGGGCCAGGGTGAGGGCGTCGCGCACCTCGGCGTCGCTGTGGGGATATTGGCCGTCCCAGCCGTTGACGCCCACGACGAACGGGAGCTGGGCCTCTTCGAAGTAGTCGATGGCGGGGAAACTGTCGGCCAGACGGCGGGTGTCGACCAGCACGACCGCGCCGATGGCACCCCGCACCAGGTCGTCCCACATGAACCAGAACCGATGCTGACCAGGAGTCCCGAACAAATACAAGATCAGATCACGATCCAGCGACACCCGGCCGAAGTCCATCGCCACAGTCGTGGTCGACTTCAACGGCGTCATCCCCAGATCATCGATCCCCGCCGACGCATCGGTCATCACCGCCTCCGTCGTCAACGGCATGATCTCCGACACCGCCCCGACGAACGTCGTCTTGCCCACCCCGAAACCACCGGCCACGACAATCTTGGTCGAGGTGAGACCGGGGCTAGAGCCTGCGAAGTCCACTTAGCACCCTTTCGAGCAGATTTACGTCCGGCCTTCCGGCGTCCAGTTGGGGCTGGTGCACCCGAACCAGACCTTCGGCGGCCATGTCCGCGATCAGCACGCGCACCACGCCGAGCGGGATCCGCAGCAGCGCCGACACCTCCGCCACGGACCGGACCTGCCGGCACAGTTGGCTGATCGCCTGGTACTCCGGTGTGATGTGGGAGAACTCCCGCTGCTCGGCCGTCGCCGAGGACACCAGGGCCTCCATCGCCAGTTTGACCCGTGGCGCCGTCCGTCCACCTGTCACCGCGTACGGGCGGACGGGCGAAGCGGGGTCGGGAGTCAGCCGCGACTGGGGTTGGGGCTGAGGGTGAGGCTCAGACTGAGGTGGGGGAGCCCAACCGCCGCTGTTCCATCTGGGGTCCGACACTTACATCACCTGGTCTGGCTGGCGCGCAGCTCGGCACGCACAGCCGGAGTCAGCACCTGACCGGCGCGATCGACCATCAGCGTCATCTGATACGCCACCAGACCCATGTCACAGTCCGGAGCCGCCAGCACCGCCAAGCACGAACCATCACTGACCGACATGATCAGCATCAGCCCACGCTGCATCTCCACAATCGTCTGATTGACCGCACCACCCTCGAACACCCGCGCCGCACCCTGCGTCAACGAAACCAACCCCGACGCAATCGCAGCCAACTGATCAGCCCGATCAGCCGGAAAACCCGCCGACGCCGCCAACGGCAAACCGTCAGACGACACGACCACCGCGTGCGCGACCCCCGGGACCGTACTGACGAAGTCGGTGATCAGCCAGTCCACCCCGCGTGCCGCGTGGCTCAGGTCCTTCATGCGCCCTCCTCCCTTTCGTTGTCCCTCGGGCCAGAGGGGAACGCCTTGCCCTCGCTGATGTCGTCGCGCGCCGCCCTGAAGCCCTGCTGGAAGCTGGAGAGCCGGTTGCGCACCCGGTCGGGTGACACCGACGGCATCGGCGAGACGCCCTTCGGCGAGGCGGCGGTGTCGGCGGAGCCGGGCACCAGGTTCGCCTTCGGCACCCGCTTGGGCAGCCCCGCCGCCGTCGCACCGTCACGTACCGGCTCCACCGCCGCCTCCGCCGCGCTCCAGCCCGCGTCGGCCTTGGAAGAGCCCCAGCTCGCACCGTTGGCGTCGCGCCCGAACCAGGCCGACTCGACGGCGGCGAAGATCGGCAGGTAGTCGTCGCCGGCGGACGCGGGCGGCACCGCCGGCATGGGGCCCGTGGCGCCGGAGTCGGACTCGGGGAACTCGAACCCCGGCCGCTGCGGCGGATTGGTGTCCTGGCTCCAGCCCCCGGGCGGCGGCTGGGTCACGGGTCGTCTGGGCAGGCCGCGGTCGCCGTTCCAGGACGAGCCGCGGGTCGGCGTCCAGACGTCGCCGCTCTCGAAGGCCCCGCCACGCGGCTCGGCCGGCCACGCGGGCGGCGGGTCGGACTGCCAGGAGGGCGGGGGCCAGTTGCCGCCCGCGTCGGGGTTCGAGGGGAACGACGGGTGGCCGGGGCCCATCTGGAACGTCGGCTGCGGCCAGTCGGTGAGCGGCGCGGGGTGCGGCCCCGAGTACGGCTCGTCCCCGTGCCCGCCGGCCGCCGCGCCCGCCAGGGCGGGCGGCTGGTTGCCGCCGGCGAAGGAGGGCGGCTGGTTGCCGGAGAAGGACGGCATCCCGGAGAAGTCGGGCGCCTGGGCGCCGAGCATGTTCTCGGGGATCAGCACCATGGCGGTCAGGCCGCCGGAGCTGTGCGGGCGTAGTTGCACCCGGATGCCGTGCCGGTGCGCCAGCCTGGCGACCACGAACAGGCCCATGCGCCGCGACACCGACACGTCCACGCTCGGCGCGTCGGTCAGCCGCTCGTTGGCCTGGACCAGCTCCTCGGCGGTCATCCCGATGCCGGAGTCGGTGATCGACAACATCACGCCGCCGCCGTCGATCCTGCTGCCCGAGACCGTCACCCTGGTCTCGCGCGGCGAGAACGACAGGGCGTTCTCGACCAGCTCGGCGAGCAGGTGGATGACGTCGTTGACGGCCTGACCGGCCACCGACACCCCGTCGGGCACCTGGAGCACGACGCGCTCGTAGTTCTCGACCTCCGACAGAGAGGCACGGGCGACGTCGACCAGCTTGACCGGCTGACTCCAGCGCCGAGGCGGATCCTGACCCGCCAGCACCAACAGGTTCTCACTGTTACGACGCATACGCGTCGCCAGATGATCCAGCTTGAACAGGTTCCCCAACCGCTGCTCATCCTGCTCACCCTGCTCCAGACCATCGATCAACGTGATCTGCCGCTCCACCAACGTCTGACTACGCCGCGACAAGTTCACGAACATCGCGTTCACATTGCTCCGCAACCGCGACTCCTCACCCGCCAACCGCACCGCCTCACGATGCACCTCATCGAAGGCCCGCGCCACCTCACCGATCTCGTCGTGCGTGTCCACGCCGATCGGGACGACGGGGCCGACCGTGCCGTCACCGCTGTCACGCAGTTGCTGCACGGTCTCCGGCAGGCGCTGCCCCGCGATGTCGAGCGCCTCGCGGCGCAGCCGGCGCAGCGGCCTGATGAGCGAACGGGCGATGAGCGAGATGATCGCGATGACCACGACGAGCAGGAGCAGGATCAGCCCGCCGGAGATCATCGCCGAACGGTTGGCCCCCTCCTCCAGGCCGCGGGCGCGCAGGATGACCGAGGACGACAGCTCCTTCTCCACGCTGCGCAGCGCGTCGATCTTGCCGGTGCTGACGTCGAACCAGGTGGCCACGTCCCGATCGGGGCGGGTCCCGATGCTCAGCTCCTTGCCCTCGGCCGACTGCGCCATGGCCCGCAGCCGGAACAGGTCGGTCTGGTCCACGTCGCGGCCCACGACGGTGTTGCGGTAGAGCTCGAGTTGGTCGAGGTTGGCCAGGGTGGCGAACAGCGTCTCCTCGCTCTCCTCACGCGACTTGGCGTCGGTGAGCGCGTCGAGTTCGCCGCTGTCGAAACCCTTCTTGTCCAGCGCGCTGGCCAGGATGCCACGCTGCTTGGACGCCTGCTCCTTGGCCCGGGCGATGGCGGCCATCGAGCCGGCGCTGTCGGCCACCTCGTCGTCCACCGCGACCTGGCCCACCTGGTCGTGGAACTGCAGCAGCGCCGCGATGATCTCGGAGTACTTCCGGATCATCGGCAGCGGCTGGATCTTGCCGTTGACGGCCGTCTCGCGCAGCGTCGGGATCTCCTCCAGCCGCCGCAGCACCGGGCGCACGCCCTCGGCGTGGGTCTCCGAGAGGGCCAGCGCCTGCTGTTTGGCCTCGTCGATGAGGCCGTTGACGTTGCTGTAGGTGGTGCGTAACTGGGCCTCGCGGGCCTCCGGCCGGCCTTGGGCGATGTAGAGGGCGGTCTCGTCGCGTTCGAAGGACAGCTCGTGCGTCACCGCTCCGAGCTGCTGGCTGAGCTCGGCGACCTCCCTGAGCGTCTGGTACGTGCGGGCGTCGCTGAGTGAGGTCACGACGCTCAGCCCGCCCAGGCCCACGGCGACGGCCGTGGGAACGACGATCAGCGCGATGAGGCGTGACCGCACGTGCCAGTTGCCCAATCCGAACCTCTTCGAGGACGGTTTGGACGACCGTCGCTTCTGGTGGCCGTGCGGCTCGCGGTCAGCGGAAGCATCAGCGCTCTGCGTTCTCACTTGCCTTCGCAACCTCTCGACCTTGAGGGGGAATTCTCGGGGACGATGCAGGTATTGCAGGTAGGAGCCAATATGTGCGTCCAGATAAGCGCCATTTGAGCACACAGGTGGGCAAGGGCCAACCACTACTAGTGCCCCGATGAGGTGTTTATGCCTAGATGTCCAGAAAATACGGCAGAATCGGTAGACGGCCTTCTATCAGGGGAAACAGGAGTGCGGGATCGTTCCACGAGCCCCGGGCCTGACTCGTAGAAAAGATCAGAAGTGTGGCAACATCCGTAACAGCCGCCCCGCTTGCCACCTCCTTCACCAAAACGGACATACATTCGCGTCTTTCGAGGTCGTCAAATTTTCACCCTATAGCGCTAAACGGACATTGCAACCACAAGTGTCATGTTCGCGTTAATGACCGGCAATTTGGTGCTACGGTCTATCCCTGTTGTTGCGTCAGGCATACAGTCCCCGGGAGCAGAAGCCGCCCGGTTCCCCCCTGGCTCCACCCGAAGGGAGTCCCTGACATGAGGCTTGGCCGTTCCGCCAGAGCCGCCATCATCGGGTTCGCTTTGACACTCGGCGCTGTGGCATGCAGTACGGGCGCGAGCCCGTCGGCCAGCGCACCACCGTCCGCCCTCGCCGCGGGCGGCCTGGAGAAGACCCAACTGAAGATCGCCACGCTTCCGGCCATCGACAGTGCCGCCATCTATGTCGCCATCGACCAAGGGCTCTTCGAGAAAGAGGGCCTGGAGGTGACCCCGCAAGTCGTCCAGGCCGCGCCAGAGGCCATCCCCATGCTGGTGAAGGGCGAGATCGACGCGATGTTCGGCAACTACGTGTCGATGTTCGCCGCGCACGACAAGCAGGCGCTGAAACTGCGCATCCTGGCCGAGGGCTCTCGCGCGGCCCCCGACTCGCTGAGCGTCATGGCCCTGCCCGACTCGCCCATCAAGACCCCGAAGGACCTGGAGGGCAAGACGATCAACGTGAACGTCCTGCACAACTTCCAGGAGCTGGCCCTCGCCCAGGTGCTCAAGGCCAACAACGTCGACCCGGCCACCATCAAGTACGTCCAGGTGACCTTCCAGAACATCATGCCCTCCTGGAAGGGCGGCCAGATCGACGCCGCCTACCTCGGCGAGCCCATGGTCACGGCCGCCACCTCCACCATGGGGGCCCGCAAGATCCTCGACCCGGCGTCAGGTCCCGCCGCCGAGTTCCCCATCTCCGGCTACGTCAGCACCCAGGAGTGGTACGACAAGAACCCGAAGGTCGCGGCGGCCTTCCAGCGCGCCATCCACAACGCGGCCAAGCTCATGGAGAACAACCGCGAGGTGGTGGCCAAGGTGCTGCCGAACTTCACCCAGATCGACGCGGCCACCGCCGCCACCGTGACCTTCCCCTACTTCTCCAGCAACGACAACCCGGTCCGCCTCCAGCGAGTGGCCGACTGGATGCTGGAGGCCAAGTGGCTGACGAAGGCCATCGACGTCAAGTCGCTGATGTCGGCCACCACCTCCGGGTGAGCGCTCAGTCCCTGTCCCGTGCCCGTCCGGCGTCACCGGCCACCCGCTGGTCGCGCCGGGCGGCCGGGGCGCTCGCCTTCGCCGCCCTGATCGAGCTGGTCAGCAGGACCGGGCTGGCCGATCCCGAGTTCCTGCCGCCCGCCACGGAGATCGTCGGACGGGCGCTCGCGCTGCTGGCCGACCCGGCCTTCCGCGCGCACGCCCTGACGAGCCTGCTCGCCTGGACCATCGGGCTGTGCGTCGCGGCGGTGCTCGCGGTGCCGCTCGGCCTGCTGCTCGGCAGCGTGCCGCTCATCGACGCGGCCACGCGCTCGGTGGTGGAGTTCCTGCGGCCGATCCCGTCCGTGGCGCTGATCCCGCTGGTGGCCCTGGTGATCGGCACGGGGCTGCAACATCGCGTCACGCTGGTGGTCTACGCCTCGCTGTGGCCCATCCTCTACAACACGATGTACGGCCTGCGTGGCGTCGACCCCCTGGCCAAGGAGTCGCTGCGGTCCTACGGCTTCGGGCCGCCGTCAGTGCTGCTGCGCGTCTCGCTGCCGTCGTCGGCGCCGTTCATCGCCACGGGCGTGCGCCTGGCGGCCGGGGTGGCGCTCATCCTGACCGTCAGCACCGAGATCGTGGCGGGGCGCGGGGAGGGCATCGGGGTGTTCATCTTCTTCGCCGGCATCGCCGTGCCCGCCAGGATGGCCGACATCCTGGCCGGGGTGTTCTGGGTGGGCCTGTTCGGGGTCGTGGTGAACGCGCTGCTGGTGGCCGCGGAACGACGGGCCTTCCGGTGGCACCACGCCCGGCTCGGCGAGCCGTCATGAGGGGCCGGGGCATGCGGACGGCCGCGTTCCGTGCGCTGGTGCTGCTCGTGCTCGTCCTGGTCTGGGAGGTGGGCACGCGGCTGGCGGGCGACCCGTTCTTCCCGCCGCCGAGCACGATCGTGGCCAGGATGCACGCCATGTGGTTCTCCGGCCCGCCCGCCACGCTGTTCCTGACCGACGCCGCCGTCGGGAACATCCTGCCGAGCCTGGGCCGGATGGCGCTCGGGTTCGCGGGAGGCGCGCTGGGCGGGGTCGTGCTCGGGCTGGCGGTGGGGCTGTCGGCGCGGGTCTACGACTATCTCGACGGCGTGCTGCAGTTCCTGCGCGCCATTCCGCCGCCGGCGCTGGTGACCGTCTTCCTCGTGGTGTTCGGGTTCGGGCTGCGGATGCAGGTCGCGTTCATCATGTTCAGCATCGTGTGGCCGGTGCTGCTCAACACCGCCGACGGGGCTCGCTCGGTCGAGCCGCTGCACCTGGAGACGGGTCAGGTGTTCCGGCTGTCGCGGGCCGAGCGGCTCTTCCGGGTGATCCTGCCCTCGGCGCTGCCCAAGATGTTCGCGGGGTTGCGGCTGGCCCTGTCGCTCTCGCTGATCGTCATGGTCTTCTCCGAGCTGCTGCCTGGCACCACGAACGGCATCGGCTTCCAGCTCACCGACGCGTACTCGACCTTCGACCTGCCCGCCATGTGGGCCGGGATCGTGCTGCTCGGCGTGCTGGGCTACCTGCTCAACGAGGTGTTCCTGATCGTCGAGCGGCGCGTGCTCTCCTGGCACCACGCCGCCCGCGAGCTGGTGGGTTAGGGTGCCTCCCGTGCGGACGATGATCGTGGGCGGCGGCATCGGCGGGCTCAGCGCGGCCCTGAGCCTGCACGCGGCCGGGCTGGACTGCGTGGTCGTGGAGGCCGCCGGCACGCTGCGCCCGCTCGGGGTGGGCATCAACCTGCAGCCCCACGCCGTACGCGAGCTGACGGAGCTGGGGCTCGGCGGCCCGCTGGCCGAGCTGGGCATGGAGACGAGCTTCATGACGTTCGCCGACCGGCACGGCAACGTCATCCTGGCCCTGCCCCGGGGCCGGGCGGCCGGCTACCGGTGGCCCCAGTACAGCGTCCACCGGGGAGAGCTTCAGATGGCGTTGCTCGCGGCGGTCGAGGAGCGGGTCGGGCCGGTGCGCACAGGGGTCAGGTTCGAGGACTTCGCGCACGACGGCGACGGCGTGCTCGTCACCCTCCGGCAGGGCGGACGGGTGCTGCGTGAGCGGGTGGACGTGCTGGTCGGCGCCGACGGCGTGCAGTCGGCGGTGCGCGCCAGGCTGCGGCCGTCCGGCGATCCGCTGCTGTGGGCCGGGATCAGGATGTGGCGCGGAGTGGTGGAGGCCGAGCCGATCCTGGACGGAGCGACGGTGCTGGTCGGCGGCTCCAATCTGGCCGGAAAATTCGTGACTTATCACATCTCGGCCGGTAATCCACGGCTGATCAACTGGGTGGCCGAGGCGAAAGTGGCCGAACCCGGGACGGTGGCGGAAGCCGACTGGTCCCGCGAGGGGAAGCTGCCGGAGGTGGCCGCGCATTTCGCGTCCTGGAAGTACGCGCCCGCCGACATCCCGGCCCTGCTCCGCGCCACGCCGCGCATACTCGAATATCCGATGGTCGACCGCGAACCGCTGCCCCAGTGGGGCGAGGGCAGGGTGACCCTGCTCGGCGACGCCGCCCACCCGATGTACCCCATCGGTTCCAACGGCGGCTCGCAGGCCGTGCTCGACGCCCGGGTGCTGGCCCGCTGCCTGGCGACGTACGACGACCCGGTCCTGGCGCTGGCGGCGTACGAGGAGGAGCGGCGCCCGCCCACGTCGGCGCTGGTCCTCGCGCACCGGGCGCTGCCCGTCGAAGAGACGATCAGACTGGTGACCGAGCGCGCGCCCGACGGCTTCACCGAGATCGGCGAGGTGCTGACCGAGGCGGAGCTGTCGGCCATGGCGGCCGCCCAGCGACGCATCTCCGATGCGGATGTGCGGGCGCTGAACGAAAGGGAGTCGTGGAGCGTATGAGGCTGTGGCTCCCATGGCAGGCGTCAACGTGCAAGAGTAAGATCGCGCCCTGAATAGGTTTCCATGACTGACATGCCTGGCAATTACCGCTCCGCTAGAGTCAATTGCGGCTTCGAAAGAGTCGCCCCGCTGTCCGCGGTCTCGCCCCCCGAGGAATTCCCTTGCTCGAGATAGAAAACCTTTCCCACGTGTACGGCGGCGGTACTCCCAACGCGCACCACGCCATCGAAGGACTCAACCTGAGCGTCGCCGCGGGCGAGCTGCTCTGCATCGTCGGCCCGTCGGGGTGCGGGAAGTCGACGCTGCTGCGTTCCATCGCCGGCCTGATCACGCCGACCGGCGGGCAGGTCAAGGTCGAGGGCGACCTGGTCCGCCAGACGCCCGACAACCTCGCCGTGGTCTTCCAGGACTACAGCCGCTCGCTGTTCCCGTGGATGTCGGTCGCCGACAACGTCGCGCTGCCGCTGCGCCGCCGGAACCTGGACAAGCAGCAGCGCCGCGAGGCCGCCCAGGAGGCCCTCGAGTCGGTGGGGCTGGAGAACGCGGGCCGCAAATACCCGTTCCAGCTCTCGGGCGGCATGCAGCAGCGGGTGGCGATCGCGCGGGCGCTGGCGTACCGGCCGACGCTGATGCTCATGGACGAGCCGTTCGGCTCGGTCGACGCGCAGACCAGGGAAGACCTGGAGGACCTCGTCCTCAAGGTGCGCGGCCACCACCGGATGACGATCGTGCTCATCACCCACGACATCGACGAGAGCGTCTACGTGGGCGACCGCGTGGTGGTCCTGTCGAAGGCCCCCGCGCACGTGGTGGGCGACCTGAAGGTCGACCTCCCGACGCCGCGCGACCAGATCACCACCCGTGAACACTCCGACTTCGTGCACCTGCGCGCCGAGGTGGGACGGCTCGTCCGCGGCCACGCCACCGTGTGACCGAGCCTCGATCGATTGGGCGGGCGGTCCACGGTGAATGATCGTGACCGGGCGTGCCGGGAGCGCCGAATCGGCCTAGTCTGGAAGGCGTGGAGGATGTTCTGGCGGGCCGGGGTTGCACCTGGATGTTCGGGACGCAGTCGCTGACCATCGCCCCCGACCCGGGCAAGGCCCCCAAACTCATGGCCGAGCTCGGCGCCCGCGTCATTCCGTACGCGGCGATCGCTGCGGTCACACTCGCGCCCGGCCGGCGCGGCACCGTGGTGCTGCGGCTGGAGCCCCGCCGCGGCGCCGACCCCGTGATGGCGGTCGCGGCCGGGCAGCTCAAGGAGGCGGCCGACCCCTATCGGCTGGTGCTGCCCGCCGAGAAGGAGACGCTCGCCGACTACTACGCCGAGGAGCTGCGCTCGGCCCGCACCGAACGCGGGCCCGCCCCGCGGTTCCTGGTCGACGCTCCCCCGCCGCCGCGCACCTTCAAGGGCTGGGACGGCGTGGCCACCTTCGACGGCGAGTCGATCACGTTCACGTGGTTCTGGTCGGGAGCGTCGTCCGCCAAGTACGCGGCGGGCGACCAGCGCTACTCCGTGGCCGACCTGTCGGGCGTCGAGTGGCACGCCCCCGAGGGGGCCAGCGGGTGCCTTCGGCTGAAGCCGCGCGGGCGGCGCATGCCCACCGATCCGAACAAGGATCCCGCTTCGGTGATGTTCGGGCTCGGCTGGGGCGCCACGCACAAGTCACTGCCATTCGCCGCCGCCGTCCTGGCCGCCGTCACCCCTGACGAGCCGTCTCGGGCGCTCCCGCCGGCGCGCACGGCCGAACTGATCGTCAAGCTGGGCGAGCTGCGCGATGCCGGGCTGCTGTCGGAGGAAGAGTTCCAGGCCAAGAAGACCGAGCTGCTGTCCCGCTTCTGAACGGGCGCGGGCGCGCCCCACGCCCTGTGCTTCCCCGCTCCATGCGACAGCCCACCGCCTCGGCCTGCGAGGGGTGGGCTGCCAGAGCGCGGGTCCGCCGCCACGGCGGGCCGGGGGGTTATACCGGACTGTGCATGTGGCGCGTCAAGGCGTGCTCCACCAGCGTGATCAGGGTGGACTTCACCGACTCGCGCTGCCGGGCGTCGAGGGCGACGATCGGGATGTGGCCGCCGATCGACAGCGCCTCCCTCAGCTCGTCCTCCGCGTGGGCGAACTGCCCGTCCCAGCCGTTGATGCCGATCACGAACGGCAGCTTGGCCTCTTCGAAGTAGTCGATGGCGGGGAAGCTGTCGGCCAGCCGGCGGGTGTCGACCAGCACGACCGCGCCGATGGCACCCCGCACGAGGTCGTCCCACATGAACCAGAACCGATGCTGACCGGGAGTCCCGAACAAATACAAGATCAGATCACGATCGAGCGAAACCCGGCCGAAGTCCATCGCCACAGTCGTGGTGGTCTTGTTCGGCGTGAGGGAGACGTCGTCGACGTGCGCCGAGGCGTCCGTCATGACCGCCTCCGTGGTGAGCGGCAGGATCTCCGACACCGCTCCCACAAACGTCGTCTTCCCCACGCCGAAGCCCCCGGCCACGACGATCTTCGTCGAGGTTAGGCCGGGGCTAGAGCCTGCGAAGTCCACTGAGCACCCTTTCGAGCAAGTTGAGGTCCGGCTTTCCCGCGTCCAGCGCAGGCTGGTGCACGCGGATCAGGCCTTCCGACGCCATGTCGGCGATCAGCACCCGGACCACACCAAGCGGCTGGCGTAAAAGGGCGGAGATCTCGGCAACCGACCGGACGTTCCGAGTGAGCTGAATGATCGCCTGATACTCCGGACTCAGTAGGGAAATATCTTGGTATTCCGACGTCACGGAGGACACGAGCGCCTCCATGGCGAACTTCATCCGCGGCGCGGTGCGCCCCCCGGTCACGGCATAGGGCCGTACCAGGGAGCTCGGCTTCTGCGGACGGGGAGCCGCCGGATGCGGCGGAGTGCTATCACCAGCCCAACCCTGCTGACCTGACACCATACTCTCCTGTCACCGCCCAACTAGCGGGGGCGGGCCGATTGCAGCTCAGCGCGTACGGCGGGCGTCAGCACCTGCCCAGCCCGCTCGACCAGCAAAGTCATCTGGTAGGCGACCAGACCCATGTCACAGTCGGGGGCGGCCAGTACTGCCAAGCAGGAGCCATCACTGATCGACATGATCATCAAGAGCCCACGCTGCATTTCGATAACGGTCTGGGTCACCATACCGCCCTCGAAAACCCGCGCGGCCCCCTGGGTCAAGCTGATCACACCGGAGGCGACCGCGGCGAGCTGGTCGGCCCGGTCCTTGGGGAAACCCTCGGAGAAGGCCAGTGGCAACCCGTCAGACGACACCACCACCGTGTGGGCGACGCCTGGCACGTTGTTCACGAAGTCCGTGATCAGCCAGCTTATGCCGCGCGCTCCCTGGCTCATTTCTCTCATTTGTCCTCCTCATTCTCTTCTCCGCGGGTGAACGCCCGGCCCTGCCGGACACCCTGCTGGAAGCTGGAGAGCCGGCTGCGCAACCGCTCGGGTGAGATCTGCGGCGCCGGTGCCGGGGCCTGGGGCTCGGCGAGGCTGGCCGTACCGGGCACCAGGTTGGCCTTCGGGACACGACGGGGCAGACCCGACTGGGTCGTGCCGCCCTGCTGCGGTTGGGCGGCGGCCTGCGCGGCCTGGAATCCGGCGTCGGCGGGCGACGACCAGGACGCGGTGACGCCCGACTGACCGGGCTTGCGCTGCGGCAGCGCGGACGTGCCCGGCGCGGCGGCGGGCGGCGGGGGCACCGGGGGCGCGGCGGGCTGCGGCGGATCGGCGGGCACGGCCGGATGCACGGCCGTGGTCTCGGTCTCGGGCTCCGGCTCGTAACGCGGCCTGAGCGCCTCGGGTTCCGGCCGGCGGAACCAGTCGGAGCCGACCGAGGAGAAGATCGGCAGGTATTCGTCGCCCTGGTCCTCGATGGGCGAGCTGCGCACCACGGGGAGCGGCCCGGTCATGTCCTGGGAGGAGTAGTTGCCGGGGCCGAACGGGTTGTAGGCGGAGTGGCCGTTCTGCTCGAACTGGTCGGCGGGCTTGGGCTCGTCGTCGAACGGGGAGCGGTAGGAGTCGCCGAACTGCGGCCGCTGCCGCTCCTCGGCCTCGAAGAGCGACCTGCGCGGCAGCGGGTCGGCGAACGACGACCAGCGCGGCTCCTCCTGCGGCTGCGGCGGCGGAGGCTCGGTCGCGAAGGACGGCCAGCGCTGCTCGTCGTCCTGCATCGGGGGCGGCTGCTCCGCGAACGACGGCCACCGGTTGTCCGCGAACGGCCGCGGCTCGGCGGCCGGCGGCTGCTCCTCGACGATGGAGGGCCAGCGCTGCTCGCCGAACGGCTGCGACTGCGGCGGCACCTCCTCGGCGAACGACGGCCAGCGGGGCTCGTCGGCGGCCTGCGGGGCCGGCGTCTCGCCGAAGACCGACGGCTGGTCGCCGAAGGACGCGGGCTGGTCGCCGAACGAGGTCGGCTGCGCCTCCCCGTAGACGGCGGGCTGCTCACCGAACGAGGGCCAGTTCCCGGTGCCCGGCGCGGGCAGCGAGCCCGGCCACTGGGTGTCGACCACCTGCTGCTCGGGGACGTCGTCGAAGGAGGGGTGGGAGCCGTTGGGCGACTGCAGCCCGAACGTGCTCGGGTCGAACGTGGTGAACGCCTCGTACTGGCCGCCCTGCTGCGGGACGCCCTGGCCGTTGCTGATGAGCATGTCGGGCATCATCACCAGCGCGCTCAGGCCGCCGGTCTCGCGCATGCTGAGCTGGACACGGACACCGTGGCGCAGCGCCAGGCGGCCGACCACGAACAGGCCCATCCGGCGCGACACCGCCACGTCCACGACGGGCGGGTTGGCCAGCCGCCAGTTGGCCTCGGCCAGCTCGTCCTGGCTCATGCCGATGCCCAGGTCGTTGATCGTCACGAGCACGCCGCCCTCGGCGGGGGTGCTGTTGACGGTGACCTTGCTCTCGCGGGGCGAGAAGGAGATGGCGTTCTCGATCAGCTCGGCGAGCAGGTGGACGGCGTCGGTGACGGCCGGGCCCACGATCAGCGTGCCGGACGGGATCTGGATCTGGACCCGCTCGTAGTTCTCGACCTCCGAGAGCGAGGCGCGGGCGATGTCGACCAGCGGCACCGGGTCGCTCCACTTGCGCGCGGCCTCCTGGCCGGCGAGGACCAGGAGGTTCTCGCTGTTGCGGCGCATGCGGGTGGCCAGGTGGTCGAGGCGGAAGAGGTTCGCGAGCCGCTGCTCGTCCTCCTCGCCCTGCTCCAGGCCCTCGATGAGCTGGAGTTGCCGTTCGACCAGCGTCTGGCTGCGGCGGGAGAGGTTGACGAACATGGAGTTGACGTTGGCCCGCAGCTTGGCCTCGTCGCCGGCCAGCCGGATCGCCTCGCGGTGGACCTCGTCGAACGCCCGCGCCACTTCACCGATCTCGTCACGGGTGTTGACGCCGATCGACGGCACCTCGGGCACCTGCGCCCCGTCGCCCGACTCGCGCAGCACGCGGACGGTGTCGGGCAGCCGGGTCGTGGCGACCTGCAGCGCCTCGGCCCGCAGCCGGCGCAGCGGGCGCACCAGCGAACCGGCCACGCGGGTGGTGATGATCAGGACCAGGAGCAGCAGGACGAGGATCAGCGCGCCGGAGATGATGGCGTTGCGCTGCTCGGAGTCGCTCAGGTCACGCGTCCTGGCCACGATCTTGCCGGCCAGTCCGTCCTCGACCTTGCGCATGGCGTTGCCGACGGCCGTGGTGCTCTCGTACCAGTTGCTCAGGTCGCGCAGGGTGGTGACGTCGAGGTCCCTGATCCGGTTGTCGGCGCTCACCTGCGCCAGCGCGCGCTGGCGCATGGCGTCGGCGCGGTCGATCTCCAGACCCCTGACGCTCTTCCGGTACGCCTCGATGTCCGCCGGGTCGGCCTCCAGCTCGAAGGCGGCCAGCTCGGACTGCTGCTTGTTCCAGGAGCCGAGGAAGTCGGACCAGTCGGCGCTGTCGATCTTGCGCTGCTCCAGGGTGATGATGAGGATGATCTGCTGCCGCGAGACCTCCTCCTTGAGCCGCTGGAGCGAGCCGAGCGCGGCCGCGTCTCCCAGCAGCGCGTCGTCGTTGACGCCGTCGCCCAGGTCTCCCTGGATGACGGAGAAAGCCTGGATCATCGTGGTGTACGTGCTCACGACGGCTCGGGCCGGGACGTTGCCGACCATCGACTCGCGCAGGCTGTCGAGGCCGTCGAGCCAGCGGCGCATGTTCTCGACGCCGTCCTGCACGCGGAGCGAGTGCGAGGTGTCGATGGCCGTGGCGGCCGCCAGCGCCTGCTGCTTGGCCTTGTCGGTGGCCTGGCGCTGCGTCTTGAGCTGGACGAGACGCGTGCCTCTGCGGTTGTCGGCGACGTACCACGCGGTGAGCGTGCGCTCCTCGCCGAGTTCGTGGTTGAGCGCACCGATGCGCTGGACCAGCTCGGCCACCTGGGTGAGCCGGCGGTACTCGGCGCTGGTGCCGATGGCGTCGGCAAGCTGGACGCCGGCGAGCAGCACACCCACGACGGTGGGGATGAGGATCAGCGCGACCAGCCTCGAGCGCACACGCCAGTTCGCCAGCCGGAACCGTCCGCCTGTGTACTCCCCTGACCTCGTGTGTCTGGGGTCTTTCGTCCTCACTGAGTCTCGCAACCTCTCGCCGGTACGTGCTCGAAGAAAATCAGACACGCGTGTGGCGCATGGGATTCTTCCGGCTGGGTAATTGGAACACAACCCATACCAGATCGGCCAACCGAACATATCCCATCACATGCGCCCAAAGAGGCACTTTGGGCAGCATTGCACCATCACGTTTTCAGGCGGGCCGGAACGAATCCCGCTCCGCGGGTGCCGCGTGCTTCACCATCAGGTGCCGCGTCACCGAGTACTCCTGGACCGCCTCCTGGCTCATGTCCTTGCCGAACCCGCTGCCCTTCACCCCACCGTGCGGAGCTTCGCTGGCGATGGGAAGGTGGTCGTTCACCCAGGTCACACCCACATCGAGCCGGTGTGAGACCCGCAGTGCGCGGGCCACGTCACGCGACCACACCGACGAGGCCAGACCGTATCTAGTGTCGTTGGCCAGTCTGACCGCTTCGTCCTCGCCGTCGAACGGCAACGCGACGAGAACCGGCCCGAAAAGCTCACCCTGCACGATCTCGCTGGTCTGCGCGACGTCGGCGACGAGCGTGGGCGGGTAGAAAAACCCGGAGCCCCCGATCGGGGCCCCACCGTGGAGCACCCGGCCCTCCGCCCGCGAGACGAACCCGTGCACCCGGTCCCGGTGCGCGGCCGAGATCAGCGGGCCGATGTCCGTCGCCGGGTCCCAGGGGTCACCGACGGTGATTTCGGCAAGAGTTGCCCGGATCGCCTCCACGGCTTCGCCGTAGATTTCCCGTGCGACGTAGACGCGGGTGGCCGCCGTGCAGTCCTGCCCGCTGTTGTACGTCGCGCCCATGGCCACGCCACGGGCCATCTCCGCCAGGTCGGCGTCCTCGAACACCAGCGCCGGCGCCTTGCCGCCGAGTTCGAGGTGGACCCGCTTGAGCGTGGCCGCGGCGCCGTTCATGACCGCGCGGCCGGTCTCGGTGGAGCCGGTCACGCTGACCATGTCCACGCCCGGGTCGGTGACCAGGGCCTGACCCACCTCCGCGTCGCCGGTGACGGCCTGGACCAAATGGTCGGGCGCGCCCGCCTTGGCGAACAGCTCGGCCAGGCGCAACGTCGTACGGGGCGTCTGCGGGGCCGGCTTGATCACCACGGCGTTGCCCGCGGCCACCGCCGGGCCGACCTTCCAGACCGCCATCACGAACGGGAAGTTCCACGGCGCGATCGACCCCACCACCCCGACGGGGCGGCGCACCAGGACCGAGGTGTAGCCGGGGCTGAACACCCCGGCCCCCGTGCCCTCCAGCGAGCGGGCGGCACCGGCGAAGAAGCGCAGGTTGTCCACCGCGAACGGCAGCTCGCCGTCACGGAACACCGCGGCCGGCTTGCCCGTCTCCTCCACTTCGAGCCTGGTCAGCTCGTCGGCGTCGGCCTCCACGAGGTCGGCCAGCCGCAGCAGCAGCCGGGCGCGGTCGGCGGGCGTGGTCTGGGACCACTCCTCGAACGCCGCCCGCGCGGCTCGTACGGCCGACGCCACACCCTGCACCGGCGTGTCCGGGATCTCGGCACACGGGAGGCCGGTGGCGGGGTTGATCAGTTCGCGCATCAGGAAGACTTCATCTTTCAGGTCGTGCTACTGGCCGAGCTGCTCGATCAGGTCGGCGGCCTTGCGCAGGCCGTCGCGGCGCCGGATCTCCTCGCCCGCGGCGGCCAGCCCCGCCCGCAGCTCGGCGTCGCCGAGCAGGCGCGAGACCGCCCCCGTGAGTTCTTCGTCGGTGAAGGCGTAGGTCGAAAGCCTGACGCCGTAACCGAGTTCATCGACCCTCTGGGCGTTGTCGTACTGGTCCCAGAAGAGCGGCAGCAGGATCATCGGCTTGCCGAAGTGCAGCGCCTCAGTGGTCGTGTTGTTGCCGCCATGGGTGATGACCAAGTCACACAATGGGATGATCTTAGTCTGCGGAACGAACTCCGCGCCCCACATGTTGTCGGCCAGCTTGATCTCCTCGTGCAGCGGGCCCTTGGAGACGATGTACTGGTGCGGGGTCGTCGCCAGCACGTCGACCACCCGCTGCATCAGCTCCACGTCCGAGGAGCCCAGCGAGCCGAGCGAGAAGTAGATCAGCGAGCCGTCGTTGCGCTCGAAGGGCAGCGTGAAGTCCCCCTCCGTCTCGCGCACCGAGGAGTCGAGGCGGTGCCACGCCGGGCCCAGCGGGCGGGCGTCGGCGTAGTCGGCGATCTCCGGGTAGACGTAGAGGTTCAGGTCGCCCTCGTGGATGAAGTCGAGTTCGGGCAGCGGCGCGGTGCCCTGCTCGACGCACCACTCGTTGAAGGCGGTCCACAGCTCGCGGTGGGTGCGGTCGTACTCGGCGCGGAAGGCGTCCCAGTCGGAGCGGTCGGCGGCGGGCAGGCCGGAGAAGACCGGCGGGACGTTCTCGCCGCGCATCTCCAGCGGCTGGCAGGAGACGATGCGGACGAACTTCTTGCCCGTCGTGAGCAGCGCCGGGAACGTGATCACGTTGTCCTCGACGACGACGTCGGGGTTCACCCGCTCGATGATGGCCTTGAGCTGCGGCTCGCAGTACTTCGCGCCGTCGACCAGCTCGGCCCAGATCGGCTTGGTGACGGTCTCGAGCTGCGCCAGCGTGCTCTTGCGGTACTCGGGCGCGGTCTCACGGATGAAGTCCTTCCAGAACTGGCCGGCGTCCTGCTCCTCCTCGGCGGGCGGGGCCAGGTCGACCAGGTCCTCCTCGAACCCGAGGGCTTCGAGCTTGCCCTTCCAGGACGCCTCGGCGGCGAAGACGACCCGGTGGCCGCGCTGCCGCAGGATGTCGCCGATACCGATGGAGTTGTTGGTGGGCCCGTAGGCGCTTTCCGGCATGAACAGGAACGTGAGAGACATCGAGCCTCCGGTTGGACTCGTCATTTTGAAGGGCAATTCAAAAACTGATCTAGCGGGAAGGTCAAGTTAAGGGCACTATGGTCACGGCTAACTGAACAGTGGCCAAACGAGTGAAGGTGGTGAGGGTGGCTCAGCGCAAGAGCCGCAGTGATCGGCGCATCGATCTGATCGAGGCCGCACGCAGGGCCATCATCCGCCACGGCATCGACGGTGTACAGCTCTCGCATGTCGCCGAGGAGGCCGGTCTGACCTCCGGCGCCGTGCTCTACCACTATCCCGACCTCAGCGAGTTGCTCGTCGAGGCGCAGCACGCGGGCATGGAGCGCTTCTACGAGCAGCGGCTGCGCCAGCTCGCCGCGCTCACCGACCCCGTCGAGAAACTCGTGGTCACGATCAGGTCGGGGTTGCCCACCGGGCCGCTCGACCCCGACGTGCGCCTGCTCAACGAGCTGGGCGGGGCTGCGGGCCGCAACCGGGTCTACGGCGTGCTGCTCACCTCGCTCTACGACCGCCAGGTGTCGATGTACCAGGCGATCCTGGACACCGGGGCCGCGCTGCGGGTGTTCAGGCTGAGCGCCGACTCGCTGACGATCGCGCGCAACCTGGTGGCGCTGGAGGACGCCTACGGCTACCGCATCACGGCCCGCCACCCGCTGATCGGCCCGGCCGAGGCGGCCGAGCTGATCCTCTCGTACGCGCGTGCCGCCACGGGCAACGACCTCGCTCACTGATCGGCCGCCATGATCACCGCGTCTTCCGGCTCCCAGTGGACCTTGACCTTGGCGCCCGCCCGTACCGAGCTGGCGCCCTGCACGGCGGCCAGGACGGGCTTGTCGTGGCCGGGGACGTCCACCGACAGGTGCGACACGCCACCGTAGAAGCTGACGTCCAGGACGCTGCCCGGCAGTCCCTTGGCGGCGTCCTCGTCGGCCAGCTCGATCTTCTCGGGCCGCACGGCCAGCAGCGCCTGCGCGCCGGTCGGCAGCTCCGCCAGCGGCTTGCCCGCCAGCAGGCCGAACCGCTCGCTCTTGATGCCGTCCAGGCCGCTGGAGGAGCCGGGGAAGAGGTTGTTGGCGCCGACGAAGTCGGCCACGAACGGGGAGCGCGGGCGCTCGTACAGGGCGATCGGCTCGTCCACCTGGCGTACGTTGCCGCGCTCGAAGACCGCGATGCGGTCGGCCAGCGACATGGCCTCCTCCTGGTCGTGGGTGACGACCACGAAGGTGATGCCCACCTCGTGCTGCAGCCGCTTGAGTTCGAGCTGCATGTCGGCGCGGACCTTCTTGTCCAGGGCCGAGAGCGGCTCGTCGAGCAGCAGCAGCCGGGGCCGCTTGACGATCGAGCGGGCCAGCGCCACCCGCTGCCGCTGGCCGCCGGAGAGCTGGGCGGGCTTGCGGGAGCCGTGCGCCGACAGCCCGACCGTCTCCAGCACCTCGCCGACGCGCCGCCTGACCTCGTCGCGGGGCAGGCGCTCGCGCTCCAGCCCATAGGCCACGTTCTTGGCCACGGTCATGTGCGGGAACAGCGCGTACGACTGGAACATGAGGCTGATCGGCCGCCGGTTCGGCGGCTGCGCGAGCAGGTCGGCGCCGTCGAGCGTGACCGTTCCCGCGTCGGGCGTCTCGAACCCGGCGACGATGCGCAGCAACGTGGTCTTGCCGCAGCCGGAGGGGCCCAGCAGCGCGAAGAACTCGCCCTGGCCGATCTCCAGCGACACGCCGTCGAGCGCCGTGACCTCCCCGAACCTGCGCGAGACCCCGTCAATCCTGAGCACGCGACTCCCCGATCTTGGTCAGGCGCTGCCCGGCGATCACGGCCGTGAAGCTCACGATGAGCAGGACCGCGGCCAGCGCGTTGATCTTCGGGGTGACCCCGAAACGGATCATTGAGTAGATGACGATCGGCAGCGTCGGCTCGCCGTTGCCGATCGTGAAGAACGCGATCACGAACTCGTCCAGCGACAGCGTGAACGCCAGCAGCGCGCCGGCCACGATGCCCGGCATGAGCTGCGGCAGCGTGATCCTCATGAACGTCGTCACGGGCCCGGCGCCCAGGTCCCTGGACGCCTCCTCCAGCGAGGTGTCGGCCCCGGTCAGCCGGGTACGCACCACGGCCGCCACGAACGCCATCGCGAACACGCCGTGGGCCAGCACCACCGAGTACAGCCCCAGCGTGAGCTGGATCATGCCGTAGAACACCAGCAGCCCGATGGCCAGCACGAGGTCCGGCAGCACCGCGGGCATCAGCGAGATCGCGTCGAGCGCCTTCGACCTGGTGTGCCTGGCCAGCCCGACGGCCAGCAGGGTGCCCAGCACGGTGGCGATCACGGTGGACCCGGTGGCCACGATCAGCGTGCTGACCACGCCGTTGACGACCCGCTCGTCACCGGCCAGCTCGCCGTACCACTTGAGGCTGAAGCCCTCGTAGGTGTAGGCCGAGTCACCGGAGTTGAACGACATCACGACGAGCACGGCGATCGGCAGGTACAGGAAGACGTACGTGGCCCAGAAGGGGACGTAGAGGAGCTTCGACCTACGCACGGCGGGCCACCCACGCCTGCGCTATCAGCAGCACGATCAGCACCGCGATGACCGCCAGCGCGAGCGTCGAGCCGAACGGCCAGTCGCGCGCCGACAGGAACTGCTGCCTGATCAGGTTGCCCACCATGTTCGACTTGCCGCCGCCGAGGATCTCGGGGATGACGAAGTTGCCGAAGCTCGGCACGAACACGAACAGGCTCCCGGTCAGCACCCCCGGCACCGTGAGCGGCAGCGTGACCTTCCTGAACGTGGTGAACCCCGAGGCGCCCAGGTTGGCGGAGGCCTCCCTGAGCTGCGGGTCGAGCTTCTCGATCGTGGCGTACAGCGGCAGCACCATGAGCGGCAGGTACGAGTACACCAGCCCCGCCACGATCGCGCCCTCGTTGTAGAGCAGGTCCAGCGGCCCGAGCCCGAACACCTTCAGCCCGCTGTTGACCAGCCCGGGGCCGCTCAGCAGGATGATCCACGCGTAGACGCGGATGATGAAGTTCGTCCAGAACGGCAGCACGACCGCGACCAGCGCGATCGTCTTCCACCTGCGCGGGAGCTGGGCGATCAGGTACGCCGTCGGATAGCCGGCCAGCAGCGCGATGAGCGCGGTGATGGCCGCGATCTTCAGCGAGTCGGCGACCACGCCCAGGTAGAGCGGGTCGACCAGACGGGCGAAGTTCTCCGACGTGAACTCGTAGACCACCCCGCCGAAGCGCCCGCGCTGGAACACGGTGTAGCTCATCACCAGCGCGAGCGGCACCAGCATCAGCACGAGCAGGTACGTCAGCCCCGGCGCCAGGAACACGAAGGCGCCCAGCCGACGCCCCCGCGAACGGGACGCCGGCCGGGCCTTTGACTCTGACTTCACTACTTCGACTTCACTACGACTACTGCGCCTTGATGTCTTCCGAGAGACGGGTGTACTTCGTCGACGCCTGACCGAGGTCGATGATCGACTCACCGTCGAGCAGCTCGGCGGGCGTGATGCCGAGCAACGAGCCCTTCGGGACCTGCACCCGCTCCATGGCCGGCTTGTTGGGGACCTTGTAGTTGATGTTCTCGGCCGCCCAACTGTGGATCTCGGGGTCGAGGATGTAGTTGATCAGGGCGTGCGCGGCCTCTTTGTTCTTGGAGGACTTCATGACCACCATGGTGTCCACCCAGAGGTCGCTGCCCTCCTTCGGCACCTCGAAGGCGATGTTGCCCTTCGGGTCGGTGGTCGGGCACCAGCCGTCCCACGCCTCGACCATGATGGCCTCGCCGCTCTTCAGCCGGTCGCCGAACGTCGTGTCGTCGTAGGTGAGCAGGTGGGGCTGCTGGGCCATGAGCAGCTCGCGGACCTTCTCGATCTCCTCGTCCTTGTCGGTGTTGACCGAGTAGCCGAGCGCCTTGATCGCGGGCAGGGCCAGCCAGCGCTCGGTGGTCATCATCGTGACCTTCTTCTCGGCCCAGGCGGGGGGCTTGAGGAGATCGTTCCAACTGGTCGGCTTGGCCTTCACCAGGTCGGTGCGGTAGCAGATGCCGGTCGTGCCCCAGGTGTAGGGCACGGAGTACTTGTTGCCCTTGTCGTAGGAGAGCTGGGTGGCCTCCGGGTAGAGGTTGGCCAGGTTGGGGATCAGCTCGGGGTGGATCGGCTCCAGGAGGCCCTGGGCGTTGAGCGCCTGGGCGTACTGGCCGGAGACGAAGGCCACGTCGATGCCGCTGTCACCCGAGGCGGTCAGCTTGGCCATCGCCTCCTCGTTGGTGCCGTGCAGCTTGACGTCCAACCCCTGGACCTTCAGCTTCTCCTTGACCTTCTCGGGGAGTTCCTTGGGCGTGTAACCGTCCCACACCGTGATCCGCAGAGTCTGCTTCGACAGGTCCGCGTTGGGCTTGAGCTGGTCGGCCGCCGCAGCGCCTGCTGAGGTTGACGACGACTCACCGCCGCACGCCGTGACAGCCAGCGCGAGTCCGGCCGCCGCCGCGGCGGCCGGGAGACGACGGGTGAACCGGGTACGGGGCACGGCCGCTACTCCTTCTGAAATTTGTGACTTAAGAGGGGTCGCGCGACCTTACCGGACACAGCAGACCAGAGCAGGAGTGTTGCAGCAGAAATCAACATGAGCAAGACTTTTCATAACATTGCTACCAGGAAGTTTGGTCCACCAGTTGAATTGGGATTCAATAAGCCGTCGCATGATCTCTCTGGGTGAGAGGCCACTCACCGCCCGAGATCGCGGGCTCACCGCCGCTCTGCTGCGGCTGTTGGAGGGGGACGTGCCGCCGCCCTTCGCCGTACGGCGATTCCTGCCGCTGCCCACCCTCTCGTACGGCCCTGAAGATCTCCACACTGGGGCCCCAGATGAGCGAGATTTCGGCGCCCACGTGGATCAGACGAATTACTCGGTGATCGTCGGCGAGCGGGTGGTCGTGAAGTGGCTGACACCCCCCGTGCCGCTGCCGCACCCCGCTCCGGAGATCCTCGCCCACCTCGTTGAGGCGGGCTTCAACGACACCGCGCCTCCTTACGCGGCGCTGACCGGCGTGCTGGACGGCCGGGAGCACCTGCTCGCCCTGGTGACGGGGTACCTGCCGGAGGCCACGGACGGCTGGGAGTGGTGCGTGGACGAGGCCGTGGCCGGTCGCACCGCCTTCGCCTCCGAGCTGGGCCGCCTCGCCGCCGAGCTGCACCTGGCCCTGTCCACCCTCTCCCCCGATCGAAAGACAGGCTCCCCCGATCGGAGGACAGGCCCCCGCGATCGGGCGGCGGGCCAGGTGACGAGCACGGCCGCCAGGGCGCGGCAGGCGCTCGCCGAGGCGATCGAGCTGACCGGCGGGGAGGACGGCGCGTGGCTGGCGACCAGGACCGAGGCCATGCGGCGGGAGCTGGCCCCGCTCGACACGCCCGTCACCACGCCCGCCATCCGGATCCACGGCGACCTCCACGTGGGCCAGTTCCTCCGGTGGCGCGACGGGTACGCGGTCATCGACTTCGACGGCAATCCCACGGTGGCCGACGCCGACCCGTACCAGCCGCCCGCCAGGGACGTGGCCCAGCTCACCACGAGCCTGGAGCACGTGGCCCAGGTCGCGGTCAGGCGCCGCGACGCCCCGCCCGAGCAGGTCACCGGATGGGCGCGGCGGGCCCGCGCCCGGCTGCTGGCCGCCTACCGGGTGCACCTGTCCGCCGGGCACGGCGGGCACCTGCTGGACGAGAGCCTGATCCGCCCGTTCGAGGTGGAGCAGGAGTGCCGTGAGCTGATCTACGCCGCCCGCCACCTCCCCCGTTGGCGCTACGCCCCCATGGGTGTGCTGCGCACCTGGTACCCCGAGGAGAACATCTCGTGAATTCCGAGCACTACCTGTCCGATCTGGAGTCCAAGCCGGAGGCGCTGGCGAGGCTGGCCGCGGCGCTCAGGGCGGCCGACCCGTTCGACGGGCTTCCCGAGGACGTCGAACGGGTCCTGTTCCTGGGCATGGGCAGCTCCCGCTACGCGGCCGGGGTGGCGGCGCTGCGGCTGCGCGCGGCCGGGGTGAACGCCCACGCCGAGTACGCCTCCGCCGCCGCGAGCCTCCCGCCCGCCCCCGGCACGCTGGTCGTGCCGATCTCGGCCACCGGCTCCAGCCGGGAGACGCTCGACGCCGTCGAACGATACGCGGGCGGCCCCGCCTTCCTGGCCGCCCTGACCAACCGGCCGGGCTCCCCGCTGGCCGAGGCCGCCGACCTGGTGGTCGACCTGCGGGCGGGCGAGGAGCGGGGCGGCGTGGCCTGCCGTACGTTCCAGCACACCCTGGCCCTGCTCCTGGCCCTGGAGCAACGGCTCACGGGCCGCGGCCGCGACCTCCCCGAGCTGGTCGAACGCGCCGCGCAGGCCACGGCGGACCTGCTGGAGCGCAGGGACGAATGGGTCCCCCTGGCCATGGAGCTGCTGGACGGCCCGCACGGCGTCTACACGATCGCCCCCGCCGAGCGCCTGTCGTCGGCCGAGCAGTCGGCGCTGATGTTCCGCGAGGGCCCGCGCCGCCCGGCCGACGCCTGCGAGAGCGGCGACTGGTCGCACGTGGACGTCTACCTCACCAAGACGCTCGACTACCGCGCCCTGCTCTTCCCCGGCTCCCGCTACGACGAGCAGGCCATGGACTGGGTACGCCGCCGCGAGTCCACGGTGGTCACCGTGGGCCCCGAGGTGAAGGACGCCACCGCCGCGATCCGGTACACGCACGACGACGACCAGGACGTGGCCCTGCTCACCGAGACGCTCGTGGCCGAGCTGGTGGCCGCCTACTGGTGGGCGGAGCAGTGAGCGTCCCGCGAGACTGAGCGGCTCGCGAGCCCCTCAGTGCGACCGCACGGTCAGCGCGTGCTCGACCAGCGTGATCAGGGTGTGCTTGACCGCCTCCCGCGCACGCGCGTCCGTGCGGACGACGGGCACGTGCGCCGACAGCGTCAGCGCCTCCCGCACCTCGCTCTCGACGTGCGGGAACGCACCGTCCCAGCCGTTGAGCCCGATCACGAACGGGATCCCGGACTCCTCGAAGTAGTCGACGGCGGGGAAGCTGTCGGCCAGCCGCCGCGAGTCGACCAGCACCACGGCGCCGATGGCCCCGCGTACCAGGTCATCCCACATGAACCAGAACCGGTATTGCCCCGGCGTGCCGAACAGGTAGAGGATCAGGTCCCGGTCCAGCGAGAGCCGGCCGAAGTCCATCGCCACGGTGGTGGTCGCCTTGGCCGGCGTGTGCCCGAGGTCGTCGATGCCCTGCGAGGCGTCCGTCATGAGCGCCTCGGTGGTGAGCGGCGTGATCTCCGACACCGCGCCCACGAACGTGGTCTTCCCCACGCCGAACCCGCCCGCCACGACTATCTTCGTGGCGGTGAGCCGGCTAGAGCCTGCGGAGTCCACTCAGCACCCTTTCGAGCAGGCCCCGGTCGGGCAGACCCGCCTCGAGCTGCGGCTGGTACACCCTGACCAGCCCGTCCGCCTCCATGTCGGCGATCAGCACCCTCGCCACCCCGAGGGGGACGCCGAGCAGCGCCGAGATCTCCGCCACGGACCGCACCTGCCGGCACAACTCGCTGATCGCGCGGTACTCGCGCGTGTAGGTCGTGCCGAGCTGCGCCGAGGTGGCCGACGACACCAGCGCCTCCATGGCCAGCTCCGTACGCGGAGTGGTCCTGCCGCCGGTGACGGCATACATCCGGACGAGCGAACTGCGCTCGGGCTCCGGCTCACCGTTGTGCCACGATGCCAAGGTTCACTCCCTTCACCACGGGCGCGAGGCGGACAGCTCCGCCCGTACGGCAGGTGTGAGCACCTGTCCCGCGCGCTCGACCAGGATCGTCATCTGATAGGCGACCAGGCCCATGTCACAGTCGGGCGCCGCCAGCACCGCCAGGCAGGACCCGTCGCTGATCGACATCACCAGCAGCAGGCCCCGCTCCATCTCCACCAGGGTCTGGGTGACCCCGCCGCCCTCGAACACGCGCGCGGACCCCTGCGTGAGGCTCACCAGCCCGGCCGCGATGGCGGCGAGCTGGTCGGCCCGGTCTTTGGGAAAGCCTCTGGAGAAGGCCATGGGCAGTCCGTCGGCGGAGACCACCACCGCGTGCGCCACGCCCGGGACCTCGTCGACGAAGCCGCTGACCAGCCAGTTGACGTCTCTGGCGGCCTGGCTCAGCTCCTTCATGAGTCCTCCTCGAGCTCAGCGCGTCCTTTGCGTACGCCCTGCTGGTAGCTGGCCAGCCGGCTGCGCAACCGGTCGGGGGACACCGGAGGAGCGGGAGCGGGCGGCGGCTGGGGGTTCGCGGTGCCCGGTACCAGGTTCGCTCTCGGCGTCCGCTTCGGCAAGCCGGAGTTCGTGGTGCCGTTGCCGGCGGGCTGGGCGCTCGCCCCGGCGGCCTGCCAGCCCTGGTCGGCCGGTGACGACCAGTGACCCTCGCGCTCGTCACGGTGGTCGGCCGTGGGGGCGGACTTGCTGAACCAGCCACTCTCCTCGACGGAGGCGAAGATCGGCAGGAACTCGTCGTTGGCGGGCGCCGCCGGGGTCGGGAACGAGGTCGGCGCGGCCAGGCCGGAGAACGAGGGCCGGGGCGCGACCACGTCGGGCGGGGGCGGCTGCTCGACCGAGCGGCTCTGTGTGGCGCTGAACCACGACGACGGCTCGGCCGCGGGAGTGGCGGTGTCGAGCCGTGGGTCCAGCCGTGGGTCCAGCCGGGGATCGTGCCGGGGGTCGAGCCCGGTGTCGAAGCCACCGCCGAGCCCGCTGTCGAACCTGTTGTCGAACCCGCTCTCGAACCCGCTGTCGAACGTCGAGTCCACCCTGGCGTCGAAGCCGGTGTCGAACCCCGCCTCGAAGCCCGCGTCGAACGACGGGTGGCCCGCCGGCGGCCCAGTCAGCGGCCCGGCGGCCGCCGGGGTCAGCGGGCCGGTCGCCGGGGACGCCGCCTGGACGCCGTTCTGCCTGGGCACCTGGACGCGCTGCCCCGCCCCCGGCACCGGGCCGGGCACGCCGGTGAGCAGCGTGGGCGGGACGAGCACCATGGCCGTCAGCCCGCCGATGTCCTGCCGCCTGAGCTGCACCCGGATGTGGTGCCGCAGCGCCAGGCGGCCGACCACGAACAGGCCCATCCGCCGCGACACCGACACGTCCACGACGGGCGGGTTGGCCAGCCGCCAGTTGGCCTCGGTCAGCTCCTCCTGGCTCATGCCGATGCCGTGATCGGTGACCGACAGCATCAGGCTCCCGCCGTCGATCCGGCTGCTGGAGATGATGACCTTGGTGTCCTTCGAGGAGAACGACACCGCGTTCTCGACCAGCTCGGCGAGCAGGTGCACGCAGTCGGTGACCGCCTGCCCGGCGATGGCGACGTCCGACTGCACCTGGATGCTGACCCGGTCGTAGCTCTCGACCTCGCCGAGCGCCGCCCGCACGATGTCCATCAGCTCGACCGGCTCGCTCCACTTGCGGGCCGCCTCCTGCCCGGCGAGGACGAGGAGGTTCTCACTGTTGCGCCGCATGCGGGTGGCCAGGTGGTCGAGCTTGAACAGGTCGCCCAGCCGGGTGTCGTCGCGCTCGCCGCGCTCCAGCTTCTCGATGAGCGTGAGCTGCCGCTCGACCAACGTCTGGCTGCGCCGCGACAGGTTGACGAACATCGCGTTGACGTTGGAGCGCAGCTTGGCCTCGTCGCCGGCCAGCCGTACGGCCTCGCGGTGCACCTCGTCGAACGCCCGGGCGACCTCGCCCACCTCGTCCTTGGTGAAGATGCCGATGGGCGGGACCTCGGCGGTGGCCGCGCCGTCGCGCGACTCCCTCAGATGCTGCACGAACTCGGGCAGCCGCTTTCCCGCGATCTCCAGGGCCTCGCCGCGCAGGCGGCGCAGCGGACGGACCAGCGACCTCGCGACGCCGGTGGTGATCAGCAGCACGGCCACGAGCAGCGCGAGCACGGCGCCCGCGGTCACGAACGCCTGCGTCCGCTCCGCGCCGCTCAGCTCCTGGCTGCGGGCCACGATGTCCTGGGCCTGGCGCTCCTCGACCTTGCGCATGGAGTCGACGACCACGTTCGCCGCGTCGAACCACTCCTTGGCGTCGTCCTTCCTGGCCTGGTCGAGGCCGCGCAGCGGCAGCCCGCTGGTGGCCCTGATCAGCACCAGCTCGCGCAGGAACAGCATCCGGTCGGCGGAGCGGCCGTTGACGGTCTCGTCGAAGACGCGCCGCTCCTCGGCGGTGGCCTCGGCGGCGAAGCCCTTGCGCTCGTTGGCCTCCCTGGACTGCTCGCCGAGGAACCGCTCGAGCTGGTCGGCGTCGAACGCCCCCTCGACCAGCACGATGGTGACCAGCGCCTGCTGGTAGGAGACGCTCTCCTTGGCGCGGGCGAGCCCGTCGAGCAGGCTCGTCTGGCGGAACAGCTCGTCGTCCACGCTGCCCTTGACCAGCTCGTTGTGGACCGAGAGCAGGTCGTTGACGACCGTGGTGTAGAGCTCGACGGCCGGGCCGGGCAGCAGGTTGGCGTCCAGCGCCTGCTTGCGCAGGGAGGTCAGGTCGTCGAGGCGGTTGAGCAGGTGTTCCAACTGGTCCGCGGTACGCCCGGTCGACTCGCTCATCAGTTGCCTGGCGATGCCGCGTACCTGCCTGGCCGCCAGGTCCACCTGGTCCATCTGGGCCTGCACCTCGGACAGCCCGTCCGCCGGCCGGTCGCGCGCGATGTACCACGCGGTCCTGGCCCGCTCGGCGGAGACCAGGTGGGTGAGCCCGCCCAGTTCGGCCGAGAGCTGGGCGAACTGGTTCGTCCGCGCGTAGTCCGCCGCCGCCGACGTCGAGGAGAGCACCTGGACGCCGCCGAGCAGCACGGCGGCGGCGGTCGGCACCAGGATGAGGGCGACGAGCCGCGCCCGGACACGCCAGTTGCGCAGCCGCCAGCCGCTCTCGCCGGTCTGCTTGACGCCCACCGCTGTACTCACCAAACGCACCTCGCCCGATCCGGCGTATATGAGGACCCCTGTGCCCTGGGGGAAATCAGCAAGTGCCGGTAATTGGAACACATCCCATGGCCCGTGGCCAAGCGAACATAACGCGACAAAAGAGAGTACATGTGACTCCTGAGGATAGAACCTGGTGCTCCATCCTGGAAGCGCTCACGACACGAAATAAACCTCTAACTGAATAAATGTCCACCAATGGGCGTTTAGTGCGTTCCAATCGCGTAACACGCCCGGCGCACCGCGGTCTCCGGCGGGTCACGCCGTTGAGAAACTCGCCATTCACGCCATATGTTGAGCGACGTCAAAAAGCGAGGAGGCGAGGGTGGGAGATTCTCCCGACAGCGCGGCCATCACCGTTGCGGGCCTTTGGAAGATCTTCGGATCGGCCGCGCAAAGAGTGCTGAACAGCGATGACAGGCACCTTGACCCCGCCGCGCTGAGGGAGAAGACCGGCTGCACCGCCGCCGTCAGAGACGTGAGCTTCGAGGTGCGCCCCGGCGAGGTCTTCGTCGTCATGGGACTGTCGGGCAGCGGCAAGTCCACGCTCGCCCGCTGCCTGACCCGGCTCGTCGAGCCGAGCGCGGGCGAGATCAGGATCGGCGGCGAGGACATCCGCGCCGCCACCCCCGCCCGGCTGCGCGAGATCCGCCGCCACCAGGTCAGCATGGTCTTCCAGCACTTCGGCCTGCTGCCGCACCGCCGGGTGATCGACAACGTGGCCTACGGGCTGGAGATCCAGGGCACCGCCAAGGCGGCCAGGCACGCGCGCGCCGCCGAGATCCTCTCGCTCGTCGGCCTCGACGGCCACGCCGACGCCTACCCCGACCAGCTCTCCGGCGGCATGCAGCAGCGCGTCGGGCTGGCCAGGGCGCTGGCCGTGGAGCCGCGGGTGATGGTGTTCGACGAGCCGTTCAGCGCGCTCGACCCGCTGATCCGGCGCGACATGCAGGCCGAGGTGATCCGCCTGCACCGGGAGGTCGGCAAGACCATGGTGTTCATCACCCACGACCTGTCGGAGGCGCTCAAGCTGGGCGAGCGCATCGCGATCATGCGGGCCGGCTCGATCGTGCAGGTCGGCACGGCCGAGGACCTGGTGGGCGCGCCGGCCGACGACTATGTGGCCGACTTCGTCCGCGACGTGCCGCGCAGCCACGTGCTGACCCTGCGCTGGATCTGCCGCGACCCCGAGCCCGGCGAGTCGCTGACCGGCCCTACGTTACCGGCCGGCACGGTGATCAAGGACGCCCTGGCCGTGGCCTCCGAGTCGTCCCAGCCGATCCGGGTCGTGGACGGCGACGACCTGGTCGGCGTGGTGGACCGGGTGGACCTGCTGGGCTTCCTGTCGGGCCAGGACACCGTCGCGAAGCCGGGCCGCGACACCGCCGCCGAGCCGGGCCGGACCACTGCCCCGAACACGGCCCCGAACACGGCCCCGAAGGTCGCCACATGAGCACGACGGCCGTCACCACGCCCTCCGGGCTGCGGTTGCCGAGGTGGGCGGCCCCGGTGGGGGCGGCGGCGCTGTTCGTGGCGGCGTACCTGGTCTTCCAGGGCACGGGGACGCTGCCGCACGACAAGGAGGCGCCGCAGTTCCTGGCGGTCACCGAGTTCCGCGAGTGGATCGACGACCACCGCAACGACAACCCCCTCTTCCTGTACTTCCTCAACTACGTCCGGCTCTTCGTGGCCTGGCTCTACGACCTGTTCCTGGCCGGCCTGCATGCGCTCGGCTGGCCCGGCATCACGGGTGTGATGGGCGCGCTGGCCTGGCTCGCGGGCGGCTGGCGGGTGGGGCTGCTCGCCCTGGGGGGCGTGAGCGCGTTCGGCGTGCTCGGGCTGTGGGAGCCGAGCGTTGAGACGCTGGCCCTGGTCGCGGTGGCGGTGCTGCTGTCGCTGGCGATCGGGATCCCGGTGGGCGTGTGGGCCGGGCTCTCCGTACGCGTGCGGCGGGCGATCACCCCGGTGCTGGACGTCATGCAGATCATGCCGACGTTCGCCTACCTCGCGCCGCTGGCGCTGTTCTTCCACATCGGGGCGCCGGCCGGGGCCATCGCCACGATGATCTACTCGATCCCGCCCGCCATCCGCATCTCCGCGCTGGCCGTGTCGCAGGTCTCCCCCACGGCCGTCGAGGCGTCCGCCTCTCTGGGCGCCACGCGCTGGCAGACGCTGGTCAAGGTGCACCTGCCGCTGGCCAGGTCCACGATGGCGCTGGCGATCAACCAGACGATCATGATGGCGCTGTCCATGGTCGTCATCGCGAGCCTGATCTCGGCCCCCGGTCTGGGCGGCGAGATCATCCGCGGCCTGTCGCGGGCGCAGGTCGGCATCATGCTCCCGGCCGGCGTCGCCGTCGTGATCATGGCGGTGGTGCTCGACCGGATGATGATGGCCGTGGCCCGCCGCGAGCCGCACGCGAGGACCGGCCGGACGAACCTGCTCGCGGCCCTCGCGCTGACCGCCGCCGGTCTGGCGCTCATCCCCGTGCTGCCGAAGCTCTGGCCCGAGAACCTCACGCTCAACCTGGTCACCGAGGTCAACGACGTTGTCGGCTGGGCCGAGACCAACTGGTACGCGGTCACCACGTTCATCAAGGACGCGACCTCCCACGCCCTGCTCAACGCCCTGGAGTCGCTGCTCACCTCGGCCCCCTGGTGGCTGGTCGCCCTCGCGGTGCTGACCGTCGCCTGGCGGGTCAGCGGCCCGCGACCGGCGCTGGTCGCGCTGGGCTGCCTGCTGGCGATCGCGCTGCTCGGCGTGTGGGAGCACACCATGCAGACGATGACCACGGTCGCCGTCGCGGTGCTGGTCACGCTGATGATCGGCCTGCTGCTTGGCGTGGCCGCGGCCCGTTCGCCGCGTTACTCGGCCGTTCAGCGGCCCCTGCTGGACGCCGCGCAGACCATGCCCGCGTTCGTGTACCTGCTGCCGGCGCTGGCGCTGTTCGGGACGACCCGGTTCACCGCGATCTTCGCCTCCGTCATCTACGCGGTGCCGCCCGTGGTGCGCCTGGTCGAGGACGGCATCAGGGCCGTGCCCGGCACGGTCGTCGAGGCCGCGGTCTCGGCCGGGTCCACCCCGGGACAGCTCCTGTGGAAGGTGCAGCTCCCCATGGCCAGGCGGGCCATCCTGCTCGCGGCCAACCAGGGCATCGTCATGACGCTGGCCATGGTGGTGGTCGGCGGCCTGGTCGGGGCGGGGGCTCTGGGCTACGACGTGGTCACCGGGTTCTCCCAGCGGACCGACTTCGGCATGGGCTTCGTGGCGGGCATCGCGACCGTGCTGCTCGGAGTCATGCTCGACCGCATCACGCAGGGCGCCGACAGGCGCCCGTCCCCCCGAAAGAGGAAGTTCATATGAAGATTCGCCTGCTCGCAGGCATTTTCGCCTTGGGACTGGCCGCCGCGGGCTGCGGCGGGGCCACCGTGGCGACCTCGCCCAGCTCCACCGCCCCGGCCGCCGGGAGCGGCACCGCCTCCGCGGCCGCCGGGACCGTGAAGATCGCGATCAACCCCTGGGTGGGGTACGAGGCCAGCGCGAACGTCGTGGCGTACCTGCTGAAGAACGAGCTGGGCTACCAGGTCGAGCTGCCCGAGATCAAGGAGCAGCTCGCCTGGGAGGGCTTCGGCACCGGCGACGTCGACGTCATCATCGAGAACTGGGGTCACCCCGACCTGAAGAAGCAGTTCATCGAGGAGAAGAAGGTCGCGCAGGAGGCGGGCTCCACCGGCAACAAGGGCGTGATCGGCTGGTACATCCCCAAGTGGATGGCCGACGAGCACCCTGACATCACCGACTCCAAGAACCTCAACAAGTACGCGAGCCTGTTCAAGACCTCCGAGTCGGGCGACCAGGGCCAGCTCCTGTTCGGCGACCCCTCGTACGTCAGCAACGAGGAAGCCCTGATCAAGAACCTCAAGCTCGACTACAAGGTCGTGGTCGGCGGCAGCGAGGCGGCCCTGATCAAGAGCGCGCAGCAGGCGCAGGAGCAGAAGAAGGCGCTGCTGTTCTACTTCTGGGACCCGCACTGGCTGTTCAGCAAGACCGACCTGGTCCGGGTCAACCTGCCCGCCTACACCGAGGGCTGCGACGCCGACCCCAAGAAGGTCGCCTGCGACTACCCGGAGATGGACCTCGACAAGATCGTCAGCACGAAGTTCGCGCAGACCGGCGGGAAGGCGTACGAGCTGGTCAAGAACTTCGCCTGGACCAACGAGGACCAGAACGCCGTGTCCGACGACATGACCAACAACGGCATGTCCGGCGAGGAAGCCGCCAAGAAGTGGATCGAGGCCAACACCGCCAAGTGGCAGGCGTGGATCCCCAAGTGACCCCTCTCGACCGCGGCCCCGCCCCTGGGGCCCGCGGTCCCGGAGACCTCTCATGATCCGAACGAAGACGCTCGCCGGGCCGCTCGTCGTGGCCCTGCTCCTGGCCGCCTGCTCCAGCGGGGAGCCCGAGACCACCGCCACGGCCAAGGGCACCGTGAACATCGACATCCACGGCTGGGCCGGGTACGAGGCCCAGGCCGCCGTGCTGGCGTACCTGCTGGAGCACGAGCTGGGCTACAAGGTGAACAAGCGGCCCATGAAAGAGGACGAGTCCTGGAAGGACTTCGAGTCCGGCAAGGTCGATGTGATCGTGGAAAGCTGGGGTCACAACGACTGGAAGAAGGAGTACATCGAGGAGAAGAAGGTAGCGCTGTCGGCGGGCCTCACGGGCAACAAGGGGGTCATCGGCTGGTACGTGCCGGAGTGGATGGCCAAAAAGTACCCCGACATTACGGACTACCGAAACCTCAATAAGTACGCGCGACTCTTCCGGACCGAAAAAACCGGAAATGCCGGACAAGTCCTAGATGGCGACCCGACGTTCGTGACGAACGACGAGGCCATCGTCAGGAATCTCGGGCTCAATTACCAGGTCGTCTACTCGGGCAGCGAGGCGGCGCTGATCAAGGCGGCGCAGGCCGCGACGAAGAATCGGACACCGCTGCTCATGTATTTCTACGAACCGCAATGGCTCTTCGCCAAGATCAAACTCGTCAAGGTGGCGCTGCCGGCCTACGCCGTGGGCTGCGACGACGACCCGGCCAAGGTCGCCTGCGACTACCCGCCGTACCTGCTGGACAAGATCGTCAGCAAGCGGTTCGCGGAGACGGGCGGGCCGGCGTACGAGCTGGTGCGCAACTTCAACTGGACCAACGACGACCAGAACACCGTGGCCAGCGACATGATCAACGAGAAGCTGAGCGCCGAGGAGGCCGCCAGGCAGTGGGTCGAGGAGAACAAGATCGTGTGGAAGGACTGGATCCCCCGTTGAGGTTCGACTTCGTCATCGTGGGCGGCGGCTCGGCCGGGTGCGCCCTGGCCAACCGGCTGAGCGCCGACCCCTCGACCTCGGTGCTGGTGCTGGAGGCGGGGCGGGCCGACCACCTGTGGGACGTGTTCATCCACATGCCGGCTGCGCTGATGTTCCCGATCGGCAACCGCCACTACGACTGGAAGTACGAGTCGGAGCCGGAGCCGCACATGAACGGGCGGCGCGTCTACCACGCCCGCGGCAAGGTGCTGGGCGGTTCGAGCAGCATCAACGGCATGATCTTCCAGCGCGGCAACCCGCTCGACTACGAGCGCTGGGCCGGCGATCCCGGCATGGAGCACTGGGACTACGCGCACTGCCTGCCGTACTTCAAGAAGATGGAGAACTGCCTGGCGGAGCCCGGCACCGACTTCCGCGGCGGCGAAGGCCCGCTGACGCTGGAGCGCGGCCCCGCGCGCGGGCCGCTGTTCGAGGCGTTCTTCGAGGCGGTGCGGCAGGCCGGGCACCCCCTGACCGACGACGTGAACGGCTACCGCCAGGAGGGCTTCGCCGCCTTCGACCGCAACATCCACCGTGGCCGCCGCCTCAGCGCCGCCCGCGCCTACCTCCACCCCGTGCGCCGCCGCCCCAACCTCCACGTACGCACCCGCGCCCTGGTCGAGAAGGTGCTCTTCGACGGCACCAGGGCCGTCGGCGTGATGTGCGGCGGCGAGCGCATCGAGGCGTCGGAGGTCATCCTGTGCGGCGGCGCGATCAACACCCCCCAACTGCTGCAACTGTCCGGCGTGGGCCCTCGGGCCCTGCTGGAGCCGCTGGGCGTCGACGTCGTGCACGACCTGCCGGGGGTGGGCGAGAACCTCCAGGACCACCTGGAGGTCTACGTCCAGCACGCCTGCCTGCGGCCGGTCTCGCAGCAGCCGTCACTGGCGCTGTGGCGGCGGCCGTTCATCGGCGCGGACTGGCTGTTCCGGCGGCGCGGCCCCGGGGCCACGAACCACTTCGAGGCGGGCGGGTTCATCCGGTCGAACGACGACGTGGCGTACCCGAACCTGATGTTCCACTTCCTGCCGATCGCGGTCCGCTACGACGGCTCGGCCCCGGCGGGCGGGCACGGCTACCAGGTGCACATCGGGCCGATGTACTCCGACGCCCGCGGCTCCGTCCGCATCACCTCGGCAGACCCGCGCAGCAAGCCGGCCCTGCGCTTCAACTACCTGTCCACCGAGCAGGACCGCAGGGAGTGGGTGGAGGCGATCCGGCACGCCAGGGAGATCCTCTCCCAGCCCGCGTGGGCGGACCTGGACGCGGGCGAGATCTCCCCCGGCCCCGGGGTGCGGACCGACGAGGAGATCCTCGCCTGGGTCGCCAGGGACGGCGAGACGGCCCTGCACCCGTCGTGCACCTGCAAGATGGGCACCGACGACCTGGCCGTGGTGGACCCCGGCACCATGCGCGTGCGCGGCCTGGACGGGCTGCGCGTGGTGGACGCCTCGGCCATGCCGTACGTCACGAACGGCAACATCTACGCCCCGGTCATGATGCTCGCCGAGAAGTCCGCCGACCTCATCCTGGGCAACACCCCGCTCCCGCCGGAGCCGGTGGAGTTCTACCGCCATACGAGGTGACCCTCAGCGGTCGAGGCGCTGGTAGCGGCGGACCGAGAGGACGAAGAACACCACCGTGATCACCAACGGCCACGCCACGGCCATCGGCACTGCGTGCTGGGCCACCCACGAGTCGCCGCCCCACCCCGGGTTCCCGAACAGTTCCCTGGCCGCCGCCACCGTGGACGACAGCGGGTTCCACTCGGCGATCGCCCCCAGCCAGCCGGGCATGGTCTCCGGGGCGACGAAGGCGTTCGACAGGAACCCGATCGGGAACTCCATCATCTGCACCGTCACCGCCCCACCGGGGTCCCTGGCGAGCAGCCCCAGGTACATGCCCATCCACAACAGCGAGAAGCGCAGGAGCAGCAGCAGGCCCACGGCCGCGAGCGCGCCCCCGGCCGTGGCCGGGCGCCAGCCGACCGCCAGCCCGCAGACCAGCAGCCCGGCCAGCATGAGGGCCGAGTGGAGCAGGTCCGCGACAGCCCGCCCGATCAGGACGGCCGACGGGGCCATGGGCATGGAGCGGAAGCGGTCGGTGACGCCCTTCGAGGCGTCGGTGGTGACGGCGATCATGGTGGCGGTCAGGCCGAAGAGCATCGTCATGCCGTACATGCCGGGCATCAGGAAGGCGAAGTAGTCGGCTCCCTGGGGCACCTCCACCGCGCCGCCGAACAGGTAGCCGAAGGCCAGCGTGATGATCACGGGGAAGACCACCCCGAACACCACGGTCGCGGGCTGGTTGGCCCAGTGGATCAGGTCCCGGCGGGCGATCGTCCAGCCGTCCGCCAGGGCCCACCGCAGTGAGATCTCGCTCATTCGTCGCCTCCTCCGGCGTTGGTGAGGTGCAGGAAGACCTCGTCGAGGGTGGGCCGGCGGACGGCGACGTCCTCGGCCTCGATGCCGGCCGCCGACAGGGCCGCGAGCACGTCCGTGAGCGCCCGCACGCGCTCGTTCACCGGCGCGCTCACGTGCCGGGTGTCCCGGTCCAGGTCGGCCGGGCCGGACGCGACCCGCCCGACGATCGCGGCGGCCTCCGCCAGCCGGCCGTGGTCGTGGATCACGACGTCGATCCGGTCGCCGCCGAGCTTGGACTTGAGCGCGTCGGGCGTGCCCTCGGCCACCACCCGGCCCGCGTCGATGACCGAGATCCGGTCGGCGAGCTGGTCGGCCTCCTCCAGGTACTGCGTGGTCAGCAGCACCGTGGTGCCGCCGGAGACCAGGTCGCGCACCGCCTGCCAGATCTCGGCCCGGCTGCGCGGGTCGAGGCCGGTCGTCGGCTCGTCGAGGAACAGCACGGGCGGCGCCAGGATCATCCCGGCCGCCAGGTCGAGGCGGCGGCGCAGACCTCCCGACAGTTCCTTGGCCGGCCCGGTGTGCTCCAGCCCGAAGCGCTCCAGCAACTCGGCCGCCCGCGCGCGGGCCGCGGCGGCGCCGAGGTGGTGGAGGCGGCCGAACATCTCCAGGTTCTGCCGCCCGGTCAGCGACTCGTCGACCGCGGCGTGCTGGCCGACCAGGCCGAGGTGGCGGCGTACCTGGCGGGGTTGGGTCGTCACGTCGAAGCCGGCCACCCGCGCGCGCCCGCCCGAGGGGCGCAGGAGCGTGGTGAGGATGCGTACGGTCGTGCTCTTCCCAGCGCCGTTCGGGCCGAGCAGGCCGTGGACCGTGCCCTCGCGCACGTCCAGATCGATGCCGTCCAGCGCGGTCTTCTCGCCGTACGTCTTGCGCAGGCCCTGCGCCGATATCGCTGACATACCACCTCCAATGAATCGTACGGCGTACCGTACAGCATACGTTCCATGCTGGCAACCGTACGGTGTACCGTACGGAGGTGTGACGATTGAGTTCTCCGGGAGGGGCGACCCCGCGCGCAGCCTGGCGCTGCTCTGGCGCACCAGCGAGCGGGCGAGCCGCAAGGGCAAGCCAGAGCTGAGCGTCGAGCGCATCGTGCGCGCCGCCATCGAGGTGGCCGACGCCGAAGGGCTGCAGGCGCTGTCCATGCGCCGCGTGGCCGAGCGGCTGGGCGTGGGGACGATGTCGCTCTACACGTACGTGCCGGGCAAGCCGGAGCTGTTCGACGTCATGCTCGACGAGGTCTACGGCGAGACCGCCCGCCCCGACGACGTGCCGGGCGGCTGGCGGGGCGGGCTGGAGCAGATCGCCAGGGAGAACTGGGCGCTCTACCTGCGCCATCCGTGGTTGTTGCAGGTGGCCGCGAGCCGCCCGGTGCTCGGCCCGAACGTCACGGCCAAGTACGAGTACGAACTGAGCGCGGTGGACGGCATCGGCCTGTCGGACCTGGAGATGGACTCGGTGATCACCCTGATCACCGGATTCGTGCACGGCGCGGCCAGGGGCGCGGTGGAGGCCGCGCAGGCCGAGAGCCTGACGGGGCTGACCGACGAGCAGTGGTGGGCCGCGCACGCGCCCTTCCTCGCCCGCATCGCCGACACCAGCCGCTACCCCGTCGCCTCCCGGGTCGGGCAGGCGGCGGGCGAGGAGCTCCAGGGCGCCTACAGCCCCGGGCACGCCTTCGAGTTCGGGCTGGAGCGCATTCTCGACGGCATCGAGGCCCTGGTCGCCAAGCGCCGCACCACCCCCGCCTGAGCGCCTCCGGGCGAGCGCCTCGGCCCTTTTCGGGAGGGCGCCTCAGCCGGACAGGGCCTGCTCGTAGGCGAGCAGCGTGTCGACGAACATGCGCCGCTGCGCGGGCGTGAGCGGCTCCAGCGCCTGCCGCCACGCCTGGGCGCCGTAGCCGAGCCACTCGTCGATGGAGCCCTGGTGCCCGTCGGCGATGCTGACGATCGTACGGCGGCGGTCGGCGTCGTCCTCGCGCCGCTCCAGGACGCCCTTCCTGCTCAGCTCCCCCACCATGAGACTCACCGTGGCGGGCGCCACCTCCAGCCGCCCGGCCAGCTCGTTGACCGTCATCGAGCCGTCGAACAGCAGGTAAGCCAGCAGCGACAGATGCCGCGGCGCCAGCGACAACGCCTGCAGCGCCTCGGGCACCTTCAGCCGCTTGGCCCGCCCCACCATGCGCGGCATCAGCAGCAGCAACGTCCTGATGCCGTCGTCCACGCTCAAGCCGTCAGTTGACATACCCAATACCTTGCTGTCTAAATTAGCTTTGCTTGCAAAGCAAATATCCATCGCACCTCACCAGAGGATAAGAGATGACGGACTTCAACCAGCGGGTGATCGAGGAGTTCCGGGCCAACGGCGGCAAGGTGGGCGGCATGTTCGAGGGCGCCCCGCTCGTGCTGCTGACCACGGTGGGCGCCAAAACCGGGCAGCGGCGGACGAACCCGGCGGTCTACCTGCGCGACGGCGAGCGCGTGCTGGTCTTCGCCTCCAACGCGGGCGGCGACGCCCACCCGGCCTGGTACCACAACGTGGTGGCGAACCCCAGGGTCACGGTCGAGCTCGGGGAGGAGACGTTCACGGCCAGGGCGGTGCCGCTGGAAGGCGCGGAGCGCGACCGCCTGTACGCCCGCCAGGCGGCCATCGACCCGGCCTTCGCCGCCTACCAGGAAAAGACGGACCGGGTCATCCCCGTCGTCGCGCTCCACCCCGAGCACGAGCGGCTGCGGGCGTTCGGCGACGAGCTGGTCAGGATCCACGACCATCTGAGGAGCGAGCTGGCCCGGGTGCGCGTCGGCGAGACGGACTCCGCCGACCTGCGGGCGCACTGCCTGGCCTTCTGCGAGGCGATCACGTTCCACCACACGGGCGAGGACCGCGTGGCCTTCCCGCACCTGGAGAAGCTGTTCCCCGAGCTGAAGCAACCCCTCGACCGGCTGCGCGACGAGCACGCCGTGCTCGCCGGGCTGGTGGAGGAACTGCGCGGGGCGGCGGACCCGGCCACACTGGAGCGCGTCGCCGCGAAGATGGAGGCCCACTTCGCCTACGAGGAGGCACAGCTCGTCCCGGTGCTCGACTCGCTGGAGGAGGTGCCCTGGTCGACGCGCTAGCGGCTAGCGCACGGGCGCGGCGCGCAGGCGTACGACGTGCTCGACCAGCGCGATCAGCGTCGCCTTGACCGACTCGCGGTGGCGGGCGTCCGTACGGACGATCGGCACGTGCGGCGCGAGCGCGAGCGCCTCCCTGACCTCCTGCTCACCGTGCGGGAACTGGCCGTCCCAGCCGTTGACCCCGATCACGAACGGCAGCTTGGCCTCTTCGAAGTAGTCGATGGCCGGGAAGCTGTCGGCCAGGCGGCGCGTGTCCAGCAGCACCACGGCCCCGATGGCCCCGCGCACGAGGTCGTCCCACATGAACCAGAACCGGTGCTGCCCGGGAGTCCCGAACAGATAGAGGATCAGGTCGCGGTCGAGCGAGAGCCGGCCGAAGTCCATGGCCACGGTCGTGGTCTGCTTGTTCGGCGTCATGCCCAGGTCGTCGATGCCCGCGGACGCGTCCGTCATCACCGCTTCCGTGGTGAGCGGGAGGATCTCGGACACCGCCCCCACGAACGTCGTCTTCCCGACGCCGAACCCGCCGGCGACGACGATCTTCGTCGACGTGAGGCCGGGGCTAGAGCCTGCGTAGTCCACTGAGCACCCTTTCGAGCATGTTGAGGTCTGGCTGTCCCTGGCTGAGGCGTGGCTGGTGCAGGCGGACAAGCCCTTCGTCGGACATGTCCGCCACGAGCACCCTCGCCACGCCCAGCGGGACACGGAGCAGGGCCGAGATCTCCGCGACCGACCTGAACGACCTGCACAATTGCATGATGGCCTCCTGCTCGGGAGTGAGCAGGGCCATCTCGTCGTCCGGGATCGACATCGAGGAGATCAACGTCTCCATCGCGAGGTGATAGCGCGGCTCAGACCGGCCGCCCGTCACCGCGTAGGGACGGAACAGGGGCTCGTCGTCCCCGGCCCCGTCAGTGCCGTACACGGCCCGCTCCCATCAGCTCCATCACATCACCGGGTCCTCGCGGCCTGGAGCTCCGCACGCAGGGCCGGCGTGAGCGCCTGTCCCGCTCTGTCCACCAGCAGCGTCATCTGGTAGGCCACGAGGCCCATGTCGCAGTCGGGCCCCGCGAGCACGGTGAGCACGGAGCCGTCGCTGATCGCCATGACCAGCAGCAGGCCCCGCTGCATCTCGACCACGGTCTGCGTCACCGCGCCGCCCTCGAACACCCTCGACGCGCCCACGGTGAGGCTCAGCAGGCCGGCGGAGACCGCGGCTAGCTGGTCGGCCCGGTCCGGAGGGAAGCCCTCCGAGGCGGCCAGGCACAGCCCGTCCGCCGAGACCACGACGGCATGCGCGACTCCGGGCGTGTTGCGTACGAAGTCGGTGATCAGCCAGTCGAACCTGTGCGCCTCATGGCTAAGGGTTGTCACGCATCCTCCCCGGCGGGACGCTTACTCACTCTGTTTCCTCCTGTCCACGTACTTCCTGGCGGCCCCGTCGCACACCCTGTTGGAAGCCGGCCATCCGGTTGCGTATCCGCTCCGCAGAGACCGGAGGCACCGCAGGCGCCTCCCGCTGCGGTTGCTGGAGCTGCGCCGGCTGACCGGCGGTGCCCGGCACCAGGTTGGCCTTGGGGGTCCGTTTGGGGAGCCCGGCGGCGGTGATGCCGCCCAGGCTCGGCTCGCTGGCTGCGGCCGCCGCCCGCCATCCGGCGTCTGCGGCCGTTCGCCATGCTTCCTCCCCAGAGGGTACGGCTTGTGTGGGCGTGGGCTCACCCCCGGCCTCGGGGTTCGGCTCGTCCCCTGGGGGCTTGCGGAACCAGGCCGACTCCACCGCCGCGAAGATCGGCAGGAATTCCTCCTGCTCCTGGTCCATCGGCGAGACGTCCACCGAGGGCGCGGGCTCCGGCGTACGCACGTCGTTCGTGGGGAACGACGGGGCCGGCGACGGCATGTGGAACGCGCCATTACCGGATGGGCCGACGCCGGAAGGGCCGCTGACCGCCGGGGGCGAGGGCGGCTGCGGGCTCGGATACGACGGGAACGCCCCGGAGTCGAACGAGCCCGGCCGCCGCCGGTACGAGCCGCCGTCGGTGTCGGCGGTGAAGCCGTTGGCCCCCGCCGCGCCCGGCTCGGAATGGAAGGCGCCCGGCTCGGAGTGGAAGGCGCCCGGTCCCTGCCCCGCGAGGCCGGGCCCGCGCGGGCGCCCCGCGTCGAGCGGCCCCGTCCTGCCCGGTCCCGCGTCGAAGGAGTCGAAGCTGGCGAACGACCTGAACGACCCGTTCGCCGCCGGCGCCGGCCCCGGCTGGCTCGCCACGGTGCCGCCGCCGAACGCGGGCCGCTGCGGCAGCGGCTGCTGCTGGGTCCCGTCGACGATGAGCGTGGGCGGCAGCAGCACCATGGCGATCAGGCCCGCGCCGTCGCCCTTGCGGAGCTGCACCCTGATGCCGTGGCGCAGCGCCAGGCGGCCGACCACGAACAGGCCCATCCGCCGCGACACCGACACGTCCACGACGGGTGGCTCGGCCAGGCGGCGGTTGGCCTCGGCCAGCTCGTCCTCGGTCATGCTGATGCCGGTGTCGCTGACCGACAGCAGCGCGCCGCCGCCCTCGATGAGGCTGCTGGTGACCGTGACCTGGGAGTTGTTCGGGGAGAACTGGATGGCGTTCTCGACCAGCTCGGCGACCAGGTGGACGAGGTCGTTGGCGCAGTTCCCGAGCACCGAGGTGGCCCGGTGCACCCGGACCTGGACGCGTTCGTAGCCCTCGACCTCCGACAGCGCGGCGCGTACGACGTCGACCAGCTTGGCCGGCTGGCTGCGCCGTCGGGTGGCCTCGTGACCGGCCAGGACCAGGAGGTTCTCGGAGTTGCGGCGCATGCGGGTGGCCAGGTGGTCGAGCTTGAACAGGTCGGCCAGCCGGCCGCCGTCCTGCTCGCCCTTCTCCAGGCCGTCGATCAGCGAGATCTGCCGCTCGACCAGGGTCTGCGTGCGGCGCGAGAGGTTGACGAACATCGAGCTGATGTTGCTGCGCAGCTCGGCCTCCTCGCCCGCCAGCCGCACGGCCTGCCGGTGCACCTGGTCGAAGGCCCGCGCCACCTCGCCGATCTCGTCGTTGCCCTCGACCTCGATCGGGTGCACGTCGCGTGCGGCCGTCTCACCGCTGACGCGCAGGCGGCGCACCACGTCGGGCAGCCGGAACCCCGCGACCTCCAGCGCCTCGGTACGCAGCCGTCGCAGCGGGCCCACCATGGAACGGGCGATGGCGACGGTGAGCAGCAGGACGACCAGCAGCAGCGCCACGATGAGCGCGCCCGCGATGATCGCGTTGCGGGTCTCGGCGTCGCGCAGCTCCTGGCTGCGCAGGCTCACCTTGCCCGCCAGCTCCTCCTCGATGCCGTGCAGCACGTCGATGGCGACGGTGTTGCTGTTGAACCACTCCTCGCGCTCGGCCCTGGCGGAGATGAGGTTGTCGGTGATGCGGGCGCCCGGCTGCCGGCCGCTGGCCAGCGTGATCGCGCGGGACTTGGTGAGCTGGATGTTGACGTACTCGGGCTTGGAGGCGAGCGCTTTGGACAGTTGCTCGCCGACCTCGGTCCCGGCCTCGGCGCCGACGGTGTCGAGGTCGCTCTGCTGGCGGGCGTTGGAGGCGATGAACTGCTCGACCTCCTTGGCGTCCACGCTCTCGGGGTTGTAGCTGGCCTGCAGGAGCTGGACGCGCTGGCGGGACAGCTCCTCCTTGGCCGCCACGAGCGCGCTCAGGGCGCGGAAGTAGCCGACGATCTGGGGGTCGTGCGACATCAGGCTCAGCTCGTCGTGCAGCTTGACGAGGGTGTCGGCGAGGAAGTCGTAGCGGATGGTGTCGGTCTGGCCCTCGCCCCTGATCCCCGGCAGGCGGCTCAGGTCGTACCTGGCCTGGGCGGCGGCCTTGACCACGCGGGGGCCGTACGACTCGTCCATCGTGTCGAGGTCGGCGCGGACGGTCTTGATCAGCGTGTCGACGGCGGCCTTGCGCTGTTCGAGAGGGGCTTCGAGCTTCTTGCGCATGGCGCGGTTGGCGCCGATCCAGCCGCCGGTGTCACGCTCCAGCCCCAGCGCCTGGACGAGGTCACGGAGCCGCCCCGCCTGCTCGGCCGCGGTGGCGGTGCGGTCGTAGACGTCGATGCTCTGCACCGAGCCGACCACGCGCGCTCCCCCGAGCACGACGCCGGCGAGGGTGGGCACCAGGATGAGCGCGGTGAGGCGCCACCTCACGCGCCAGTTACGCAGAGCGAGCCGCTGCAGCGGCTGTCTGCCGCGGGCCCGCTGAGCGGCTGGGCCGCTGCTCGAATTCCCCGTAGTCACCGCTCCCGCAACCCCTCAATCGTCCCGTAAGCAACGGGTCATCAAGCCGTCCACAAAGTATCCACCGCATCTGACGTATCAGGCATATCGGACATAATCGTTACAAATGCGACCGGTAGTTGTGTGCTGTTGGTTATCGCAGCGCGGCAAGGACTTGATCGCGGACTTGCGCCCTCTGCGCGTCGTCGCTGAGGGGGCGACCAGCGCGGTCCACAACATAGAAGACGTCCACCGCCTCCGCGCCGAGAGTCTCTACGCGAGCGGCTCTCACGTCAAGACCGCACTCACCGAACGCACGCCCAATACGCCACAGAAGTCCCGGCCTGTCATGGGCTCTGACTTCCACCACGGTGGCCGTCGCGGAGGCGTCGTCGACCAACGTCACCCGAGGTGGAGCCACCGGCACGCGGGACGGCCTGACCGACCTGGCCCGGCGGGCCAGCCGCTGCTCGATGTCAAGACGTCCAGCAAGGACGAGACGCAGATCGGACTCCAGCGTCGCGGGGTCGGGAGGGGAGCCGTACTCGGGGATGACCGAGAACTCGATCACCGCCGTGGACCCCGCGAAGGCGGCCGAGGCCGAGCGCACGACGAGCCGGTGGGCGGCCAGCACCCCGGCGGCGCTCCACAGCAGGCCCGCCCGGTCGGGGGCGACGACGGTGACCGCTCCCCCGTTGACCCGGACGGCCCCGCCGCCGTGCCTGGCCAGCGCGGCCTGCTCGGGCGACAGCGTCGGCGGCTTGGGGGGCGGCGAGCCGGCCAGCACGGACCTGACCCGGCGTACGAGGTCGGCGACCAGCCCCGCCTTCCACGCGTTCCAGGCGGCCGGGCCGGTCGCGGTGCCGTCGGCGACCGCCAGCGCGGCCAGGAGTTCGAGCACCTCCCGCGAGCCGACCGTGGCGGCGACCTTCTCGATCGTGACGGGGTCGGCGAGGTCTCGCCGCGTGGCGGTCTCGGGGAGCAGGAGGTGGTGGCGTACGACGGTGGCCAGCGTCTCGACGTCGGGCGCGGGCAGCCCGATGCGGGCGGCGATGTCGCGGACCACGACCTCGCCCGTCGCCGAGTGGTCGCCGGGCCAGCCCTTGCCCACGTCGTGCAGGAGCGCCGCGATCAGCAGGAGGTCGGGACGGGAGACCTCGCGGGTGTGGCCGGCGGCGTTCGCGGCGGTCTCGATCAGGTGGCGGTCGACCGTGAAGCGGTGGATCGGGTTGCGCTGCGGGCGGTGGCGTACGCGTTCCCAGTCAGGAAGCAGTCTGACAAGGATGCCCGCCTGGTCGAGCTCCTCCCACACGGGCACGGCGGCGCGGCCCGCGCCGAGGATCGACACCAGCGCGTCACGGGCCTCCTCGGGCCAGGGCACCGGCATCGGCGGCGACTGAGCTGCCAGGACGGAGATCGTCGCGGGCGCCAGCGGCAGCCCGGAACCGGCCGCCGCGGCGGCGGCGCGCAGCACGAGCACGGGGTCCCTGCGCGGGTCGACCCCCCTGGCGAGCACCACCTCGCCGCCGTGCTCGACCACGCCGTCGGCCAGCGGACGGCGGCCTCGGGGCGCGGGGCCTGACACCAGCCTGTCAACGGTGCGCCAGGTGCCGTCGAAGGCGTGGGAGATGGTGCGGCCCGCCTCGGCGAGCCGGCGCATCAGCGCCTCCGCGTCCAGCAGGCCGAGCAGCCCGGCGACCGCGTCCTGCTCCTGCAGGACCAGCCGGTCGGTGCCGCGGGCGGTGACGACGTGCAGCGCGTGCCGCACGTCGAGGACGAACTCGTACGCCTCCCGCGCCCTCGGGCCGGGCGCCGGGGCGACCCAGGCGGCGGCCACCGCCTGCATGGCCTGGACGTCGCGCAGCCCGCCGCGCCCGTCCCTGAGATCGGGCTCCAGCAGGAAGGCCAGCTCCCCGCTGGACTGGGCCCGCTGGTCGGAGGCGTCGCGCAGCTCGCTGAGCCGGCGCCGGGAGTCGGCGCGCCATTCGGCCAGCACCGCCTCCCTGGCCTTCCTGGTCAGGTCGGGGTCGCCGGCCACGTGCCTGGCCTGGATGAGGCCGAGCACGGCCTTGAGATCCTGCCGGGCCACGGAGACCGCCTCTTCCACCGTGCGTACGGAGTGGTCGAGGCTGACCGCCGAGTCCCAGATCGGATACCAGATCCGGTCGGCGATCCTGGCCACGTCGGCCCGGCCGTTGTGCAGCAGCACCAGGTCGAGGTCGCTGCCCGGGGCCATTTCGCCCCTGCCGAGGCTGCCGACGGCGATCAGGGAGACGTGGTCGCCGTCGCTCGCCGTGCGGAAGAGGTCCTTGAGCCAGCGGTCGGTGTCGGTGGTCCGCTCCTTGCGGGCCGCGGCATACGAACGGGCCTCTCCCCTCACTGTCGCGCCCCCTCGCCGAGCACCGCCCGGACCTCGTCGTCCGGGCATCGCCGCGGACCCCCCGTGGAAATCCTGCCGTGCTCTGCCGGGACGCCGTCGTCCCGGCTTCGCCGCGAAACCATCACAGGGCTTCCGGACCCCGTTCTCCCGTGCGCACTCGGACGACGGTGTCGACGGGAACCGACCACACCTTGCCGTCGCCGATCTTGCCGGTGTGCGCCGCCTTGACGATGACGTCGATCACGTCCTCGGTGTCATCCTCTTCCGCGAGCACCTCCAGCCGGACCTTCGGGACGAGGTCCACCTGGTATTCGGCGCCGCGGTAGACCTCGGTGTGGCCCCGCTGGCGGCCGTAGCCGCTGGCCTCGCTGACGGTCATGCCCTTGATGCCGAACTGTTCGAGCGCGGCCTTCACGTCATCCAGCTTGAAGGGCTTGATGATCGCCGTGATGAGCCTCATGCGTCCACCTTCTTCGTGGCCGGGGAGATTACGGGACCGTTGGAGGAGCTGACGCCGGAGGCGTAGACGGTGCCCAGGTCGTAGCCCGTCTCGGCGTGCGTGGCGATGTCGACGCCGGTCAGCTCGGCGTCCTCGGCGATGCGGAAGCCCATCGTCTTGTCGATGACCTTGCCGATGACCCAGGACATGACGAACGAGTAGCCGCCGACGGCGATCGGGCCGAGCACCTGGAGGCCGAGCTGGCTGATCTGCCCGCCCTCGATCAGGATGCCCTTGTTCTGGCCGGGCAGGAACGGGTAGGCCGCCACGAAGCCCAGCGCGACCGCGCCGATCAGACCGCCGACCAGGTGGACGCCGACCACGTCGAGCGAGTCGTCGAAGCCCGCCCGGTACTTCAGGCCCACGGCGTAGGCGCAGCCCACACCGGCCAGCACGCCGATCACCACGGCCGCCCACGGGTCGACGAAACCGCAGGCGGGCGTGATGGCGACCAGACCTGCCACCGCGCCGGAGGCGACGCCGAGCGTGGTCGCGTGACCGTCGCGCAGCTTCTCCACCACGAGCCAGGCGCCGGCGGCCACGGCCGTGGCGACCTGGGTGTTCATGAACGCCAGACCCGCGGTCTGGTCGGGGGCCAGCTCGGAGCCCGCGTTGAAGCCGAACCAGCCGAACCACAGCAGCCCGGTGCCGAGCAGCACCAGGGTCAGGTTGTGCGGCCGCATGGGCTCCTTGCGCCAGCCCTGGCGCTTGCCCAGGACGAGCGCGAGCGCGAGCGCCGCGGCGCCGGCGTTGATGTGGACGACCGTGCCGCCGGCGAAGTCTTCGATGCCGAGCTGGGTGAGCCAGCCGCCGCCCCAGACCCAGTGGGCGACGGGGAAGTAGACGACCGTGGCCCACACCAGGGAGAACAGCACCCAAGCGCCGAACTTGGCCCGGTCGGCGATGGCGCCGCTGATCAGCGCCACCGTGATGATGGCGAAGGTGAGCTGGAAGGCGGAGAACACCATCAGCGGGAAGTTGTCGGCGGCGGCGGCCTCGGCCGTCACGCTGCCGCCCTCGACGATCAGACCTTCGTAGACGGCGTTGAAGACCCCGCTCAGGCCGACGTAGTCGAGCCCTCCGACGATCTTGTTGACGAAGCCGGTCCCGTCACCGGCCGTGTCGAACGCCAGGGAGTAGCCGTACAGGACCCACGCGACCGTCACGACGATGATGCTGACGAACGACATCATCATCATGTTGAGCACGCTCTTGGCCCTGGTCATTCCCCCGTAGAAGAACGCGAGGCCCGGAGTCATCAGCAGCACCAGGGCGGTGCATACCAGCATCCAGGCGGTAGTGCCGCTGTCGATCATCGAAGCGACCCTCCTTTTGCATGTGACGTGTGGCCACAGCGTGTTCTTCCGTGGTTTCGTGGCTCGACCGCGCGTGTTTCACATTCGTGAATCTCGCCATGCGGGTGTTTCACCGACGTTTCGGGCCTCTCACAGGACCTATTTGAGCGACGCAATATCGAGCGTGCGATACTTAGGGTTGCCTAACCTAAGCGATCAAGGAACGCCCATGCGACTGCGCCTGGCCCTAGCCGCCATGCTCCCCCTCCTCACCCTCGCCGCGTGCGGCACCTCCACCGCCTCCCAGGAGGCCGGTCCCACCAGGACCGTGAAACACGCCATGGGCGAGACCAAGGTGCCCATGACCCCGAAGCGCGTCGTCGTGCTCGACACGGACAAGCTCGACACGATGGTCTCGCTCGGCCTCACCCCCGTCGGCGCGGCCCAGGCCCAGGAGAGCCAGTCCTGGCCGAAATACCTGGGCTCGGCCCTGGCCGCCACCAAGCCGGTGGGGACGCTCCAGCAGCTCAACATCGAGGCCATCATGGCGCTCAAGCCCGACCTGATCCTCGGCACGAAGTTCCGCCAGGAGGCCTTCTACGACAAGCTCGCCAAGATCGCCCCGACCGTGTTCACCGAGCGGGTCGGCATCACCTGGAAGGAGAACTTCCTGCTCGACGCCGAGGCGCTGGGCAAGAAGGAGCAGGCGCAGCAGCTCATGACCGCGTACGAGACGCGGGCGAAGGAGGTGGGCGCGAAGTTCGCGAAGCTGCAGGTCGGCATCGTACGGTTCCTGCCGACCGAGATCCGCGTGTACGGGCCCCAGTCGTTCAGCGGCATCGTCGTCGGCGACGCCGGCATCCCCCGGCCCGAGGCTCAGCAGCTCGCCGACCAGGAGGACCGGCGCTTCGGCAAGGTGAGCCAGGAGAACATCACCAAGGCCGACGCCGACGCGATCTTCTACAGCGCGTACGGGGAGGCGTCCGCCAAGTCGCAGGCCGCGGTGACCGGCGGACCGCTCTGGAAGAACCTGAAAGCGGTCAAGTCGAACAACGCCCACAACGTGGACGACGAGATCTGGATGCTCGGGATCGGCGTCACGGCGGCCGGCAAGATCCTCGACGACCTCGACAAGTATCTGACGCCGCTCGCCTGACCCGGGCGGGGCCGCTCGTGTGACCCGGGCGGGCGGCCCTCCCGACGAGACCGGGCCGCGCTCAGGGGCCTACGGCTGCGCCGCCCAGAAGCGCCGCAGATGGGGCACCAGCTCATCGGCCCGCTCGTCGGGGAAGAACAGCCGCCCGCCCTCGATCTCCACGATCTCCCGCACACCGGGGATGGTGTCCCGCAGCCAGCGCGCCCAGCTCACGTCGAAGAACACGTCGTCCGTGCCCCAGACCACGAGCGTCGGCACGGTCAGCACCGTGAGCTGCGGCTCGATGGCGACCAGGTCCTTGGCGTCGAGAGAGGTCAGCAGGCGTTCGAACGCGCGCCCGCCGTCCGGCCCGGCGAAGATCGGCCGCAGGTACGCCTCCACCAGCGCCGCCGGGTCGTCGATGCGCTCGTACCCGGCGCCGAGCGCGGTGTCGGCCAGCAGGTCGGGCCAGTCGAGCACGGCGGCGACGAGCGCGGCCAGCTCGCCCTTGGCGGCCAGCTCGACGGTGGACCTGAACGCCTCGGGCGGGAGGTTGGTGTGCACGTCGCAGTTGGTGAGGGTGAGCGTGCGCAGGCGTTCGCGGTGGCGTACGGCGAAGATCTGGGCCACCGCCCCGCCGGTGTCGTTGGCGACGAGGTCGACCTCGCTCAGACCGAGGTGCTCGCACAGCTCCTCGACGGCCTCGGCCAGCGCGGGCAGCGACAGGTCGTCGCGCGGGGCGCTGCCGCCGTGCAGGGGCAGGTCGATGGCCACGCAGCGGCGCTCGCCGCGCAGCTCGGCGATGACGTTGCGCCAGAGGTGGGAGCTGGTGCCGACCCCGTGCACGAACAGGCTCACGGGCCGGCCCTCGGACCCCTCGCCCACGTCGACGTAGTGGATGCCGTCCATCGGTGGTTCCTCCATTTAACAAACCGACTGTCGGTCTATGAAGTTACCGACCGATAGTCGGTTTGTCTATTGTGGATTCATGAACCTCAAGGCCGAACGCGGCGCGGCCACCCGCGACAAGGTCCTGACCATCGCCACGCGGCTGTTCGCCGAGCGCGGCTACGACGACACGTCGATCGAGACGGTGCTGCAGGAGTCGGGGCTGAGCAGGGGGGCTCTGTACCACCACTACGCCGGCAAGGAGGCCCTGTTCGAGGCCGTGCTGGAGGCCACCGAGGCGGCCATCGGCGCCGAACTGGTGCGGGCGGTGCGGGGCTCACGCGACGCCGAGGAGGCCCTGCTCACGGGCGTGCTGGCCTGGGTCCGGCTGGCGCGCGACCCGGTGATCAAACGCATCGTGCTCACCGATGCCCCGGCCGTGCTGGGCTGGGAGCGGTGGCGGGCGATGGAGGAGCGCTACTCGTTCGGCATGCTCAGGGCGGCACTCGACGCCACGGGGGCGGTGCCGGCCGAGTTCCTGGACCTGCACGCCCACATGCTGCTGGCGGCCGTCAACGAGAGCGTCCTGATGGTGGCGCGCGGCGGCGACCAGGCCACCGCCGAGGCCGCCGTGCGGGAGTTCCTCCACAGGCTCCTCCGCCCGCGCTGACCACCGACGCCCCGCGAGCCACGGATCCCGACGCCGGACGGAGGCGGCTGACGGAGACGCCGGGCGTGGGATCTTCGGAACACGCCGACGGGGGCGCCGGATCAGGTGTCCGGCGCCCCCGTCGGCGTCGCGAGTGTCAGGAGGCGTCAGGCGCCTCCGTCGGCGTCGCGGGTGTCAGGCGGCCGCCGTGGCCATCTTGCGCAGGCGGGCCAGGGCGTCGCGCTCGATGCGGCGGGCGCGGTCACGGCCGATGCCGTAGCGCTCGCCCACCTCGGTCAGCGTGTGCTCGCGCCCGTCGACCAGCCCGTAACGCCACCGCAGCATCTCGCTGGTCGGCCCCTCCAGACCGGTGAGCCACTGGTCGAGCCGCTCCCGCTCCAGGATGTCGATGGCCTGCTGCTCGGGGTCGGCCCACGTCTCGTCGGCGATCATGTCGCCCAGCTCGGTCTCGTCCTCGTCGCCCACGCCGAGCTGCAGCGAGACCGGGTCGGACGCCCAGCGCCGCAGCTCACGGACCCGCTCGATCGGCAGGTCGAGGATCCCGGCGAGATCGTCGTCGGTCGGCTCGGCGTCGAACTCCGCCAGCATGTCACGACGGACCCGCATCAGCCGGGTCATCTGCTCCCCCGCGTGCGTGGGCAGCCGCACCGGACGCGCCTGCTCGTGGATGGCCCGCCCCACGGACTGCCTGATCCACCACGTCGCGTACGTCGAGAACTTGTACCCCCGCCGGTAGTCGAACTTCTCCACCGCGCGCACCAGGCCCAGGTTCCCCTCCTGGACCAGGTCGATCAGCGGCATCCCCCGACCCGAATATTTCCTGGCCACCGCCACCACCAGGCGCAGGTTGGCCTGAATGAACTCCTCCTTGGCCCGCTGGCCGGAAATGGCCAGCCGCTCCAGTTCCTCGTCGGCCGCGTCCCCGATGCGCGGCTCCGAGCCCCCGCTGTCGAGGAGCTGCTCGGCGAAGAGCCCCGCCTCTATCCGCTTGGCGAGCTCAACCTCTTCTTCCGCCGTGAGCAGTGGGACCCGGCCGATCTCGGCCAGATATGTCCCCAGCAGATCGCGGTCAGCGATGTGCTGCTCCTGCGTGCGACTCCCCGTAGGCCTTGCCATCCCCAGGCACCTCGTTCCGCAGATGCGTTCTATACCCGGCCAACGTCCGGCCAGATGCAAAGATTCCCTAAAGCACTACGCCTGCGGGATGGTTCTGGATGTCCTCCTAAAGGAGGAGCCCGCCCTGAAACACCTGGTGAACGAGGGGGACGCCGGGCCGATAGGCAAGGTGTACATAGGAGGGGGCGTCGAGGACGACGAGGTCGGCGCGGGCTCCGCGTCGCAGCCAGCCTACGTCCGTACGCCGCAGTGCGCGCGCCCCTCCGTACGTCGCCGCCCTGACCGCCTCCAGCGGCGTCATCCGCATCTCCCGTACGGCCAGCGCCACGCAGAACGCCATCGACGAGGTGAACGACGACCCCGGGTTGCAGTCGGTCGCCAGCGCCACGGTCACCCCGGCGTCGACGAGCCCCCGCGCGTCGGGGTACGGCGAGCGCGTGGAGAACTCGGCCCCCGGCAGGAGCGTCGCCACCGTCCCCGAGGAGGAGAGCGCCTCCACGTCGCCCGGCGTGAGGTGCGTGCAGTGGTCGGCCGAGGCCGCGCCCAGCTCGCAGGCGATGCGCACGCCCGGCCCCTCGGTGAGCTGGTTGGCGTGCACCCGCACCCCGAGCCCGGCCTTGAGCCCGGCGGCCAGGATCTCCCGCGTCTGGTCGCCGTCGAACGCGCCCCGCTCGCAGAACACGTCCACCCACTTCGCGTACGGCGCGCACGCCTCCAGCATCTCCCCGGCCACCAGCCGGACGTAGGAGTCGGCGTCCATGTCCGCCGGCACCACGTGCGCCCCCAGGAAGGTGGTCTCGTCGGTCAGGCCGGTGGCGATCTCCAGCGAGCGCCGCTCGTGCTCGACGGACAGGCCGTAACCGCTCTTGATCTCCACGGTGGTCGTGCCCTGGGCCAGCATCTCCGTCACCAGGGCGCGGGCGCGGGTGGCCAGCTCCGCCTCGCTCGCCCGGCGGGTGGCGGCGACCGTGGTCCTGATGCCGCCCCCGGTGTACGGCTCGCCGGACATGCGGGCCTGGAACTCGGCCGTCCGGTCACCGGCGAAGACCAGGTGGGCGTGGCTGTCGACGAAGCCGGGGATGACGGCCCGGCCGGCGGCGTCCACCCGTTCGTCGGCGTCGGGGGCCTGGGCTGCGGGGCCGGTCCAGGCGACCAGGCCGTCCTCGATGACGAGCGCGGCGTCGGGGATCTCCTCGCGCTCGGGGTCGCCGGTGTAGAGCAGGCCGATTCCGTCGATCAACGTCGTGGTCACCACAGGTCTCCCGTCGTCACGCGGCACGCGCCGCCCCACCCGGCCGTCATCATGGGCCGTCGTCGCTGTGTCGTCATCGCTGTGCCGTCGCTGTGTCGTCATCGCAGGTCGGCTATCGTCTCGGCCAGCAGGGGGCCGATGTCGCCGAGCACGTGCCTTCCGTCCGTGACGATCCGGCGGCCGCCGGACACGACGGAGTGCACGTCGGCCGCCGTGGCCGCGAACACGGCCGCCTCCAGGCCGGGCGTGCCCGCCGTACGCACCGAGTCGAGCCGGATCGACACCAGGTCGGCCCAGGCTCCGGGCACCAGCAGGCCCGCGTCGGGGAAGCCGAGCGAGGCGTGGCCCGCGCCCGCGGCGGCGGCGAGCAGGTCGGCGGCCGGCCAGTGGCCGCGCCGCTCGGTGGCCAGCCTCTCGTGCAGCTCCACCGCCCTGGCCTCCTCGAACAGGTCGATCACGGCGTGGCTGTCGGAGCCCAGCGTGATCTGCGCGCCCCGCTCGAAGGCCGCCCGCGTCGGGCCGATGCCGTCGGCGAGGTCGCGTTCGGTGGTGGGACACACGCACATGTACGTGCCCGACTGCCCCAGCAGCTCGATGTCCACGTCGGTCAGGTGGGTGGCGTGCACGGCGGTCGAGCGCGGCCCCAGCGCCCCGCGTTCGTGCAGGATCTGGACGGGCGTGGCCGCGTACAGCTCCACGCAGGCCGTGTTCTCGGCCCGCTGCTCGGAGACGTGCATGTGGAGGGGCGCCGCGTGCCGGTGGGAGAAGTCGGCCACGACGGGCATCTGCTCGGGCGGCACCGCGCGTACGGAGTGGATGGCCGCGCCGATCTCGACGTCGGGCTGCCCTTCGTACTCGGCCGCCAGCCGTTCGGCCCTGGCCGCCCAGCGTTCGGCGTCGCCGTCGCTGAACCGCAGTTGCACGCCGGTCAGCGGGGCGCCGACGCCGCCGGACACGTAGCAGGTGTCGAGCAGCGTGATGCGCAGCCCGGCCGTACGGGCGGCACGGACCAGGGCGTGGCCCATCGCGTTGGGATCGGGGTAGGGCCGCCCGCCCTCGTCGTGGTGCAGGTAGTGGAACTCGCCCACGCACGTCACCCCCGCCAGCGCCATCTCGGCGTAGACCGCCGTGGCCAGCCGCTGGTAGGAGGCGGGGTCGAGCCGGGCGGCCACCTCGTACATGCGCTCGCGCCAGGTCCAGAAGTCGCCCTTGCCCTCCTGCGTCGCGCCGCGCAGGGCGCGGTGGAAGGCGTGGGAGTGGGCGTTGGCCAGGCCGGGGATCGTCAGCCCCGGCAGGCGTTGCGCCGAGCCGGGCGGGCCCTGCTCGACCCTCGTGATCCTGGTGCCGTCGACTTCGACGAGCACGTCGTCGGCGACGCCGTCGGGCAGCCAGGCCCGCTCGCACCAGTAGGTCAGCGACACAGATCCTCCAGCACGTCCGCGAGTGCCACGACTCCCGCCTCGCAGTCTGCCCGCTCGGCGTGCTCGTCGGGGGAATGGGACACGCCGGTGGGGTTCCTGACGAACAGCATGGCGCTCGGGACGCCCGCCGTGGCCAGGATCCCGGCGTCGTGCCCGGCGCCCGTGGGCAGGATCGGCGCGGGCGTGTCGCCCCCCGCCACCCTGGCCAGCCGGTCTCTGAGCGCCACGTCGAAGTCGACGACCGGGGTCCACGACTCCTCCCGCACGTCCACCTCGCCCGGCACCGGCCCAGTGGCGGGCACAGTGGCGGGCCCAGCGCCAGGTTCGCCCGCGCCGACCGCGTGGGCGAGGTCGGCCACCAGCCCCCGCACCTCGCGCTCGTCCGCGCCGCGCGCGTCCAGCCAGGCCGAGACCAGGCCGGGGATGGCGTTGGCGTTGCCGGGCGAGACGCGTACCTTGCCCACCGTGGCCACCACCCCGCGGCGCCGCGCGGCCTCCCGCGCGGCCAGCACCATGCGGGCGAACGGCAGCATCGGGTCGTCGCGGTCGGCCAGCCCGGTCGTGCCCGCGTGGTCGGCCCGCCCGCGGAAGTCGAACCGCCACCGCCCGTGGGGCCAGATCGCGGCGGCCACGCCCACGGGCCTGCCCTCGGTCACGAGCCCGCGCCCCTGCTCGACGTGCAGCTCCACGAACGTGCCGACGTGGGCCAGGGTCTCGTCGTCACGCCCGGCCCGCTCCGGCCTGCGCCCGGCCCGCCGCATGGCCTCGGCCAGCGTGCCGCCGTCGTCGTCGGTGAGCCCGAGCGCGCGCTCGGGCGAGAGCGCCCCGGTCAGCAGCCGCGAGCCCATGCAGGGCACGCCGAACCTGGCGCCCTCCTCGTCGGCGAAGCAGACCACGCCCACCGGGACGGACGGCGTCACGGCCCGGTCTCTCAGGAGGTCGAGCGCGGCGAAGGCCGACACGACGCCGAGCGGCCCGTCGTACGCGCCGCCCTGGCGTACGGAGTCGAGGTGACTGCCGGTCACCACGCCGGGGCGCGCGGACGACGGGGCGCCCCACCACGCCCACAGGTTGCCGTTGCGGTCTTCCCGCAGGTCGAGGCCCCGGCGCGCGGCCTCGCCCGCGAACCACTCGCGCAGCTCCAGGTCGGCGTCCGACCACGAGTCCCTCAGGTATCCGCCGGTCTTCGGATCTCGTCCGATGTGCGCGAGTGGTTCAAGCATGGAGCCAACTGTAGTGAATGAATCCATTCACCTCAGTTGACGGGGCCTCCTCTGGGGCGGACGGTCAGCTCGGTGAGGTGGGCGTCGGGCCCGGCGGTGACGGCGGCCAGCACGGCCCGCGCCACGGTCTCCGGCCGCAGGTACTTCTCCGGCTCGAACTCCCCGCCCTCCTGGGCCCGCACTCCCCGCTGCATGTCGGTGGCGATCCGGCCGGGATAGACGGTGGTGACCCTGAGCGCGGGCTCCTCCAGCCGCAGCGCGTCGGCGAACGCCCTGAGCGCGAACTTGCTGGCCGCGTAGGAGGCCCACTCGGGGTTCGCGCGCAGCCCGGCGCCGGAGTTGACGCAGACCACGTGGCCCTCGGCCCGCCTGAGCGCGGGCAGCAGCAGCCTGGTCAGCTCGGCGACGGCGACGACGTTGATCTCCATCGTGCGCCGCCACACGTCGGCGCCCTGGTCGGCGATCGGGCCGAGGGTGACGACCCCGGCGCTGTGCACGAGGACGTCGAGCCGCTCGACGCCCGCGACGTCGGCCGCCGAGACCTGGGTCAGCTCCACCGGCCAGGCCCGCGCGCCGGGCAGCTCAGCCGCCAGCGCGGCCAGCGCCTCCTCGTCACGGCCACCGAGGATGACGTCGTGGGTGGGTGCCAGGGCCCGTGCCACGGCTTCGCCGACGCCCTTGGACGCGCCTGTGACCAGCGCCTGCGCTCGTTCAGTCATGGGGGGCAGCTTATTGAGGTTGACGGATACTCAAATTTGTATACAAACTTGAGCCTATGTCTTCGACGCGCATCCTCATCCTCGGCGCCCTGCTCGACGGCCCCATGAACGGCTACGCGGTCCGCCGCCGCCTGGAGGCCATGGGCATCGACCGCTGGACCAACGTGGCCTTCGGCTCGATCTACCACGGCCTGGGCAAGATGGCCGACGAGGAGCTGCTGGAGGTCGTCGAGTCCGGCAGGGGCGGCAGGACGGTCTACTCGCTGACGGAGCTGGGCCGGGCCGAGTTCCACCGGCTGCTGCTGAAGTCCTGGCACGAGCTCAAGCCGATCGTGGACCCGTTCCAGGTGGCGATGACCTTCATGGACCGCCTGGAAAAGCAGGAGATACTGGCCGCCCTGCATGGCAGGATGGCCCAGCTCAAGATGTACGTCGAGACCATGGGGCACCTGACCGGCGTCAAGCACGCCCACGGGGCTCCCCAGCACGTCAACGAGAACCTCGGCCTGCAGCGGGCCATGTTCCAGGCCCAGCTCGACTGGGTGGAGCGGGCGATACCCCGGGTCGAGGCCGACCAGTTGCCATGAAGGAGCTGACCCCCCCAATGATCATTCAGGCGCATGGCCTGCGGAAGACGTTCACCACCAGGAGCAGGAAGGGCACCCAGACCGTCGAGGCCGTACGCGGCGTCGACCTCGAGGTGAAGAAGGGCGAGATCTTCGGCGTGCTCGGGCCCAACGGCGCCGGCAAGACCACCACGATCAGGATGTTGTCCACGCTCATCGCCCCCGACGCGGGCACGGCCACCATCGCGGGCCACGACCTGCGCAAGGAGCCCGCCGCGATCCGGCGCAGCCTCGGCTACGTGAGCCAGGCCGGCGGGGTCGAGGACACCACCAGCGCCCGCGCCCAGATCATGATGGCCGCCAGGATCCATGCGATGGCCGACCCGAGGCGGGCCACGTCCGAGGTGCTCGAACGGTTCGAGCTGACCGAGATGGCCGACCGCCCCGGCCGTACGCTCTCCGGCGGCCAGAAGCGGCGCGTGGCCATCGCGATCGGGCTGGTGCACACCCCGCCGCTGCTCTTCCTCGACGAGCCCACCACCGGCCTCGACCCGCAGAATCGCGCCAACCTGTGGGAGCGCATCAGGCAGTTGCGCGAGTCGGGCACGAGCGTCCTGCTCAGCACCCACTACCTCGACGAGGCCGACGCGCTCTGCGACCGGCTGATGATCGTCGATCACGGTCTGGTCGTCGCCGAGGGCACGCCGGCCGCGCTCAAGCGCGAGGTCTCCGGCGACGTGATCTCGCTCAGGCTCGACGATCCCGAACGGGCCGCAGAGACGCTCGGGCCGCTGGCCCGCGAGATCCGCGTCGACGACGACCGGCTGCGCGTCTACGTCGACGACGGCGAGCACACGCTGCCCGTGCTGCTGCGGGCGCTGGAGGAGCAGGGCCTCGGGCTCAGCTCGATCGCGCTCGACCGGTCCACCCTCGACGACGTCTTCCTGGCCAAGACCGGCCGTACCCTGCGTGACTCGGGAGCCGCCGCATGATCCGCCACACCGTCCTGTTCACCGGCTACGAGCTGCGCAAGTCGTTCAGCAACCCGATCTGGCCGCTGTTCGGCATCATGCAGCCGGTGCTGTACCTGCTGATGTTCGCCCCGCTGCTCAAGACCATGACGCCGGGCGGCACGACCGTCGACGCGCTGCGCATGTTCACCCCGGCGGCCATGATGATGATCGCGGTCTTCGGGTCGCTGTTCTCCGGGTTCGGGCTGATCGCCGAGCTGCGCAACGGCTCACTCGAGCGGTACGCCGTCAGCCCCGCCTGGCGACCGGCCATCGTGCTCGGCCGGGTGGCCAAGGACATGGTCGTCCTGGTCCTCCAGGCCGTGCTGGTGCTGATCGTGGCCATCGCCATGGGCGTGCGGATCGGCGCCGTGGAGCTGCTGCTGGTGCTGCTGCTGATGGCGGCGACCGGGTTGTTCGCCTCGGGGCTGTCGCAGGGGCTCGCGCTGACCGTGCGCGACGAGAACGGCATGTCGCAGACGCTCAACCTCTTCATGCTGCCGATCATGCTGCTGGCCGGGCTGTTCGTGCCCATCTCGTTCGCGCCCGACTGGATGAAGTTCCTGGCCCCGGTCAACCCGCTCTACCACGCGGTCGAGGCCGGGCGGGCGTTGTTCGCCGGGCGGCTGGGCGACCCGTCGGTCCCGATCGCGTTCGGGTTGTTCGCGGTTCTGGCAGTGCTCACCACCCTGTGGTCGATGCGGTCGCTACGCAGGATCGCCGGGTAGGAAGGTGCCGGTCTCCTCGGCCATCCGCTCGTACTCGTCGAGCCTGGCCCTGGTGCGCAACGGCACCGCATCGGCCATGGCCTCCACCAGGGCCATGGCCAGCGCCAGCGGCGCCGCGTGCGAGTCGAACACCAGCCGGTCGCCGACGGGCGCGTCCAGCACCACGTCGGCGGGGAAGCCGGCGCTGTCGGTGATGGCGGCCACCCGCAGGCCCAGCTTCCCCGCGTAGTCGAGGGCCTGCAGGGCCTCCACCGGATAGCGCGGCAGCACGACGGCCACCACCCACTCGGCCCCGGCCCGGCGGGCCGCGTGCAGCCCGTCGGCCAGCTCGGAGCCGCCGTGGGTGAGCAGCCGCACGTCGGGGTGGATGCGGCGGGCGTAGTAGGCGAAGGTGGTGGCCAGCCCGCACGAGACGCGCAGCCCCAGCACGGGCAGCGGCTCGGTCGCCGCGAGCTGCTCACCCAGCTCCTTGAGCGGGAACGCCGCCAGCCGCTCTCTGACCAGCCCGAGATTGCGGATCTCGCAGTCGATGGCCCCGGGCAGCAGGCTCTCCCGCGGCGCCTCGACGCCGCCGCCGAGCACCAGCGGCCGCAGCGCCTGGCGCAGCTCCGGATAGCCCGCGAAGCCCAGCACCATGGCGAACCTGGTCACCGAGGGCTGGCTGACCCCGGCCCGCTCTGCCAGCTCCACGCTGGACAGGAAGATCGCCTCGTCCAGGTGCTCGCTGAGATAGTGCGCGATCCTGCGCTGTACGGGTGACAGCCTCCGGCCGTCCAGCAGCACGTCGAGCCCCATGTGGTAGCCATCGTGATATCCGTCCGCCACGCCACCTCCAACGTCGGCGACCCGCCATTCTCATCCCGCGCACGGATACCGGATCCGATCAGGTCTCCCGCATCGGGATGCGCACGCCCTTGTCGGCGGCCACCTCCGCGGCCTCCTCGTAGCCCGCGTCCACGTGCCGCATGACCCCGGTGCCGGGGTCGTTGGTGAGCACGCGGGCGAGCTTCTCGGCGGCCAGCGGGGTGCCGTCGGCCACCGTCACCTGCCCGGCGTGGATGGAGCGGCCCATGCCGACCCCGCCGCCGTGGTGGATCGACACCCAGGCGGCGCCGGAGGCGGTGTTGAGCATCGCGTTGAGCAGCGGCCAGTCGGCGATCGCGTCGGAGCCGTCGGCCATGGCCTCGGTCTCGCGGTAGGGGGAGGCGACCGAGCCGCTGTCGAGGTGGTCGCGCCCGATCACGACGGGCGCCTGCAGCTCGCCGGAGGCCACCATGTCGTTGAACCGCTCGCCCGCCACGTTCCGCTCGCCGTAGCCCAGCCAGCAGATGCGCGCGGGCAGTCCCTGGAAGTGCACCTTCTCCCCGGCCTTGCGGATCCAGCGGGCGAGGGGCTCGTTGTCGGGGAACAGCTCCAGGATCGCGCGGTCGGTGGCGGCGATGTCGGCCGGGTCGCCCGACAGGGCGGCCCACCGGAACGGGCCCTTGCCCGCGCAGAACAGCGGCCTGATGTAGGCGGGCACGAACCCGGGGAAGTCGAAGGCCCGGCCGTAGCCGGCCAGCTTGGCCTCGCCCCTGATGGAGTTGCCGTAGTCGAACACCTCGGCCCCGGCGTCCTGGAAGCCGACCATGGCCTCGACGTGCCGCGCCATCGACGCGCGGGCCCGCTCGGTGAACCCGGCCGGGTCCTTGTCGCGCGCCGCGGCCATGTCGTCGAAGGCCAGGCCGAGCGGCAGGTACATCAGCGGGTCGTGGGCCGAGGTCTGGTCGGTGACGATGTCGATCTCGGCGCCGCGGGCCAGCAGGTCGGGCAGGGCCTCGGCGGCGTTGGCGACGACTCCGATCGACAGCGGCCGGCGGGCGTCGCGGGCCTCGTAGGCGAGGCGCAGCGCCTCGTCCAGCGAGGCCGCCTCGACGTCGAGGTAGCGGTGCTCGATGCGGCGGGCCACCGAGCGCGGGTCGCAGTCGACGCAGATGGCCACGCCGCCGTTCATGGTGACGGCCAGGGGCTGGGCGCCGCCCATGCCGCCGAGCCCGGCCGTGAGGGTGATCGTCCCGGCCAGCGAACCGCCGAAGCGCTTGGCGGCCACGGCGGCGAACGTCTCGTAGGTGCCCTGCAGGATGCCCTGCGTGCCGATGTAGATCCACGACCCGGCCGTCATCTGGCCGTACATGGTGAGCCCGGCCGCCTCCAGCCGCCGGAACTCCTCCCATGTGGCCCAGTCGGGGACGAGGTTGGAGTTGGCGATGAGCACCCGGGGCGCCCACTCGTGCGTACGGAACACGCCGACCGGCCGCCCCGACTGCACCAGCAGGGTCTCGTCGCCCTCCAGCGTGGTCAGCGTCCTGACCAGCGCGTCGAACGAGGGCCAGTCGCGGGCCGCCTTGCCGGACCCCCCGTAGACCACCAGTTGTTCCGGATGCTCGGCGACCTCGGGGTCGAGGTTGTTCTGGAGCATGCGCAGCGCGGCCTCCTGCGGCCAGCCCTTCGCGGTGATCGTGGTGCCTCGCGGGGCGCGGACAATCCGGCTCATGGGGTGGTCCCTTCGTGAATGAAACCATTCACGAAGAGACTAACCCGCTACGCGACCGTCCCGCAGTGGAGGGCGTCAACTGACCAGGAACTGGGTGGCCGCCAGCTCGCGGTACAGCTCGTCCCCGCCGACGAGTTCGTCGTGCGTGCCCACAGCCCGTACGCGGCCGCCCTCCATGACCACGATCCGGTCGGCGTTGGTCACCGTGGACAGGCGGTGCGCGATGACCAGCACCGTGGTCTCCGTCGCGACCTCGGCGATGACCTCGCGCAGCCGCAGCTCGTTGACCGCGTCGAGCTGCGAGGTGGCCTCGTCGAGCAGCAGCAGCCTGGGCCTGCGCAGCAGCGCCCTGGCGATGGCCACGCGCTGCCGCTCGCCGCCCGACAGCAGCACCCCGCGGTGGCCGACCGCCGTCTCCAGCCCGTCGGGCAGCCGGTCCACCAGGTCGTCGAGCCTGGTACGCGCGATCGCCCGGCGCAGCTCCTCCTCCGTGGCGTTCTGGGCGGCGAAGAGCAGGTTCTCCCTGAGCGTGCCGGCCAGCACGGGGGCGTCCTGCTCGACGTAGCCGAGGGCGGCGCGCAGCTCGCCCAGCGGCCAGTCGCGGATGTCCCGGCCGTCGATGGCGATCAGGCCGTCCTGGTGGTCGTAGAAGCGTTCGAGCAGCCCGAACACCGTGGACTTGCCCGCCCCCGAGGGCCCGACCAGCGCGGTCAGGCCGCCCGGCGGCACCTCGAAGCTCACGCCGTCGTGCACGGTCGGCCGGTCGTCGCCGTAGCGGAAGGCCACGTCCATGAAGGTCAGGCCGATGGGCCGGCCCTCCGCGGGCGTCACGGCGTCGGCGGGCTCGGCGGGCAGGTTCTCGATCTCCTTGATCCGCTTCATCGCCGCCAGGCCCTGCTGCAACTGCACCCCGCCCTGGACGAGCTGCCCGATCGGCGGCACGAGGTAGAACAGGTAGAGCAGGAACGCGATCAGCGACGACACGTCCAGCGTGCCCGAGGCCACCCGGGCGCCGCCCACCGCCAGCACGGCCACGAACGCGATCTGCACGGCCATCCACGTCGCCACCCCCGCGAGCGACGTCCATCCCGCGACCTGCAGGCCGCGGTCGCGGGCGCGCACGGCAGCCTCGCCGACCACGGCGATCTCCCGCTCCTCCGCGCCGCTGGCCTTGACCGTCCGGTACGCCTGCAACGCCCGGTCCAGCACGGCCCCCATCTCGCCCACGGCCTCCTGGGCGTGCGTCTGGGCCCGCTGGATCTTCGGCATGATCAACGCGACCAGCCCGCCGATGAGCACCACGATGAGCAGCGTGACCAGCAGCAGCACGCCGTCCATGGCCGCCATCATGACGATGGCCCCGACCAGCATGAACGCCGCGCTGACCGACTCCACGATGCCGTTCGTGAGGACGGCCCGCAGCAGCGTCGTGTCACCGGTCACCCGCGACAGCAGGTCGCCGGGCTTGAGCCGGTCCACGTCGGCGACCCTGAGGCGCAGCATGCGGTCCACCAGCTTGCGCCGGGCGCTCAGCACGATGCCCTCGCCCGTGCGCTCCATGAGGTAGCTTCCCCCGGCCGAGACGACCGCGCCGACCAACACCGCCACGGTCAGCCACAGCAACGGCCCGGCCATCGACCGGTCCTGGCCGAAGGCGTCCACCACGTACTTGGCCAGCAACGGCATCGCGAGGCCCGCCGCCGAGCCGATCAAGCTCAGTAATCCGCCGACGACGAGGATCTTCCGGTGCGGGCGGATGTAGGCGAGCAGCTCCTTGACCACCGCATCTCCTTTCACGACATTTCTGGTTTCGCCAACGAACGGGAGCACGCGGTCGGCACCCCCGAGACAGGGTCAACTTAAATTGACGACCTAAGTATGTCAACTTTGGTTGACCCTCATTCTCAAGGAGGAGCCCGACATCCACGGAGGGCCGAGGGACGAATAGGGCGTCGAGGAACCCGGCCGGAACCTCGTACGTCACGATCAGCCCTTCGAAAGGACCGAACATGGAGCTCCGGATCAACCGGCGCGCTCTGGTCGGACTTGGCCTCGCCGCAGCGGTCGCCGCGTCGTCGTCGGCCGTGCTCCGTACCGACTCCGGCACCGCCTCCTCGCACCGCGAGGCCCCGATGATCGCGGGTGACCCGCAGCACGACAACACGGACCTGTACGCGTTCGTGAGCCCCGACAAAGCCGGCACCGTGACCCTGCTGGCCAACTGGATCCCGTTCGAGGAGCCCCACGGCGGCCCGAACTTCTACCCGTTCGCCACGAAGTCCCGGTACAACATCAAGATCGACAACAACGGTGACGCCAAGACGGACATCACCTACCAGTGGACGTTCCGCAACGAGGACAAGCGCGGCACGACCACGTTCCTCTACAACAACGGGCCCGTCACCTCGCTGGACGACCCCAACCTGCTCTTCCGCCAGCGCTACACGCTCAAGCGGATCACCCCCGGCGGCACCAGGACACTGGTCGACGACGGCATTGTCGCGCCCAGCCACGTCGGCCGCGCCTCCATGCCCGACTACGCGACCCTGCGCAACCAGGCGATCAAGGGCCTGCCGGGCGGCGGCAGGTCGTTCGCCGGGCAGTCGGACGAGGCGTTCTTCCTCGACCTGCGGGTCTTCGACCTGCTCTACGGCGGCGACCTGTCCGAGGTCGGCCAGGACACCGCCAAGGGCTACAACGTCAACACCGTGGCGCTCCAGATCCCGCAGTCCGAGGTGGCGCTCAAGGGCGACCCCAGGCGCAACCCGGTGATCGGCGTCTGCTCCACCACCGACAAGTTCGACGGCCGCTCGTACGTGCAGGTCTCCCGCCTGTGCAACCCGCTGGTGAACGAGGTCGTGGCGCCCGCCGGGCTGAAGGACGCCTTCAACGCGCTGGACCCGTCGAAGGACGCCGACGTCAAGGCCCTGGTCGACCGGGTCACCGACCCCGAGGTGGCCAGGCTGCTGCAGACCGTCTACGGCATCAAGGCGCCCGCGACCCCGCGTACCGACCTGGTCGAGATCTTCCTGACCGGCCTGGCCAAGCGGAACGGCCCCATCAAGGCCGACCTGAACTCACAGGTGCTCAACAAGGACGCGGGCAAGCTGCGCCCCTCGGAGATGCTGCGGCTGAACATGTCGATCCCGCCCGCCAAGGACCCCAACCGGCTCGGCGTGCTCGGCGGGGACCTCCAGGGATTCCCCAACGGCCGCCGGCTCGGCGACGACGTGGTGGACATCGCGCTGCAGGCCGTGGCCGGTGCCGCGCTGACCGGCAGGCTCGTCCCCGGACTGACGGACAAGGTGGACGGCAACGACAAGCCCGCGCTCCGGACGTTCCCGTACATCCCGCTGCCGAGCGACGTCGCAGTGAACCAGCGCTGACTCGGCGCTCGCACCCTCCCGACCGGCCGGCTCCCTCTCCGATCCGGCCGGTCCACCCGGCGGCGGACCACCCGTCTCCCATGGCCCGCCGCCACCGGAAAAGGGCCGGCCGGCCGTGTCCCCGTCGCGGCCGGCCGGCCCGCACTCCCGTTCTGGAGCCATGGACATGCGTGCCTTCGCGACACTCGCCGGTCTCGCCCTCGTCGGGGCGACGATCTTCACCCTGCTCTCCTTCTCCGCCGCGCCCGCACCCGAGCCGACGGCGTACGCGGCCCGCCGCGAGACCCTCCAGGAGCGGCTCAAGCGCCTGCCCGGCGACTACCGCGGCTGGGCCCGGCTCGCCTCCCAGTACGTCGACCAGGCCCGGATCACCGGCGACCCGTCGTACTACGCCAAGGCGGAGGGCGCGCTCGCCACGGCCGCCAGGCTGAACGACCGCGACGACGCCGTCCTGACCGGCCAGGCGGCCCTGGCCGCGGGCCGCCACGAGTTCGCCGCGGCCGCCAGGCTGGCCGAACGCGCCATCGACGCCAACCCGTACGGGGCCGCGGCGTACGGCGTGCTCGCCGACGCCCGGACCCAGCTCGGCGACCTGCGCGGGGCCCAGAGCGCCGTGGACAGGATGATGGACCTGCGTCCCAGCGTGGCGGCCTTCGCCCGCGCCTCGTACGCCGCCGAGCTGCGCGGCGACCGCGACGAGGCCCGCAGGTACCTCGAACTCGCCCACGACGACGCCTGGCTGCCCGCCGACCTCGCCTACGCCCGCTACTACCTGGGCGAGCTGGCCCTGCACTCCGGCGACCTGAAGACGGCGGCCGGCTGGTACGCCAAGGCGCTGCAGGCGTATCCCGCGTACACGCCCGCGCTCGCCGGGCAGGCCAGGGCGGCGGCCCTCGACGGCCGCCTCACCGAGGCGCTCGACCTGTACGACCAGGTCGTCGAGCGCCTCCCCCTCCCGCAGTACCTCATCGAACAGGGCGAGACCCGCATCAAGGCGGGCGGGCGCCCCGACTGGACGCTGCTCAGGGCCCAGCGCAGGCTCTTCCAGGCCGCGGGCGTGCGCGACGACCTGACGTGGGCCGAGTTCGAGGCCGACCACGGCGACCCGGAGCAGGCCGTACGGCACGCGCGGGCCGAATACGCCCGCAACCCCAACCTCGTCGCCGCCGACGCCCTGGCCTGGGCGCTGTTCAGGGCGGGCAGGCCGGGCGAGGCGCTGCCGTACGCGAAGGAGGCCACCGCCACCGGCTGGCGCAACCCGCTGCTCTCCTACCACCGCGCCAGGATCGAGCGGGCCCTCGGCCGCCCCGCGCGGGTGGATCCCGGATTCGACCCGGCTCTGTCCGCGCTGGCGAGGTTCTCATGAGAGCGGTCCCGCTCGGCCTGCTGTCCGTGGCGACGGGGCTGCTGCTGACGCTGTGCGCGAGCGTTCTCCTGGCCGCCCCCGCCTCCGCCCATCCGCTGGGCAACTTCACCGTCAACCACTACAACGGCCTGCGCGTCTCGGCCTCCGACGTGCGCAACCTCGCCGTCGTGGATCTGGCCGAGCTGCCCACCCTGCAGGAACGGCCGGAGGCGGACGCCACGTACGCGGCCCGCCGCTGCGCCGCCCTGGCCGCCGCCCAGCGGCTGGAGGTGGCGGGCGCGGCGGTGCCGTGGCGGGTGACCGGCTCCGCCCTCACCTACTCCCCCGGCGAGGGGGGCCTGCGGACCAGCCGCCTGTCCTGCCGCCTCGTGGCCGAAGTCCGCGCCTCGGGGGCGGTGACCTTCACCGACGGGTTCGAACAGGACAGGATCGGCTGGCGCGAGATCACCGTGGCCGGGGACGGGGTGCGCCTGACCGCCTCCTCGGCGCCCGCGACGAGCGTCAGCCGGGAACTGCTGGCCTACCCCGACGACCTCCTCGCGGACCCACTCGACCAACGCACCGCCACCTTCACCGTCTCCGGCACCGTCTCCGGCACTCTCTCGGGCGTCACGCAGGGCGGCCCTCAGGGGGGCGCTCAGGACGGCACCGCTCCCGGCGGCATCGGCGTCGGCGGCCCGGTCGGGGACGCGCTGGCCGCGCTGGACCGCACGTTCGCCGGGTTGATCGGCTCGGAGTCGCTCACGGTGCCGCTCGGGCTGCTGGCCGTGGGGCTGGCCGTGGTGCTCGGGGCCGGGCACGCGCTGATCCCCGGGCATGGCAAGACCATCATGGCGGCGTACCTGGCGGGGCGGCGCGGACGTCCGCGTGACGCCCTGGTGGTGGGCGCGACGGTGACCGCCACGCACACGGCCGGGGTGCTGGTGGTGGGGTTGCTGCTGACGGTGTTCACGGCGCTGGCCGGGGAGTCGGTGCTGGCCTGGCTGGGGGTGGCCAGCGGCGCCCTCATCGCCGTCATCGGCCTGCGCCTCCTCCTGAACGCCCGCCACGGCCACCCCCACCCGCACGAACACGGGCATGGGCACGGGCACGGGCACGGAGATCGGCCCGCGAGGCGGTCGGGGCTGATCGGGCTCGGTGTGGCGGGCGGCCTCGTCCCCAGCCCTTCGGCCCTGATCGTGCTGCTCGGCGCGATCGCCCTGGGCCGTACGTGGTTCGGGGTGGCGCTGGTGACCGCGTACGGGCTCGGCATGGCCGCCACCCTCACAGTGACCGGACTGCTCCTGGTCAAGCTCGTGGACCGGCTGGAACGACGCGCCTCGGCGGGCCGCCGCCTGGCCGCGAGGCTCTCGGGCCTGGCCCCGATGGGAACGGCCGCCATGGTCGTCCTCCTGGGCACGGGCCTGGCCCTGCGCTCGGTCGCGGCACTTTAGCCAGGCGGCGACCGGGCTCCTAGTCGATCTCCGGCACGTCGGGAGAGTCGTGGTCGGCGTCACCGTCGTCGGCCCGCCGCAGCTTGATGTCCGCCACCCAGTCCCGGGTGAACCGGCGGAGCTCCTTGATCCGCTCCTCGTCCAGGCCGTGGGCCTCGAAGCTCTCCGGCCCCATGAGATCGGCGAACTCCAGCCGCACGAGCAGTTCGTGCACCGAGAAGCCGTCGTGGTGCGCGGCGCCGAGGCGTTCGAGTGCCCGATAGGAGTAGAGGTGGGCGACGGCGGCGACGTCGATGAGGTCTGCGGCCAGGCCGCCCTCGTGCACGGCGCGCATCCTCAGCCCGACGGCGTCGTCGAGGCCGACCACCTTCAGCGCGCCCCAGGTGGTCGGGGGCCGCTGGAGGGCCTCGCGGTGCAGGCCGCACGCGCAGGTCTGGCCGGTGACGGGATCGCTGACCACCACCTGCCCCGTTCGCCGCGTGACCCCGGCGATCGTCGCCTCCAGCCCTTCGGCAGGGAACGCTCCGGCCACCCCTCGCGCCACGAGCGCCAGCGGGATCTCCGAGGCGGCGACGAGGTCGAGACCGTCGCCCGGCCGCACGGCCACCCCGTGCGCCCCGAACGCGTGCCGTCCCGCCAGAGCCAGCCCGTACGGCTCGCAGACGGGCGCGAGCACGCGCAGCAGCCGCTCATGGAAGGGCGGAGGAAAGCCCATCAGCCGACCGTCTCCCACGGAGATGCCACGCCTCAAGTATGCCGACGCGGGCGAGGCGGCACAGCACCCCGGGGAGGCCCGACCTCAGGTACGCCGCCGCCCACGCCGCGTGGAGGGCAGGTCGTGACGCCCGGAGAGGAACTCCTGGAACGCGATCTTCACCTTGATCACCGGCCGCCGCCACCGCTCCTCCCGGTGGACGGCCCTGGCCAGCTTGCGCGGGGAGCGCCCGGCGAAGAACCAGCGGGCCCACGGGGAGCCCGGCCGCGCCAGCCGTACGGCCCCCACCACCAGCATGGGCGGCAGGAACAGCCCCGCCATGCCCGTCCAGATCTTGCCCTTCAGCAGGGTGACGACGGCGAGCACCAGGTTGACCCCGATCAGCGCGGCCGGATTGACCGGGGTGCCGTAGTCCCAGGTGAGGGGGCGCAGGCCGATGAGGAGCAGGCCGCTCACGGCGATCGCGATGAAGACCGCGTCGACGGAGGTGCGCCCCTCCTCCTCCCAGTAGACGTCGTGCAGGTGCAGGATCAGCGCGAACTCGTCCAGCACCAGCGCCGAGCCGACGCCGAACACCGAGGCCGCGACGGCCGTGCTGACCTGCGAGCCGGGCGAGACGATGAGCGCGACGCCGCCGACGAGCATCAGCACCACGCCGAACACCACGTGGTGGATGTGCATCTCCCCCACGTTGACGTTGCGGAACCAGCCGACCCTCGCCCTGATCAGGCGGACGTTGATGCGGGTGGCGATGAAGGCCACGATGAGCATGACGAAGTAGCAGAACAGCGGAAGCCGTCCCGTGGCGATGATGCTGTGCTGGAACCAGTTCCCCATGAGCCTGGCTTCGATGGTACGAGCCGCCCGCCCGTCACGGGCCGCGTGCCCCGCTGGGGGAACATCAGGACAGGAACGCCCGCAGCAACGCCGCCGTGCCCTCCAGGTGCTCGGCCACGGCCCGCCTGGCCGCGTCCTGGTCTCCGGACAGTATGGCCTCCACGATGGCCCGGTGCTGCACGGCGGCGTGGTCGAGGTTGACCTGGAGCATGGGGATCGCGTTCAGCAGGTCGCTGACCCGGGAGCGGGCGTCGGCGCAGGTCGTGGCGAGCAGGGTGGACCCTGTCAGCTCCGCGATGGACAGGTGGAAGGCGGTGTCGAGGCGGCGGTAGTCGTCGAGCCCGGCCCGGTTCAGCTCGGCGAGCCTGCGCCGCAGCACCTCCCGCTGCTCCTCGGTGAGCGTGGTGGCGGCCAGGACCTGGGCCGCGCCGCACTCCACGGCCAGCCGGAACGTCAGCGCGTCCGTCAGCTCGGCCAGGCCCATCTCGTTGACCACCTGACGCAGGTCGCTCGCGTCGGGCTCGGGCGGCGTGTACGTGACGAACGCCCCTCCGTAGCGGCCCCTGCGCACGTCGAGATAGCCCTCGTCCGACAGCGCCCTGATGGCCTCGCGCAGGGTCACCCTGCTGATGCCGAGCTGGGCGGCCAGCTCGCGCTCCGGTGGAAGCTTGCCGCCGGGCGGGACCACGCCCAGCTTGATCGCCTGGAGCAGCCGTTCCACGGTCTCCTCGAAGGCGTTGCCGGCCCTGACCGGGCGCAGCACCGTCGTCCAACGCGCCGACTCGTCCAACGTGTCCTCAGGTCTTGACAAGTGATCCCGGCATACACATCAATGGTCTGAGACTAGCCCAATCAACGGGAAAGCGCGCCAGGCCAGATCGGAGCGACACAGCGTGGACGATCGAGCGAGCACCGGGTTCCTGTCCGTGGACGAACTGCGCGACGAGATCGCGGCCGGGCGGATCGACACCGTGCTCCTCGCGATCGCCGACATGCAGGGCAGGCTGCAGGGCAAGCGGCTGTCGGCCCGCTACTTCCTGGACGAGGTGCTGCACCACGGCTCCGAGGGCTGCAACTACCTGCTGGCGGTCGACGTGGACATGAACACCGTCCCCGGCTACGCGATGTCGTCCTGGGAACGCGGCTACGGCGACTTCGTGATGCGGCCCGACCTCACGACGCTGCGCCGGGTGCCCTGGCACGAGGGCACGGCGCTGCTGATGGCCGACCTGGCCTGGGAGCACGGCGGCGACGTGACCGCCTCGCCCCGCCAGATCCTGCGCAGGCAGCTCGCCCGCCTGGCCGAGCGGGGGCTGGCCGCGTACGTGGGCACGGAGCTGGAGTTCGTGGTCTACGACGACAGCTACGAGGACGCCTGGAGGCGCGCCTACCGCGACCTGACCCCGGCCAACCTCTACAACGTGGACTACTCGCTGCTGGGCACGGCCCGCGTCGAGCCGCTGCTGCGCCGGATCAGGCGCGAGATGGAGGGCGCCGGGCTCTACGTCGAGTCCGCCAAGGGCGAGTGCAACCTCGGCCAGCACGAGATCGCCTTCCGCTACGACGAGGCGCTCAGGACCTGCGACAACCACGTCATCTACAAGACCGGCGCCAAGGAGATCGCCGCCCAGGAGGGCAGGTCGATCACGTTCATGGCCAAGCCGAACCAGCGCGAGGGCAACTCCTGCCACATCCACATCTCGCTGCGCGGCGTCGACGGCGACCCGGTGATGGCGGGCGAGGAGCGGTACGGGCTCTCGCCGCTCGGCGCGCGTTTCATCGCCGGGCAGCTCGCTCTCATGCGGGAGCTGACCCTCCTCTACGCCCCCAACATCAACTCCTACAAGCGCTACGTCCCGGGCAGCTTCGCGCCCACGGCCGTCAAGTGGGGGGTGGACAACCGGACGTGCGCGCTGCGTCTCGTCGGCCACGGCCACTCGCTGCGCGTGGAGAACCGGGTGCCGGGCGGCGACGTGAACCCGTACCTGGCGGTGGCGGCGCTGGTGGCGGCCGGGCTGCACGGCATCGACGCCGGGCTGCCGCTGGAGGACCCGTACGCGGGCAACGCCTACGCCTCGGGGGCCGAGACCGTGCCGGTGACGTTGCGGGACGCGCTGACCCTGTTCGAGGGGTCGAAGGCGGCCCGCGAGGCGTTCGGCGAGGACGTGGTGGGGCACTATGCGAACAACGCGCGGGTGGAGCTGGCGGCGTACGACGCGGCGGTGACGGACTGGGAGCTGTTCCGTGGTTTCGAGCGAATGTGACGAGTGCGAATGAAGATCGTTAATCCGGCGACGGAAGCGGTGCTGGCCGACGTCGAACTGGCCGACCCGGCCGAGGTCGACCGGGCGGTGGAGCGTGCCAGGAAGGCGTACGCGGCCTGGCGCGAGGTGTCGCCAGGAGACCGGGCGCGGCTGCTGCGCCGGTTCGCGGACCTGGTGGGCGAGCACGGCGCGGAGCTGGCCGGTCTCGAGCTGGCCAACGCCGGCCACCCGATCGGCAGCGCGCGCTGGGAGGCCGGCACCGTACGCGACGTGCTGCACTTCTACGCCGGAGCCCCCGAACGCAACCACGGCAGGCAGATCCCGGTGGCGGGCGGCGTGGACCTCACGTTCCAGGAGCCCCTGGGCGTGGTCGGGGTCATCGTGCCGTGGAACTTCCCCATGCTGATCATGTCGTGGGGCGTCGCCCCCGCGCTGGCGGCCGGCAACACGGTGATCGTCAAGCCGGCCGAGTGGACCCCGCTGACCGCGCTGAGGCTGGCCGAGCTGGCCCTGGCGGCGGGCATCCCCGAGGGGGTGCTCCAGGTCCTGCCCGGGGCGGGGGAGGTCGCGGGCGCCCGGCTGGTCGAGCATCCGGACGTGGCCAAGATCGTGTTCACCGGCTCGACCGAGGTGGGCAAGGAGATCGCCGCCAAGGCGGCGCGCCAGGTCAAGCGGATCACCCTGGAGCTGGGCGGCAAGTCCGCGAACATCGTCTTCGCCGACTCCGACCTCGAGAAGGCGGCCAGGACCGCGCCGTACGCCGTCTTCGACAACGCGGGCCAGGACTGCTGCGCCCGCTCCAGGATCCTCGTCCAGTCCTCCGTGTACGACGAGTTCATGGCCCTGCTCACCCCCGCCGTGCTGGGCGTGAAGGTCGGCGACCCCCTCGACGAGTCCACCGAAATGGGCCCGCTGATCAGCGCCGAGCACCTCGGACGGGTCCAGGGCTTCGTCGAGGGCACCCCCTACCTGCGCGGATCCTGCCCGCAGGGCAAGGGCTACTGGTTCCCGCCGACCGTGCTGACCTCGGGGGTCACCGACCGGGCGTTCACCGAGGAGATCTTCGGCCCGGTGGTGTCGGTGGCCCGGTTCGAGGACGAGGCCGAGGCCGTACGCATCGCCAACGACACCCCGTACGGGCTGAGCGGCTCGATCTGGACCCGCGACGTCGGGCGGGCGCTGCGCGTGGCCAGGGCCGTCGAGTCGGGCGCCCTGTCGGTCAACTCCCACTCCTCGGTGCGCTACTGGACCCCGTTCGGCGGCTTCAAGCAATCCGGCCTCGGCAGAGAACTAGGCCCGGACGCCCTCGCGGCGTTCACGGAGACCAAGAACGTCTTCATCTCAACGGAGTGAACGACCAGTCGGACACGGAGTGAGGCACATGCAGCGGTTGCAGGATCGGGTGGCGGTCGTCACCGGCGCGGGCAGCGGGATCGGGCTGGCCACGGCCCGCAGGTTCGCGGAGGAGGGGGCCAAGGTCGTCTGCGCGGACATCGACGAGGAGGCGGGCGTCAAGGCCGCGAACGAGGTCGGCGGCCTGTTCGTCCGCGCCGACGTGACCAGCGAGGACGACGTCGTCCGCATGTACCGCACGGCCCACGACACCTACGGCAGCGTGGACGTGGCCTTCAACAACGCCGGCATCTCGCCGCCCGACGACGACTCGATCCTGGAGACCGGGCTCGACGCCTGGCGCCGCGTCCAGGAGGTGAACCTCACCAGCGTCTACCTGTGCTGCAAGCACGTCATCCCGTACATGCGCGGCCAGGGCAAGGGCTCGATCATCAACACCGCGTCCTTCGTGGCCGTGCTGGGGTCGGCGACCTCGCAGATCTCCTACACCGCCTCCAAGGGCGGGGTGCTGGCGATGTCGCGGGAGCTGGGCGTGCAGTTCGCCAGGGAGGGCATCCGGGTCAACGCGCTGTGCCCTGGACCGGTGAACACGCCGCTGCTGCGCGAGCTGTTCGCCAAGGACCCGGAGCGGGCGCAGCGCAGGCTGGTGCACGTGCCGGTGGGCCGCTTCGCCGAGGCGTCGGAGATCGCGGCCGCGGTGGCGTTCCTGGCCAGCGACGACGCCTCGTTCATCACGGCCAGCGAGTTCCTGGTGGACGGCGGCATCTCCGGCGCCTACGTCACGCCGCTGTAGAGGGGGTCGCGGTGCGGCGTCCGGTCATCGGCATCACGTGTTACGTCGAGTCCGCCACGTTCACGGTGTGGCGGGACACGACCGCGGCGCTGCTGCCGTACGCGTACGTGGAGCAGGTCGTACGGGCCGGTGGGCAGCCGGTCCTGCTGCCTCCGGCGGGCGAGCCCGCCTCGGTCGTACGGGGTCTCGACGGGCTCGTCCTGGCCGGCGGCGGCGACATCGACCCGGCCAGGTACGGCGCGGAGCCGCAAGAGCAAACCGGCTATGTCCGCAAATTTCGTGATGAGGCCGAATTCTCGCTGCTCGCGACCGCCCTCGACGGCGGCCTGCCCTACCTGGGCGTCTGCCGCGGCCTCCAGGTGCTCAACGTGGCCCTCGGCGGGACCCTCCACCAGCACCTGCCCGACGTGGTCGGGCACACCGGCCACTGCCCAGGACCCGGCCACTTCGGCGACCTGCCGATCGTCCCCGTTCCCGGCACCCGCCTGGCCGAGGCGCTGGGGACGGACCCGGTGACCGTGCCCCACTACCACCACCAGGCCGTCGACCGCCTCGCCCTCGGCCTGACCGTCACGGCCACCACCGCCGACGGCACGATCGAGGCCGTGGAGCCGGTCTCCTCCGGCTCGTTCACGATGGCGGTGCAGTGGCATCCGGAGGCGGCCGAGGACCACGCGCTGTTCGAGGCGCTCGTCAGGGCCTGCTGACCGTCCCACGAGAGGAGCCATCGAGCGGCCGTGCGACGCGACAAGAGCCCCGTAACGGCACTAGGCTGGCGGACATCACCGGCGAAACCGTGCGGGAGAGAGCCCTGACAGCCGGTCAGGGCCCCTGAAGGAGCAAGCCCTCCCCGCGAACCTCTCAAGGCAAAGGACCGTACGGCCACGGTGTCTCTGGAAAGCAGGTCCCTGCGGCCTCGCCGAAGGTGAAAGTCCGGCAAAAGTCGGGCGAAGCTCTCAGGCACCGATGACAGAGGGGGAGGATGCTGGCATCCACTCCTGTCCTGAGGTGCGACCAATGTCCAGACCGACACCGCTACGCGACGTTCACGAGAGCCTCGGCGCCACGCTCACCGACTTCGCGGGATGGCTCATGCCGCTCCGCTACGGCAGCGAGTCCGCGGAGCACAGGGCCGTCCGCGAGGCGGCCGGGCTGTTCGACCTCTCCCACATGGGCGAGATCTTCCTGACGGGGCCGCAGGCCGGCGAGGCGCTCGACTACGCCCTGGTCGGACACCTGTCGGCACTCGCTCCCGGGCGGGCCCGCTACACCATGATCGTCGACGAGCGCGGCGGGGTGCTCGACGACCTCATCGTCTACCGGCTCGGGGACGACGAGTACATGGTCGTGGCGAACGCCTCGAACTACGAGAAGGTCGCGACCGAGCTGACGAACCGCGCGAAGGCGTACGACGCGGTGGTCGAGGACCGCTCCGAGCAGTACGCGCTGATCGCCGTCCAGGGGCCCCGCGCCCAGGAGATCCTCGCCACGCTCACCGACGCCGACCTCGACGGCCTCAAGTACTACGCGGGCCTGCCCGGCCTGGTGGACGGACGGCAGGCGCTCATCGCCCGCACCGGCTACACCGGCGAGGACGGGTTCGAGCTGTTCGTCGCCAACCAGGACGCGGTGCCGCTCTGGCACGCGCTCGTGGCGGCCGGCGAGCCTTACGGGCTCAAGCCGGCGGGCCTGTCCAGCCGCGACACGCTCCGGCTGGAGGCCGGCATGCCGCTGTACGGCAACGAGCTGAGCGCGCGGCTCACCCCGTTCGACGCGGGGCTGGGCAGAGTGGTGAAATTCGACAAGCCCGGCGACTTCGTCGGCAGGGCGGCGCTGGAGGCGGTCAAGGACGACCGGCCACGGCGCCGGCTCGTCGGCCTGGTCGCGCGGGGCCGCCGGGTGCCGCGCCACGGCTACCCGGTGACCAAAGACGGCGTCGTCGTCGGCGAGGTCACCAGCGGTGCGCCTTCCCAGACCCTGGGGAAGCCCATTGCCATGGCCTACGTCGACACTGGGGCCGAATCTGGCCTGGCCGTGGACATCCGGGGCAGCCAAGAACCTGTGGACCTGATCGAGCTGCCCTTTTACAGGAGGAACAAGTGAGCAACATCCCTGACGACCTGAGCTACACCAAGGAGCACGAGTGGGTACGCGGTGTCGAGGACAGCGTCACCGTGACCGTCGGCATCACGGCCTTCGCCGCCGAATCCCTTGGTGACGTCGTCTTCGTGCAGCTCCCCGACGTCGGTTCGAACGTCGAATCGGGTGACTCGGTCGGCGAGGTGGAGTCCACCAAGTCGGTGAGTGAGATCTACACGCCTGTCGGCGGCGAGGTCGTCGAGGTCAACCAGTCCGTCGTTGACGATCCCAGCCTGGCCAACAGCGACCCGTACGGCGACGGCTGGATGTTCCGGGTACGCGTGGAGGGCGACCCCGGCGACCTGCTCACCCCCGAGGAGTACGCCGCCTTCACCTCGGACGGCTCCTGACCCTTTTGCGCCGGGGCTCGTGATCCGGGCCCCGGCCCTGCCTGAAAGGCGCCCATCAATGGCGATCAGCGTCTTCGACCTCTTCAAGATCGGCATCGGCCCGTCCAGCTCCCACACGGGCGGCCCGATGGCCGCCGCGCACAAGTTCGCCCGCGGTCTGCACGACGACGGCCTGCTCGACCGGGTGGCGCACGTCGAGGCCATCCTGTACGGCTCGCTCGGCCTGACCGGCAAGGGCCACGGCAGCGACAAGGCCGTGCTGCTCGGCCTGTCCGGCGAGAAGCCCGAACTGGTGGACGTCGACACCGTGGACGCCCGCGTCGCCGCCATGCGCGAGTCGGGCACCGTCCAGCTCTTCGGCACGCACGAGATCCCCTTCGTCGTCGGCGAGCACCTCGTCTTCGAACGCAAGATCTCGCTCCCCGAGCACCCGAACGGCATGCGTTTCACCGCCTTCGACGCCTCCGGCGAGCGCCTGCGGGAGAAGGTCTACTTCTCGGTCGGCGGCGGTTTCGTCGTGGACGAGGAGGCCACCGGCGCCGACCGCATCAAGCCGGACGACACCGTTCTCCCCTACCCCTTCACCACCGGCGAGGAGCTGCTCAAGCACTGCTCGAACACCGGTCTGTCGATCTCCGCGCTGATGCTGGAGAACGAGCGGGCGTTCGGCCGCACCGAGGCCGAGATCCGCGCGGGACTGCTGCGCCTGTGGCAGGTCATGTCCGAGTGCGTACGCCGCGGCATCTCCAAGGAGGGCGTGCTCCCCGGCGGCCTGAAGGTCAAGCGCCGCGCCAACCAGCTCCACCGCCGCCTGCAGTCGGAGCCGGCCGAGAAGGACCCGTTGCAGGCCATGGACTGGGTGACGCTGTTCGCGCTGGCGGTCAACGAGGAGAACGCCGCCGGTGGCCGCATCGTCACCGCCCCCACCAACGGCGCCGCCGGCATCATCCCGGCCGTGCTGACCTACTACTCCCGTTTCGTCCCCCACGCCGACGACGAGGGCGTCATCCGCTTCCTCCTCACGGCCGGCGCGATCGGCGTGCTGTTCAAGGAGAACGCCTCGATCTCGGGCGCGGAGGTGGGCTGTCAGGGCGAGGTGGGCTCGGCCTGCTCGATGGCGTCGGCCGGCCTCACGGAGGTCCTCGGGGGCACGCCGGAGCAGGTGGAGAACGCGGCCGAGATCGGCATCGAGCACAACCTGGGCCTGACCTGCGACCCGATCGGCGGCCTGGTCCAGATCCCGTGCATCGAGCGCAACGCGGTCGCCTCCAACAAGGCCATCACCGCCGCCCGCATCGCCCTGCGCGGCGACGGCCGCCACTTCGTCGCCCTCGACAAGGCCATCAAGACGATGCGCATCACCGGACAGGACATGCTGGACAAGTACAAGGAGACCTCACGCGGCGGCCTGGCCGTCAACGTGATCGAGTGCTGATCACCCATTGTATGAAGAGGGTCTTCGGCGCGACACCGGCCGAGTTCTCGAAGGCCGTCCAGTGTCAGGGCAGGTCCGGGAGGAAGCCGGGGATCAGGGCGGCGGCTTTCGCCGGATGACCGGCAGGGATCGTGTGGCGTTTGTCCGGCGCCATCGCGCCGGGCTCGCCGACCTGCGCCAGGTCGACGACGTACGCCCGCGACCGTACGGCCATGCGGATCGTGGCGACGCGTCGGCCTTCGGGGCCGAACACGTGGAGTTCCGGGGCGTACCGATCCAGGCTCCATTCGTACGGACGCCGAAAGCCGCCGGAATGTAGCGAGAGTTTGAGCCATTCGAGGATCCGAGCGTGTATGCCGCGCTCGGCGAGCAGCGATTGCAGCCCGGTCAGAATCTTGTCGTGCTCACCTGCCAGCTTTTCCGAGATGCGTTCGCGAGGGAATTCCAGGCTTTCGCTCATGCCCTCCGGCAGTTCACGAGTCAGCACCGTCCACCTCCATGGTCGCCATCACGCCGAGTAATCGCGATGTGTCTCACCGCTCGGGCGGCCCATGCTCTCCCAACCGTTTCCGCCATACCAGCACGGGTATTCCTCAGACGTATAAGGCACCTGTCGGGCTGATACCTCTCCGTCATACGCTCAGCCAGTGGAAGTTCGGACGCTCCCCGAGGCCCTTGCGGCGATCATGAAACAACGCGGCTGGACTCAGCGACAACTCGGCCGTGAGCTGGGGATATCCCAAGCGTGGATCTCTCGCATCTGCAACGGGGTTGCCGATACGGGTCTCGCTCGGGCGACGGAACTGCTTGCGCGCGTCGGCTGGGAGGTGCGATTCACGCCGTCTGTGGAGGAGCCAGTGGAGCGCCGTGAGTTCTTGGCAGCCGCCGCATCGGTGGTGTTCGTTCCATCTGGGGTCAGCTCGAATCCGTACCTCGATCCGGATTATGTGCGCGCACTGGCCGACAGTCTGGCGCGAGGCCGCTACGAACTCGGAGGGCTGCCTCTCACCGCCCGCGCCCTCGGACACGTGCGGCACATCGACCAACTGAAAGCCCGGCCGCTCGGAGACGAGTTGCGGACGGCGGCCTCCGACCTGCTCTACCAGGTAAGCCTCGCCCTGTACGACGCGGGCAGGCTCGCCCAGGCCGAGCATGCCGGGACGATCGCCCTCGACCTGGCTCACCATGCCGAAGACCCGTCGGCACGGTCACGCGCATACGACGCGCTGAGCCGCGTCAGCCTCTATCGCGGCGACTCGATGCGCGCGATCCAGCACGCCCAGCGCGGACTGCGGATCCCCGACCTTCCCCCCAGCCGCCGCGCCGGCCTGCACATGCGCCTGGGCCGCGCGCTGGCCTCGATCAAGGGCGGCGCCAAGGAGGCCAGGCGCGCCCTGGACAGCGCCTTGGACACCTCCGGCCTGAGCGCGTTCTCCGAAGCGGCCCTCAGCGGCGACGTGGCGATCGGCCTGAGCAGCCTGGGCGAGTACGACCAGGCTGATCGACTTCTCCACGAAGCGGCGGACGCCATGGGGCAATGGTCCCCGCTCTTTCAGGCGCAATATCTCGGCCGCCAGGCACAGACGGCCATCCGGGCGGGCAACCCCGCCCTCGCCGCCAACGGCATGCACAACCTCACCCGCGCGCTGCCCTTCATCAGCTCCGCCCGCGTGAATGATCGAGCGAAAGAGATAATCACTCAATCGGCCAAATGGGACCGAATTTCGGACATGCATCAGGCCCGCGCGAACCTCCAGGCCATGTTGTCACCCGAGTATCGTCCCGGCTGACGGGACCATGCACCCCCGCGGCGGCCTGGCCGTCAACGTGATCGAGTGTTGACCAGGCGGCGTACGTGCAGGCGGACGACCGCCGGGCACTCGTCGTCGCGGACCTCGCGGCGGATGCGGCCGACGATGTCCTGGTCCAGTTTGCTCACCACCGAGCCCACGTCGGCCGCCGCCGGGCAGGTCAGGCCGATGCGCAGGCCGTCCTCGCCGACCCGCACCCCCGCCCGGCCCAGTCCGTCCACCCCCTTGAGGCCGACGAACAGCATCGCGGTGCCCGTGCCGTTGTGGGCGCCGCGGCGTCCCCAGCCCAGGCAGAGCAGCAGCCAGCGCAGCGACACCAGGGCCAGGAACAGCAGGCCCAGGGCCAGCATCCACAGCGGCCAGGGGTCCTCCGCCAGCGTCCTGTGGGTCTGCGCGGGCAGCACCTTGGCGCCCGGCGGCAGACCGAAGAGGCGGTCGTGGCCGCGCAGCCACGCGTAGATCCCCAGGGCCAGCAGCATCCCCCCGACGACGGCCAGGCCGACGCGGTTGCCGGTGTACTGGCGCATCAGGCGGCCCTCCTGCGCAGGCGTACCACGACCTCGCCCGTGCCGAGGGTGCCCACGCCCGCCAGGCGGTCGCCCACGGCGGTGCCGACCTGCCTGAGCATCTGGCCGGAGCTCTCGGCGCTGGTCATGACCGTGACCTCGATGGTGCGCCTGCGCAGCCGTACGCGGGCTCTGTCCACCCCCGCCACCTGCTGTGCCGCCGCGCGCAGGGTGCGGCGCAGCCCCGGGCGGGTGATGCCGATGACGATCAGCGGGTCGGACGTCTCCACCGGCACCAGCGTGGTACGGCCGGGCACGACCGCCAGCAGCAGCATCAACGTGCCCGCCCCCGCCATGGCCAGGGCGAGGGTGGCGGTCTGCGGCCAGGTGCTCTTGCCCGCGAGGTCGACCAGTTCGTTCACCGGGACCCAGCCGAGCGGCGCGCCGAGCAGCCCCGACACCACCTCGGCCGTGCTCGCCCCCAGCCCTGCGGCCAGCGTGACCGCGACCAGAGCCCCCGGCACCGTGCGCGCCGACCTGAGCACCCTGCTCGCCCTGCGCAGTCCGGTGTGCCGCGGGGTGACCGCGGCACCGGGCAGCATCTGCTGAAGCGTGGTCATCACAACGACAGACGTACATGGTTCCGGCCTGGCCTGGACCGCGCCCTCGCCGCCGGTTTGCCCGAACATTACGGGGCCGCCGAGTAACACGAACAAGCCTCATGTTCATTTGCCCCATATGTCGTTACGCTTCCCCTATGGATGACCGCCGGCGCTACGACCGCGCGACAGCGGGCCTCGAACCACCGTTCGCGATCCTCGACCTGGCGGCCATGCGGGCCAACGCGGCCGACCTGGTGAGACGGGCGGCCGGCAAGCCGATCCGGGTGGCCAGCAAGTCCGTACGCAGCCGCCCGCTCCTCGATCGCATCCTGGCCATGGACGGCTTCCAGGGCATCATGGCCTTCACCCTGCCGGAGGCGCTCTGGCTGGCCGCGCACGGCTTCACCGACATCCTCGTCGCCTACCCCACGGCCGACCGGCGGGCGCTGGCCGCCCTGGCCGGGGACGCCGACGCCGCCCGGCACATCACCGTGACCGTCGACTCGGCCGCCCACCTGGACTTCGTCGAGGCCGCCGTCGCCGCGGCGCGCCCCCGGTCCGAGATCAGGACCTGCATCGAGGTCGACGCCGCCTACCTCGCACTCGGCGGCAGGTTCAGGGCGGGCGTGCTGCGCTCCCCCGTACGCGAGCCCGAGCAGGCCGTCCACCTGGCCGCCGACATCGCCGCGCGCCCGGGCTTCCGGCTGGCGGGGCTGATGGCGTACGAGGCGCAGATCGCCGGGCTCGGCGACGACCCGCCCGGCAACGCCGCCTACGCCCGGCTCGTCCGGCTCATGCAGACCCGCTCGGCCAGGGAACTCGTCCTGCGGCGCGGACGCGTCGTGAACGCCGTGCGCCAGGTCGCCGACCTGGAGTTCGTCAACGGCGGCGGCACCGGCTCGGTCGAGCGCACGGTGCGCGAGAAGGCGATCACCGAGGTGGCCGCCGGGTCGGGCTTGTTCCACCCCCGGTTGTTCGACTTCTACCGGCGGTTCACGGGACGTCCTGCCGCCCTGTTCGCCCTGCCGGTGGTGCGGCGTCCCGGGCCGGACGCGGTGGCCGTGCTCGGCGGCGGCTATCCGGCCTCCGGCACGCCGGGGCCGAATCGGCTGCCGCAGCCGTACCTGCCCGCCGGGCTGCGGTACGCGCCCGACGAAGGCGCGGGCGAGGTGCAGACCCCGTTGCTCGGCCAGGCGGCCGGGGACCTGCGGATCGGCGACAGGGTGTGGTTCAGGCACGCCAAGGCGGGTGAGCTGTGCGAACGCTTCGACGAACTGCACCTCGTCGAGGGCGACACGGTGGTGGAGTCGGTGCCGACCTACCGGGGTGAGGGCCGCACGTTCCTCTGAAGCGGTACGGCAGACCCCGATGACGCGGCGCGATCTGCCCCGATGGCGCGGCGCGACCGGGCTCCGAGGGCGATCAGCGGCGGCGCCGACGCCGCCACAGCACGACGGCCGCCCCCACGACCAGTACGGCGCCGATGCCGATCAGCACCGGCGAAAGGTCGGGCGGACGCTCTTCCTCCCACAGGCGATCGGGGTCGTCCGCGTATTCGACCGGCCGCGGCGTGACGCCCAGCGCGTCGCCGACGGACGCCACGAAGTGCCCGGCCCTGCTCTTGACGTCGGCCACCGTACGCTCGGCGACCCGCTTGGGGCTCACCCGGTCGGCGATGGCGTCGACCGTCTGCGCCAGCTCGGCGCGGGTCCGTGCGATCCGGCGTTCCAGCTCGTCGGGATCGGTGTCGGCCATGGCTCTCCTTCCGGCCGTACGCGTGCCCTCGCGGCGGGCCCCGTGCGTTGCGCGTCGTCGCGCGTACGTTGTGGTCGTGATCAGTCTGTCAGGTCGGCGCGCCGTACGGGACGGCGGGCAGGCCGGTAGGTTGGCGGGACGAACTCGAGGAGGGCCCTTTGACCGAAACCAAGCTCGCGCCCGGCGACGCCGCGCCCGAGTTCACGCTACCCACCGCCGACGGCGGCACCGTCTCTCTCGACGCCTACCGCGGCAAGCGGGTGATCCTCTATTTCTACCCCGCCGCGATGACGCCCGGCTGCACCAAGCAGGCGTGTGACTTCCGCGACAACCTCGGCCAGTTGACGGCCGAGGGTTACGTGGTCCTCGGCGTGTCGAAGGACAAACCGGAGAAGCTGGCCAAGTTCGTCGAGCGCGACGCGCTGACCTTCCCCCTGCTCTCCGACCCCGACCTCACCGTCCACCAGGCTTTCGGCGCGTACGGCCCGAAGAAGCTGTACGGCAAGGAGGTCGTGGGCGTCATCCGCTCGACGTTCGTCATCGACGGCGACGGGAAGGTGGAGCAGGCGCTCTACAACGTGAAGGCGACGGGCCACGTGGCCTCGCTCAAGAAGAGACTCGGTCTGGCGTGAGCGACCGGCGGGTCCTCTCGTACCGGAGGGCCCGCATCCCCCGCCCGACCGCCCGGCCGCGCGACGGCGAACGCCGTCGCCCGTGCCGCCGGGAGCCGGAAAGCTCGTGCGGCGAGGGCTCCGTGGCCGTGCACAGGCTGTAGGATTGGCGGCACGCGGCAGGGAGAGCGGTTGACCCTCCACTGTCCGCCTCGCTGTCCCCGACCGACGATTCCGCAGGTGCGGGAGAGGCGAAAAGGGGTCGTAGCCCAATGGCAGAGGCGCAGTCTTTAGGTGGCTGTCAGTGTGGGTTCGAATCCCACCGGCCCTACAAAGTTCCCACCGGCCCTACGAACCGGCCTACAAAATGCCCGTTCCCTGCTCAGCCGTAGCTCGTGGGCCCCGGCGCGGGCTCCACGGGGTTCGGGGCGTCGGGCATCCCGGGGGGCGGCGCCGCGCAGCGCACCCCGCCGTCGACCCACTCGCAGTAGCGCGCCATGTCCCCTGGACCACCGAACTCCGGAGCCCTCGGGGCCCAGCCGGGCTGCACGTGGCCGAACCTGCCGTGGTCTTCCGCGGCATCGCTGAAGGCGGCCACGGTGACGCCGCCGAGCAGGACACCGGCGACGAGCCCTACCAGCCCCGCACCCACGACCTGGGTGCGTCGGCGGCGGAAGAAGCCGTCCGCGCGAGGCGTCTCCCGCTCCCAGCTCGCCGGACCCGGCTGCATGGGTGGGATGTGGGTGTATGCCTGATCTGCCTGTTCGCCGTACCTGAGCCGGTCGCGATCTCCGCCCGGCTCGTCCAGGTTCCGCGTCGACTGCGCCGGGTTCGGGTCGCGCGGCGCTTCCTCTTCGCCGCGCGACCCAGCGTCGCGATCATGATCCGCCATCACGATCTCCCTTTACTCGCCCCGCGAAGGGCGCTCCCAGTGACGAGAATGCCAAGCCGACCGTAAGCCCCGCGTAAGCACTCGGTCATGAAAGATCTCCACACTGGTCGTGGAGGTCCCGGCCATGTAAGACCTGGGTCGTACACGGACTTCCGCCTCCAGACGGATCGATGCCGGGGCGGCCGTACATATCGTGGTGATGTGTTCGGCAAGGTACGCGCGTGGTCCAGGCGCCATGAGAAGGCGGCGAGCGCACTCAGGGTGGCTCCCCTGGCGGTGCTGTGCTCCGCCTTCGCGGTGCCGTACGCGGCCACCGAGCCGGCCGGCCCCGCGGTCCTCTCCCTCGGCGTGCCGGGCTTCCTGGGCCTGTCCGCGGCGCTGATCGTCCCGCTGGCGTGGCGGGACCGGCCGCTGGCCACGTTCGCGGCCGTGTCGCTGGTCAGCTTCGCGCAGTGGCTGGCGGGGATCGACCCGCTGCCGGCGAACTTCTCGGTGCTGATCGCGCTCTGGGGGGTGGCCCACCGGTGCTCGTTCCGCTGGGCGCTGGCGGCGTGCCTGGTGACCGAGCTGGGCGTGTTCCTGGCGGTGGTCAACTGGCTCGACGCCACGCTCGGCATGTTCACCAGCGGCTCGATCCTCGTGGTGACGATCTGGGTGACCGGCCTGTACGCCAACACCCGCCGCCGCTACCTGGAGGGCCTGGAGGAGCGCGCCGAGCGGGCCGAGCGCGAACGCGACCAGCAGGCCAGGATGGCCGCCGCCGCCGAGCGGGCCAGGATCGCCAGAGAGCTGCACGACGTCGTGGCCCACAACGTCAGCGTCATCGTGGTGCAGGCCGACGGCGCCGGCTACGCCCTGGACAGCGACCTCGAGCAGGCCCGCCTGGCCGTCATGAACATCTCCAAGACCGGCCGCGCCGCCCTGGCCGAGATGCGCCGGCTGGTCGGCGTGCTGCGCGAGAACGAGGCCGAGGGCACCGACTACACCCCGCAGCCAGGGCTGGACCAGCTCGACGAGCTGGTACGCGGCTCGGCGGTGCCCGCCAGGTTACGAGTCGGCGGCGTCCCCGCCGAGCTGCCCGAGGGGCAGCAGCTCGCCGTCTACCGCATCGTCCAGGAGGCGCTGACGAACGCGCTCAAGCACGGCGGCCCCGGCGTCTCGGCCACCGTGGAGATCGACTACACCGGCCCCGACCTGGTGGTGCGCGTGACCGACGACGGGCGGGGCGCGGCGGCCCCGGAGAGCCCCGACGGCCACGGCCTGATCGGGATGCGCGAGCGGGTCGGCATGTTCGGCGGCGCGGTGTCGGCGGGCCCCAGGCGGGGCGGCGGCTTCGAGGTGCTGGCCAGACTGCCCATGACCAAGGAGGCGGCGTGATCCGCGTGATGCTGGTCGACGACCAGGAGCTGCTGCGGGCCGGGTTCAGGATGGTGCTCGGGGCCCAGCCGGACATCGAGGTGGTGGCGGAGGCCGGCGACGGCGCGGCGGCCCTGGAGCTGCTCCGCACCACGCAGGTGGACGTCGTCCTGATGGACGTGCGCATGCCCACCATGGACGGCGTGGAGGCCACCAGGCGCGTCCAGGGGCCCAAGGTGCTCATCCTGACCACGTTCGACCTCGACGAGTACGCCTTCGCGGCGGTCAAGGCGGGCGCGGCCGGGTTCCTGCTGAAGGACGTGCCACCGGCCGACCTGGTCAGCGCCATCAGGGTCGTGCACGCGGGCGAGTCCGTGGTCTCGCCGAGCACGTTGCGGCGGATGCTGGACCGCTTCGCCGCCCAGCTCCCCACCGGCGAGCCCATGGCGGGGGCGGACGAGCTGACGCCGCGCGAGCGCGAGGTGCTGCTCATGGTGGGGCGCGGCCTGTCCAACACGGAGATCGCGGGCCGGCTGGAGGTGGCCGAGGCGACGGTGAAGACGCACCTGGGCCGGGTGCTGGCCAAACTGGGGCTGCGCGACCGGGCCCAGGCGGTGGTGTACGCGTACGAGGCCGGGCTGATCGTGCCCTCCCATCGGCCGGAAGTCTGACCCGGGTCATCTCCCGGCGCACCCGAAGTCCCTCCTCAAGGCCCAGGGAAGGGGGAATTTCCGCTCCTAGCGTGAGTCGCGTCGAAAATTCGTGATGTATCGAAGGAGTGGACGTGACCCTCACCGAGACCCGGCGTCAGGCCCCGCCCGCCGTGGTGGCCGCCGATCTGAGCAAGGAGTACGGGCAGGGCGACGCCCGGGTGCACGCCCTGCGCCGAGTGAACGTGTCCTTCGCCACCGGGGCGTTCACCGCCATCATGGGCCCGTCGGGATCCGGGAAGTCGACGCTGATGCACTGCCTGGCCGGGCTCGACACCGCCACCTCGGGCACCGTGCACATCGGCGACGTGGAGCTGACCGGGCTGAGCGACCGGCAGCTCACGCTGCTGCGCCGTGAGCGGATCGGCTTCGTCTTCCAGGCGTTCAACCTGCTGCCCACGCTGACCGCCGAGCAGAACATCCGCCTGCCCCTCGACATCTCCGCCCGCCAGGCCGACCAGGCGCTGTTCGACCGGGTCATCGAGACCGTCGGGCTGCGCGAACGGCTCGCGCACCGGCCCTCGGAGCTGTCGGGCGGTCAGCAGCAGCGGGTGGCCGTGGCCAGGGCGCTCATCAGCAAGCCACAGGTGATCTTCGCCGACGAGCCCACCGGGAACCTCGACTCGCGCAGCGGCGCCGAGGTGCTGTCGTTCCTGCGCGCCTCCGTACGGGAGCTGGGCCAGACCATCGTCATGGTCACGCACGATCCCGTAGCGGCGGCGTACGCCGACCGCGTGGTGTTCCTGCGTGACGGCGAGCTGGTCACCGAGGTCACCGCGCCGACGCCGCAGTCCGTGCTGGACACCCTCGTCCGGCTGGAGGCGTGAGGTGCTGAAGACCGCGCTGGCCGGGCTGCGCGCGCACCGGCTGAGGCTGCTGCTCACGTCGCTGGCGATCATGCTGGGCGTGGGCTTCATCGCGGGCACGTTCGTGCTGAACGACACCGTCCAGGCCGGTTTCGCCCAGCGGGTGACGGCCGACGCGGGCAAGGTGGACGTGGTCGTCCTGCCCGGGAAACCGGACGGCGTGCTGCCGGAGGAGGTGCTGGAGCGCGTACGGGGGCTGCCCGGCGTCCGCGAGGCGCAGGGCCTGGTCCGCGGCAGCGCCCCCGTCCTGGGCAGGGACGGCAAGGTCGCCGGCAACGCCGCCACCACCGCCCTGTCGATCGTCACCGGCCCGCTCGACCGCAGCGACGTGGTCTCCGGCACCGGCCCCGGCACCGACGACCAGGCCGCCGTGCTGGACGAGAACACCGCCCAGCGTCAGGGCTTCCGGCTCGGCGACACGATCGCCGTGCTCGACCCCGGCGGGGCCGAGCACCGCTTCAGGCTGGTCGGCCTGATCGACACCGGCGTGGACCAGATGCTCGCCTACACCGGCGCGGTCGGCTTCACCCCGGCCGTAGCCAGGCGCATGACGGGCGCGAAGGGGTACGCCGAGATCGACGTCGAGGGCTCGGCCCCCGGGCTGGCGCGGGACGTCGAGGCGGCCGTCGGCGACACCTATCCGGTCAGGACCGGCGCGGAGCTGGCCGACGACCTGGCCAGGGCGGCCGGGGTGGAGACCCGCCAGTTGACGCTGGGCCTGCTGATGTTCGGCGTCGTGGCGATGATGGTGGCCGCGCTGGTCATCTACAACACCTTCAACGTCCTCGTCGCCCAGCGCACGCGGGAGATGGCGCTGCTGCGCTGCATCGGGGCCACGCGCGGGCAGGTGTTCGGCTCGATCGTGCTGGAGTCGGCCGTCGTCGGCCTGCTGGCCTCCGCGTTCGGCCTGCTCATCGGGTACGGCCTGGCCACGCTGACGCTGACCGTGCTCGGTGCGCTCGACGCCCCGCTGCCCACGGACGCGGCGGTCGCCCTCACCCCGGCCACGATCGCGACCGGCCTGGCCGTCGGGCTGACGGTCACGATGTGCTCGGCCCTGCTGCCGGCCGTGTCGGCCACCCGCGTCCCGCCGATCGCGGCGCTGCGCAGCCAGGCCGAGGAGCGGACGTTCCGCGCGGGAAGGGCGCGTGCCTGGCTCGCCGCGCTCTTCCTCGTGGCGGGCCTCGGCACGACCGGTGCGGGCGTCTTCGTCCTCGGACCCGGACAGCAGATCTCGCTCGTCGTGGTCATGGCCGGGGGCGCGCTGACCTTCCTCGCGGTGCTGGTCCTGGGCCCGGTGCTGGTCAGGCCGCTGAGCGCGCTGGTGGGCTGGGTCCCGCGCAGGCTGTTCGGGGTGCCGGGGCGGCTGGCGGTGGACAACTCGGGACGCAACCCGAAGCGGGCCGCCACGACCACGGTCGCGCTGACCATCGGGGTGACCTTGATGACGCTGATCTCGGTGGTCACGGCGTCCACCCGGCTGACGATGACCGCCAAGCTGGACGGCCAGTTCCCGATCGACTACCTGCTCGCCGGTCAGGAGCACGAGGCCGTCGTCCCCCGTTCCGTGGCGGAGGAGCTGCGCCGCCGGCCGGAGCTGGCCTCGGTGGCGCAGGTGCGCGAGGTCACGGCTCCGGTCGCGGGCGATCGACGGACCGTGGGGACGTTCAGCGGGGCCGTGGAGCCGTACGTCGTCGCCGGTTCCATGAAGGGCTTCGGCGAGGGCCAGGTCGCGCTGCAGGACACCGTGGCCGAGCGGCTCGGCGTACGGGTGGGCGACGCGGTGGCGCTCGCCACCAAGCGCGCGGGCGACGTGTCGCTCACCGTGGTCGCGCTGCTCGACGCCGACCAGTCGGCGTTGCCGCCGGTCACGGTCGCGGAGAAGGCGTTCGACACGTACTTCGGGGCGGTGCGGGACTCCCGCGTGATGGTCACCGTCAAGGAGGGCGTGGCGGAGGAGCGGGCCCGCGCGGTGGTGGACGCCGCCGCGGCGGCGTACCCGGCGGTGCGGGTGACCAGCTCGACGGAGGTCCGCGGGCAGTTCGACGAGACCCTCGACATGCTGCTCATGATCATCAGCGGGCTGCTCGGCCTGGCGATCCTGATCTCGCTGCTCGGCATCGCGAACACGCTGTCGTTGTCGGTGCACGAACGCACCCGCGAGTCGGCCCTGCTGCGGGCCCTGGGGCTGACCCGGCCGCAGCTCCGGCGCATGTTGTCCGTCGAGGCCCTGGTGCTCGGCCTGATCGGGGCGCTGGTGGGCGTCGTGCTCGGCCTGGCCTTCGGGTGGGCGGCGATGCGGGCGCTGTTCGACGGGGCGCTGTACGCGGTGCCCGTGCCGCAGGTGGTGTCGTTCGTGGTGCTGTCGGGGGTGGCCGGGGTTCTGGCGGCCGTGCTGCCGGCCCGGCGGGCCGCGCGGGCCTCCATCGTCGGCTCGCTCGCCACGGGATGAGCCTGGCTCACCGCCGGACAAGCCGGGCTCACCGCCGGACAAGCCGGACGAAAGCCCCGGATACGAATAAAGGCGAAAAATCCGGATAGGGGGTGGGCGGGTCGGGCGTCTTATGGGGGCGACGCCCGACCCCGCACTGCGCCAGGGCGCCCTGGGCGGCCGGGCGAGCAGCAGTCGGCGAGCGGCGAGCGGCGACGGGCGACGGGCGGTCAGCGGGCGGCGACGGGCGCGCGACGACGGGCGCGCGACGACGGGCGCGCGACGACGGGCGGGCGGCGGTCAGCGGGGGGTGCGGCCTGGCCAGAGTTCGGCCACGGTCTCCGGGTCGAGCAGCGGCCTGGCCACCACCTCGCCCGTGACCCGGTCGATCACGATGCAGCCGCCTCCGGCCGTCTCCGGCAGCCGGGCGGGGTCGTCGGGCTCCAGGTCGCGCACCCAGCCCACGTAGCCGCCCTCGAACCCGTACACGCCCACCGGCACCGCCTCCTCCGGCGGCCTGACCCCGTTGAAGTACTCCTCGGCCAGCGCCCTGGCCTGCTCCAGGTTCATCGCGGCCGCCCCTGCCGGTCGAGCATCGCGCAGAACACCCCGGTCACGGTCCGGTAGGGAGGCTCGACCGCCATGTGCCCCCGCTGGGCGTCGATCCAGATCACCTCGCCGTCGTAGTTGACCGCGTTCCAGGCGTGGCTGCCGCCGCCGGGCCAGCGCACCACGATGACGGCCGCCGCGCCGTGCCCGGCGTCGAGCAGCCGCCGCGCGATCAACGGGTAGGCGTGCCGCCCCTGGCCCGCGTACTGCAGGCGCTGGCCCACCCACCGCTCGATCCTGGCCACGCTCCCCTGCTCGCCGGTCAGCACGGGACGGCCGATCCGGTCGTACTCGGGGAATCTCGGGGCGGCGGTGGCGGGCTCGCCGTGCCAGGTGGACAGCACGGCCAGCGCGCAGTCGGCGGCGTTGGAGGCCCTGAACGGGTCGTCGGCGGGGCCGCCGCCGTTGACGAGGCGCACCCAGGTGCCGCGCGGGTCGGCGAAGCGGACGCCGGGCCGCAGCGCCTCGACGAGGTCCTGCTCCACCTGCGGGTCGGGCTGGGCGAGCCCGCCCGGCACACCGTACGGACGGCTGTCGGCGAGCCGGGGCGGCCGGTGCGGCCCGTCGAACCAGTCGTCGTCGTCCGGCGGCTCCTGGAAGGCCGGATCGTCCGCGTGGGAGCCGTCGGCACCCGGCTCCACGGCCCGCTCGTAGTCGAGCCAGCACACCCCATCGGCCACCACGGGGTTGTACTGCCCTTCTGGAAGAACCCTCCGGACACTCGGCTTGCGCTCGCGGAACACGGCCTGCCTCCTGTCATGCTCGACCAACGATCGTAGAGGCCACGCCCTGACCAGGAGGGGAAGTCGGCAAGATCCGCCACCCGTGTGGCGGCTCTTACCTGGGCAAATGCGGCGAACCTCAGCCCACCTGCACGGTGATGGTGTGCCAGCCGGTGGCGCCGTCGGGTGCGGGCGGGGCGATCCGCTCGGTCTGGGTACGGCCGGCGGCGTCGGTGGCCCGTACCTCGATGGTGTGCTCGCCGGCGGTCGCGTTCCAGTCGATCGACCACTGCCGCCAGGTGTCGGGGCCGGGCACCTGGGCCAGCCGCGCCCGGCGCCACTCACCGCGATCGACGCGGACCTCGACGGCCTCCACCCCGGTGTGCTGCGCCCAGGCCACCCCGGCGATCGTGGTGGCCCCCGCCTTGAGCGAGTCGTCCGCCTTGGGCACGTCGATGCGCGACTGGGTCTTGATCGGGCCCTTGGCGGACCAGCCACGCGGGGTCCAGTACGCCTGGTCGGTGTCGAACCTGGTCACCTTGATGTCCACGACCCACTTGGTGGCCGAGACGTATCCGTACAGGCCGGGCACGACCTGCCGCACCGGGAAGCCGTGCTCGACGGGGAGCGCCTCGCCGTTCATCGCGATCGCGAACAGGGCCTCGCGGCCGTCCATCACCACGTCCACCGGGGTGCCGCAGGTGAAGCCGTCGGCGGAGGTGGACAGCAGCATGTCGGCGTCCGACCGCAGGCCCGCCCGGCGCAGCACGTCGGCCATGCGCACGCCCAGCCAGCGGGCGTTGCCCACGTAAGGGCCGCCGACCTCGTTGGAGACGCAGGTGAGCGTCACGTCGGCCTCGGTGAGCGGCAGCTTCAGCAGGTCGGCGTAGGTCAGCTCGACGGGACGGGCGACCAGGCCGTGGATGCGCAGCGTCCAGTCGTTCGGGTCGACCTGGGGGACGGAGATGGCGGTGTCGACGCGGTAGAAGTCCCGGTTCGGGGTGACGAACGGTGACAGGCCCGGAATGCGCAGGTCGGCGCCCGCGGGAACGGGCCTGGCCGGGACGGCGGGCCTGGGCAACCGCACGCCCAGTCTGGCGGCGTCCACGGCCCGCTGCCCGCTGAGCTGCCGCCCCAGCAGCGCGGTGGCCCCCGCCACCACCACGCCGCCGGCGGCACCGGTCAGCAACCGCCGCCGGTCGAACTCCGCCACCTCGCCCCCCGCCCGCATCACCGCGGGCCGCTCGGGCTCCGGAGCGGTGCTCGCGGGCTCCCCATCCCCTGCCTCCGCCGGAGGGCCGGGGGCAGGGAGCGCCGTGGAGACGCGGGACGTGGAAACACGGGACACGGTGGCGCGACGCAGGAGCCAGGCGAGTGCCACGGAACCGGCGGCCACCCCCGCCACGGTCGGCAGCAGGTCGAGCGCCACCGCGCCCGGCCGGGTGAACACCGCCAGCGCGCCGATCACCCCGAAGGCATCCAGCCCCGCGAGCCCGTACGCCAGCCGCCGCCGCGCCACCACCCCGATCAGCGCGGCGATCCCGGCCAGCACCACCAGCACGCCCCCGACGAGCACGGCCTTGTCGTTCTCGCCGAAGGTCGCGATGGCGAAGTCTTTGACCGGGGCGGGCGTCAGGTCGACGACCGCGTCACCGACGGCCACCACCGGAAACGCCGCGGGCCCGAAGAATCCGGCCACGAGCTGCGCGACACCGAGGGCCACGCCCCCGGACACCAGCCCCACCAGCGCCCCTGCCCAGGCGGGGGCCATGGTGGGGGCACTGGTGGGGATCGTCTCGTTCCTCTGCACAAGTCCGACGGTACGCCCGGCCGGGCCCTGGCTTTCTTACGCGGTGGTTACGAGCCGAGGATCTCTCGCACGACGGGCACCAGCGCGCGGAAGGCCCGGCCCCGGTGGCTGATCGCGTCTTTCTCCTCGGGCGCCAGCTCGGCGGCCGTGCGCCGCTCACCGTCGGGCACGAGGATCGGGTCGTAGCCGAACCCGTTGGACCCGCGCGGCACCCGGACCAGGCGGCCCGGCAGCGTGCCGTGCGACACCCTCGACTCCCCCGAGGGGAGCGCCAGCGCGGCGGCGCAGGCGAAGTGGGCGGTCAGCCGGTCTTCCTGCACGTCGGAGATCTGAGCCAGCAGCAGGTCGAGGTTGGCGCGGTCGTCGCCGTGCCGCCCGGCCCAGCGGGCGGAGAAGACGCCCGGCATGCCGTTGAGCACGTCGACGCACAGGCCCGAGTCGTCGGCCACGGCGGGCAGCCCCGAGCCCTGGGCGACCGCGTGCGCCTTGAGCAGGGCGTTCTCCTCGAACGTGACCCCGGTCTCGGCGACCTCGCCGATCGAGGGGAACTCCTCCAGCCCCACGATCTCGAACCCGGCGAGAATGCGGCGCAGCTCCGCGATCTTGCCCGCGTTGCGCGTGGCCAGCACGATCTTCATGACCCGAGGGCCTCCTGCTGGATCAGGGTCAGCTCCTCGCAGCCCGCCACGGCCAGGTCGAGGAGGCTGCCGAGCGCTGCCCGGTCGAAGGGGGCACCCTCGGCGGTGCCCTGCACCTCGACGAAGCGGCCGTCGCCGGTCATCACGACGTTCATGTCGGTCTCGGCGGCGACGTCTTCCGTGTAGCAGAGGTCGAGCATCGGCACGGTGCCCACGACGCCGACGGACACGGCCGCGACCGAGCCGATGAGCGGGTCTCCCGGGCACATGCGGCGCTTGCGCATCCACTCGACCGCGTCGGCCAGCGCGACGTAGGCGCCGGTGATGGCGGCCGTCCTGGTGCCGCCGTCGGCCTGCAGCACGTCGCAGTCGAGCAGGACGGAGTTTTCCCCCAGCGCCTTGTAGTCGACGCAGGCCCGCAGCGACCGGCCGATCAGCCGCGAGATCTCGTGGGTCCTGCCGCCGATTTTGCCGCGGACCGATTCGCGGTCGTTGCGGGTATTGGTCGCCCTCGGCAACATCGCGTACTCGGCCGTAACCCAGCCCTGACCGCTGCCCCTGCGCCAGCGCGGCACGCTGTCCTGCACCGACGCCGCGCACAGCACCCGGGTGCCGCCGAATTCGACCAGAACCGATCCCTCGGCGTGGGTCAGCCATTGCCGGGTGATGGTAATGGGTCGGAGCTGGTCAGGGTTGCGGCCATCCTGTCGGGACATGCAGATCACCCTATCTCCGCGCCGCAACACTCTTGACCAAATGTGTCCGACACATGGATCCTTACGCAATGACAACGGGGGTGTTGCGAAACCCTGACTTCCTCCGGTTCCTCAGTTCGCATGTGGCGAACGAACTTGGAGCTAATGTCTCGCGCGTCGCGCTTCCACTGGTGGCCGTGCTGGCGCTGCAGGCGGGGCCCGTTCAGGTGGGGCTGCTGTCGTCGTTACAGACGGCGGCGTTCCTGCTCATCGGCCTGCCCGCGGGGGTGTGGGTCGACCGGATGCGCAGACGTCAGGTGCTGATGGCCTCGGACCTGGCCAGGTTCGTGCTGCTGGGGAGCATCCCGGTGGCGGCCGGGCTGGGGCTGCTGAGCATCGAGATGATGTTCGTGGTCGCGGTGCTGGTCGGTGTGTCGCAGGTCTTCAACGACGTGGCGGACCAGACGTACCTGCCCGATCTGGTGGGGGCCGCGCAGCTCAGCGACGGCAACGCCAAGCTCGAGGTGGTGCGGTCGGGGGCGTTCCTGGCGGGGCCCGGCCTGGGCGGCACGCTCGTGCAGTTGCTGGGCGCGCCGCGCACGATGATCGCCACCGCGCTCGGCGCGCTGGCCTCGGTGCTCTTCCTGGCCTCGATCAGGGCGCCGGACAAGCCGCCCGCCGACACCGAGCGCGGGCCGCTGCTGCGCGGCATCCGCGAGGGGCTGGCCTACGTGTGGAACGACCGCCTGATGCGCTCCTTCGCGGCCTCGTCGGCGATCGGCAACCTGTGCGTGAGCGGCGTGCTGGCGCTGTCGGTGCTGTTCCTGGCCGAGACCGTGAAGCTGAGCCCAGGCGTGATCGGGGTGCTGCTCATGTCCGGCGGGATCGGCGGGCTGCTGGGCGGCCTGACCGGCGCGTGGCTGTCGAGGAGGTACGGCACGGCCAGGATGACCTGGCTGGCCGCCACCATCGGCGCTCCGTTCGGCCTGCTGCTGCCGTTGACGCAGGCCGACTGGCGGATGGCGTTCTTCGCGATCACCTCGATCATGATCTCGTGGAACGCGACGCTCTCGAACGTGGGCCAGATCACCTACCGGCAGACCGTCACCCCTGATCACCTGCTCGGCCGGGTCAACGCGTCGGTGCGGTTCATCACGTGGGGCATGATGCCGCTGGGGGCCATGATCGGCGGGCTCGTCGCCCAGCAGATCGGGGTCCGGCAGGCGCTGTGGCTGCTCATGGTGGGACGGGCGGTGGCGTTCGTGCCGCTGCTGTTCTCGCCCCTGCCGCGCATGCGCGACTTCACCGAGGTTCAGGCCAGGTCGTAGACAGCGCCGCTGCGGGCCAGCTCGATCGGCCCGTCGTAGCCGCCGCCCGACGCCTCGTCCAGCACGGTGGACTGGTCGTTCCAGGGGACGAGGTGGGTGAGCACGAGCTTGCCCACGCCCGCCTTGGCGGCGTGCTCGGCCGCCTGGCGGCCGGTCAGGTGCAGGTCGGGAGGCAGGTCGGGGCCGTCCACGAACGACGCCTCGCACAGCAGCAGGTCGGTGCCCGCGGCCAGCCTGACCAACTCGTGCGACTCCCCCGTGTCGCCGGAGTAGGTCAGGCTCCGCCCGCCGTGGGCCACGCGGAAGCCGTATGCCTCGACCGGGTGGTTGACCAGGCCCGCGGTGAGGGTGAACGGCCCGATCTCGAACGAGCCCTGCGCCAGGGCGACGAACTCGAACGCGGTCTCCAGACCCGGCTCGTCAGGCATGCCGTACGCGGCCGCCATCCGCACGGGGGCGGCCGCGGGCGCGTAGACGGGCACGAGGGGGTAGGGCGCCTCGGGGCCGTACGTACGGGCCACGTGGTAGCCGCAGAGGTCGAGACAGTGATCGGCGTGCAGGTGCGACAGGCAGATCGCGTCCACGTCGTACAGGCCGATGTGGCGCTGCAACGCGCCCAGCGACCCGCTGCCGAGGTCGAGCAGCATCCTGAAGCCGTCGGCCTCGACGAGGTAGCAGGACGCGGGACTGTCGGGGCCGGGATAGCTCCCTGAGCATCCGACGACGGTCACCTTCATGTGGGCCTCCCGTTAAAGGTAGTACCCCCCGCTGGTGCGACTTCGACCACGTCGATCTCCGGCCCCAGGAAGCGCCGCCCGAGCCGGGCGAACAGGAGGGAGTCGCCGGTGGCGCGGAAGCGGTGCCGGGGGGTGGCCTCGCCTCCCGCCGCCAGATCGCGGTCGTGCAGGATGCGGTAGACGTCCTTGGCCGTCTCGTCGGCGCTGGAGATCAGCGTGACCCCGTCGCCGGTGACGTAGGAGATCGCGCCGGTGAGCAGCGGGTAGTGGGTGCAGCCGAGGATGAGCGTGTCGCACCCGGCGGCCCTGACCGGCTCCAGGTAGTCGCGCACGACCTCGATCAGCTCGTCGCTCATCGTCTCTCCCCGCTCGACGTACTCCACCAGGCGCGGGGCGGCCACGCCGGTGAGCCGCACGTCGGGAGCCGCGGTGAAGGCGTCGTGATAGGCCATGGAGTCGATGGTGGCGCTGGTGGCGATCACGCCGACCCGGCCGTTGCGGGTGGCGCGCACCGCCCGCCTGGTGGCCGGCATGATCACTTCGACGACGGGGACGTCGTACCGCTCGCGCGCGTCGCGCAGGACGGCGGCGCTGGCGCTGTTGCACGCGATCACGAGCATCTTGACGTTCTGCTCGACCAGGTGGTCCATGACCTCCAGGGCGTAGGCGCGCAGCTCCGCGATGCGCTTGGGCCCGTACGGCTGGCGGGCCGTGTCGGCCACGTAGGTGATGGACTCGTGGGGGAGCTGATCGATGATCGCTCGGGCGACCGTCAGGCCGCCGACCCCGCTGTCGAAGATCCCAATACTCGCGTCCGGCACGCTCTAGAGGTTAGGCGACCTGCGCGATCAACACTGCGTAAGAATGCTCACACTCCGCGGCCCATGGGCGGGAAGCGGTGTTGCCTTGGTCACAGCGTGGCCGGTCAGCCCCTTCCGACCCGGGCGAGCTGACGTGACTGCGCGACCAGGCGGCCCGTGGAGTCGCGCACCTCGACCTCCTCGTCGAACCAGCCGTCGCTGACGAGCCGGCCGCCGCCGAGCAGCGTCAGCCAGCCGGGCGCGGGCAGGGCGCGCAGGTGCCAGGTGAGGTCCACGGTGGGGGCCCAGCCGCGGGCGCCGGTGGAGAAGACCACGGGCGGCAGCGCGTCCACGGCCAGCGCCAGCACGTACGGGTCGGGGTCCTGGGGCTCGGCCATCCTGAAGTACGCCCGCGACTCCGGCCTGCCGGTGGGCCGGCCCTTCAGCCAGCCGATCGTGGGCGGGTCGAAGAGCAGGTCCATCTGGGCGTTCAGGGTCATGCCCGACTCGGGCCTGGGGGCGGGGAGCTGGACGCACTCCTCGATCGGCGGCAGGTCATGGGCCGGCCCGTCGGCGTACGCGGGCTCGGCGTCGCGCAGCGTGGCCGTGGTGATCAGGCCCTCGATCTGCGCCTCGCCGTTCTGCACCAGCGTCGCGCGGGCGAAGGCGGCGGTCCGGCCGGCCTTGAGCGGCTCGACCCTGACCTGCGCGGGGCCGGGGGCCGGGGCCTTCAGGAACTGCGCCGTCGTGCTCACCGGGTGCTCGAACGGCGAGGCGTCCACCGCCGCCCGCAGGATCACGGCCATCAGATAGCCGCCGTTGAGCGGGCCGCCGATCGCGTAGCCGGGGTCGAGACACACGTCGTAGGCGTTCCCCTCGGCCCGGATCGCCTGCGTGGCCTCGTCGAACTTGGTCATCCGCACCGCCTCACGTCCGAACTTTGTTCTGGACACTCTAGAGCATTCGCCCATCAGCGCGCCTACCTGCGAAAACGTGATTCGGCTGACAACGTTTGATCATGACAAGTGTCACCGAACTCCTTGGTCAATCCGTTTGGGACTCCAACGGGGTATGGGTCGGTTTCGTGGTGGACATCCGGGTGGTCAAGCACAAGGGCGAGCTCCAGCAGAGCCATACCGTCTACGGGCTGGTCGTCTCCGGCCGGCGCGCCCCGCTGCTGCTCGGCCTCACCCGCGATCGCCAGGGCCGATCGGCCTGGCTCTCACAGGCGCTGGCGCGTGTGGTCTACGCGGGCTGCACCTTCGTGCCCTGGGCGAACGTCGCGGACTACGGAGGCGGCGAGGTTCACATCGACGTCCTGAGAAATGAGCTGAACCGCGTCTAAATCCCAACTTCAGTACATTGCAAGCGCACATCTAGCAACATCAGCTACCTTCTCTGTGGTCCAAAGTCCACATTGTGAGTTGAGTGATGTCTGCGAACAATCCCCCCTATGGCCAAGATCCTGAACGGACCACGGCGTACAACTGGAATCAGGCGCAGCAGCCGGAGAACCCGCCCACGGCGCAGCAGTACCAGGGGCAGCCCTACCCGCCGCAGCAGCCGTACCAGCAGCAGCCCCACGGCCAGCAGTCCGCCCAGGGGCAGGGAGCCCAGGGGCAGGGAGCCCAGGGGCAGGGAGCGTACGGGCAGCAGGCGTCCTACGGCCAGCAGCCCTCCTACGGCCCCCAGTACGGGCAGCACGCCTCCTACGGCGCCCCCCAGTACGGCGGCGGCCAGCCGGGCCAGCAGCCCCCGCAGCAGCAACCCCAGCAACAGAACTGGCAGCAGGCCCAGGGCGGGTGGCAGCAGCAGCCCCAGCAGCCGGGCTGGCAGCAGCAGAACCCGCACCCCCAGGGCGGCTGGCAGCACCAGGGCCCCGAGGGCTTCGGCCCGGCCGAGCCGGCGAAGAAGGGCGGCAAGAACTGGATCATCATCGTGGCCGCGGCGCTGGCCGTGGTGCTGTTCGGCGGCGGCGCCGTGTGGGCCGTGGGCGCCTTCGGCGGCGGCGGCACGCAGCCGGACGCCGTCCTGCCCGCCGACTCCATCGCCTACGTCCGCCTCGACCTCGACCCGGCCGCGAACCAGAAGCTGGCCCTGTTCCAGATCGCCAGGAAGTTCGCGGCCACCAAGGACGCCTTCTCCGGCGAGGACCCGCGCAAGGCGCTGTTCGACCTGATCGACGAGGACTCCGAGAACAAGATCGACTTCGCCAAGGACGTGGACCCGTGGCTGGGCAGCCGGGTCGGCGTCGCCGCCGTCCCCTCCGGCAAGGAGGAGCCCGACGTCGCGGTGGCCGTCCAGATCACGGACCAGGAGGCGGCCAAGGCCGGCCTCGCCAAGATCATGGACGGTGACGAGTACGGCATCGCCTTCCGCGAGGACTACGCGCTGCTGACCGCCACCCAGGACCTGGCCACCAAGTACGCCCAGGCCGAGGGCAGCCTGGCGGACAACGCCGAGTTCGGCGACGACATGGGCGCGGTCGGCGAGCAGGGCGTGCTGTCGTTCTGGGCCGACACGGGCGGCCTGCTCGAACTGGCCAAGAAGGAGATCCCCGCCGGGCAGGCGGCCGTGCTCGACAAGGTCAAGAACACCCGGTTCGCCGGCGCGCTGCGCTTCGACAGCGCCTACGCCGAACTCGCCGGCGTCGTACGGGGCGTCGAGGGACTGACCCCCGAGGGCGACCTGCCCAAGGCGAACCTCGGCACCCTGCCCGCCACCACGGCCGGCGCCCTGTCGATCTCCGGCCTGGACCAGGTCATCACCAAGCAGTGGGCCGAGATCGAGAAGCAGGCCGCGGCGACCGGCGGCACGGAGGTGGCGCAGATGCTGCAGCAGGCCAAGACGCAGCTCGGCCTCAACCTGCCCGGCGACCTGGCCACCTTCGTCGGCCAGAACCTCACCGTCGCCGTCGACGGCGAGGGACTGGGCGGCGACCAGGTCAAGGGCGGCGTCCGCATCGCCACCGACCCGGCCAAGGCGCAGGCCATCCTCGACAAGGTGCTGCAGGGGCTGTCCCAGGGCCAGCCCGCCCCGCAGCTCGCCAAGGCCACCGGCGACGGCGTCTTCGCGGTCGCGACGACGGACGAGTACGCCAAGAAGCTGGCCGAGGAGGGCACGCTCGGCGACTCGGAGACGTTCCAGACCGCCGTGCCGAACGCGGACGAGGCGAACGTCGCGCTCTTCGTGGACCTGGACAAGCTGGAGAGCCTCTACCTGAACTCGATGCAGGGCGAGGAGAAGGCCAGCGCCCAGGTGCTGCGGGCCGTGGGGCTGAGCAGCACGCAGACCGACACCGAGGCGGCGTTCTCGCTGCGGCTCCTGTTCAACTGAGCCGCCCCCGGCAGCTCACGGAACTCACCTGGACCACCCCGGCGAGCCCGCCCGAGGGCCCCGGAAACGAGAAAGGCGGCCGGTCCCGATCGGACCGGCCGCTTCCGTGTCGACGGCCTCCGGCCTGCGAGGTGCCGCCAACGGCGACCTTCGAAACGGGGCCTTCGAAACGGGGCCTTCGGGACGGGGCCTTCGCGGAGGTCAGGCCCAGAGCTGGCCGTCGAGGCGCTCTTCCGCCTCCTCCAGCGTCCCCTCGTAGGCGCCCGTGGACAGGTATTTCCACCCGCCGTCGGCCACCACGAACACGACGTCGGCCCGCTCGCCCGCCTGGACCGCCTTCCTGGCCACGCCCAGCGCCGCGTGCAGCGTCGCCCCGGTCGAGACCCCGGCGAAGATGCCCTCGCCGGCCAGCAGCTCACGGGTGCGCCGCAGCGCGTCGGCCGAGCCCACCGAGAAGCGGGTGGTCAGCACCGACTCGTCGTAGAGCTCGGGGATGAACCCCTCGTCCACGTTGCGCAGGCCGTACACCAGCTCGCCGTAACGCGGCTCGGCCGCGACGATCTGCACGCCCGGCACCCGCTCGCGCAGGAACCGGCCGACCCCCATGAGGGTGCCGGTCGTGCCGAGCCCGGCCACGAAGTGGGTGATCGTGGGCAGGTCGTCGAGGATCTCGGGCCCGGTGGTCTCGTAGTGGGAGCGCCAGTTGGCGGGGTTGCCGTACTGGTAGAGCATCACCCACGAAGGGTTGTCGGCGGCCAGCCCCTTGGCCACCCGGACGGCCTCGTTGGAGCCTCCGGCGGCGGGCGAGGAGATGATCTCCGCACCCCACATGCGCAGGAGCTGGCGGCGCTCCTCCGAGGTGTTCTCCGGCATCACGCAGATCAGCCGGTAGCCCTTGAGCTTGGCCGACATGGCGAGCGAGATGCCGGTGTTGCCGCTGGTGGGCTCGAGGATCGTGCAGCCCGGCGTGAGCAGGCCGTCCTTCTCGGCCTGCTGGATCATCCAGAGCGCCGGTCGGTCCTTGATCGACCCGGTCGGGTTGCGGTCCTCGAGCTTGGCCCAGATCCGCACCTCGGCGGAGGGCGACAACCTCGGCAGCCCCACCAGGGGCGTGCGCCCCACCGAGTCGATCAGTGAGTCGAAACGCATGTCATCCGCCGGCGACGGCGGGGAGCACGGTCACCGTGTCACCGTCGGCCACGGGCGTGCCGAGGCCGCCGAGGAAGCGTACGTCCTCGTCGTTCAGGTAGACGTTGACGAAGCGGCGCAGGCTGCCCTCGTCGACCAGGCGGGCCTTGATGCCCGGGTGGCGCGACTCGAGATTGCTGATCAGCTCGTCGAGCGTGGCGCCCTCGGCGCTCACGGCCTTGGCGCCGTCGGTGTACGTGCGCAGGATGGTCGGAATGCGAACCTCGATGGCCATCGCGGTCAGTCTCCTCAGATCAGGTCGTCGTCCCATCGGCAGCAACACCGACGGGGGGATGCGGATTCCGAGCTAAGGACAGTCGTAGACGACGACGGCGCGGGTGTGGGCGAAGAGAAAGCTCTGCACCGGCCTGGCCATCATGGGAGAAACCTTACCTCTTCCTCGCTGATCACTCCGTCGAGGATCCGGTAGGAGCGGAACTCCACCTCGTTCTCGTCCCGCGTGGAGACCAGGACGTAGTGGGCCTCGGGCTCGGAGGCGTACGACACGTCGGTGCGCGACGGGTACGCCTCGGTGGCGGTGTGGGAGTGGTAGATCACGACGGGCTCCTCGTCGCGGTCGTCCATCTCCCGCCAGACCCGGAACTGCTCCATCGAGTCGAAGCGGTAGAAGGTGGGGGAACGCTCGGCGTTCTCCATCGGGACGAACCGCTCGGGCACGCCGCCCTTGCCCGCGATGACGCCGCACGCCTCGTCGGGGTGATCGGCCCGGGCATGAGCGACGATCTTGTCCACCAGCTCCTGCGAGATCGACAGCATGCCCGGAAGCTACCAGAGGGCCCGGACCAGGCTGTCCTGGAGGTAGGTCAGCCAGTCGTAGGTGACGTAGGCCGGATAGCGGGGGTCGTCTTCGGACATCATCGCGATCTCGTCGTGGATCTCCTCGGTCACGTCGAGCTTGGTGCCGAGGGTCAGGCGCAGGTCGTTGAGCGCGCGCAGCCATGCCTGGGCCTCTTCGGGCGACAGCTCAGACCGGCCCGCCCTGGCGGTGTCGTGGACGGTCTGCGCGTCGGCCCGCTTGCCGTCGCGCAGGGTGGCCTCGGTGTAGCGGCGGAACTCGGCCGCCTCCTTCTCGTCCTCGTACGCCGAGGGGAACAGCCTGGCCAGCACCGGATCGGACGGCACCGCGCTGTCGCCGATGCCCAGGGCCCGCTCCAGCGGGTCGTCGCTGGTCTGCCCCGGCGAGACGATGCCGAGCATCATGGAGACCAGCGACCGCAGCAGGGAGATCTCCGCCGCCTCGAACTCCGCGACGACGACGCCGTCGCTGCCTCGCGAGAACCCCGAACTCACCTGCGCCTCTTCCTCGTACGACTGGTGCGGCCCCCGTGACCCGTGCGGCCCGCGCGACCCGTGTGATCCGCGCCGTGCGTGCGTCTCACTTGACCGAGTCCGGCTGGACCGTTGCCCACAGGCCGTAGGAGTGGAGAATCTGCACATCCCGTTCCATCTCCTCGCGCGTGCCACTGGACACGACCGCCTTGCCCTTGTGATGCACGTCCATCATGAGCTTCTCGGCCTTCTCACGCGTGTAGCCGAAGACCGTTTGGAAGACATAGGTCACGTAGGACATGAGGTTGACGGGGTCGTTCCAGACGATGGTCACCCATGGCAGATCGGGCCGGACGTCCGATGACGGACGCTCAACGGCGATTGGAGCGGTGCTACCCACATCCAGAAGTCTGCCCTATCTGGGCCGTAGTCTTCGAGTCGTGACAATGACCATGAGCACTGCGTTGCTCACAGATCACTATGAGCTGACGATGCTGCAGGCCGCCCTGCGCAGCGGCGCGGCGCACAGACGGGCGGTTTTCGAGGTGTTCGCCCGCCATCTGCCTGGTGGGCGGCGCTACGGCGTGGTCGCCGGCACGGGACGTATCCTCGACGAGCTTGAAAGCTTCCGTTTTGGTGACGAAGAACTCACCTATCTGCGAGATCATCAGATCGTCGACGACACCACTCTGGCGTTTCTCGCCGATTTCCGGTTTTCCGGGAACATCCACGGCTACCGCGAGGGCGACCTCTATTTCCCCGCCTCCCCGATCATGGTCGTGGAGGGCACCTTCGCGGAGGCCGTGCTGCTGGAGACCATCTCCCTGTCGATTCTCAACCACGACTGCGCCATCGCCTCCGCCGCCTCCCGCATGACCAACGCCGCCGGTCGCCGCCCGCTCATCGAGATGGGCTCGCGCCGCACGCACGAGGGCGCCGCCGTGGCCGCCGCCAGGGCCGCGTACATCGCCGGGTTCGCCTCCACCTCCAACCTGATGGCCGGGCGCATGTACGGGGTTCCCACGGCCGGCACGGCGGCGCACGCGTTCACGCTGCTGCACGACTCGGAGCGGGCGGCGTTCGAGGCCCAGATCGCCACCCTGGGGCCGGAGACGACGCTGCTGGTGGACACGTACGACGTGGCCGAGGCGGTGCGGACGGCCGTGGAGCTGGCCGGGCAGAAGCTCGGCGCGGTGCGCATCGACTCGGGCGACCTGGCGGCCGCCGCCCAGGAGGTACGCGAGCAGCTCGACGCCCTCGGCGCCTTCGACACCCGCATCCTGGTCACCTCCGACCTCGACGAGTACGCCATCGCCGCGCTCGCCGCCGCCCCCGTCGACGGCTACGGCGTGGGCACCTCCCTGGTGACCGGCTCCGGCGTGCCGACGGCGGCCCTGGTGTACAAGCTGGTGGCCCGCGAGACGGCCGCGGGCAGGCTCGAGGCCGTGGCCAAGCGCTCGGTGGGCAAACCGTCGCGCGGGGGCCGCAAGGAGGCGTACCGGATTCTGGACGAGAACGGGCACGCCGAGACCGAGCTGATCACCACCGGCGGGCTCGTCCCGGAGGGCGGCGTTCCCCTGCTGCACGAGCTGGTGCGCGACGGCGAGGTGGTGGGCCGCGAGCCCCTGTCCGCCGCCCGCGAACGCCACGCCGCCGCCGTCGCCGCCCTCCCCCTCGACGCCCTCCACCTCGGACGGGGGTACGCGGCGATCCCCACCGAGTTCGCCTGACGTATCGTGCTGTCCATGGGCACCGCGTTGATCATCGTCGATGTGCAGAACGACTTCTGCGAGGGCGGCAGCCTGGCCGTGGCCGGGGGCTCGGAGGTGGCCGCGGCGATCTCCCGCCACGTGACCGACCACGGCTACGACCACGTCGTGGCCACTCGCGACTACCACATCTCCCCCGGCACCCACTTCTCCGACGCCCCTGACTACGTCTCCACCTGGCCCGCCCACTGCGTGGCAGGGACCCCTGGAGCGGACTTCCATCCCTCGTTCGACGTCTCGGGGGTGGAGGAGGTCTTCAGCAAGGGGGCGTACGCGGCGGCGTACAGCGGCTTCGAGGGCCTGTCCGGCGACGGGGTGCCGCTGGCGGAATGGCTGCGCGAGCGCGGCGTGCACGAGGTCGACGTGGTGGGCATCGCCACCGACCACTGCGTGCGGGCGACGGCCCTCGACGCGGTCACGCACGGGCTGGCCGTACGCGTCCTCCTCGGCCTGACGGCGGGGGTGTCACCGACGACCACGGAGGCGGCGATCGCCGAGATGGAGCGGGCAGGCGCCACCCTGAAGGGCGCGCCTGCCGGGGGGTGACTCAGTTCGCGTCCGCGGGCAGCACGGTGAACGCCTCACCCCAGAGCGGGCGCATCGCCCTGAAGCCGCACGCCGATCCTGGTCATGAGCATGTAGTCGACCTCGGCCAGGACGAACGGCGAGAGGACCACCCCGCCCGTCTCGTTGTCGAGGACCTTCCTCGCGGCGAGGTGTTCGGGGGCGGAGCGATCCGCGGCGGCGAACACTCCGCTCGTGTCGAGGATGAGCATCAGTCGAGCCCATCCCGCCCGAACCCCTCGGCGAGGATCTCGTCCACGCGCTCCGCCATGGTCGGATCGCCGCAGTCGAACAGCGGGAGCCGGGGGCGGGGGCGTTCGCCGACGATCTCCTCGCTCAGCGCGCGCCTGATGGCCTCGCGCATGTAGGCGTCCTCGGACATCTCATGAGCCCGCGCCGCCTCGGCGACCCGGTGCTTGATGTCCTCCGGTAGATACAGACTCACCTCAGGCACCTCCTACGGTAACCCGGCGCCTCCGTGGCACCGACGATCACGAAGCGTACACACTTTGCAACGCTCAGGTCATGTGATATCGAAGAGGGCGGACCCATTCCGAAGTCGGAGCAATGCGGAGAGTGAAAACTCTTCCAATCGGTGGGAGGTTCCTCATGCTGCCCCTCTCGCTCGGCATGGCCTGGCTCCTGCTCGCCCCCCTCTGCCTGTGGCTGCTCATCACGGGGAGCAGGGGCGAGCGCGCCGCCGCGCTCGCGACGTTAGCCCTGCTGGAGGGCGGGACGATCGCGATGAGCGCCCTCCAGCACTCCACCGCCGCCGAGGTGCGGCCGGTCGGCGCGCACGCCGCCCCGGCCCCGCCGCCCGCCTGCGAGGAGCGCGCCCCCAGCCCTCGGTACGCGAAGGCGGGCGACGAGCTGGTGCTGGCCTGGCGGGCCGGGCCGCGTCCGTGCGACAGCGCCGAGGTCGTGCTCCGCACCCACGGCAGGAAACTGCTGGTCTGGCTGTACGAGGCCCCACGCACCGGCGAGCACGTGGCCGTCCTGGCCAGGCGTCACCGCGACGTCTTCACCCTCCCCGTGAGCCCCAAGGACGGCATGGTCACCCTGAAGGTGCCGTGGCACGAAAAGCCCGGCGTCATCCCCACCGACGGCCGCACAGGACGCCGCATCCCAGGCCCGGCCACGCGACGCCCCTGGAGAGCGGCGCGGGCCCGGCTACGCCTGCGCCATGGTCAGTCGCAGGGCGTCGTCGAACGTGGCGAACACCTCGAACGCGTGCCGCAGCCCGGTGATCGACAGCACCCTGGCCATCACCCCCTGAACCCCGCCGAGCAGCAGCCTGGTGCCACGGGTCTCGCATCGCTGCATGATGTCGACGAGTTCGTTCATGCCCATGGAGTCGCAGAACGAGACCTCGCCCAGATCCAGGAGCAGGAAGGATTTGGGGGGTAACTCCCAGATGCGCTGGACGTGCTCTCTGAGTATCGGCAGCGCGTTGACGTCGAGCTCACCTTCGAGCCTGACGATGACGGCATTTCCAGAGAGGCCGGAAGTGACGGTGAGGGTCGGCCTTCCGGTGGCCTCAGACGACATGGGAAAAGCCCTTCCGCATTTCCGAAGACGAGCCAAGGTGGTTCTTGCCGCTTCCGCCGGGCTTCTAACGGAATGCCACCGGTCTGTGACCAAAATGCGCGCGGCCACGAGCCGCAACCACCGGCCCGGCGTCCGCTTCGTACCCCTTCACCAGGGGTTTCCGCGTCGCCGGGCCTGCGTGCCCCTCAGGCCGCCCCGAAGGCGGCGAGGTAGGCGAGGGCCAGGACGGCGAGGATCACGAGCAGGACGCTCGTGCCGCTGACGACCATGACCACGTGCGTCCGCCGCCGCAAGGCGCGGAGCCCGGCCCAGGAGAGGGTGATCAGGACGGTGAGGATGACGAGGGACAGGTGCCGGGTCTCGATGGTTTCGGGCATTGCCACCGCGAGGTGGAGGGCTACAGTTGGCATGGGTTTTCCCTGGTGCGGAGACGCGCTCTGACAGAAACCTTGCCGCGCGGACACCTCTGAGTGGATGTCGGTTCCTGGGGGTGTCCACGGTCTTTCCGCTGGGATGCCGCTCGGTGGCCGGGGACGTGGCCGGGGACGTGGCTCATCTCGTGACTGTCGTGAACCACCTCCACCAACTATTCAGTCAACTTCAGTCGTATTAACTGAACTTCTTTCATATTCATTGATACCCCCTGCGGATACCGCCCACGCGCCACGTTCGAGACCCGCCACTCGCTAGACTGGTGGCTCTTTGTGCTCGGGTTTACCCACGTCGAGCCCCATGTGGGGATCTAGCTGCGGATTCGCCCATCGACTTCGCGGTGCGATCGATGTTCACTAGAAATCACTGAAGTTCACACGAATGAGGCTGGGCATGAGCGGCGACGATTCCGCGCGGACCGCGCTGGCCCGCCGCCTGCGCGAGCTTCGCGAGGGCCACTGGCCTGACCTGCGGGTCACCCAGGCACAGCTCCGTGAGGCGCTCGGGGTCAGCGTCCCGCTGATCTCCTCGTGGGAGTCGACCCACGCGATCAAGGTCCCGCCCCTGCACCGGCTGGAGAAGTACGCCGCGTTCTTCGCGACGAGGCGCTCGGTGGCCAACGGGCGGGCCCGCCTGCTGCCGCTCGCCGAGCTGACCGCCGGTGAGCGCGAGGAGCAGCACAGGCTGCTGGCCGAGCTGACCCGGCTGCGCCAGACCACGCTGCGGGCCCTGGCCTCGGGAGAGAGCGCCGAGCCCGCGCCCGGCGACGACGGCTTCCGCCACAACCCCTGGCGGTTCCCCGACGGCGAGCCGATCACGATCATCTGCTCGCAGCTCCCCGAGGAGCAGCGGGCCAAGATCCCGTACGCGTCGCCGGAGACCGCCGACTACATCGAGCACTACAAGTACTCCGACCTCGACTCCCTCTTCGAGCTGCACGGCCATCTCCGCGCCGCGAACCCGCGCAGCCTGGTCACCCTGCGCGCCCCCGAGGACTTACGCTCCGACGACTTCACCACACACCTGGCGCTGCTCGGCGGCGTCGACTACAACCAGGTCACCGCGTCCATGCTGAGGCGCATGGAGCTGCCGGTGCGGCAGGTGGCCGACTGGGAGGGCGCGCTCGGGCCGTACTTCGAGGTGGACGAGGGGCACGACACACGCAGGCACTACCCGGTGCGCACGGGGTCAGGCGCTAATGTGCGACTCCTGGAGGACGTCGCGCTCTTCTACCGCGGGGTCAACCCCAACAACGTCGAACGCACGCTGACCATTTGCAATGCGATGTACGGCAGAGGCGTGTACGGCGCGGTCCGGGCGCTGACCGACGAGCGGTTCCGCGACAGGAACGCCGCCTACCTGCGCCGGCGCTTCGGCAACGCCTCCTCCTACAGCATGCTCACCCGGGTCCGGATCGAGGGCCAAGCCGTCGTCACACCCGACTGGACTCTGGAATCGATGCGGCTCCACGAATGGTCGGAGCCCGCCCATGGCGAATGAGAACCACCACGGCTCACACAGACATCTCGTCGACCTGCGCCTCACCGACGGCGAGGGCCCGCAGGAGGCCACCGTGGACGCGATCATCGTCCCGACCATCCGGCACCCGCGGTGGCTGGGCCACGCGACCCGCCTGGCGACCGCGCTGGGCTGTCCCCTCGTGACGCTGCACAGCCGGCCGTGGAGCAAGGCCGACCGGGTGGCCGCCCTGATGCCGTACGACGTGCGGTACATCGCGATCGACATCGACGACGCGGGCCGGCTCAACATGCCGGACTTCGAGACGACCGCGATCGTGAAGGGCACCAAGTTCGAGCGGGCGACCGACCTCAGCGCCAAGCGGAACATCGGGCTGCTCCTCTCCCACGTGATGGGCTGGGAGCGCGTCGTCTTCCTCGACGACGACATCGAGGTGGGCGGGCACGAGGACGTCATGCGCGCCGCCGCGCTGCTGGACCGGTACGACGCCGTGGGCATGCACATCGGCGGCTTCCCCGACAACTCGGTGGTGTGTCACGCGCACCGGCTGGCCGGGGGATATCAGGACTCGTTCGTGGGCGGCGGCGCGCTGGCGGTCGAGACGTTCCGCGACCCCTCGTTCTTCCCGAACGTCTACAACGAGGACTGGTTCTACCTGCTGGGCGAGACCTCGCTGCGCCGCCTGGCCGTGACGGGGATGGTGAAGCAGCGGCCGTACGACCCGTTCGACCGCGCGGTACGAGCGCGCGACCAGGAGTTCGGCGACGTGCTGGCCGAGGGCGTCTACTGGCTGCTCGACCACCGGATCGGCTGGGCCGCCGCCACCGACACCCGGCACTGGGCCGACTTCCTGGCCAGGCGCAGGGCGTTCATCCTCGACGTGCTGCGGCGCGTCCGGCAGTTGACGCCCGGGTCCGGGCCCGATCCACGGGCCATGGAGGAGTCGCTGCGGGCCGCGCTCGGCCGGCTCAACAGCATCGAGCCGGAGTTCTGCGTGCGCTACATCAAGGGCTGGCGCGAGGACCGCCACCGCTGGATCGAGCACCTGCGCAAGCACTCACTGCTCGCCTCGGACGTACGGGACGCGCTGAAGTGGCTGGTCAAGGATGGCGCGGCGGCACTCAACCACCAGCCACGCCTGAATCTTCCCATTTGATTCACTTCAGTCCCGATTGGGAATCTTGACGTCCGTGGAGGCACCTGAGATACGCCAAGCCGTCCATGCCGACCTCCCTGCCGTGATCCGTTCACTCGGACAGGCGGCCTACTTCGCCGACCGGCTCAGGCTGCAGGACGCCGGGCACGGGCTGCTCCTGGTCGCCTGGGAGCGCCAGGTGGCGCTCGGAGACGTCTACGTCTGGCTGGCGCCCGCCGAGGAGCCGGAGCTGCGCGCCCGCCTGCCCGGGGTCGCGCTGCTCACCCACCTGGAGGTCGCGGAGAAGCGGCGCAACGAGGGCATCGGCACCCGGCTGCTGGACGCGGCCGAGGAGCGCCTGACCGCCATGGGACACGAACGGGTCGCCCTCGGCGTCGGACTGGACAACCCGGCCGCGCACCGGTTGTACCTGCGCCGCGGGTACGCGGAATGGCCGTACGGGAAGGTGGGCACCACGCAGGTCGTCTACGGCGCGAACGGCGAACGCGAGCTGCGGCCGGAGGTGTGCCGCATCATGGTCCGCCACCTCGCCCACACCCCCCACCCGGCCCCGCAGTGACCTCCCCCTCCCGGACCGGCAGAGAAGGGGAGGCACAGGCCCTGGCCAGCGGCGCTGGCTAGCGGCGCTGGCTGGCCCATCGGCGGATCAGGTCGATCCGCTCCTGGATCTGCTCCACCGTCGCCTGCGCGATCGGCGGCCCTCCGCAGGCCCGCCGCAGCTCCGCGTGGATCACCCCGTGCGGCTGCCCCGTGCGGTGGTTCCAGGCGCCCACCAGGCCGTTCAGCTCGCGCCGCAGCTCGGCGATCTGCTCATGCGGCGCCTGCGACTGCACGGGCTCCTCGGCTGCCTCCTGCCTGCGCTTGGCCGCCTGCTGGTCGGACTGGCGCTTGCGCAGCAGCGTCGCCACCTGGTCGGGCTCCAGCAGGCCGGGCAGCCCGATGAAGTCTTCCTCCTCGGCCGAGCCGATCTCGGCGCCGGTGCCGAACTCGCCCCCGTCGAAGAGCACCCGGTCGAACGTGGCCGAGGTCTCCATCGTCTCGAACGGCAGCTCGTCGCCCAGCACGTCGGGCTGGTCCTTCTGCCGGTTGGCCTGTTCGAGCAGCGAGTCGTCGAGGCCGTCTTCAGGAGGCCGCTTGTTGAGCACGTGGTCGCGCTCGACCTCCATCTCGTTGGCCAGCCCCATGAGGGTGGGCACCGAGGGCAGGAACACCGAGGCGGTCTCGCCGCGCTTGCGCGCACGTACGAAACGCCCCACGGCCTGGGCGAAGAAGAGCGGGGTCGAGGTGGAGGTGGCGTAGACGCCGACGCACAGCCGGGGGATGTCGACGCCCTCCGACACCATGCGCACGGCCACCAGCCAGCGGTCCTGCGAGGCCGCGAACTGCTTGATCTTCTTGGACGCGCCCGGGTCGTCGGACAGCACCACGGTCGCGCCCTCGCCGGTGATGTTGCGCAGGTGGCGGGCGTAGGCCCGGGCGGTCTCGTGGTCGGTGGCGATGACCAGGCCGCCCGCGTCGGGCACGCCCCTGCGCACCTCGGTGAGCCGGCGGTCGGCGGCCTGCATGACCTGGCGGATCCAGTCGCCCTTGGGGTCGAGGGCGGCCCGCCACGCCTGGGAGAGCTGGTCTTTGGTGAGGGGGGTGCCCAGCGTCGCGGCGATCTCGTCTCCCGCGCGCGTGCGCCACTTCATCTCGCCGGAGTAGGCCAGGAAGATGACCGGCCGCACGACCCCGTCGTCGAGCGCGGGGCCGTAGCCGTAGGAGTAGTCGGCGACGCTGCGCTTGAGACCCTCGGCGTCCTCCGCGTAGCCGACGAACGGGATCGGGTTGTCGTCGGACCGGAAGGGGGTGCCGGTGAGCTGGAGCCGCCGCGTGGCGGGCTCGAACGCCTCGCGGACGCCGTCGCCCCACGACTTCGCGTCGCCCGCGTGGTGGATCTCGTCGAAGATGATCATCGTCTTGCGCGCCTCTGTGCGCGCCCTGTGCAGCGCGGGGTGCATCGCGACCTGCGCGTACGTCACCGCCACCCCGACGTAGTCGCGCGAGGTCGCGCCCTGGCTGTTCTTGAACTCCGGGTCGATGGCGATGCCCACCCGCCCGGCGGCGTCGGCCCACTGGCGCTTGAGGTGCTCGGTGGGCGTCACGACGGTGATGGCCCTGATCACCCCGTTGGCGAGCAGCTCGCTGGCGATGCGCAGGGCGTAGGTGGTCTTGCCCGCGCCCGGCGTCGCCACGGTGAGGAAGTCACGCGGCTCGCGCCTGAAGTAGAGGTCGAACGCCTCCTGCTGCCACGCGCGCAGCTTGGGGGCGGTGCCCCATGCGGCGCGGTCTGGATAGGAAGGCGAAAGATGGGACGCGGCGAAGGTGCTCACCGCATCACCTCTGAGGTTCGTGTGCTTCGCTGTCTCACAGTGACCCAAGGGTAATCGGGCCCACCGACAAGACGTGCCGTGAGCCGGGGATTCTGGCCAAGGTCTTTCGTACGTGCTATGCGGCTTATCGGAGGCTCGTCATGAGCGCGTCGAGGGCCTGCCGCCTGCTGTTCTCCTCCGGCTGGAGCAGCCCGACCAGCAGGACGGGCCTGGTCGCGCGAGTGAGCAGCATCACTCTGAGGAACGCGGGGCGGTTGACCACGTCCTCGTACTCGGCCCGCAGCGCGCGGGTGTGGCCGCCGGGCATCGCCCTGTCCTCGACCACGGTCACGCGGTCGCCCTTGAGCAGGAGCCGGGAGTACTGCTCCCCTGCCTCGGCGGCGGCCTTCTTGGCGTCCGTCACCGGTCCGGGCATCGGGCGGGCCATGACCAGCGCCCCGTCCCTGTGCCGGGCGACCGAGGTGAACCCCGTGACCGGCGGCACCGGCTCCACGCTCCACCCCTGCGGCAGCGTCGCGGCCACCCCCGCGAGGGCGTCGCTCAGCCGTACCGCCTCCTCGGCCGGGGCGGTGAGCCGCGCCGCCAGGGCCGTCGCCCCCGCCACGACCGCCGTCCCGGCCGCCAGGGACACCAGCACGACCGCCGCCCGCCGCCACACCCGTGACGTGCCGGCGGCGCGTACGCGCATGTGGGGGTCCGCCGGGGAGCCGTGCAGGCGGGCGGAGGGGGGCAGCTCGTCCCACGGCTCCCCGGACCGTACGGGGCCGCCTGGGACGGTTCCGCGGATCCGGGGGTTCCAGGACGGCCCGTCGTCGGCGGGCAGGTCGAGGGGGTGCCCGCGCTCCTCCCCCCAGAAGTCGGGATCCGGGGAGTCCGGGATGGCACGTTCCCTCGGGGGGCGCTCGACCGGGTCGCGGTCCAGGGGGTCGGGGGCGTCGCCCGCCCATCGGTCGCGTTGCAAGGAGGCGTCCGGGTACGGCTGGCTCGTGCGTCGGCGATGCCTGGCCCTCGACTGAGGGGGCCAGACACGGTGATCATCCTCCATGTCACCTCCTTGCCCGCTGTCCTATCACTCCTCGCCACCGGGATCAGGCGATCCGTGATCGCTGTGACGGGAGGGACGGAATATTCAGCGGGTGCGGCCGGCGAGCACGGTGGCGCTCAGCGCGACGGCCGCCATGAGGGCCGAGGTGACCACGAACCCGGTGGCGATCTGGGTCGGGGAGTGCCCGATCACGTTCATCAGCGCGCCGCCGACGCCGATCGACAGCGCCGCGCCGAGTTGGTCGGAGACCGACAGCGCCGCGGAGTTCGCGCCCTGCTCGGTCACCGGCGACTGCCTCATGGCGGTCACGCTGACCGTGGTGATGCCGAAGCCCATCCCGAACCCGGCCACGATCCACGCGGGCACGGCGATCCACCCGGTGACCCCGGGCAGCACGCAGAGCAGGCAGACCAGGATCGAGACGGTCACGCATCCGGCGCCCAGCCGGATCCGCTTGTGCGCCTCCCCCGGCCGCCGGCTCTGCAGGAACGAGCCCGCCGACCAGCCCAGCGCCCCGGTCGTCAGCGCGATGCCCGCCTGCGTGGCGTCGAAGAGCTTCACCGACTGCAGCGCCAGCGGGATGAAGGTGTTCACGGCGAAGAAGGCGGAGGAGAAGAAGCCGCGCATCAGGATGGTCGTGGGCAACCCGCGCGTGAACCGCAGCGCCCCCGGCGGCAGCAGCTTGTAGAGGCCGTAGCCCAGCAGGGCCAGGCCCACGGCGGTCTCCAGCGACGCGGGCACGGCGTACGCCTGCAGCCGGTCCACGCCGTGCAGCAGCAGCCCGGCGCCGCCGGCCGTGGCGGTGGCGGCCACCGTCATCGCGACCGGCCTGGACCGCGGCCCGGTGCCGGGCCGCGTCTCACCCGACGAGCCCATCCGCAACGCCGGTACGAGCATCACCAGCGCGGGCACGACCAGCGGCACGATGCCGTAGAAGACGTAGCGCCACCCCAGGTGGTCACCGACGAACCCGGCCACCGACGGCCCCACCATGGCGGGCACCACCCAGGCCGCCGAGAGGGCCGCGAACGCCTTGGGCCGCACCTCCACCGGATAGACGCGGGCGATCATCACGTACAGCGCCACGATGGCGGCCCCGCCGCCCAGCCCCTGCACGGCCCGCGCCACCAGGAACATCTCGGCCGACCACGCCGCCCCTGCCAGCGCCATCCCGGCCGCGAACAGCACCACGCCGGTCAGGAACGGCACCGGGTAGCCGCGCCGGTCCGACCAGAGCCCGGCCACCACGTTCATGAACAGGCTGGCGATGAGGAAGGCGGAGAAGCTGAGCCCGTAGAGGTCCAGGGCGTCCAGCTCACCGGCGATCGCCGGCATGACGACGCCGACCGACATCCCCTCGAACGCGATCAGCGTGACCACGAGCACGATTCCTAAGGTGGCCGTCCGGTACTCGGGGCCGAGGAGTCCCGGGGATCGGTGGGGAGCGTCGAGTGCCTTTGGTGCTGTCACCTACACATCGTAATTTGCCGGACATCTAGGCAGCGGGCGGTGTCGCCCGGAACGCGGCCCACATCTGGTGCATCCGCTCCGCCTGCCCCCGCGTGAACTCCCACATGCACCGGTCGTGGGCGTAGTCCATGAAGTTGTGCGCCGGGTCCATGCCCTCGCGGGCGGCGCAGGTGTCCTTGTCCTGCGGGCAGGCGACGGTCGGCCGGGCCTCGGCCGGGGTGTCGTCGATGCCGTCGCCGGGCTCCGCGCAGCCGTTCTCGAACGTGTGGAAGAGCCCGAGCCAGTGGCCGATCTCGTGGACGCCGGTGAAGCCTCTGTTGTAGTTGGTCATCGCGCCGCCGGGCAGGCTGCGCCAGTCGATCACGACGCCGTCGAGGCGGGGGGTGCCCGCGTACCAGTAGGGGTAGCTGGCGAAGCCCAGCATCAGCTCGCTGAGCTGGGCGATGTAGAGGTTGAGCGTGTCGGCGCCGCCCTCGTGCAGCGCGGTCTTCATGGCCTTCTCGTTGCCGATGGGGTCGGCGAACCAGGCGGCACTCTGCTTGACCGAGATGCCGTCGAGGCGGAAGCGCACGCCGGTGTCGACGCCGCCGTACGTGCCGGCGTACGCGTGGTTGAGCGCGTCGATCTGGGCCAGGATCGTCTGGTCGGACACCAGGCGGTCGGGGCCGCGGCTGACGAGGTGTACGCGGGTGGGCACGGTGATCTGGCTCGGGGGCGTGACACCGGCCAGCCGCTCGTCCAGCTCGGCCATGACCTTCGCGACGTCTTCCGGCTTGGGCGAGCGCGGCCCGGGACGACGCGACCCGGGAGAGCGCGGCCGCGGGGCCCGCAGGCCCGCCGCGAGCATGCGAGACCCGGCCGTCTGCCCGGCCGTCTGCCCGGCCGTCTGACCGGCCGTCTGCGCAGCGTGCCGGGCGCAACCGGCCGCCGGGGCGGCGCCCGCCTCGAACGGCGGGACGAGCCCCGCCGTGAGCAGGCATGCCAACGAGACGGCGGTCACGCGCCGGAGCATGCGGTCCCCCTCCTACGGATTTGCGCTGGTCTGGCTACAGACCGTAACGCTCCGTCGCGGGATTACCGCACAGCAACACTCACTGCTTGTTGTCGTCGCCGCCGTCGCCGCCCGGGGGCAGGCCCTCGTAGATCTCCTTGCACTCCGGGCAGACCGGGTATTTCTTGGGATCGCGGCTGGGCACCCAGACCTTGCCGCACAGAGCGCGGATCGGCGTGCCGGTCACCATGCTCTCGGTGATCTTGTGCTTGTCCGCGTAGTGGGCGAACCGCTCGTGGTCGCCGTCGCCGTGCGACGTCCGCGGAGTGGTCTCCTGCTCTGGGAGGATCTTCGTGCTGCTCACTCCACAGAGTTTATGCCCGCCGACGACCTCGTCCCCCCAAGTCTCCTCCCTTTCCGGACAGCCGTACGGCCCCCGCCCGGAGGGACGGAGGCCGTACGCGGAAGGAGGTCGATCAGCCCACGTGGACCGGGCCGCTCTCGGTCTTCCGCCCCGCCTTGACGAACAGCGCGAGCACCGCGGTCAGCACCGCGATGCAGGTGCTCACCAGGAAGGCCAGGTGCATGCCGTCCATGAACGACAGGTGGATGGCGTCGCCGATCTGCTCGGGCAGCCCCGGAGGCGCCGAGCCGAAGGCGGCGGCCTTCTCCAGGCCCTCCAGCTCGGCGGGCGCGAACGCCTGGGCCGCCGGGCCGAGGTAGCCGGGCAGCGTGTCGGAGATCTCACCGGCCATGACGGCTCCGAGAATCGCGGTGCCGAGCGCGCCGCCGACCTGCATGGCCGACTGCTGCAGACCGCCCGCGACCCCGCTGAGCTGGATGGGGGCGTTGCCCACGATGATCTCGGTGGCGCCCACGAAGACCGGCGAGAGGCCGAAGGCCAGCACCACGAACGGAATGGCGCTCTCGATGAACGACGCGTCGATGCCGAGCCGAGACATGAGGAACATCGCGACCGCGGTGATCAGCAGACCGCCCGACATCGTGAGCCTGGGCCCGAACCTGCTGAGCGCCATGCCCGCCAGCGGCGAGGCGACGATCATGCCGGCGCTCATCGGCAGCATGCGCAGACCGGCCTCCAGCGGCGTCAGCCCGTGCACGCCCTGGAAGAAGAAGCCCAGGAAGAACATCGCCCCGAACATCGCGAAGGCCACCATCATCATGAGGAAGGTGCCGATGGAGATGGACGGGTTCGCGAACAGCGACAGCGGCACCAGCGGCTGCTTGGCCCGGCTCTGCCAGAAGATGAACGCGCCGATGAGCACCACGAACGTGGCGACGAAGGTCAGCGTCGTGCTGTCGCCCCAGCCCCACTCGGGCGCCTTGATGATCGTCCACACCAGCGAGAACATCGCGCCCGACAGCAGCACCACGCCGAGCCAGTCGATGCGCGCGAACGTCTGCGCCCGGTTCTCCTTGATCAGCAGGAAGCCCAGGATCAGAGCCACGACACCGACCGGCGCGTTGATGAAGAAGACCGACTCCCAGCTCACCTTCTCGACCAGCAGCCCGCCCACGATCGGACCGGCGGCGCTCGACAGGCCGATGATCGCGCCCCAGGCCCCCATCGCCTGGTTCAGCTTCTCACCGGGGAACGCCGTCCGCAGCAACGCCAGGGCGGCCGGCTGCAGCAACGCGCCGAACAGACCCTGCAGCACCCGCAGGCCGATCAACGCGCCGACCGGCGAGATGCCGGGAATGATGTCGGCGAGTTCGGCGCTGAAGCCGATGCCCACAGACGAGATGGCGAAGCCCGCCACACCGATGAGAAAGACCCGCTTGTGCCCGAACAGGTCGCCGAGCTTGCCCGCGGTGATCAGAAAGACCGCCAGCGCGAGCAGGTAGCCGCTGGTCACCCACTGCAGGTCGGAGAGTGAAGCCTTCAGGTCGACCTGGATGCTCGGGTTGGCGATGCCCACCACGGTGCCGTCGAGCATCACCATGATGACGCCCAGGCTGACCGCGAGCAGCACCAGCCACGGGTTTCCCCCGCCACCCCGCTCGGCCGGGCCGGGCGATGACGGCGCGTCGACCGCCTTCGCGTGAGCCATGAGTTAGTCCCCCTCAGTACACGTACCGCCCCACATCGGGGCATAGAAGTCGTAAGCCTCCGGTAATCTATGTCAGCCTATGACAGATGACAAACGACTTTTATTGGGCGCACTATGACATATGGCACACTGTGACAAAAGGATGTCGAGGGAGTAACGGCAGTGGGTCTGCGTGAACGCAAGAAGGAGAAGACACGGCTGGCGATCCTCGACGCCGCACTCGACCTGTTCCTCGAACAAGGATACGAGTCGACCACCGTCGAGCAGATAGCGGGGGTCGTCGAGATCTCCCCCCGCACCTTCTTCCGCTACTTCACCAGCAAGGATCACCTGGTGCTGTGGTTCCACGAGCACGGCGAGGAGATCATGCTGGAGACGCTGGCGGACCGGCCGGGCGACGAGCCGCCTTTCACCTCTCTCATGCACGCGCTGCGCGCGGTCGTCACCGACGTCGAAAGCTCAACGCCCGAGGACGCGGAGAGGTTCCTGAAGTTGCGCAAGCTGCTGGACGGTCACCCGCACCTGGTGGGGCTGTCGGTGGCCAGGGGCGCGGAGACCGAGCGGCGGCTGGCCGAGGTGATCGCCGACCGCCGGGGCGTCGATCCCGACGTCGACCAGCTCACCCACCTGATCGTGGCGTTCGCGATGTCCACCATGCGGGTCGGCTTCGAGTGCCCGCGCCGCGAGGGGACCATGAGCGAGGTCATGCGGCGCATGACGGAGACCATCGAGCTGACCGAGCGCTGCCTGCGGCCCGGCTGGGACCTCCAGCACTGACCTCCGCCGCCCGGCTGGGACCTCCGGCGCCGACCCTCCGCCGCCCGGAGCCCGGCTCGGCCCTCAGCGCCGATCTCGCGCCGGGGCTCGGGGGTCAGTTCTGTGTCGGGTCGTCCGGACAGGTGGCCACGAAGGCCAGTTCGCCGCGCTGGCGGCGGAGCACCTGCCGCCACAGCGAGCCGGGGTTCGCGTGGAAGGTGTCGCCCACCTCGGAGTCGACGATGTACCAGGCCCCTTCGGCGATCTCGCTCTCGAGCTGCCCCGACGTCCAGCCCGCGTAGCCCGCGAAGATACGCATCTGCGCGATCTCACCCTGGAGGATCTCGGGCGGCGCGTCGAGGTCGACCGTGCCCAGCCGGGCGACCGCGTCGGTGCCGGCGTGCAGCCGCCGCCAGCCGAGCGGCTCCTCCCCGCTCGGCACCGCCGCCAGCGCGAGCGCGCTGTCAGTCTGTACGGGCCCGCCCTCGAACAACACCGACGGCCCCGTGACCAGCGGATCCCACACCGGCAACACCTGCGTCACCGAGATGTCGCTCGGCCGGTTGAGCACGACGCCCAGGGTGCCGCCGTCGTGGTCGTGTTCGAGGATCAGCACGACGCTACGCCGGAAGTTGGGGTCGTCGAGCAGTGGCGTCGCCACCAACAAGCCGCCGACGTAGATCGCTTCCGCCATACCTCCATCATGAAGGCTAACCAGGGGTGCGCGCTCCCCCGGTGAGTCGATGTTACTTTTCGTGACCACTTGGGAACTTTATGTAGCTGAGATCATGTTCTGGAGGAGCACATGCGCATCGGAGTCCGCCTCTCCTTGGCCTTCCTGCCATTGGGGGCCGCCCTGCTCCTCCCTGCCCTGCTCTTCCCCGGCGAGGCCCACGCCTGGCCGCGGCCCGACCCCGGGGAGCCGTTCACGATGACCGTGGACGACGTGGGCTGCCGTTCTGGCCGGGCGCGGGTCACCCTGCACAACCGGACCAGTCAGCTCGCGCGCTTCGACCTGAAGGCCGACGGCGCCAGCCTGGCCAACGGCTCGATCCCGGCCCACAAGACGATCGTCAGGCAGGTCCCCGTACAGAAGGGCAGCGCGTCCGAGATCGAGGCGTTCTCACTCGGCGATCGCGTCCCGGAGACGCTGATCGAATCCTCCCGTGTCGAGAACGACTGCCCCTGGGGTCACCATCACGGCCGGCTCCCCTTCACGGGCCCGCCCACCGACCTCATGGGCAAGCTCGCCACGGCCGCCGGGCTGGTGGTGATGGGCGGGATCCTGTGGTGGTACGGCTCGATCTGGCCGCGCTCATCCCCGTGAGGCCGCCGTCACGAACGCGCCCGCCCTGGCGGCGGCCAGCGTACGCGCCACCGACCACTCGGCGACCTCCCGCGTCACCGGCTCCCGCGTGACGACCAGGCGGTAGTAGAGCGGGGCGGAGATCGCCCTGATCACCTCGGCGCCGTCGGTGCCCGCGGGCAGCTCGCCGCGGGCGACGGCCAGGTCCACCACGTTGGCCCACTCCTGGATGCGGCGCAGGTAGAAGGCGTTCAACGCGCGGGCGGCCGGCTCGTCGCCGGTGCCGGCGGCGATCACCGCCTGGAACGTGACGCCCAGGCGCTCGTCGTTGAGCGCATTGAGCACCGACAGCGCGTTGGCGCGCAGGTCGCCCTCGATGCCGCCGGTGTCGGCATGCGGCGACGACTGGTCGGCCAGCTCGTTCATCAGGTCGGTGACCAGGCCGGAGGGGCTCCCCCAGCGCCGGTAGACGGTGGTCTTGCCGACGCCCGCCCTGGCCGCGACCTGGTCCATGGTCAGCTCGTGGAAGCCGCGCTCGACCAGCTCGTCCTGGGTCGCCTCCAGGACGGCCGCGCGCACTCTGGCGGTACGGCCCCCGGGCCGCACGGTTCCCGCCGAACGGGAAGGTTGGTCCATCAAGTCTCCTCATCGTCGGAGCAACCGGATCCATCTTATCGAAACAGGTGTTTCATTAACTGCTGTTCGACATTACCGAACAGAACTGCGCTAGGGTGCCCTCGTGGGAGAGACGATTCAGTCGGTCGAGCGGGCCGCCGCGATTCTGCGGCTGCTCGCCTCCGGTCCCCGCCAGCTCGGGGTGGCCGAGCTGGCCAGAGCGCTCGGCCTGCCGAAGGGGACGCTACACGGCATCCTGCGCACTCTGGTCCACGTCGGGTTCGTCGAGCAGGACGACGCCACCGGCAAGTACCGCCTCGGCGCCACCCTGCTCCATCTGGGCAGCAGCTACCTCGACGTCAACGAGCTGCGCACCCGCTCCATCAACTGGGCCGACGCGCTGGCCGGGCGCAGCCGGGAGAGCGCCTGGATCGGCACCCTGCACGAGGGCCACGTGCTGGTGATCCACCACGTGTTCCGGCCCGACGACAGCCTGCAGACGCTGCAGGTGGGCACGTACCTGCCGACCCACGCGAGCGCGCTGGGCAAGGTGCTGCTCGCCTTCGACCCCTACGGCGAGCCGCCCCCGCCGCCCCTGCGCCCGCACACCAAGCACACGATCACCGACCCGGCCGGGCTGGAGGCCGAGCTCGACCGGGTCAGGGCGCGCGGGTGGGCGGCCGAGATGGAGGAGCTGACCGAGGGCGAGGTGGCCATCGCCGCCCCGATCAGAGACCCGCGCGGCGTCGCGGTGGGCGCCATCGGCATCCGGGGCGCCGTCGAGCGGCTGGCGCCGGGCGGCGACCTGCCGATGGAGTTCGTCTCCTACGTACGCGACGCGGCCCGCGCCATCACCCGCGACCTCGCCAGATGACACTTGAACAGCTCCCGGCGACCACATAGCATTCGTTCGGCATTGTCGAACCCTGAGCCCATGCGAGGAACCCAGTGCCCCGACCGCACTACGTCGCAGCCATCGACCAGGGCACCACGTCCAGCCGGTGCATCGTCTTCGACCAGGCCGGCCATCTCATCTCCGTCGCACAGCGCGAGCACCGTCAGATCTTCCCCAGGCCGGGCTGGGTCGAGCACGACGCGGACGAGATCTGGCAGGCCGTCCAGGGCGTGCTGGCCGAGGCGGTGAGCGGCGGCGGCCTGGAGGACGGCCAGATCGCCGCGCTGGGCATCACCAACCAGCGCGAGACCACCGTGCTCTGGGACCGCGACACCGGCCGCCCGGTCTGCCCGGCCATCGTCTGGCAGGACACCCGCACCGACGCGCTCACCCGCGCGCTGGCCGAGCACGAGCCGCTGTTCAAGGAGCGGGCGGGGCTGCCGCTGGCGACGTACTTCTCGGGGCCCAAGATCCGCTGGCTGCTGGACGAGCACCCTGGGCTGCGCGAGCGGGCCGAACGCGGCGAGGTCCTGTTCGGCACGATGGACAGTTGGCTGCTGTGGAACCTCACCGGGCGGCACATCACCGACGTGACCAACGCCAGCCGCACGATGCTGATGAACATCCACACCCTGGCCTGGGACGACGACCTGCTCGCGATCCTGGGCGTGCCACGGGCCATGCTGCCCGAGATCCGCTCCTCCGCCGAGGTCTACGGGCACACCCCGGCGGGCGTGCCGGTGGCCTCGGCGCTCGGCGACCAGCAGGCGGCGCTGTTCGGCCAGACCTGCTTCGACCCCGGCGAGACCAAGAGCACCTACGGCTCGGGCAGCTTCCTGCTGATGAACACCGGGTCCGCGCCCGTCGCCTCCAAGCACGGCCTGCTCACCACCGTCGGCTACCGGATCGGCGACGGCCCGGCCACGTACGCGCTGGAGGGCGCCATCGCGGTCACCGGCTCGCTCGTCCAGTGGCTGCGCGACAACCTGGGCCTGATCTCCAGCGCGGCCGAGATCGAGACGCTGGCCAAGACCGTCGACGACAACGGCGGCTGCTACTTCGTCCCGGCCTTCTCGGGGTTGTTCGCGCCGCACTGGCGCTCGGACGCGCGCGGGGTGATCGCGGGGCTGACCGGGTTCGTGAACAAGGGGCACATCGCGCGGGCCGTCCTGGAGGCCACGGCGTGGCAGACCCGCGAGGTCGTCGACGCCATGAACGCCGACTCCGGGCTCGACCTGACCACGCTGCGCGCCGACGGCGGCATGACCGCCGACAACCTGCTCATGCAGACGCTCGCCGACGTGCTGGCCGTGCCGGTGATCCGGCCGATGGTGTCCGAGACCACCGCGCTGGGCGCCGCCTACGCCGCCGGGCTGGCCACCGGTTACTGGCCCGACCTCGACAGCCTGCGCGTCAACTGGCACAAGGCCGCCGAGTGGCGTCCGGCGATCGACGAGTCCGTACGCGAGCGCGAATACCGCAACTGGAAGAAGGCCGTGGCCCGGACCCTGGACTGGGTCGAGCAATAGGGGGTTGTGCATGACGACCACGATCGGCACCGACCGGGCGCAGGCCCGCGAAGAGCTGTCCACCTCCACCCACGACCTGCTGGTCATCGGTGGCGGGATCCTCGGCACGTCGGTGACCTGGATGGCCGCCCAGGCGGGGCTGCGGGTGGCGATGGTCGACGCGGGCGACTTCGCCGGCGCCACCTCCAGCGCCTCCTCCAAGCTCGTCCACGGCGGCCTGCGCTACCTGCAGACCGGCAACGTCAGGCTGGTGGCCGAGAACCACCGCGAGCGGCGCGCCCTGGCCGCCGACATCGCGCCCCACCTGGTCAAGCCACTGACGTTCGTGGTGCCGATCTACAAGGGCGGCCCGCACGGGCCGGCCAAGCTGGGCGCCGGGGTGTTCCTGTACTCGGCGCTGTCGGTGTTCGGCGACGGCATGGGCCGGGTCATCACGCCCCAGCAGGCGCTGGCCAAGGTGCCCGCGCTGCGTACCGAGGGGCTGCGGGCCGCCGCCGTCTACGGCGACCACCAGATGAACGACAGCCGCGTCGCGGTCATGACCGTCCGGGCCGCCGTGGACGCGGGCGCGACCGTGCTCAACCACGCCGAGGTGGTCGGGCTGCGCATGACCTCCGGCAGCGTCACGGGCGCCGAGCTGCGCGACCGGCTCGACGGCACGGAGTTCGGCGTGTCGGCCCGCCTCGTGCTGAACGCCACCGGGCCGTGGGTCGACCACCTGCGCCGCATGGAGGACCCCGAGGCCGCGCCCAGCATCCGCCTGTCCAAGGGCGCCCACCTGGTGCTGCGCCGGCACGAGCCGTGGAAGGCGGCGCTGACCACGCCGATCGACAAGTACCGCGTGTCGTTCGCGATCCCGTGGGAGGACCACCTGCTGCTGGGCACCACGGACGAGGCGTACGAGGGCGACCCGGCGGCGGTGAGCGCCACCGAGGCCGACATCGCGCAGATCCTCGACGAGGCGGGGCACGCCGTACGCGACTCCCAGCTCAGGCGCGACGACATCACCTACGCCTTCGCCGGGCTGCGGGTGCTGCCCGGCGGTCCTGGGCAGGTGACGGCCGCCAAGCGGGAGACCGTGCTGACCCGGGGCTCGGGCGGCATGCTGTCCGTGGCCGGCGGGAAGTGGACGACCTACCGGCACATCGGCAGGTACGTGCTCGACATCCTGGCCCACCTGCCGGGGCAGCCCCTGGGCGACGACCTGGCCGACATCCTGCCGGCTGTGCCGCTGCCCGGCCTGGCCAGCCCCGACGCGGTGGCCATGCGGCTGTGGTCCGAGCGCGAGCCGGGCACGCGCATGGACCCGCTGGTCGCCAGGCACCTGGCCACGCACTACGGCTCGATCGCGTTCGATCTGGCCCGGCTCATCCGCGACGATCCCGCGCTCGGGGAGCGCATCCACCCCGGCGGCCCCGACATCTGGGCCCAGGCGGTCTACGCCCGCGACCACGAGTGGGCGGCCACGGTGGACGACGTCGTACGCCGCCGGACCACCCTCACCGTGCGCGGTCTCGACACCGAGGAGGTCCGCGCCCGCATCGCGGCGCTGCTCGGCTGAGCCGCGAGCCCGTCGGCGCCCTCGTTTCAGGCGTCGAGGTGGCCCGGCCCGCCCTCGGGGAAGGGGATGGGCATGTGTACTCCCATCAACGAAGCCCTGCTCAGGCACTTCACGGACCTGCGCGACGGCACGCACGGCCGGGCCGTCACGCGGGAGGACAAGGAACGCCTGTTCGTCAGGGCCGTCGAACTCCTCGACCCCATGGCGCGCCGGGCCCTCGACGAGGCCAACGCCGACCTGCTGCTCGGCACCGGCGAGGTGGTGGCCAGCGGGGTCACCCGGTCACGGGAGGGCGGGCTCAACGCGATGTGGTCGCTGACCTGGCCCGAGCAGCGCGAGAGCGGCGAGCAGCCGATCGCGGTGGTCGCCCACTACGGGCGCGACTTCCACCACCCGCACCTGCGCGGGAACACGGTCGGCGACTGGCCGCTGAACGTCTTCGACGAGGCGGACGCGGCGGGCCAGCTCGACACGCTGCGGGTGATCGCCGCCGGTGACGCCCACAACCTGGTCTTCCAGGAGAGCTACCGCCTGATGCCCGCCGCCACCGCCCCGGCCCGGCGCGGGCCTACGCCTCGGTGAAGCCGCGGGCGCGCCCACCGGCGGACTCGCGCACGGCCGCCGCGACCGCCGTCGCCACGTCGGGGTGGAACACGCTCGGGATGATGTAGTTGGGCCCCAGCTCCTCCGGAGTGACGACGGCGGCCAGCGCCCCTGCGGCGGCCAGCAGCATCTCCTGCGTCACCCCACCGGCCTGGGCGTCGAGCAGCCCGCGGAAGACCCCGGGGAAGGCCAGCACGTTGTTGATCTGGTTGGGGTAGTCGGAGCGGCCCGTGGCCACCACGGCCGCGTGCTCGCGGGCGTCGTCGGGCGACACCTCGGGCTCGGGGTTGGCCAGCGCGAAGACGACCGCGTCTGTGGCCATCGTGGCGATGTCGTCACCGGTCAGGATGCCCGGCGCGGACACCCCCACGAAGACGTCGGCGTCCTTGATCGCCCCGCGCAGGTCGCCGGAGTAGCCCTCGGCGTTGGTGTGCTCGGCGATCCAGCGCAGCGACTCGTCGAGGTCGTCGCGCCCCTTGTGCACGGCCCCCAGGTAGTCGCAGACGATCACGTTGCGCGCCCCGGCCTCCAGCAGCAGCCGCAGCACCGCGTTGCCGGCCGCGCCCGCGCCCGCCATGGTGATCTTGACGTTCTCGATGCTCTTGTTCACCACGCGCAGCGCGTTGGTCAGCGCCGCCAGCACGCAGATCGCGGTGCCGTGCTGGTCGTCGTGGAAGACCGGGATGTCGAGCAGCTCGCGCAGCCGCCGCTCCACCTCGAAGCAGCGCGGCGCGCCGATGTCCTCGAGGTTGATGCCGCCGAACCCGGGCGCGATCACCTGCACGGTGCGGACGATCTCGTCGACGTCCTGCGTGTCGAGGCAGATCGGCCAGGCGTCGATGCCCGCGAACCGTTTGAACAGCGCCGCCTTGCCCTCCATGACCGGCAGCGCGGCCTCGGGCCCGATGTTGCCCAGCCCCAGCACGGCCGAGCCGTCGGTGACGACGGCCACGGTGTTGCGCTTGATGGTCAGCCGCCGCGCGTCTTCCTTGTTGCGCGCGATCGCCATGGACACGCGGGCCACGCCCGGCGTGTAGGCCATGGACAGCTCGTCGCGGTTGCGCAGCGGCACCTTGGACTTCATCTCGATCTTGCCGCCGAGATGCATGAGGAACGTGCGGTCGGACACCTTGTGGATGACCACGCCCTCGACCGCCTCGAGCTGGTCGACGATGGCCTGGGCGTGGTCGGTGTCCCTGGCCGCGCACGTGACGTCGATGCGGAGCTTCTCGTGCCCCGCATTCGTGACGTCGAGGGCGGTCACGACGCCCCCGGCCGACTCTACGGCGTGGGTGAGCTGGCTGACGGCCTTGCCGCCTGCGGGCACCTCGAGCCGCACGGTGATGGAGTACGACACACTCGGGACGGTCGCCACGTCAATCGCTCCTTCGGGACTGACCAAGAATGCCTCCCATGTTAGGGGGCGTTTGGTCAATCCAGTGCCTCGGCGGCCAGGACGATCAGGTCGACGCAGGCGGGCACCGGAATCGTGGTGCTGTCGAGAACCAGGTGATAGAGGCACGGATCGGACGGATCGGTGCGGTAGAAGTGGCGTACGTAGGCCGCGCGCGCCCGGTCGTTGTCGGCGATGATCCGCCGGGCCTCGCGCTCACCGATCTCCCCCAGCGTGGCGGTCTGCCGGATGCGGCGCCCGACCGGGGCGTCGAGCCGCACGTGCAGCGCCCCCGGATGGTCGGCCAGGACCACCGCGCCGGCCCGGCCCAGGAACACGCCGCCCTGGTCGCGGGCCATCTCTGTCAGCGTGCGCTCGGTACGGCGGACGAACTCCTCCGGCGCGAGCGGCATCGCGCCCGGAACGTACATGTCCACGCCGCCGAACGTCACGGTCGGCAGCCGCATCGCCCCGGAGAACAGCCGCCCAAGGCCGTGCTCGGCGCGGTCGTCGTGGGCCAGCGCCTCCTCCAGGGTGCAGCCCAGCTCCTGGGCCACCGCGCTGGGGATGGCCCGGTCGACGAAGGGCACGCCGAGCCGCCCGGCCACGGCGGGACCGATCTGGCTGCCGGCCGTGCCGTATGTCGCCGATATCGTGACGACCCGCATACGCCCAGGTTAGAACAGAACGCGCAGGTTAGAACAGGGCGCTGGCCAGCGCCCGCCGCGCTTTCGCCAAGGAGGGGTCGTCGGCGGGCAACGCGTCGAAAAGGCCGAGCAGGTGCTTCCTGGCCCGGTCGCGGTCGTCGCCGGAGGTGCGCTTGACCACGGCGATGACCCGGGCGAACGCCTCGTCGACCGACCCGGACATCATCTCGAGGTCGGCGGCCAGGAGGTGGGCGTCGAGGTCGGCCGGATCCTGCAGGCGCCGCTGCACGTCGGCCGGGTCGGCCTCGGACGTGCGCTTGATCAGGTTGACCCCCGCGAGCCCCATCTTGGCGTCCTCGTCGCCCGGGGCGCGGGCCAGCAGCCGCTGGTAGGCCGCGATCGCCGCGTCGAGGTCGCCGTCGTCGATGGCCTGCTCGGCCGCCACCAGGTCGGGGTCGGCGGGCGGCCCCAAAGGCTCCTCCGCACCACCCGGCTCGCCCGGCTCACCCGGCGGCCGGGCCCCGGGGTTGGCCTGGTAGAACTGCTCGACCGCGCCCATCAGCTCGTCGAGCCAGCGCCGCACCTCCTGCTCGGGCAGCACCTGCTGGAAGCCGGTGACGGCCTGGCCCTGGAAGATCGCCAGCACGGTCGGCACGGCCTGCACGCGCAGCGCCTGGGCGATCTGCGGGCTGGCGTCGACGTTGACCTTGGCCAGCACGGCCCTGCCGGCCAGGTCGCCGACGACCTTCTCCAGCACCGGGCTGAGCTGGGAGCTGCCCGGCGCCCTGGGCGACCAGAGGTCGAGCACGACCGGCACGCTCATGGAGCGCTCGATGACGTCGGCCGTGAACGTCTCCTCGGTCACGTCGACGACCGAGGCCGACGAGGCCGCCTGGGGACCTGCCGCCTCCCGCTTGGCCTGCGCATCCAGAGCCTGCTTACGCGCGCCCAGGTCGACAGCTCCGTAGAGTGACCCGGGCCTAGAGAAGTCCGCCATGCCCTTCATCTTGCCGCATGGACGAGGCGGGGAAGTCACCCGCCGCCACCCGTAGCGTGCGCAACTGGTCGAACATCCCCTGGAGTTCGTCCTCGGCGTACATCGTGAGCCCGAACTCGGCGGCCATCAGGTCGGCCGTGGCCCGCCCCACGACGTCCCTGCCCGCCTCGGTGATCTCGGCGAGCACGCCGCGGCCGTCGCGGGGATTCGGCAGCCTGCGTACGAACCCGGACTTCTCCAGCCTGTCCACCGTGTTCGTGACGCTGGTGGGGTGAACCATGAGCCGCTCGCCGATCCTGGACAGCGGCAGCGCCCCGGTCTTGCTGAAGGTCAACAACACCAGCGCCTCGTACCTGGCGAAGGTCAAGTCGTATGGCTTCAGGAGCGAGTCAAGTTGCGACAGCAGGATCTGATGCGCTCTCATGATCGAGGTAACGGCCGCCATGGCGGCCGACGGTCCGAAGTGGGCGCGCCAGCTCTCCGCGGCGCGGTCGATCGGGTCGAACGGCAGGTTGAGCGGCTTGGGCTGCGACACAGCGCTACGGTAGCGCGCTGGTCGTCCCGGTTCGTCTGATTACTCTGTGCGACAGGATTCTCCGCTTGACCAAGAATCCGGACGTCAATCATCACGCTCAGTTATTGTTCTCGTACGCATGGTGACGCGGATGCCAAGTCCATGGCCCTGGGGACCGGCCTGGACCGTTCGTTTTCCGCCTCGCCTAGGGGCACGGGGGGTTGTTTGATGAGCTTCAACGAGGACAAGGGTGCGTGAGCACGCGGGCGTTTCACGAGAGGAGCTGAAGCACAGCGCGGCCGTCACGGTTGCCGTACTGCTGGCTGTCGGCCTGATCGCGGCGTGGAACGTCCTGATACCTGGCGTTGACGCGTGGGAGAACATCGTGGCCGCCGTCATCGGCTCGCTCCGGCTGACCGGGCCGGTGGCGGCGGCGTTCGCCGCGTGGGTGGCGCTGCGCAAACGCCGGGCGCTGCGCGGGCGCTCGCTCACGACGTGGCGGGCGCTAAAGGCGCCGCTGGCGATCGTGATGGTGGTGCTGGGGTCGTTCGGGGCCACGGTGCTGGTGCTGGCGGTCAAGACGGTGCTCACCGAGCAGGCGGGCCGGCTGAGCCTGCCGGGGCTGGGGATGGGCATGGCGGGGCTGGCGCTCTACTCGGTGATCGGGTGGGTCGCCGGGTGGGTGCTGCCGCGGCCGTACACGCCGCCGCTGGCGGGTCTGGCCTGCTACGGGCTGTTCTCGTGGCTGGCCGACGACCGTGGGTGGGCCGACAAGCTGGCGCCGGGGACCGGGGAGCCGTACGACCTGTTCCAGGGGCTGAACGGGGCGCCGTTCTTCGACCAGACGATCTGGCTGCTCGGCATCACGGCGGCGCTGCTGCTCGGCTGGGCGGCGCTGGTGACCAGGCAGGCGCTGGTGCTGGCGTGCGCGCTGCTGGCCGTGCTGGCCGCCGGCATGGGCGTGTCGCGGGTGCTCACCCAGGCCAAGCCGGCCGCGGCGGTGGACATCGCCTACAGTTGCCAGGAGTGGCCGATCACGGTGTGCGTGCACCCGGGCATGCGGGCGGGGCTGACCGAGCTGGGCGCGGCGTTCACGCAGATCGCCTCGCGGCTGGCGGGCACGCCCGCCGCGTTCACGCGGGTGGAGCAGCGGCCGCTGGACGACTCGCTCAAGCCGTCGAACGGGCTGGCGCCGGTGCACGTTCCCGACCTGTCGGCCGGGTTCGCCGAGCAGGCCGCCCACGAGTACGTCGAGTCGCTCGCCCCCAACTGCCAGGGCACGGTCGCGGAGGGCTACCGGCAGATCGTGGTGGCCTGGCTGCGCGGCGAGCCGCTGCCGGGCACGCCGCTGCCCGAGCACCAGTACGCGACGTCGTGGTTCTCCTCGCTGAGCGAGCACCAGCGCAGGGAGTGGCTGCGCATGTTCTACAGCGACTTCCAGGGCTGCCGCCTGTCGAGCACGCACTTCGGCGGCGGGCCCGGACACACGCAGGTGGCGCCGTCGGCGCGGCCGATCCCCGAGTCGAGCCACGTCTACCCGGTCTACCCGGGGCCGGGCGAGACGGCCCCGTCGGGCTCCGCGACGCGGACGCCCGCCGGGCAGACCCCCTCCGGCACGCCCTCCGAGGGCTGGGGGCCCGCCACGCCCGCCGACCGCTGGGGGCCCGACACGTCGCAGGCGAGCTGGCCGGTGGTCGACCCCGGGGTGTCCGAGGTCTCCGGCTCGCGGGACCCGCAGGTCCTCGCGGCGGAGGAGGGCGGCGGACCTGAGGAGGAGCGTCGGTCACCCGCCGCCGGTTCCGGCCCGCGCCTCCCGTCGCGCGACGGCTCGGCACCGCACGAGAACGACGGCTCGGCGCCGCACGAGAACGACGGCGAATGAGGACCGAAGATGTCACCAAAGGGCTGGCACTGATGATCGGCGAACGGGTAGTCATGCTCGCATGACGACTTCCCGTACGACGCCGCCCGAGGTGACCCCCGGGCGGCGTCGCAGGTGGCGATATGCGGCGGGCCTGCTGGTGCTGGCCGTCCTGCTGGTGGTGGGCGGGCGCCTGGCCTGGTCGTGGCTCAACCCGCTCGGCGAGCGAACCATCGACCGCAGCCAGCCGGTGCTCCTGCAGTCGATCAGGGACCTGAGCAGGTTCGAGGCCGCGACGGGCAACTTCCAGGTGGTGGTGGACCTGGAGAAGGACGCCAACTTCCTGCCCGACGCGATCAAGGGCACGCGTACGCTGTTCGTCGGCGCGGGCGGGGTGGACGCCTACGTCGACTTCACGGCCCTCGCGACGAACGGCGTGACGGTGTCGGAAGACCGTACGGAGGCCGTCGTACGCCTGCCGCGGGCCCAGTTGGAGAAGCCGAACCTGGACAACAGCCGCTCGTACGTGTTCGCGCAGCAGCGCGGCATCTTCGACCGGGTCCAGGACTTCCTGTCGGGCTCCCCCGGCGACCAGCGGGAGCTCTACCTGCTGGCCGAGAAGAAGATCGCCGAGGCGGCCGTGGCGAGCGACCTGCGCAGCCGGGCCGACGCCAACACCAGGGCGATGCTGTCGGGGATGCTCAGGTCGCTCGGATTCGCCAAGGTCACGGTCAAGTTCACCGACGAGCCCTAAGTCTCTCCCCGCGCCTTAGACGCCGCGCCCGGCCCGCCTAAGGACCTTCCTAGCTGCGCTTATGCCCAGAGATAAGGCATACGCCCGATGTGTCGCAGGGGTCCTTAGGCGGAGTCTTGAGAGTGCAGGGAACGAGCACAAGGAGCATCCGGTGAACGCCGAACTCGAGTACACGATCATGCAGCACCGCGCCGCCGAGCTGCGCAGCGCCGCCGCCGAGCACCGGCGCGTACGGGAGGCCCGCCAGGGCCTGCCCACGGAGCGCCGCCGCTCCGTCTTCGCCCGCCTTCTCGCCTCATGACCGCCCACAAGCAGCCCGGCCGCAGCCTCCCTCGCGGCCGGGCTGAAACGCCCCCTTAGGGGGCGATGGCGTCCTGGCCCGAAATCCTGGTCAGGCCGCGGACGCCGCACCACCCGACCCCGGTCCTTCCTGGTGGACCGGGGTCTCGTGCTGTGCGGCACCTGAACGGGCCGTCGCGCGCGGGACGCCCACCACGGCCGGTCGGACGACGGGTGAGCGATGCGGACCGGCCGCGTCCGGCAGGCGGGTCAGGACTTGGGGACGGTGATGAGGAGGGCGTCGCCCTGGCCGCCGCCGCCGCACAGCCCCGCCGCGCCCAGCCCGCCGCCGCGCCGCCGCAGCTCGTACGCCAGGGTCAGCACGATGCGCGCCCCCGAGGCCCCGATCGGGTGGCCCAGGGCGATGCCCCCGCCGTTGACGTTGACCTTGTCGAGCGGGATCCCCAGCTCCTTGACCGACTGGAGCACCACGCTCGCGAACGCCTCGTTGATCTCCACCAGGTCGAGGTCGCCGGCCGTGACGCCCTGCCGGGTCAGCGCGTGCTTGATGGCGTTGGCGGGCTGGGACTGGAGCGAGGCGTCGGGGCCCGCCACGTTGCCGTGCCGGCCGATCTCGGCCAACCACGGCAGGCCCAGCTCCTCCGCCTTCGCCCTGGACATGACGACGACGGCGCACGCCCCGTCGGAGATCTGGGAGGCCGAGCCGGCCGTGATCGTGCCGTCGGCGGCGAAGGCCGGGCGGAGCTTGGCGAGCGTCTCGGCGGTGGTGTCGCCGCGTACGCCCTCGTCCTCCTTGACGATCATCGGCTCGCCGCGGCGCTGCGGGATCTCCACCGGGACGATCTCCTCCTCGAAGACGCCGTTCTTGGCGGCCGCGGCGGCGAGCTGGTGGGAGCGGGCCGACAGGGAGTCCTGCTCCTCGCGGCCGATGCCCAGCCGGGTGTTGTACCGCTCGGTGGACTCGCCCATCGCGCACTGGTCGAAGGCGCAGAACAGGCCGTCGTGGGCCATCGAGTCGACCACCTGCGAGCCGCCGTACTTGACGCCCTTGCGCAGGCCGGGCAGCAGGTGGGGGGCGTTGGTCATGGACTCCATGCCGCCCGCCACCACGATGTCGAACTCGCCCGCCCTGATGAGCTGGTCGGCCAGGGCGATGGCGTCGAGGCCCGACAGGCACACCTTGTTGATCGTGATCGAGGGGACGGTCATCGGGATGCCCGCCTTGACGGCGGCCTGGCGGGAGGGGATCTGGCCGGCGCCCGCCTGGAGGACCTGGCCCATGATGACGTACTCGACGGATTCGGGGGCGACCCCGGCCCGCCGCAGGGCGGCCTCGATGGCGATGCCGCCCAGGTCGACGGCCTGCAGGCCGGAGAGGGAGCCGAGCAGTCTCCCGATAGGGGTGCGAGCTCCGGCGACGATGACGGAACTGGACATGACAACGGCCTCCTGTGCTCGCGCGTCCGGTCTTTGACACGATACCCACGAGTACGATGCCGTTTGCCATGGAGGTGGCCCACACATGTTCATGCGGATCGATCACATAGGCATCGCCTGCCGTGACCTCGAGGAGAAGATCGAGCTGTTCTCCCGGACGTTCGAGCTGACGGTGGTGGCCAGGGAGGTGAACGAGGAGCAGGGAGTGAAGGAGGCCATGCTGCACATTGCCGACGGCGAAGGCGGGGGCTCCTACATTCAGCTCCTGGAACCGCTCTCCGACGACTCACCTGTGGGAAAATTCCTTGCCAGGCGGGGCGAAGGCGTCCATCACGTTGCATTCGGGGTGGCCGACGTCGCCGAGGCCATGTCCACCATCAGCGAGAAAGGCGTGAGGTTGCTGGACGAACGCCCCAGACACGGGTCTATGGGCTCCGAAATAGCGTTCCTGCACCCCAAGGACGTAGGAGGAATGTTGACGGAGCTAGTCCAAGCGCCCAAACGTTAGCTAACTATCACAAAACGCAAAAAACGTTCATATGTAACTAGTCACGCAGAAAGTTGGACGGGGCTTCGCAGGTGGCACCAGCGGAGTACGCTTGACCTTCCACCGGACATGGGGCCTGCCGCGAGGCACAGGCTCCTGGTACGGATGCCCCGAACCCCCCGTCCGGCCCGTGTAGCCGTCTCGACAACCCAGGATCGAGCCTCCATGCAGTCCGACATCGACGCCCAGCTCAACAACTTCTTCGAGGACGCCCCAGCACGCGAGTTCGACGTGGTGCTCCGTGGTTACGACCGGCACCAGGTCCACGACCATCTCAAGCAGCTCGACGGGGAGCTCCGCCAGGCCCGGGAGCAGGTCTCCGGCCTCCAGCGCGACCTGTCCGACTCCCAGCGCCAGCTACAGGAGCAGGAGCGCCCCACCTACTCCGGTCTAGGCGCCCGCATCGAGCAGCTCCTGCGCCTGGCCGAGGAGCAGGCGACCGAGCTGGTGCAGGCCGCCAGGTCGGAGGCCAACGAGATCAAGGCCGCCGCCAAGGTCGAGGCCGCCGACGTGCGCGCCGCCGCCGAGTCCGAGGCGGCCGACAAGCGGGCCCAGGCCGCGCGCGAGAGCGACGAGATGCGCACGACCGCCGAGCGCGAGGCCGACGACATCCGTTCGACCGCCCGCCGCGAGGCCGACGAGCTGACCAACACCACCGAGCGCGAGGCCGCCAAGCTGCGCGCCACCGCCGACCACGAGGTGGCGGAGAAGCGGGCCGACGCCGAGCGCGAGATCGCCAAGCTCCGCACCACCACCGAGCGCGAGGTGGCCCAGCTCCGCGCCTCGACCAAGCGCGAGCGCGACGAGGTGCTGACCACCGCCAAGCGGCAGGCCGACGAGATGCGCGCGCAGGCCCAGCGGGTGCTGGAGGAGTCGGAGGCCAAGCGGGCGCAGGACGAGGCCGAGTTCGAGATCCAGCTCGCCGCCCGCCGCGAGGAGGCCGAGCGGCAGGAGGCCGAGCGCCACGCCACCGCCCAGGCCGCCACGCAGAAGCTGGTGGCCGAGGCCGAGCAGCGCGCGGCCACGGCCGAGTCGCGGGCCACGAAGGCCACGCAGCAGGCCGACCAGACCCGCCGCGAGGCCGACCTGCACGCCAAGCAGCTCGTGGCGAACGCCCGCAAGAGCTCCGAGACCATCGTCTCCGACGCCAAGTCGAGCGCCGAGACGATCGTCACCGAGGCCAAGAACGAGGCCGAGCGCACCCGCACGGCGATGCAGCGCCAGGTCGACGAGCTGACCCGCCAGCGCGACAGCATCACCAGCCACCTCGCCCAGCTCCGCCAGCTCCTCGGCGGCGCTCCGCTGCCCGGCATGGACTCGGAGCCTGCGGTCACGGCCGCACCGGCGAAGCCCGCGCTGGCCGCATCCTCGTCCGACTCGGCTCCGGCCACGACGCCCGGCGCCAAGGTGCAGACCAAGTCCGAAGACGACGCCGAGTGGTGGCAGGAGTAACCCCGGCGAGCACACACGGGGGCTGAATGACGGCGGGAGAGGGCCTGGCGATCGAACGGTCGCTAGGCTCTCTCTTTGTTGTCGGGCCGATACGATCCGGTGCCGGTCCGTCATGGTGTGTCACCGATTCCCCCTGGAGTGTCCCCCTTGTCGGCAGACGTCGAGCCCGCGACCGAGCGGGAAGAAGGCGAAGCCCCGGAGCGGGCCGCGAAGCCGTCCCCACCGGCGGCCGAACAACCGAAGGCCCCGGCCGACGACGGTGAGGGCGGGCAGCCGTACGGGCTGCCCGGCAAGCCGCTCGCGCGCGGCCCCTTCCTGTTCGGCCTGGTCGGCGGGCTGGGGGTGCTGACGGCGATCGCGCTGGCCCAGATGATCGTGGCCTCACTGAGCACGATCATCCTGGTCGTCGTGGCGATGTTCCTGGCCGTCGGGCTCAACCCGGCCGTCGAGGCCCTGCAGCGCCGCGGCCTGGCCAGGCGGGGCGCGATCGCGATCGTGTTCGCCGGGGTGATCGTGGCGTTCACGCTGTTCGGGCTGGCCGTGGTGCCGCCGGTGAGCAAGCAGCTCACCGAGTTCGTCAACGCCGTGCCCGGCTACATCACCGAGCTGAGCAACCATCCGACCTTGCGCCAGCTCGACGCCGACTACCAGATCCTGCCGCAGCTCAGGACGTTCGTGACGGGCACGCTGGGGCCGTCGCTGGCGACCGGGATCATGGGCGCGGGGCTGGTGGTGCTGAACGGCGTGTTCACGACGGTGACGCTGCTCGTGCTCATGCTGTACTTCCTCGGGTCGCTGCCCACGATCAAGGACTACCTGCTCAAGCTCGTCCCGGCCTCGCGCCGGTCGCGTACGCGCGCGATCAGCGAGCAGATCCTCACCGGCATCGGCGGGTACGTGGCGGGCAACGTGCTGATCTCGGTCATCGCGGGCGTGCTGACCTGGATCTTCCTGTCGATCGCCGGCGTCCAGTACGCGCTCGCGCTCGCCCTGGTCGTGGCCTTGACCGACCTGATCCCGCTGATGGGCGCGACGATCGGCGCGGTGCTGGTGACCGGGGTGGCGCTGCTGGACTCGTTGCCCGCGGGGATCGCGTGCGCGATCTTCTTCGTGGTCTACCAGCAGGTCGAGAACTACTTCGTCTATCCCAGAGTGATGAAGCGCTCGGTCGACGTGACACCGGCGGTGACGGTGATCGCCGCGCTGTTCGGGGGCGCGCTGCTGGGCATCGTGGGCGCCCTGCTGGCCATCCCGGTGGCGGCGGCGATCGCGTTGATCGTCCGCGAGATCGTACTGCCGCGCCAGGACCGGACCTGACCCCGCGCGGCTCTCTGACCGGCCGTCGCGGGCGCGTGGCGGGGAGCCGCCTGACTCGCGGACGGCTTCAGGGACGCCGGACGCCCAGCTCCGACCTGAGGAACTCGGTGACGGCCGCGTTGAAAGCCTCCGGCTGTTCGACGGCGCTGAGGTGACCGGCCTTCGGGATGACCTCCAGCCTGCCCCCGGGGGCCGCGCGCGCCATGGCCTCGGCGTCGGCGGGCGGTGACAGCTCGTCCTCCTCCCCCACGACGATCAGCAGCGGCGCCTCGAGCGTCTCCAGCATCCCGAACGAGCCGGGCCGAGCGGCCATGGCCCGTTGCGCCCAGGCGACGGCGCCGGGCGGGGCCGACTGCACCAGCCCTTTGACCCGCCCGAACACCATGGCCCGCCGTTCCTTGGTCGTCGGCCCGATGAGCGCGGGAAGCACCTCGCTCACCAGCACCCCGCTGCCGTCGGACAGCACGGCCCGCGCGATGCGCTCCCTGTTCTCCCGCGCCGTGGGCGGGTCGGGGTCGGCCTTGGTGTCGGCCAGGATCACGCCGAGCACCCGGTCGGGGTGCCGGCGGCAGAAGGCCATGGTGACGTAGCCGCCCATCGAGAGCCCGCCGACCACCGCCTTGTCGATGCCCTCCCCGTCGAGCAGCCTGGCGACGTCGTCGGCCATCAGGTCGAGGGACGGTTCGTCCTCGCCCAGCCGCGAGCCGCCGAACCCGCGCAGGTCAGGAGTGATGACCCGGCAGACCTTGGCCAGCCCTTCCCGCTGCGCCAGCCACATGGCCGACGACAGCGGGAACGCGTGGAGGAGCACAACCGGGAGCCCGGTCCCGGCCGATCTCGTGTAGAGCTGCACGGACCACACGGTAACGCGGTTCACGGCAACTATCACTCAATAACGTATGCCGATATTTCCCTGACGGTCACATCTACGTCGATAAAAGCCGCACTTAGCGCAATAACGGCCATAAATCCGTCATTGTCCGACGGTCTTTTCCGCACCGATCAGATGGCGGTGGCTCCCCCGTCGACGAACAGCACCTGCCCCGTCACGTACGCCGCCGCCGGGCTGGCCAGGAACACAGCCGGCTGCGCCATCTCCTCCGCCGTCCCCCACCGGCGCATGGGCACGCCCGCCACCGTGGCGGCGCCGGCGCCCTCGTCCTCCCAGAGATTGCGGTTGAGGTCGGTGGCCGTCCAGCCGGGGCACAGGGCGTTGACCCGCACCCCGGAGCCCGCCCACTCCACGGCCAGCGTCTTGGTGAGCGCGACCAGCCCGGCCTTGGCGGCGGCGTACGGGGCCAGGAAGGGCGCGCCGAGCGCCGCCACGGAGGCCACGTTGACGACCACCCCGTCACCCCGGCCGAGCAGGTGCGGGGCGACCGCGTGGCAGACGGCCATGGCGGAGTCGAGGTTGAGCCGCATGAGCTTGTCCCACCCGGACAGGCGCAGGTCCTTGAACTCGACCAGGAAGTTCGACCCGCCCGCGTTGTTGACCACGATGTCGAGGTGCCCGAGCCCGTCGATCGCGGCCGCCACGGCGGAGGCGGCGGCCTCGCGGTCGGTGAGGTCGGCGGGGACGACGACCGCGCGCCGCCCCAGGGCCTCGATCTCCTTGCCCACCTCGGCCAGCCGCTCGGCGGACCGGGAGACGAGCGCCACGTCGGCCCCTGCCTCGGCGTACGCGAGCGCGACGGCCCGCCCGATCCCCCTCGACGCCCCGGTGACCAGAGCCCGCCTGCCCGTGAGATCGAACGCGCCCACGCCGCCTCCTCCGCCATGTGAACCGAACAAGATTCTATGGACAGGACACCCGGGAACGCCACCGGCGCGGGACCACGAAGGTCCCGCGCCGGCCGTGCGATGGCAGGTGACTCTATTGCGCGGCGAGCTGGGCGATCTGCTCCGCGTTCAGCACGCCGTCGTACGTGCGGACGTCGTCCACGGTCCCCGGCCAGTAGCCGGTGAACACGCCCGCCGCCTTGGTCCGGCCCATCTGCAGCGGCCCGGTGGCGTTCCACGCGCTCAGATGACTGGTGACGGTGGTGGTGGCCAGCCGGCCGTTGACGTAGATGCGCAGCTCACCGGCGAGCGGGTCGTACACACCGGCGACGTGGGCCCACTCCATCGGGTTGGGGACCGCGTCGGACCTGGTCCGTACGAGGGCCGCGGTGTCGGTGTCGGCGGCGGCCATGCCGAGCGTCCAGCGGCCCTGCTCCTTGTCGAAGCCGAGCTGGAAGCCCGCGGCCCGGCTGCCCGGCTGGGCGACCATGGCCGTGTCGCGGGTCGGCAGGTAGTCGAGCTGGGTCCAGGCGGCGACGGTGAAGCCGTTCCTGGTGTTGACCGCGGGACCGGTCGTCTGGGCGAAGCCGTTCACGCCGTCGAGGGCGAGGGCGCCGTCCAGCCAGCCGGACGTCCACGAGGCGGCTCCGGACAGCGTCGCCGCGCCTGCCCGGCCGGAGGAGTCGGCCGCCGAGGTGCCGGACTCCTCGTCCAGCGTCCAGTGGCCGACCAGCGTGGCAGCGCTGTTGACCAGATCGGCGACCTCGTCGGCGAACATGGCGCGGCCGTGGACCCGCACCTCGTCGACGTCTCCCGGCCACGGGTCCGAAGCCGCCCCGTTGACCTTTCCGCGGCCGATGGTCAGAGGGCCGGTGGCGTTCCACGGTTGGGTGACGGTGGCGCTGCCTTCGAGCCGGCCGTTCACGTAGAGCGAGATCTTGCCCGCCGCCGAGTCGTAGACGCCGGTCAGGTGGGTCCACTCGTTCAGCCTGGGCGCCGCCGTGGACAGGGCGCGCACGGTGGCGGCGTTGTCGGCGTCGGTGCCCGCCCTGGTGAGCGCCCAGCGGTCGTCGGTCTTGGAGTACTGCAGGGCGAAGGCGCCCGTCCGCGTGCCTTCCTGGGTGACGAGTGTGGCCGTGGCGGCCGTGCTGGTCAGGCGGCCCCAGGCGCTGACGGTGAAGTTGCGTCCTGTGTCGACGACCGGCCCGGAGGTCTGGGCGTTGGCCCCGGCCAGGCGCAGGCCGCCGCCGGTCCGGCCGCTCGTCCAGGTGGCGGCCCCGTTCAGGGTCGCCGGGTGGGCGCCGGACGCGTCGGCCGCCGTGGTGCCCTGCCCGTCGTCCATCGCCCAGTGGCCGGCCGGGGCCGAGCCGCTGTTGACGTTGAACACGTAGGTGCGGATCGGGCCGGACTGCCCGGCCCGGTCCTTGCTGCGGACCGACAGCACGTTGGGGCCGTCGTGGCTCGGGGTGATCTGGATCGTGGCCTTCCCGTCGGCCCCCACCGCGACCTCCGTCTTGGGCGTGGTGTCCAGGCCGTAGACGTAGGTGACCACGTCGGTGACCCCGTTCGGGTCGAACGTGAACGCACCGGCCAGGCCGACGCCGTCGTTCCAGGAGTCCTCGGCGTACTGGGGCGAGGTCACGATCGGTTCCCGGCCGGGGGCGGTGGCGTCCACGGTGGCCTCGCACCAGGGGCTCCACGCGCTGGTGGCCTTGCCGTCCTCGGCTCGTACCCGCCAGCGGACGAGCGCGCCGTCGGCGTACAGGGCCTGCGGGATCGTGGCGCTGAAGGCGTTGCCGTTGGAGCCGAGCGGGGTGACGTACTCGCCGACCTTGGTCCCGGCGGCGTTGTACCACTCGAACCGGCCCTTGACCGAGTTGTCGACGTCCTTCAGCTTGGCCCACAGCTTGGGCGCGGCGGTGCTGATGACCGGACGGCCGTCACCGGAGACGCAGGGGCCGCCCGGGTCCGACCACACGTCGGCGGCCACGGGGGCACTGGGCAGCGAGTTGTACTCGATGACCAGGCTCGGGTTGTTCCTGAACTTCTTCCAGGCGTAGACGTCGGTCTCGCTGGTGGCCCGCAGGCCGATGGTGGCCTGTGTCCACTTCTTGGCGGCCGCGTCGACGATCCACGGCGTGACGTCGAACTCCACCCCGCCGGGCAGGCAGCTCGAACCCCAGCCCTTCGCCACGTTCACGGTGGCGAGCAGCTTCGTCCACGCCGGCTGACTGTTCCAGGTGGTGGACTTGGTGGCCGCGCCGGTCCCCCACGCCTCCACCTTGCGGGCGCTGCACGAGTACGACCACGTCTCGTACGTGCGCAGCGTCGCCTTGATGATCTGCTTGCCGTGGATGGTCGTGCCGGTGGCCATGTTGAAGAAGGAGCGGTTCTTCTGCGACTCGACGTGGCCCACCCGCGCGACGTCGCTGGAGTTGAGGTAGTTGGAGTTGGGCCAGTTGCTCCAGACCGCGGTCCACGAGCCGCGCGCGGCCGAGAAGTACGGGTCCAGGTAGACGGGGAACTTCGTCTCCGGGTCGGTCATCATCGCGCGGTCCGGCCTGAGCCGGAGCTGCTTGCCCGCCAGCTCCACGCCCATCGTGGCCTCGTTGGCCTCGGGCGAGCGGCCCTCCTTGAGCATCTGCGGGCTCTTGATGCCCTCGGAGTCCCACATCTTGGGGGTGGGCGCGATGAAGATGGTGCCCTCGTTCTTGTCGCTGGCCTCGAGGTTGCCCGCCCTGTCCGCCTCCAGGGTCAGGCCCTGGGACGAGAGCGGGAACTTCAGCTCGGTCAGGTTCGCCGCGGCCTCCCGCGACTTGACCACCAGCAGGTGGGAGAAGCCGTCCACGTCGGCGGTGACCTGGAGGTCCACGCCGGGCATGACCTCCGCGTAGGTGGCGGTGTCGCCGTTGAGCGTCGGCTTGGGCAGCGGGCCCGTCCAGCCGAGTTCCATGGACTTGGTGCCCCTCGACAGGCGGGCGAGCGAGGCGTCGCCGCCGCCGGAGAACGTCAGGCCGACCGCGGCGGCCACGGGCTCGACCGCGCCGTCGGGGCGCAGGCGGAGCGTGGTGTCCACGGGGACCCAGGCGTCGCCCTTGCGCACGCGTACGGGGCGGACGTTCAGCTCCATGGTGAGGGTGCCGTCGGGCTGGGCGTGGACCGTACGGGTCTCGCTGCGCAGCGACTCGACCTCGACCGGCGCACCGGTACGGCGGGCCGTGCCGATCGCGGCCTGCTCGGTTTCCGCGGGCTGGGTTTCCGCAGGCGGTTCCACCGTGTGGACCGGCTGCTGCCGGGTGTCTTCCGCGGCCACCGGTGGTGGCACTGCCAAAGTCGTGATAGATAACGCCGCCGCGATCAGCCCATGCACCATCCGCATATGTGCCTCGCTATGCCGAGCAGGGATTACGCACGGACAACGAGGGCCCGCGCGTCTCCACGATCTTCAGTTGACGATCGGATCGTCACCCTCGGCTATGGGAAAGTCCAGAGTTTTGCTCATTCTGCTTAGAAATCCTTCACGGGGACTTCGGCGACGGAAATATCCGCCAGGACGTCCGTCGGCAGGGGCCAGGCGGCCGGGTTGACCCGCTTGACGATCTCGTTCAGGGCGATGCGTACGTACGGCTCGCCCACCCACAGGTGCTTGGCCCCCTCGACCCCGATGACCTCGGCCTGCGGGACCCTGGCGAACCGGGCACGGGCCTCCTCGGGCCGCAGGTAGTCGTCGAACTCCGGCACCAGCGCCACCAGCGGCCGGCCGAACTCCGCCCAGGCGTCGAGGTCGGCGTCGGTGGCCCTGTGCAGCGGCGGCGAGAGCAGGACGGCGCCCTCCACCAGCGGGTCGTGCGCCCACTTCAGCGTCAGCTCGGTGCCGAACGACCAGCCCACCACCCACACGCGCGGCAGGTCGTGGTATTCGGCGTATTCGAGGGCGGCGGCCACGTCGTAACGCTCGCCCTCGCCCCCGTCGAACGTGCCCTCGGAGGTGCCGCGATCGGAGGAGGTGCCGCGGGTGTTGAAGCGCAGCACGGCCAGGCCGGCCAGGGTGGGCAGCCGGTTGGCGGCCTTCTTGTAGACGTGGCTGTCCATGAACCCGCCGTGGGTGGGCAGCGGGTGCAGCATCACCAGCGTCGCCACGGGCGGCCGGTCGAGGGGCTGGGCCAGCTCGCCGACCAGGGTCAGGCCGTCGGCCGTGTGCAACTCGATCGGCTCCCGCCGGGCGGGCAGCACGGTCGCCGCGCGAATCTCCACCATCGATCCCTTCAGTAACGGCTGCGGCCGGGGCCGCGGTCGAGTCTCTTACGCCAGCAGGCCGGGTGCCAATGACGCCGCTCCTCGTCGCCGCCCGGCCAGTTGGGCCAGCTCACCAGGTGCGACTGGCCGCTGCGGATCTCCTGGTCACAACCGGGGCACCGGTAGTCCTTCGTCGAGGCGGCGCCGGTGAGCAGGCGTACTTTCCACTCGCCGTCGGGCCACTCCTCCACCTTGTCCAGGCCGGTGGGAAAACCGAAGGGACGGGAGGACTCCCTCCGGCGGGCGCGTCGAGGGCTCATCCGCCGATCACACCCACCCGTTCGAACGCCATGCGTCCAGTTTTCCAGAGGCACTAAGGTGGACGGTCATGCGGTTGGTCATCGCGCGATGCAGCGTGGATTACATCGGACGGCTCACGGCTCACCTGCCGATGGCGCCGAGGCTCGTCCTCATCAAGGCCGACGGCAGCGTGAGCATTCACGCCGACGACCGTGCCTTCAAGCCGCTCAACTGGATGAACCCGCCGTGCAAGCTCAAGGAGGACGGCGAGACCTGGACGGTCACCCACGGCAAGACCGGCGAGAAGCTGGTGCTGACCATGGCGGAGATCCTCCACGACTCCAGCCACGAGTTGGGGGTCGACCCCGGCCTGATCAAGGACGGCGTCGAGGCGCACCTGCAGGAGCTGCTCGCCGAGCACATCACGACCCTGGGCGACGGCTACTCGCTGATCCGGCGCGAGTTCATGACGGCCATCGGTCCCGTCGACATCCTGTGCCGCGACTCGGCGGGGGCGACGGTGGCGGTGGAGATCAAGCGCCGCGGGGAGATCGACGGGGTCGAGCAGCTCACGCGTTACCTGGAGCTGCTCAACCGCGATCCGCTGCTGGCGCCCGTACGCGGGGTCTTCGCCGCCCAGGAGATCAAGCCCCAGGCCCGCGTGCTGGCCACCGACCGGGGCATCGGCTGCGTGACGCTCGACTACGACGCGTTGCGCGGCATCGAGCCGGAGAACCCCACCCTTTTCTGACCAGGGGAGCGACCTGGTAAGCACTGGCTTACCGGATTATCGTGGCGGCATGACGACGCGCACGTTCGACTCACTCGACCCGGCGACCGGCGAGGTCGTCGCCAGTCATCCCCAGCACACCCCGCAGGACGTGCGCCAGGCGGTGGGGCGGGCGGAGGAGGCCGCCGCGTGGTGGGCCGCGCTGGGCCACGCCGAGCGCAGGCGCCGGCTGCTCGACTACAAGGCGGTCCTCACGCAGCACCTCAGCGAGCTGGCCGCCCTCGTGCACCGGGAGACCGGCAAGCCGGTGGGTGACGCGACGCTGGAGATCGTCCTGGCCGTCACCCACCTCGACTGGGCCGCCCGCAACGCCCCGAAGGTGCTCGGCCGCCGCCGCGTGGCCACCGGCCTGATCGGCCTGAACCTGGCCGCCACCCTCGAATACCTGCCCCTCGGCGTCGTCGCCGTCATCGGCCCGTGGAACTACCCGGTCTTCACGCCCATGGGCTCCATCGCCTACGCGCTGGCGGCCGGGAACGCGGTCGTCTTCAAGCCCAGCGAGCTGACCCCCGGCATCGGGGTGCGGCTGGCCGAGCTGTTCAGGGAGTCCGTCCCCGAGCACCCGGTGTTCCAGACCGTCACGGGCCTGGGCGAGACGGGGGCCGCGCTGGCGGGCGACCCCCGCGTGAAGAAGGTGGCCTTCACCGGCTCCACCGCCACGGCCAAGCGCGTCATGGCCGCCTGCGCGGAGAACCTCACGCCGATCGTCGCCGAGTGCGGCGGCAAGGACGCCTTCATCGTCGACGGCGACGCCGACGTCGGGGCGGCCGCCGACGCCTGCCTGTGGGGCGCGATGTCCAACGCCGGCCAGACGTGCGTCGGCGTCGAACGGGTCTACGTCGTGGACGCCGTCTACGACCGTTTCATGCGCGAGCTGACCGAGCGGGTGACGAGGGTGCGTGCCGGCGAGGACTACGGCCCGATCACGATGCCGGGTCAGGTGGACGTCATCAAGCGGCACATCGACGACGCCGCCAAGTCGGGCCGGACGGTGACGGGCGGCCCCGCCTCGGTACGCGCCCCGTACGTCGACCCGGTCATCGTCGAGGACGTGCCGGAGGACTCCCCCGCCGTACGCGAGGAGACGTTCGGCCCGACCATCACCGTACGCCGCACCCGCGACGTCCAGGAGGCGCTGGAGCTGGCCAACGCCTCGGCGTACGGGCTGGGCGGCACGATCTTCAGCGGGAACGCCCGCCGCGCCGCCGAGCTGGCCCGGCTGATGCGCAGCGGCATGACCGCGATCAACTCGGTCATCTCCTTCGCGGGAGTGCCCGCCCTGCCCTTCGGCGGGACGGGCGACTCCGGCTTCGGGCGCATCCACGGGGCCGACGGGCTGCGCGAGTTCGCCCGGCCCAAGGCCGTCTCACGACAGCGCTTCGCGATGCCCGGGATGAAGCTGACTTCCTTCACCCGGGGCCCCGCCGAACTTGAGCGGCTGGTCAGGCTTGTCACGTTCTTGCATGGCCGACGTAAAAGATAACCTTCTTACCCTTTTCCAAATCCGATCATCCGTCCATAATTGTGTGCTCTGGGGGCCACGATCATGTTGGACGGGTGGAATGTGAACCGGTCTTACCGGGGAATGTCGGCTGAGCAAAGGCTGGCGGACAGACGCGAGCGGCTGATGACGGCCGCGTACACGCTATACGCGAAGCCTGGATTCGCGGCGACGACCATCGAAAGGCTGTGCTCGGAGGCCAGGATCTCCAACCGGGCCTTCTACGAATGTTTCGGCGGCCGGGAGGATCTCCTGCAGGCGTTACACGATCGCTGCGTGGACGAAAGCCTCGCGGCCGTCGCCAAGGCGTTACAGGAGGCGCCGAACTCCCTTGACGGAAGAGTCAAAGCGGGGATTCGCGCCTATCTCGAGTTCACCACCGCCGACTGGCGGCGGGCCCGCATCATGCACGTGGAGGTACGCAGGTCGGGGGACATCCTGACACTGTCGCGTCAACGCGCGGTGGACGCGTTCGCCCGACTTGTGGAGGAGGCGTCGGCGGATTTCCCCATGGCCGCCACGTTGAATCGCCGGCTGGTGGCGCTCGGCATCATAGGGTCGTTGCAGGAGTTGCTGATCGAATGGCTGCTCTCCGACGAGCCGCCGGAGATCGACGAACTCGTCGCCGTGGCGGTGCACATCTTCGGTCGCAGCCTCGGCACGAGTTGATCGCGATTTCGACTCGCATTCATGCCTTTCCCCCAACGGACGGCCGAAATCTACATTTCGTCTAAGCACGGATAGAGCGGGCAACGGCTGATCGTTGCCCGCTCCGATATGTCACATCAGGCCACCGCGACCACAGGAACCTCCACATGCAACACCCGATTCAGCCGGGTCACCGCCAGTATCCGCATGATCCTCGGTGGCACCCCCCGAAGAACGAGGCGGCGTCGCACGCTCAACGCGCGCCGATGCGCGCCCACGAGGACGCCGAGACCGGTCGCGTCGATCATCTCCAGTCTGGAGAGATCGAGGATCAGGTCGCCTTCGCCGGAGTCGAGAGCCTTGTGCAGCCTCTCACGCACCCCCGCAGACGTGCCGGCGTCGAGCCGGGCACCGATCCGCACCACCTGGGCCGTCGGATTGCCCCGGACGCGCATGCCACCTCCTCAGTCACGCACGCTCACGTTGTCGTCCGCGTTGTCGTCCGCCGCGCCATTTCTGCGGTCACCCGCAGGACGCGGCGCTTGCCGAGGTGAACCTCAGCACGAGTCCCCTACCCAGCCATCGGCAATGACACGACCGCACGCAGCAGGAAGTGCCCGTCGCCGGTCGGCTGGGCGGTCACGACGCCGCCCACGGCGGCCAGCCGCTCCCCCAGCCCCGCCAGGCCGCCGCCCAGCTCCGTGGCCCGGCGCCGGGCCACGCCGTCGTTGCGCACGGTCAGCTCGGCCTCGTGCTCGGTGAGGCGGATCGCGATGTCGCAGAAGGTCGCGGTGCTGTGCTTGAGCACGTTGGTCACGGCCTCGCGCACCGCGAGGGCGAACACCGGCGCCACGCCGGCCGGCGGCTCGCGGTGGGGCAACCCGACCTCGCAGCGGACCCCCGCCGCCTCGAGCACACCCTTCACGCTATTCAGCTCAGCGGTCAAGTCAAGCTCGCGGTGGCCACGCACGGCCTGCCGCAGCTCCTTCAGCGCCTTCCTGGTCAGCCGGTTCACCTCGGACATCTCCGCCTTGGCCGCCGCCGGGTCCGCGTCCGACAGGCGTACGGCCAGGTCGGTCTTGACGGCGATGGCCGAGAGCTGGTGCCCCACGAGGTCGTTCAGGTCTCTGGCGAAACGCAGCCGCTCCTCCGCCAGCGCGAGCCGGGTGTGCGCCTCCCCGCCCCTGTGCGCCTCCACGGCCAGCGCCCAGATCCACCTCCACACCCGGTTGGACGCCAGCACCGCCGCGCACAGGATTCCGTAGGTGAGCAGGTTGACGACCAACGCCTCGCCGCGCGTCAGCTCGAAGGCAGTGGAGGTCAGCCCGGCCTCCCGCCCCAGGAAGCTGAGCCCGACGCCGACCGCCCACGTGCCCGCCGCCAGCGCCGACGCCGTACGCCGGGGGACCTCCAGCGTGGCGACCGACAGCCAGCACACGAGCGCGAAGCCCCAGCCGAACGCGTCGGCCCCGCCCAGACCGGCCGCCGACAGCGCGAAGACCGCCGCCCCCACCACCTGCCAGGTGGGGTGACGGCGGTCGAGCGCTGCTCTGACGACGTTCCCGCAGAGCCAGGTGAACCCGATCGCGGCGAGCAGCGCGGGCGCCACGCGCCACCAGACGAGCCGCCCCTCGCCCGCCGCGACCGCGATCGTCATGAGGATCAGCAGCCACATCACGGCGAGACCGGAGAGCAGCACCTTCCAGGTGATGCGCCGCGCCCGCTCGATCGCGTCCATCTACGCCCGCGTACGCAGGACTTCGCCGAGTTTCAGCCGGGCGCCCGTCCGCAGCACGGCCCGCTCGTACACCTTGGCCCCGAAGGCGAGCACCGCCACCACGGCCGCCAGCATCGCCGCCATGGACAGCCCCACCTGCCACACCGGCACCTCGGTCGCCGCCATCCGGACCGGCATGATCATGGAGGAGAACGGCGGGAGGTACGACGCCACCGTCGCCAGCGTGCCCGTGGGCTCGTTGCTGGCGTAGAAGGCCACGAAGTACGTCGCCATGATGATCATGGTCAGCGGCGTCAGCACGGAGTTCACCTCCTCCTGGCGCGAGACCAGCGAGGCGGAGGCCGCCGCGAGCGTGGCGAAGAACGCGTACCCCAGCACGAACCACAGCACCACCCCGGCCACCAGCCCGGGAATGCCGGGCGGGAAGTCGGCGGCCAGGCCGGAGGCGGACGCGGAGGCGAGGCCGACCACCAGGATCGTGACCAGGTTGATCAGGCCCAGGATGCCCAGCCCGACGATCTTCCCGCCGAGAAGCTGCCAGGGCCGTACGGCGGCCAGCAGGATCTCCACGATCCGGCTGCCCTTCTCCTCCACCACGCCCATGGCGACCATGACGACCTGACCCAGGATCATCATGAACAGGACGAGGACGAGCACGGTCGCGATGGCCCCGCGGGCGGCCTCGTACCGGGTGTCGGCGCCCACCGACTCCATCTGCAGCGGCGGGATCGCCACCCCGGCCGCGCCGAGCTTGAACTCCCGGTTGACGCTCTGCATGAGCACGCCGAGCTGGGCGTCGATCTCGCCGTCGGTGAGCACCTTGGCGCTGTTGACCAGCACCGCGTCCACGTCGCCCGCGAGCACGGCCCGCTTGGCCGCCGCCTCGTCGGGGAAGGCGCGCCACTCGAACCCGACCTCGGGCGCCGCCGCCTGGAGCGGGAGCTGCTGGGAGTTCACGGTGCCCAGGGTGTAGGAGTCGCCGCCGCCGAAGATCTTGGGGGCGAACGACAGCCCTGCCACCAGCACGGCCGTGACCAGCAGGCCGATCACGAACGCCCGGCTGCGAACCTGGGTGGACACCTCGCGACGGGCGACCAGCATCAGTCCGTTCACGCCACGGCCTCCTTGAAGATCTCGGTGAGGGTCGGGTGCTGGACCCCGAAGTGCTCCACGTGCCCGGCCTTCATGGCGCGGCGCAGGATCTCCTGGTCGTCGCCGCCGGTCGTGAGCAGGGTGTGCCGGTCGCCGTGCACGGTGACCGTGCCGGGCAGGCCGTCGGCCCAGCCGGGGGCCGGGTCGCGGACGACGACCCGCAGCGTGTCGCCCTCCGCGGACCGCAGGGCCTCCACCGTGCCCACGGCGACCATGCGCCCCGCCGAGACGATGCCCACGGAGTCGCAGAGCCGCTCCACCAGTTCGAGCTGGTGACTGGAGAAGATCACCGGCACGCCGCCCCTGCACCGCTCCTGCAGCGCTCCGACCAGCGCGTCCACGGCGATCGGGTCCAGGCCGGAGAACGGCTCGTCCAGGATCAGCACCTGGGGGTCGTGCACGAGCGCCACGGCGAGCTGCACGCGCTGCTGGTTGCCCAGGGAGAGCGTCTGCACGGCGTCGTTCCTGCGCTCGGTCAGCCCGAGCCGCTCCAGCAGGTCGTCGGTGGCCTTCTTCGCGGCCTGGGTGCTCAGGCCGTGCAGGCGGCCGAAGTACTCGATCTGCTCGGCGACCCGCATCTTCTGGTAGAGCCCGCGCTCCTCCGGCATGTACCCGAACCGCTGCCTGGCGTAGTGGTCGAGGGGCTTGCCCTCCCAGCTCGCCGAGCCGGAGTCCGCCTGGAGCACGCCCATCACGATGCGCATCGTCGTGGTCTTCCCGGCGCCGTTCGCGCCGACGAACCCGAACATCTCGCCCGGCCGGACGGCGAAGCTGATCCCGTCCAGGGCGAGCTTGCCGCCGGGAGCGCCGGGACCACCCGCGAAACGTTTGCGCAGCTCGCTGATCTCGAGCATCAGGTCATCTCCTTCGTCATGGGTCAATAGTGCCCTTCGCCCTGTTCAGCGAGGTAGTCGTGGAAATCACGTGGCGGAGGTGGATCCCGCGTCCGATCCCGATGACATTTGTCACTACGCTGAGGCCATGACGCGCGCGGACAGAGACGGGGCGGGCAGCGACGGCCCCGACAGGGACAAGCCGGTGGTTCTCTCTCGCATCTACACGAGGGCCGGCGACGACGGCACCACGGCGCTGGTCGACATGAGCCGCACCTCGAAGACCGATCCCCGGCTGGCGGCCTACGCCGACGTCGAGGAGGCCAACGCCCACCTGGGCCTGGCGCTGTCCTTCCGCACGCTCTCCGACGACCTGGCGGGGGTGCTCACACGCGTCCAGAACGAACTGTTCGACGTGGGGGCCGACCTGGCCACCCCGGTCGTGGCCGAGCCGGAGTTCCCGCCGCTGCGGGTCGAGCCGTCGTACGTCACGTGGCTGGAGGAGCAGTGCGACCGGCTCAACGCCGGGCTCAAGCCGCTGCGGAGCTTCATCCTGCCGGGCGGCGACCCCGCCACGGCCGCCCTGCACGTGGCCCGCGTCACCGTCCGCAGGGCCGAGCGGACGACCTGGGCGGCCCTGCAGGCGCATGAAGACATGAACCCGCTGACCGCGAAATACCTCAACCGCCTGTCAGACCTGCTCTTCATCGCCTGCCGCGTCGCCCACGCGGGCGACGAGATCCTCTGGAAGCCGGGCGGCACCCGCTGACCCCCGCCCGAGCGGGTCGGAGACGGGCCGTGACGGCCTCAGGCGACGTCGAGGTAGGCGCTCGGCGGGGCCGACTCCAGCCAGGCCAGGAAGCCGGTCAGCGCGTCGGCGCTCATGGCCAGGGACAACCCGCGGGTGCTCCCCTCGCAGTCGACCGCGTACAGGCCGCCGTCGATCTCGCGCCGGGCGGAAACGACGAGGCCGCGCCTCGCGATCGCGTGGCGCGGCCTGAGCCGGATGCCCAAGAGCGGAATCCAGTGGAGCTCCCCGTCGGCGTAGCGGGCCACCCCGCTCTGCCACCCGCGCTCCCCCACCCGCAGGCGACAGGGTACGCTCCCCCGCGAACGGGCCAGCGTGAAGCCCCGCAGGACTATGAGGGCGGCCAGCAGCACTACGAGAGTCACAACCGTCGCCGCCATGCCGCCCCCCTGAGCCGTCTTGAAATGTATTAAACCTCTTCGCCTGCCGCGCGCAGCCGGGCCCTGGCACGCTTGGCCTCGATTGCCGCGTCGGCGTCTTCCTGGTTGGCCTCGATCGAGGCCTGAGCCCGGTCGAGAGCGTCACGGGCCGCCGCGACGTCGACCTCGGAACCGAGCTCGGCCACCTCGGCCAGCACGGAAACCTCGTCGTCGGCCACGGAGATGAACCCCCCGTGCACCGCCGCCACCAGCTCCGGCTCGCCTTCCCGCTTCACGCGCAGCACTCCGCCCTCGACGAGGACACCGAGCACAGGTGCGTGTTGCGGCATAATACCGATCTCGCCGTCCACGGTCTTGGCAATCACCATGTCGGCCTCGCCCGACCAGATCTCACGCTCGGGTGAGACAACCCCTACGCGTAGCTTCGCCACTGAAGTAGGTTCCTTTCCGATCAGGTGGCGGCTCGGCCCGGGTGGAGCCGCGCCGCCACCGTGGGGCGATTAGCGACGCTCGAGTTCCTTGGCCTTCGCGATGGCCTGCTCGATGCCACCGACCATGAAGAACGCCTGCTCGGGCAGGTGGTCGTACTCACCCGCGCACAGGCCCTTGAAGGAGGCGATGGTCTCGTCGAGCGGCACGGTCTCGCCCGGCTGGCCGGTGAAGGCCTCGGCCGCGTACATCGGGTGCGACAGGAAGCGCTCGATGCGGCGGGCCCGCTGGACGGTGACCTTGTCCTCCTCGGACAGCTCGTCGATACCGAGGATCGCGATGATGTCCTGGAGCTCGCGGTACTTCTGCAGGATCCGCTTGGTCTCCTGGGCCACCCGGTAGTGCTCCTCGCCCACGATCTGCGGGTCGAGGATCCGGGAGGAGGAGTCGAGCGGGTCCACCGCCGGGTAGATGCCCTTCTCCGAGATCGGCCGCGAGAGCACGGTCTGCGCGTCGAGGTGCGCGAACGCGTTGTGCGGGGCCGGGTCGGTGATGTCGTCGGCGGGCACGTAGATCGCCTGCATGGAGGTGATCGAGTGACCGCGCGTCGAGGTGATGCGCTCCTGGAGCACACCCATCTCGTCGGCCAGCGTGGGCTGGTAACCCACGGCGGACGGCATGCGGCCGAGCAGCGTGGAGACCTCGGAACCGGCCTGCGTGAAGCGGAAGATGTTGTCGATGAACAGCAGCACGTCCTGCTTCTGCACGTCGCGGAAGTATTCCGCCATCGTCAGCGCGGACAGGGCGACCCGCAGACGGGTGCCCGGCGGCTCGTCCATCTGACCGAAGACGAGCGCGGTGTCCTTGAGGACGTCCGCCTCCTCCATCTCCAGCCACAGGTCGTTGCCCTCACGGGTGCGCTCGCCCACCCCGGCGAAGCACGAGGTGCCACCGAAGTTACGGGCGACGCGGCGGATCATCTCCTGGATCAGAACGGTCTTGCCGACGCCGGCGCCGCCGAACAGACCGATCTTCCCACCCTGCACGTACGGGGTGAGCAGGTCGATGACCTTGATACCGGTGACCAGCAGCTCGGTACGGGACTCGAGCTGGTCGAAGGGCGGCGACGGCCGGTGGATGCCCCAGCGCTCGTTGATCTTGAGCGACGCGGTCGGCACGTCGAGCGTCTCGCCCAGCGCGTTCCACACGTGGCCCTTGACGACGTCGCCGACCGGCACCGAGATCGGGCCGCCGGTGTCGGTGACCGCCTGGCCGCGGACCAGGCCGTCGGTGGGCTGCATCGAGATGGCCCTGACCAGGTTGTCGCCCAGGTGCTGGGCGACCTCGAGCGTCAGCGTCTTGGTCTCGCCGCCGAGGGTCACCTCGACCTTGAGCGCGTTATAGATGTCGGGCATCGCCTCGACGGGGAACTCCACGTCGACGACGGCGCCGGTGACGCGCGCCACGCGGCCGGTGCCGGCCGCCGCGGCTTCTACAGTTTCAACAGCCTCTGCAGTCATTTCACTCTTTCCCCGCTGCGGCGTCAGCGAGCGCGTTGGCGCCACCGACGATCTCGCTGATTTCCTGGGTGATCTCAGCCTGGCGAGCCTGGTTCATCTGCTGGGTGAGCACCCGCATCAGCTCGTTGGCGTTGTCGGTCGCGGCCTTCATCGCACGTCGCCGCGCGGCCTCCTCAGAGGCGGCGGACTGGAGCAGCGCCGTGAAGATGCGCGACTCCACGTAGCGCGGCAGCAGCGACTCCAGCACGTCACCGGCGGTCGGCTCGAACTCGAAGTACGGCGGGATCGCGGTGGACTCCGTCGCCTCGGTCTCCTCGACCTCCAGCGGCAGGATCCGCTTGACCACGACGTTCTGCGTGAGCATCGAGACGAACTCGGTCGACACGATGTGGATCTCGTCGATCCCGTTGTCGTCCTTGAACGAGTCGATCAGCGTGTTCGCGATCTCCTTGGCGTCGGCGTAGGCCGGCTTCCTGGAGAAGCCGACCCAGTTGCCGCCCATGTCCCGGCTGCGGAAGGTGTGCCAGGTGACACCCTTGCGCCCGGTGACGAACGGCACCACGTTCAGCCCACGGGCCTGCAGCAGCCCGCGCAGGGCCTCGGCCTCGCGCAGCACGTTGGCGTTGAAGCCGCCGCAGAACCCGCTGTCGCTGGTGACGATGAGCACGCCCGCCTTGGGGGGGTTCTCCTTCGCCACGGTCAGCGGATGGTCGACGCTGGCCGCGTTGCTGACGACGCCGGTGACGGCGCGCGTGATCTCGCGCTCGTACGGCAGCGCCGCCTGCATCCGCTGCTGCGCCCGCACGATCCGTGAGGAGGCGATGAGCTCCTGCGCACGCGTGATCTTCGCGGTCGACTTGACCGAGTTGATCCGCCGCCGCAGCAGCCTTAGCTGGGCACCCATGACCTACTTCTCCGTCGAGGGACGGACGACCTTCTTGATCTTCTCCTGGCCGACCTCGTCGGCGTCGAGCGGCGCCACCGGCTCGTCCTTGACCAGCAGCTCGCCCGAGGAGGTGGTGAAGCCCTTCTTGAACTCCGTGATGGCGTCCTTGAGGGCGGTCACGGCGTCGTCGGCGAGGTCCTTGGTCTCCCGGATCCCGTCGAAGATGCCCTTGTGCGAGGACTGCAGGTAGTCGAGGAACTCCTGCTCGAAGCGGCGGACGTCCTCGGTGGGAACCTCGTCGAGCTCACCGGTGGTGCCGGACCACACCGACACGACCTGCCGCTCGACCGGGTACGGCGAGTACTGAGGCTGCTTGAGCAGCTCGACCAGCCGCTGACCGCGCTCGAGCTGGGCCCGGGAGGCGGCGTCGAGGTCGGAGGCGAACGAGGCGAACGCCTCCAGGTCGCGGTACTGCGACAGCGACAGCTTCAGCGTGCCCGCCACCTTGCGCATCGCCTTGACCTGCGCCGAGCCACCGACTCGGGAGACCGAGATACCGACGTTGATGGCCGGACGGACGCCCGCGTTGAACAGGTCGGTCTCGAGGAAGCACTGGCCGTCGGTGATGGAGATGACGTTGGTCGGGATGAACGCCGAGACGTCGTTGCCCTTGGTCTCGATGACCGGCAGACCCGTCATCGAGCCCGCGCCCATGTCGTCGGAGAGCTTGGCGCAGCGCTCCAGCAGGCGGGAGTGGAGGTAGAAGACGTCGCCGGGGAAGGCCTCGCGGCCCGGAGGGCGACGCAGCAGCAGGGACACGGCGCGGTAGGCGTCGGCCTGCTTGGTCAGGTCGTCGAAGACGATGAGGACGTGCTTGCCCTGGTACATCCAGTGCTGGCCGATGGCGGAACCGGTGTAGGGGGCAAGGTATTTGTAACCGGCCGGGTCAGAGGCGGGGGCGGCGACGATGGTCGTGTAGTCGAGCGCGCCTGCCTCCTCGAGGCGGGCCTTGACCTGCGCGATCGTCGAGCCCTTCTGGCCGATGGCGACGTAGACGCAGCGGACCTGCTGCTCGGGGTCGCCGGAGAGCCAGCCCTCACGCTGGTTGAGGATCGTGTCGACGGCGATCGCCGTCTTGCCGGTGCCGCGGTCGCCGATGATGAGCTGACGCTGGCCGCGGCCGATCGGCGTCATGGCGTCGATCGCCTTGATGCCGGTCTGCAGCGGCTGCTTCACCGGCTGCCGCTGGACGACCGTGGGCGCCTGGAGCTCGAGAGCGCGCAGGCTCTCGGACTCGATGGCGCCCTTGCCGTCGAGCGGGTTGCCGAGGGGGTCGACCACGCGGCCGAGGAAGTTGTCGCCGACGGGCACGGACAGGACCTCGCCCGTCCTGCGGACCGTCTGGCCCTCCTCGATGCCGCTGAAGTCACCCAGGATCACGACACCGATCTCGCGGGTGTCGAGGTTGAGTGCCAGGCCACGCGTGCCATTCTCGAACTCGAGCAGCTCGTTCGCCATCGCCGAGGGAAGGCCGGAGACATGGGCGATGCCGTCGCCGGCGTCGACGACGGTCCCGATCTCCTCGCGCGCGGCGCCTTCCGGTTCGTACGCCTGGACGAAGCGCTCAAGCGCGTCCCGGATCTCGTCCGGCCGGATCGTAAGCTCCGCCATCTCTACTCTGTCTCCCTCTTCGCCTAGCCGGCCAACCGGCGGCGGACTTCTTCGATTCGTCCCACAATGGTGGTGTCGATGATCTCGTCGCCGATGCGGACCGAGAACCCACCGAGCACCCGCTTGTCGACCTCGACGTTCAGGTGCACGTCACGGCCGTACGAGGTGCGCAGCCACGCCGTCAGGCGCTCCTTCTGCGCCTCGGACAGCTCGACCGCGCTACGCACCACCGCCACGAGGCGCTGGCGCTGCTGGGCCACGAGCTGGCCGAACTCTTCCAGACCTGGCTCCAGGTTACGTCCTCGCGGATGCACCACAACCTGCGTGATCAGACGCAGGCTGGTCGGGGCGACTTTGCCGTCGAGCAGGTTGCGCAGCAGGTCGCGCTTGCCCGCTTCGGGCGCGGCCGCGTCGGCGAGCGCGCGGCGCAGGTCAGGGTTGGCGGCGACGATGCGGCCGAAGCGGAAGAGCTCGTCCTCCACCTCGTCGAGCCTGGACTGGCTCTCCGCCTCCGCGGCCGCGGCGACGACGCCGAGCCGTTCGAGCACGTCGGCCAGGTCACCGGCGCGCGACCACTTGGCCGCGACCGCGGCCTCGGCCGTGGCGATGGCCGCCGTGCCGACCTTGCCGTCGAGCAGCGAGCCCACCACGGCGGACTTCTGCTCGGGAACCCTGGCCGGGTCGGACAGGGCACGGCGCAGGCCGTGCTCGCGGTCGAGCAGATCCGCGACCGCGAACAGCTCGTCGGAGAGCGTACCGAGGTCGGCACCGCCGGCGACCGCGTTGAACCGCTCTTCGACGTCGGCCAGCGAGGCCCTGCTCAAACCGCGCATCAGCGCACCGCCTGCGCGGTGCTGTTCTCCAGCTCGTCGAGGAACCTGTCGACGATGCGGCTCTGGCGGACCTCGTCCTCGAGGGACTCGCCCACGATGCGGCCGGCCAGGTCGGTCGACAGGCGGCCGATCTCCGCGCGGAGCTGGGCGAACGCCGCCTGGCGGTCCGCCTCGATCTGCGCGTGCGCGGCCTCGACGAGGCGGCGGGCCTCGGCCTGCGCCTCCTCGCGAAGCTCGGCCTTGATCTGCGCGGCCTGCTCGCGAGCCTCCTCGCGCAGCCTGGCGGCGTCGCGACGGGCCTCTTCGAGCTGCTCGGAGTAGCGCTTCTGCAGGGCCTGAGCCTCCGCCTGCGCCTCCTCGGCCCGCTTGATGCCGCCCTCGATCGCGTCGGTCCGCTCGGCCAGCGTCTTCTGGATGCGCGGGACGAGGATCCTGCCGACGACGATCAGAACGACGGCGAACGCGAAGATACCGACGACGAGCTCGTATTCGTGGGGCCAGAGCGGGTTTGCGCCCTCCTCCGCCGCAGCGAGGAGCGTAGCTGCCTTAATCATGGACGCAGCCTTTCGTCAGGGGTCTTCTGGTCTTAGATGTTCGCGAAGATGAACGGAGCGACCAGACCGAGCAGGGCCAGAGCCTCGGTGAGAACGAAGCCGAGGAGCATGTTCTGGCGGATCAGGCCGTAAGCCTCCGGCTGGCGGGCGATGGCCTGCACGCCCTGACCGAAGATGATGCCGACGCCGATGCCGGGGCCGATGGCGGCGAGACCGTAACCGATGGCGGTGACGTTGCCGGAGACCTCAGCGAGAACGCTCATTGCTGTTATTCCTTTACTGGACGGCCGGTGAAGCGGAGTCTCACCGGTCATGGATATTCCGGTATGTGGTTCTCAGTGATCTGGGTGCAGCGCGCCGCCGATGTACATCGACGCCAGCATCGCGAAGAGGAACGCCTGCAGGAACTGGATGAACATCTCGAACGCGGTGAAGATGATGGTCATGATCACGCCGAGGACGCCGATGGGGGCCCCGAGCGGGGTCAACTGCTCGAACAGGAACCAGAAGCCCACCATGCTGAAGAAGGCCAGCAGCATGTGGCCCGCGAACATGTTCGCGAACAGTCGCACCATGTGCGTGAACGGTGCGATGATCATGTTCGAGAGGAACTCGATCGGTGCCAGCAGGAAGTAGATGCCCTTGGGCAGGCCCGGAGGGAACATCATGTTCTTGAAGTAGCCGATGCCGCCCTGGTGCTTGACGCCCAGGTAGACCTTGAGCACGTAGATCGAGATCGCGAGGACCGCCGGGAAGGCGATGTGCGAGGCCACGGGGAACTGAGCTATGGGGATGACCCCCATGACGTTCCAGACGAGGACCAGGAAGAACACCGAGAGCAGCAGGCCCATCCACCGGTCGGCGTCCTTGCCCAGGAAGGGCCGGGCGACCTGATCGCGGACGAACATGTAGCCGTACTCGACCACGTTCTGGACACCCCGTGGCACCACCTTCGGATTGCCGAAGGCGGCCCAGGTGACACCGATCACCAGCACCGCACTGAGCAGCGCCAGCAGGACCGGCTTGGTGAACCAGTCGACCCCGGGGATGATCGGAGGCAGGTTGAACAGTTCGTCAGGCGTTGGCGCCCCGAACTGGTCAGCGGGTGTCGCGAGGACCGTCAGCGCACTCACGCGGCGTTCCCTTCATCAACGTCGTAGTGTGGATCACAAGGATTTCCTCAGCGAAGTCGTCGCTGCGGCGGACTAGCGGGAGAACTTCCGGTAGGCGGAGTAGCCGGAGAGCACTAGCCCCAGAACGATGCCTATGGGGAAGAACGCGGACATGTCCAGCCACCGGTCCAGCAACCACCCGAGGCCGCCGTAGATGGCCATCCCGGCGAGCAGCAAGCTCGGGATCGACCACATGGCGTCGGCGAAGTCGCGACCGTCTTCTTCCGGTCGGCGTTCCTGTGCGCTCATCGCGGGGCTGACGATAGCAGGCAAGTAGAGGACTAGTCATATCGGGCCCCACCCGAGGGTCGACCTCACGAGTCGCCCTTCCCGGGGACCCCGGCTTCGGGGTCGACGTAGAGCATCTTCGTCTTGACGAAGGCCCGCACCTCGAAACCCGTCCAGACCAGCGTGCACACCACGACGGCCCAGGCGAACGCCTGCGTGTTCCAGAGCGTGGTGTCACGGAAGGAAGCGAGTACGATCATGATGACGACGACCTTGACGAGATAGCTGCCCATCGCCGCGATCGCCATCATCTGCGGGGAGACGCGGGCGGCATAGGACACCGCCACCACACTGATGCTGAAGAAGACCCCGACGAGCAGGGCGCCGATGACCGCGCCCAGCGCCCCCTTGCCACCTGCCGTCAGGAGCGCCACGACCACGGCGACCACTCCAACCAGGGCGGTCGGAATCGCGGCGCTTTTGAGTACGCGCAAGTCGTTGGCCTGCATCAATGCTCCATCAAACAGTTATCAAGCGAGCGTTTGCTACCTCCAGAGCCGCTCGGCCTGGAGTCCCTGCTCGTGAAAGATATCACAAGCTCACGGAAGACCGCTTTTACCTGCCGTTTCTAGTTCGCGATCAAGAACGGCCTGGAAAGACGGGAATGACCGGTTTGCCGTCGGCCGTCGCGCGCTCGTGCGAAGGGCCGTCCGCCGGTGGCCGCCTGGGCTGGGTGTCGGGCGCGATCGGCGGCATCGGCCCGGTGGGCGGGCCGTCGTCGTTGTCGGGCCGCTTGCCTCTCTCGGCCGAGTGGGCGCCACCCCTGCCCCGCCACCAGCGCGGGGCCGCCATCAGGACCAGCGCCGCCAGCGCCAGCACGATGACCACGGGGAACAGCAGCACCGGCACACCCTGCCGGGACATCAGGACCATGCCGAAGGCGAACGCGAACGCCCACGCGTACATGATCAGCACCGAACGCCGGTGCGAGTAGCCGATGTCGAGCAGCCGATGGTGCAGGTGGCCGCGGTCGGGCGCGAACGGCGACAGGCCGTGCGACGTGCGCCGGACCACGGCGGTGATCAGGTCGGTCAGCGGGAGGACCAGCACCGCGGCGGGCAGCAGCAGCGGCAGGAAGACGCCGGCCTTGTTCATGTCCTCGATGGCCGCCGGGTCGAGCGGCGTCACGGTCACGATCGAGGAGGCGAGCACCAGGCCGATCAGCATGGCCCCGGTGTCGCCCATGAAGATCTTCGCCGGATGGAAGTTGTGCGGCAGGAACCCCAGGCAGGCGCCGATGAGAACGGCGGCGATGGCGGCGGTGGTGGTGATGTTGCCCACGCTCATGCTCTGGGCCAGGAAGATCGAGTAGGCCCAGGTGGCCATGGCGGCGATGCACACGATCCCGGCGGCGAGCCCGTCGAGGCCGTCGACGAAGTTGACCGCGTTGATGGTCACGACCACGACCAGGATGGTGATGATCGTGCTCAGCGTGTAGTCGAGGCTCATGGAGCCGCCCCAGTCTTTGGGCAGCGGCAGGTAGAGCAGTCGCATGTTGAAGAAGACCAGCACGCCCGCCGCCGCGATCTGCCCGGCGAGCTTGATGAAGGCGTCCATGCCCCACCAGTCGTCGAGGAAGCCGGTGAGCGTGATCAGGCCGCCCGCCACGATCAGCGCGGTGACCGCGTCGGACTCGGACTCGGCCAGCGCCTGGCCGGTGTGGGTGAGCTGGCTGGCGGTGAGCAGCCCCACGACCAGGCCGCCGTACATCGCCAGGCCGCCCAGCCTGGGTGTCGGCGTCGTGTGCACGTCGCGCGCGCGGACCTCGGGCATGGCACCGATGCGGATGGCGAAGCGGCGCACCAACGGGACCAGCAGATAAGTCACCGCCGCCGAGATGAGCGCCATGAACAGGTATTCGCGCACGAACCTAGTTTCCCGGATGCTCCGGCCCGCTGTGACCGGAAAACGACACAGACCATCTTAATATTCGCTGAGATATGGCTGATGGATGGCCAGAAGCGCCGAAACTCTTTCCCTGACCCCCTCCACGGCCTCCGGCCGCCGCACGGCCCACGCCACCAGTGCGCCCACCTCGGCCAGCTCCTGAGGCCCCATTCCCTGGGTGGTGACACAGGGCGTGCCCACGCGGATACCGGAGGTGACCGCGGGCGGCTCGGGATCGTACGGGACGGCGTTGCGGTTGAGCGTGATCCCCGCCGCCGCGCACCTGCGCTCCGCCTCCGCCCCCGACACCCCGAGCCCGCGCAGGTCGATCAGCGCCAGATGGGTGTCCGTGCCGCCGGACACGGGCCGCATCCCCTCCGCCGCCAGCGACTCGGCCAGCGCCCTGGCGTTCACGATCACGCGCCTGGCGTAGTCGGCGAACTCCGGCCGCATCGCCTCGCCGAACGCCACCGCCTTGGCCGCCACCGCATGCATCAGCGGCCCGCCCTGGACGAACGGGAACACCGCCCGGTCGATCCGGCCGGCCAGCTCGCCGGTGCACAGGATGGCGCCGCCGCGCGGCCCGCGCAGCGTCTTGTGCGTGGTGAAGGTCACGACGTCCGCGTACGGCACCGCCGACGGGATCGCGCCGCCCGCCATCAGCCCGATCGGGTGCGCCGCGTCGACCAGCAGCCACGCGCCCACCTCGTCCGCGATGCAGCGGAAGACCTCGTGGTCGATCAGCCTCGGGTACGCCGTGGCCCCGCACACGATGAGCTTCGGCCGATGCCGCAGCGCGAGGTCGCGTACCTCGTCGAGGTCGATGAGTTCGGTGTCCCGACGCACGCCGTACGAGACGACGTCGAACCATCTTCCCGAGAAGTTCACCTTCGAGCCATGGGTGAGGTGGCCGCCGTGCGGCAGCGCCATGGCCAGCATGGTGTCGCCGGGCTGCAGGAGGGCGGCGTAGGCGGCCAGGTTCGCGGAGGCGCCGGAATGGGGCTGGACGTTCGCGTGCTCGGCCCCGAACAGCTCGCACGCCCGGTCGATGGCCAGCCGCTCGGCCCGGTCCACGACCTCGCAGCCGCCGTAGTAGCGCCTGCCCGGGTAGCCCTCGGCGTACTTGTTGGTCAGGGTGGAGCCCAGGGCGGCCATGACGGCGGGCGAGGTGAAATTCTCGCTCGCGATGAGCTGGATCCCGCCGCGCACCCGGTCCAGCTCGTCGATCAGGACCTGCGCGATCTCGGGATCCCGCGTCCGCAGCAGCCCGAAGTCCGGGCCGTAGTAGGGTTCTGCACCCATTTCCCCACTGTACGACCGAATGTCCGTTTTCCCCATATACCGGTGATGCCCCGAAATTTCGACTTATGGGAAGGCATGGGGTGCGTTGGCCGTCGTTTGTACCCATCGTGGTGTATCTGAGGCTTCGTCGCTGATCGTGGTGAGCACGGACAAGCGATAGCGCGCCAGCCTGTCACGCCACTCGCGGAGGTCCTCGACGTAGCGCTCGCCCACGGGGGCGTCCCAGGTCTGCGGGCTCCTGGCCATCGCGTACGCCTTGTCGAGCGTGGTCTTGAGCGTCTCCAGATGGGGCATGACGGTGTTCCAGGCCACGACGAGACGCTCGTAGTCGGGATTGAACCGCCAGGCGCGCTGAGGGTCCTCCAGGGGGCCCGTGGAGGTGATGGGCGGGACCTCGTCGCGGCCCTTCGCCCGGGGGGCCGGTGGATCTGCGTACATCAGGCGCTCCTTCCTGGCCGGCCGGGGTCGATCTCACCCTGCGGGCCGTCCGGCCCGACGTCCTGCGGGGCCCAGGCGCCCTTGCCGTACTCGCCGGGCGGGACCTCCACGCTCGGCATCTCCTGGGGCTGGATGTCGCGGTGGTGCTCGACGACCGTCGCGAGGGCGTCGAGAGTGGGCGGCGCCATGTCGGACGACACCACATCGCTCCCGTCATCCGCCCACCCGACACCGCCCGCCACGGCCGCCGGTGAACCCACGTCCACCCCAAAGCCCGCACCCGCCCCACGGCTCACGTCGGCTGCCGGGTCCACACCCGCCCCCAGACCCACGTCGGCTGCAGGGTCCACGCCCACCGCAAGTTGCGCGTCCAGTGCGAGGTCCGCACCCGTCGCACTGCCCACGCCCGTCGCAAGCTCAACGTCCGGCGCGAGGTCCGCGCCCGCCGCAAGGCTCACGTCCGATGCGAGGCCCACACCCGCCCCACTACCCACGTCCGGTGCGAGGCCCGCGCCCGCCGCAACGCTCACGTCCGGCGCAAGGCTCGCCTGCGCCGGAGGAACCACGTCGTAGGCGATCAGGATGTCGTAGTCGGGTGACGTCCCGCCGCCCCCGCCCGAGCCGCCACTGCCGCCCCCGCCGCCCCCGCTTTCGCGCGCGCCGGTCGCCGTGTCGGCCGTCTCCGGCTGGGCTCCGGCGCGCACGTCGGCGCCCGTCCCAGCGTCCGGATGGTCGGCGGTTGTGCTGATCGGTGGCTCGGCCGAGGGGTTCGCCGAGGGATTCGTGGAGGGGTTCGTCGGCAGTTCGGCGGAGGGGTTCGTCGGCGGAATCGTCACCGGCTCGCCACGCCCACCCGTCCCTTGTCCACCAGCTTGACTGCCGCTGCCAGTGCCCTGACCAGCCCCGCTGCCACCAGCGCCCTGGTCACCGGTCCCGCTACCGCCCGTGCCCTGGTTGCCCGAGCCCTGGCTCGGCTGGTCGCCTGTCGGCGGGGCCGGTGTCGGGTCCTTGCCGCCGGGTGTGGTGCTGGTGCCGTCGTCAGGTGTCGGGTCCTGGCGGGAGTCGCAGGTGCCGTCGGCCTGCGACCCGTCCCCACCGGTACGAGCCCCGCTCCCATCAGCCTGCGCCCCGCCCCCGCCTGTGCTGGATCCGCCTCCATCGGTACGAGCCCCGTCCACGTCGGTACGAGCCCCGTTCGCGTCGGTACGGGCTCCGTCCACGTCGGTACGCGCTCCGTCCACGTCGGTGCGGGAACCGCCGCCGTCGTTGGCAGGGGTTTCGTACCGGTCGTAGGCCGATGGGGTGGCGGTGCCTGCGACCTCGGTTGTCGTGGCGCCGCCCGAGGTCGTGGTGTCCGGTGGCGGGAGTGTCACCGACTGGCCGGAGCCCGTGCTCGGCGCGCCCGCGTCGATCGAGCCCACGGGGCCGTCCGGGCGGATGTCGCGTTCCGCCCACTCCCCCTTGCCGTACTCGCCGGCGGGCACCTCGACGCTCGGCATGTCCTGCGGCGCTATGTCCCGATGGTTCTCGATCACCGTCTTCAGCGCGTCCAGGTCGGGTGGGCGGGCCTCGGCCGAGACCACGTCGCTGCCGTCGTTGGCCCAGCCGTTGACACTGTTCGCATTCGTCGCGTTCGCCCCATCCGTGGGGCCGGTATTCGCAGGACCGGTGGGGTTCGCCGCGTCGGCGGGGAGTTTCGGCATCTCGGCCGGTTGCACAGTGTCCGCGTTCTCCAGCATGTCCTCCACGACCTCGGCCGTGGGCGGGTCGAGCGGCACCTGCAGCACTTTGACCCCATCGACCTCAATGACCTGCGGTTTGGTCGGGTCGGGCGCGTCCTTGGCGGGCGTGTCCGGCACGCCGCCATCAGGCTTCGTGTCGTCAGGCTTCGTGTCGTCAGGCTTCGTGTCATCAGGCTTCGTGTCATCAGGCTTCGTGTCATCAGGCTTTGCGCCATCCGACTCAGCGCCGTCCGACTGCGCGCCGTCAGCCTCGGCACCGCGGTCGCGCCTGCTGTCCTGGTCGGCGTCCTTGGGGTCGTCCTTGGGCTGGTCGGTGGGCTGGTCAACGGGCTTGTCGCCGGTCTTGCCCTCGCTGCCGGTCCCGCCGCCCTGACCGGCCCCGGGATCCTGCCTGGTGCCGGTGTCTTTACCGGTTTCGGTGTCTTTACCGGTTTCGGGGTCCTTGCCGGTGCTGGTGTCCTTGCCCGTCCCCGCGTTCTTGTCGCCGTTCTTGTCCGTCTTGCCGTCCGAGCCCTTCGGGTCGTCCGTGCCCTTGCCGTCGGGGGTCGGTGTCGTGGCAGGCTCGTCCGTCTTCGGTCGCCCGCCGGTCCCGGGTGCGTCGCCGCCCTGTACGGCCCCGGCGCGCGCCGGATCCTCGCGCTTCTCGAGCACCCCGAGCCGCGTGTTGACGTCCTTGACCATCTCGTCGACGGAGTCGGCGATCTGGACCGGACGGTGGGTGGCCTGGGTGGGAAGCCCGGCCTGCTGCATGGCGAGCCTGACCCGGTCTTCGGCCGTACGCATCCGCTCGGCCGCCTGTTTCACCTCGGCCAACAGGTCGCGCACCAGCTTGGGATCCATGCCGTCGAACTTGCCCATGGGCCACTCCCGGGACGTATCGCCGCTCCGGGCCTCACCGTAGTGTCGGCCGGAACGCGATAGCAGCCGGAATAAGCAGCCGGTATACGTCAGTCGTCGGTGGCGACGTAACCGATGATGCCGCGCAGCTTCTCCACCGGGATGGCTCCGCGCCGCAGCAGCCGGGGCACGGCCGTGGTGAGGTCGATGATGGTGGAGGGCGTGTTGTCGGTGGTCTTGCCGCCGTCGAGGTAGACCTCGACGGAGTCGCCGAGCTGCTCCTCGGCGTTCTCGGCCGTGGTGGCGGCGGGCGCGCCGGAGCGGTTGGCGCTGGAGACGGCCATGGGGCCGGTCTCCTTGAGCAGGTCGAGCGCGACCGGGTGGAGCGGCATGCGTACGGCGACGGTGCCCTTGGTGTCACCCAGGTCCCAGGAAAGGGCCCTGTTGGCCTTGCAGATGAGCGTGAGCGGCCCCGGCCAGAAGGCGTCGATCAGATCCTGCCCGTACGGCCCCAGGTCGTCCACGAGTGCTGTGGCGGCTCTGACGGTGCCCACCAGGACGGGCGGCGGCATGTCGCGGCCCCGCCCCTTGGCGTCGAGCAGCTTCGTGACGGCCGTCGGAGTGAAGGCGTCGGCGCCGATGCCGTAGACGGTGTCGGTCGGCAACACCACGAGGTCGCCGCGGCGAACCGCGGCCGCGGCCTCCACCAGGGCCGTAGCGCGCTGGTCGGGGTCGGAGCAGTCAAAACGTCGTCCCACGCCGTGCATCCTAGTCCTGGCCCAGCCTGGCCGTGACGAAGCGGTCTCTTCTGGTGAGGTCTTGGCGCAGGCGCACGTCACGCCAGCCGTTGTCCTCGGGGAAGGTCAAGTAGGCGGCCCTGCCCTGTTCGTCCGCGTGCTCCACGGCCACCCAGCCGCCCGGACGCAGCAGCCGGCGGGCCGTGCGCTCCACCGCGCGCACCTCGCCCAGACCGTCGTCCCCTGAGCCGTACAGAGCCCTGGAGGGGTCGTAGTGGCGCACCTCGGGGTCGCGCGGGATCGCGCCGGGCGGGATGTAGGGCGGGTTGGAGATGACCAGGTCGACCTTGCCGTTCAGCTCGGGCAGCGCCTCGGCGAGGTCGTCGGGGTGCAGGTGGGTGCGGCCCTGGCCGTGCTCGGAGATGTTGCGCTTGGCCCACGTGTACGCCGCGGGATCGACCTCCACTGCGTGCACCTCGGCCAGCGCGACCTCCTGGGCGATCGAGAGCGCGATCGCTCCGGAACCGGTGCCGAGGTCGACGACGAGCGGGGCGGTCACGTCCATCTCCCGCAGGGTCTCGATGGCCCAGCCTGCCACCACCTCGGTCTCGGGCCGCGGCACGAACACCCCTGGCCCCACCGCCAACTCCAGATAGCGGAAGTAGGCGTGGCCGGTGATGTGCTGCAGCGGCTCGCGGGCCTCGCGCCGGGCGACGCCCTCCCAGAACAGCGCGTCGAAGTCGGCGTCCTTGACCGTGTGCAGCTCACTCCTGCGCACGCCGTGGACGAACGCCGCGATCTCCTCCGCGTCGGTGCGCGGCGAAGGAACGCCTGCCTCGGCCAGCCGGGCGGTGGCGAGCGCGATCTCGTCCAGCAGAAATGTCATGAGTGTTGTGCGAGCTTCTCCGCCATCTCGGCGTCGATGAGGGCTTGGGTGACGGCGTTCAGCTCGCCGTCGAGAACCTGGTCGAGGTTATACGCCTTGAAGCCGACGCGGTGGTCGGAGATGCGATTTTCCGGGAAGTTGTAGGTGCGTACGCGCTCGGAGCGGTCGACGGTGCGCACCTGCGACTTGCGCTCGGCCTGGGCGGCGGCCTCGGCCTGCTCCTGAGCGATGGCCAGCAGCCGCGCGCGCAGGATGCGCAGCGCCGACTCCTTGTTCTGGAGCTGGCTCTTCTCGTTCTGGCACGAGACGACGACGCCCGTGGGCAGGTGGGTGATGCGGACCGCGGAGTCGGTGGTGTTGACGCTCTGGCCGCCGGGACCGCTGGAGCGGTAGACGTCGATGCGCAGGTCGTTGGAGTCGATCTGGACGTCGACCTCCTCGGCCTCCGGGTAGACGAGCACGCCGGCGGCGCTGGTGTGGATGCGGCCCTGCGACTCGGTGACCGGCACCCGCTGCACGCGGTGCACCCCGCCCTCGTATTTCAGCCGGGACCACACGCCCTCGTCGCCCTTGGCCCTGATGCCGACCGTGACGTCTTTGTACCCGCCCAGGTCGGAGGGCTGGCTGTCGATGATCTCGGTCTTCCAGCCGAGCCGCTCGGCGTAGCGCAGGTACATGCGCAGCAGGTCGCCCGCGAACAGCGCGGACTCCTCACCGCCCTCGCCCGCCTTGATCTCCATGATGAGGTCCTTGTCATCGTTGGGATCGCGCGGGATGAGCAGGTGCCTGAGCCGCTCTTCGAGCTGCGGGACGCGCTCTTCGAGCTCGGCGGCCTCGGCCGCGAACGCTTCGTCCTCGCCGGCCAGCTCTCTGGCGGCGGTCAGATCGTCGCGGACGGAGTCGAGCTCGCGATAGGTGCCGACGATCGGCGTGAGCTGCGCGTAGCGCCTGCCGAGGGTGCGGGCCTTGCCCTGATCGGCGTGCACGGCGGGGTCGGCGAGCTGCAACTCCAGCTCGGAATACTCCTTGAGCAACTCGTCGAGGTTCACCGTGGGTCCCTTTTGCGTAAAGTTCGGCCGTTTCACCAACAACGCCGACCCGGCGCACGCGGGTGCGTCCGGGCCGGCGTGAGTGAAGCTAGTTGCCCGTGGCCTTCTTGCCGAAGCGCTTCTCGAAGCGGGCCACCCGGCCGCCGGTGTCGAGGATCTTCTGCTTGCCGGTGTAGAACGGGTGGCAGGCAGAGCACACGTCGGCGTGGATCACGCCGTTTTTGGCCGTGCTACGGGTGGTGAACGTGTTACCGCAGGAGCAGGAGACCTGCGTCACGTGGTATTCGGGGTGGATGTCGCGCTTCATGGCTGTCCTTTCGGGGTGCGGCCGCCGGGTCGCCTTCACGCACGGCGTGAACCGGAACCGCAAAACGGTCAGCTACCAGTGTGCCAGATCGTGCAACCATCCCAGGCCATCGGACATTCCCCCGGCGGACATTCACGCGGCGCGTGAAGGTCACCGCCCCAGGTAGGTCAGGACGGCGAGCACACGCCGATGGTCCTCAGGGGCCGGACCGAGTGCCAGCTTGGCGAAGATGCCGGAGATGTGCTTCTCCACCGCGCCCTCCGTGACGACGAGCCGGGCGGCGATCGCGGTGTTCGACCGGCCCTCGGCCATCAGGGCCAGCACCTCGCGCTCGCGCGGCGACAACGAGTCGAGCGGCGCGCCCCGGCGCTGACGGCTCAGCAACTGCACCACGACCTCGGAGTCGATCACCGTGCCGCCCGCCGCCACCTGCCGTACGGCCTCCAGGAACTCGGCCACGTCCGCCACCCGCTCCTTCAGCAGGTAGCCGACGGCCTTGCCGATGAGGTCGCCCGCGTAGCGTTCCTCGACGTACTGGGAGAGGACCAGGATCGGGAAGTCGGGGCGGGCCGCGCGCACCTCCAGCGCCGCCCTCAGGCCCTCGTCCGTGTGGGTGGGCGGCATGCGTACGTCGACGATCGCCAGGTCGGGCTCGTGCTCCAGCACCGCGGCCACCAGGGAGGGACCGTCGGAGACGCCGACGACCGTCTCGATGCCGCCGTCGGCGAGCAGCCGCGCGAGCCCCTCGCGCAGCAGTACGGAATCCTCGGCGATGACCACGCGCATGGCCACATGACTACAGGGGATCGCGCTCAGCGTCCACCGAGAGCCGTCCACGGGGTCCGCCTACCACTCGCACGGCAGCTCCGCGCGTACGAGGGTGTGCCCGCCCACGGGGCTGTGCAGCACCAGGACGCCGTCGATGGTGGCCGCCCGGTCCGCCAGCCCGGACAGGCCGCCGCCGGGGCTGACGACCGCGCCGCCGATGCCGTTGTCCCAGACGTCCACGACCACGCCGCGCCGGTCCCTGATCACCGTCACGGACGCCTCGGTGGCGCTGGAGTGCTTGGCCATGTTGGCCAGCGTCTCGGCCACGATGAAGTACGCGATGCTCTCCACCGCCGCCGGCGGCCGCTCGTCCAGCTCGACGGAGACGTCCACCCGGATCGGCGCCCGCGCCGCCAGTCCCGAGAGGGCGGCGTCGAGCCCGCGGTCGCTCAGGATCGCCGGATGGATGCCCCTGGCGAGGTTGCGCAGCTCGGCGATGGCCGCCTTGGTGCCGGTGTGGGCCTGGGCGATGAGCGCCCTGACCTCCTCGGGGGCGGTGTCGAACTTCGCCTGCGCCCGTCCGAGGTCGACCGCCACCGACAGGAGCCGCTGCTGCGCGCCGTCGTGCAGGTCGCGCTCGATGCGGCGCCGCTCGGCCTCGGCCGCGTCGACCCCTCTGGCCCTGCTGGCCCGCAGCCGTCCTGCCTCGTCGCCGCTGAACAGCACCGTGGCCAGCGTCCCGTGCAGCCAGGCCATCCCCCTCACGAGGTACGCCGTCAGCACGAGCACCACGACGCCGAACAGCCCGGCGACGCAGGCGCCCACCCAGTTGTCGATCATCAGCTCGCTGGAGAAGCCGGTGGTCAAGTACAGGAGGGCCAGCAGCGGCTGGACCAGCAGCATCCCCGTCGCCAGCCACATCCAGAACGACAGCAGCACCTCCAGCGCGCCCAGCGTCAGCAGCATCAGCAGGTAACCCAGGTCCTGCCAGGTGGCGGGGTCGGACAGCAGCCAACGCAGGTGCGCGCTGAGCCCTTGCTCGGGCCTCGGGCGGTAGTGGTCGGGGAGCCTGACGCCGAGCGTCACGCGCATCAGCCGCCGCTCCAGCATCGCGCCGCCACGCCACATCAGCACCGTGGCCATCATGAGCGGCAGCCCGACCCACACGACCGACAGGGTGAGCGCCGCCGGGATCGCCACCCCGAGCACGAGAAACCACCCGAGCCCGAAGAAGCCGGTGACCAGCAGGTACGGAGCCGCCCGCCACGTCATCGGATCCACCAGGACACCCAGCGGACCCTTGGGCCCGTACGGCACCCGGTCCTTCAACGCCACCGATCGCATGTCCTTCAGACTGCACGGGACGAGCGCCGCGGTGAATACGGGAGACAGCCGTCGCACGGGTGGGGCTAGCCCCACCCCCGCCGTGACGTCGGCGCGGGCGGAAACCGGCTCGACGTGAAAGGGGCGGCAACGGGTGTGGAACCCGTGCCGCCCCGCTCAGGACCTGCGCTAGTCGCGGCTGTTGCTCACCGTGGTCGTCTGGACCTGCATGAGGAACTCAGCGTTGGACTTGGTCTCCTTCATCTTCTCCAGCAGGAGCTCGAGGGCCTGCTGCATGTCGAGAGCGTGCAGCACCCGCCGCAGCTTCCAGACGATCTGCAGCTCCTCCTTGGCCATGAGGATCTCTTCCTTACGCGTGCTGGACGCGTCGACGTCGACCGCCGGGAAGATCCGCTTGTCGGCCAGGGACCGGTTGAGCTTGAGCTCCATGTTGCCGGTGCCCTTGAACTCTTCGAAGATGACCTCGTCCATCTTCGACCCGGTCTCGACCAGGGCCGTGGCGAGGATCGTCAGCGAGCCGCCGTTCTCGATGTTGCGGGCGGCGCCGAAGAAGCGCTTGGGCGGGTAGAGGGCCGTGGAGTCGACACCACCCGACAGGATGCGCCCGGACGCCGGGGCCGCCAGGTTGTAGGCACGGCCGAGGCGGGTGATCGAGTCGAGCAGGACGACCACGTCGTGGCCCAGCTCCACCAGGCGCTTGGCGCGCTCGATGGCCAGCTCGGCGACCGTGGTGTGGTCTTCCGCGGGACGGTCGAAGGTCGAGTGGATGACCTCGCCCTTGACCGACCGCTGCATGTCGGTGACCTCTTCCGGCCGCTCGTCCACGAGCACGACCATCAGGTGGCACTCGGGGTTGTTGCGGGTGAGCGCGTTGGCGATGGCCTGCAGCACCATCGTCTTGCCGGCCTTGGGCGGGGAGACGATGAGGCCGCGCTGGCCCTTGCCGATGGGCGAGACGAGGTCGATGATCCGCGTGGTGAGGATGTTCGGCTCGGTCTCGAGGCGCAGGCGCTCCTGCGGGTAGAGCGGCGTCAGCTTGTTGAAGTCGGGCCGGTTGCGGGCCTGCTCGGGGTCCATGCCGTTGACGGTGTCGAGGCGGACCAGGGCGTTGAACTTCTCGCGCCGCTCGCCGTCGCGCGGCTGCCTGACGGCGCCCGTGATGACGTCGCCCTTGCGCAGGCCGTTACGCCGGATCTGGGCCAGCGAGACGTAGACGTCGTTGCTGCCCGGCAGGTAACCGCTGGTGCGGACGAAAGCGTAGTTGTCGAGGATGTCGAGGATGCCGGCGATGGGGATGAGCACGTCGTCGTCGCCGACGACGGGCTCGCCGCCGCCCTCGTAGCGCTCACGGCCGCGGCCGCGGTTGCGCTCTCTGAAGCGGCCCCTGCGACCGCGCCCGCCGCGATCGTCGTCGTCGATGCCACCGCGCGGGTCGTTGCGCTGGTCACCCCGCTGGTCGTTGCGCTGATCACCCCGCTGGTCGCCACGCTGGTCGCCACGCTGGTCACCGCGCTGGTCGCCACGCTGGTCACCGCGTTGGTCGGTCCGGCCGGAGTCCGCGGCGGCGCGCTCGCGCTGCTCGCCACGGCCGCTGTCGCGGCCGCTCTCGGCGCGGCCGCCCTCACCGCGGTCGCCGCGCTCGCGGCGCTCGCCGCGGCTGCGGCGCTCGCGCCGGCTCTCGCCACGCTCGGCCCGCAGGTCGCTCTGCCCGGCCTCCTGCTGCTCCACGACGGGCTCCGCCGGAGCGGCGGCGACCGGCTCCGGGGCGACGACCACGGGGTCGGCGGCCGGTGCCGGCGCGGGCTGCGGGGCGGGGTCGTCGGCGGTCTTGGCGCGGGAACGTTCCCTGCGCGTACGGGTGGGCCGCTCGGCCGCGGGCGCCGCCTCCGTCGAAACGGGGGCGGGCGTCTCCGCCGCGGCGGCGGCCGGGGTCGCGCCGTCTCCGGAACCGCCACCCTGCTTCTCCTGGATGGCCGCGATGAGCTGGCTCTTCCGCATGCGCCCGGTCCCGCTGATGCCCAGCTCCGCGGCCATCTTCTGCAGCTCGGGCAGCACCTTGGCGGACAGGCCGGTGCCGGAGCGACGCGCACGCGGCTTGGCCGGAGCGCGGGTGGGGGTGTCGCCGGACGCCGGCTCAGCGCCTGATGCGTCGGAGAGGAGTTCGGTGGTGTCGCTCAACTAAAAGGTCCTTCCCAGGGGTCGGGCGCCGGATTTGTTCTTCCGGGCGTCCCGGAGGTGCTTGCGATCCGGCGGGACAGACCGGGTCGGGGTGCACTTTGCGATCTTCGGCTGTCGCTTGAGACGGCCGCCACTCTTGGGGAGGGGCTCGCCCACGCCGCCGATGGCCCTTGGCGCGTGGCTGACACCCCCCAGATTGCTGTCGCCAACCAGATGTCGAGATGATTCGAACGCACAGATCCCCGTCGTCGCCACCTCGCGTTGAGCCAACCGGGTGTGGGCCAACCGGAGGCAACGGATTCCGGGGAGACAGCCGCGCTGCCCACGCCTCGCGACGTGAAGCATGATGCAGCGATGTATGGCTGACAAGCACGCACCCACCAAGGGGGCATCTGGTGCGGCTACCAGCCTAACATCACCAGCGCACACGGCTATTCCCTGAAGGTCTAAAGAGGCATCAGCGTGTCTCGGGGAACTGAACGTTCGCACCAAACGGGTCGACGTCCATTTGCTGGATGTGCCAGTCATTACCCACTTCTGGCGCGATCAAATCCTGCGTATCCGATGTCGAAAACGCAAGAACCGTGGGCCCCGCTCCCGAAACGACCGCGGGCACGCCCACTGCACGGAGACGTTCTACCAGATCCGCGCTCTGCCTCATGGCAGGCGCGCGGTAGGGCTGGTGGAGGCGGTCCTCCGTGGCCGCGAGCAGCAGCTCGCGCTCTGGCCGCTGGGTCAGCGCGGCGATCAGCAACGCGGCCCGGCCGGCGTTGAAGGAGGCGTCCTTGTGGGGCACGTCCTTCGGCAGGAGCCCCCGCGCCGCCTCCGTGGACAGCCGTGCCGACGGCACGACGACGACCGGACGGATGCGCTGGTCGGGAGCGAGTTTCACCATACGCGGCAGCTCGGTGTGGTCGGACCACGCCACGGTCAGCCCGCCCGCCAGGCAGGGGGCGACGTTGTCGGGATGGCCCTCCATCTCGGTGGCCAGCGCGAAAACCGCGTCATCGGAGAACTCGGCGCCGGCCAGGGCGCGCGCGGCGAGAATGCCCGCGCACACGGCCGCCGACGACGACCCCAGGCCACGCGCGTGCGGAATCCTGTTGCGGCAGCGCAGGCGTATGCCTTCCGGCTGGGGCACGCCCATGCGCGCGAACGCCGCGCGCATGGCCCTGACGACCAGGTGACCCTCGCCGGTATCGACCTCCCCCGCGCCCTCCCCCTCCACGCTGACGTGTACGCCGCGCTCGCCGGTGAGCGTGGCCTCGACGTCGTCGTGGAGGCTCAGTGCCAGCCCCAGCGCGTCGAACCCGGGCCCCAGGTTCGCCGACGTGGCGGGCACGCGGATGTCAACGGTTGTCATGCGTTCACTTTTCCCTCGTCACTCCCCGTGCGCCCCCGTCAGGCGAGGTTGAGCGCCGCCGCGGCGGCGTGGACGTCGATGGGGATGACCACCGGCGCCGGAGCCCCCGAGATGGCCCAGTCGGGATCTTTCAGGCCGTTGCCCGTGACCGTGCAGACGATGCGCTGCCCCGCCTCCACCATGCCCTGCCCGTGGGCCTGCAGCAAGCCCGCGACGCTGGCGGCCGAGGCCAGCTCCACGAACACGCCCTCCTCCTGCGCCAGCAGCTTGTACGCGGCCGCGATCTTCCGGTCGGTCACCGACTGGATCACCCCGCCTGACTCGTCGCGGGCCGCGGTGGCCAGCGACCAGGAGGCGGGGTTGCCGATGCGGATCGCGGTGGCGATCGTGTGCGGATGGGCGACGGGCGCCCCCTGGACGATCGGCGCCGCGCCGCTGGCCTGGAAGCCGAACATGCGCGGCCGCCTCGTCGACACGCCGTCGGCGGCGTATTCGGAGTAACCCATCCAGTACGCCGAGATGTTGCCCGCGTTGCCCACCGGGATGCAGTGGATGTCGGGCGCGTCGCCCAGCGCGTCGACGATCTCGAACGCCGCCGTCTTCTGCCCCTGCAACCTGAACGGGTTGACGGAGTTGACCAGCGCGATCGGATAGTTGGACGACAGCTTGCGGGTCATCTCCAGACAGTCGTCGAACGACCCCTCGACCTGCAGCAGCGTGGCCCCGTGCACGAGCGCCTGGGCCAGCTTGCCCATCGCGATCTTCCCCCGCGGCACCAGCACGGCGCAGGTCAGCCCGGCGCGTACGGCGTAGGCCGCCGCGGACGCCGAGGTGTTGCCGGTGGAGGCGCAGATGACCGCCTTGGCCCCCTCTTCCACCGCCTTGCTGATGGCCATGGTCATCCCGCGGTCCTTGAAGCTGCCCGTCGGGTTGGCCCCCTCGACCTTCAGGTAGACGTCGCACCCCGTGAGGGCGGAGACGCGGTGCGCGGGCACCAGCGGCGTGCCGCCCTCGAGCAGCGTGATGACCGGCGTCTTCGGGGTGACCGGAAGACGCTCGCGGTACTCCTCGATGAGGCCACGCCACGACCTGCTCATGATGACTCCCTACCTGCGCTGTTGGGCACCGAGTCTACGGGGTGCGGGCGACCGTCCTGGTGCCGAGTCCCGGGCCGGACACGGCCCACCACACCGGGCACGACACCGGGCACAGCGCCGGGCACGACACCAGGCGAACACGGTGCGACTCGCCCGTTGGACAGGGGCACTATTCAGGAAATTCTCAGCATCTCCCGATAAGGTCTCGGGAGGGGGTCACGACCATGAACGCGCGTCCTGCTCTGAGGCAGAACGACTATTCACCAGTGGCGGCACCGCAGCTCGGCGCCTGGTCACCCGCCCTTTCCGTGAGCGTGGTGATACCCGCGCACGGAGGGCAGGACAAGCTCGACCTGACGCTGGCGGCGCTGGCCGCGCAGACGTACCCGGAGCACCTCATCGAGGTCCTGGTCGTCGACGACGGCAGCCGTCCGCCGATCCGGCTGCCGGAGATCCGCCCGGTCAACACCCGCCTCGTACGGGTCCACGACGGCTGGGGCATCTCCAACGCCGTCAACACGGGCGCCAAGGCCGCCGACGGAGAGATCATCCAGCGTCTCGACTCCGACATGGTGGCCTGCCGCGAGCACATCGAGGCCATGGCCCGCTGGCACCACGTGACGGACTACCTGGTCACGATCGGCATGAAGAGGTTCGTCGACGCGCCGCCGGTCACCCCCGGGCAGGTCTTTCAGGCGGGACACCTGGGAGAGCTGTTCGACCTGGACGCGGCCGTGGCGAGCTCCACCGAGGCGACGATCGCCAAGACCGACGGACTGCGCAAGAGCCGCAACCCCTACCACGTGTGCACCGGCCCGACCTTCGCCCTTCCCAGGGAGGTCTTCCACGCGGTGGGCGGGCTCGACCCGACCGTGGCCAGGGGAGAGGACACCGAGTTCGCGTACCGGCTGGCCATGCACGGGGTGGTGTTCGTGCCCGATCCGGCCGCGCAGGCCGTGCACCTGGGGCTGCCGGCCCAGCACCGCGACAGGGAGCGGGCCGTGCGGGCGGTGGAGCCGTACCTGGCGCACCGGATTCCGCAGCGCAGAGACCTGCGCAAGGACCGGGGGCGGCGGTGGCTGGTGCCGTACGTGGAGATCGTGCTCGACGTCACCGACACCTCCGAGTCGGTGGTGCGGCAGGCGGTGGCGGCGGCGCTGGACGGCAAGCTGCAGGACGTCGTGGTGACGCTGGTGGGGCCGTGGTCGCGGCTCAGCGACTCGCGCCGCTTCGCGCTGTCGGACCCGTGTTTCGAGCTGCGGCTGATGCGTGACCTGTTCGCGCACGACGAACGCGTCCGGCTCATCGACGAGGCCGCCCCGACGCCCGCGCCGACCCCGTTCCGCTATCGGGGGCCTGTGGACGTGCCGCTGCACCGGGCGACGCTGGAGCGGATGATCGAGTCGGTGCAGAAGGACCTCGTGGGCGTGCTGGTGGTGGACCTGCCCGACGGGCGTACGGCCCGGCTCGAACGCACCTCCGCCCTGGGCCGCGCCGTGCTGCTCGGCGACGCGGGCGACGATCCGGACGAGATCATCGACGCCACGCACGGCGTGCGCCACGAGACTCCCGACCGCTTCTGGCCCGCTCCCCCGCAGCCCGAGCCGGTGGTCGTCCCGGCGCTCGACGGGCCCCGGAATCAGCCCCAGAGCGATCAGACGCAGAACGATCAGCCCCGGAACAAGCAGGCGCAGAACAACCAGGCGCAGAAGCAGGCCCGGCTTCCGGCTCAGGAGCCGGTGGGCGTCCCGGGCGAGACGCCGGAGCGCACGCTTCTGCGGCGGCTGAAGTCCGCCCTGCGCCCCAACTGACGGCCCGGGGATCTCCCCTGGGCGGAGCAGCCGAGGCTTCCCCGGACGGAGTAGCCGGGGCTTCGCCGGGAGCGTCCGAGGCTTCCCCGGACGGAGCCGCCGGGGGCTTCCCGCGCGGAGCGGCCGGGGGCTTCCCCGCGCGGAGCGGCCGGGTCAGCCGCGCAGGCGTTTGCTGAGGGCGCGTCTCATCGTGGTGGAGACCAGCGTGCGCAGGCCCTGCTGGGCGCGGCCGGCGGCGGCGAGTTGGCGGCGTAGCGCGCCGACCTCGCGCCGCAGCTCCACGGCCGACCTGCGCCAGCGCCCCGCCTCCTCCTTCCACTTGGCCACCTGGGCCCGCAGCCGCTCGGCCTCCTTGGCCAGCCGGTCGGCCTCCGCCCGCGCCGCCGCCCGGGCCCGGTACGCCCCACGCCGCCCCAGCGGGGCCTCCGCCGCCTCAGCGGTCAGATCCGTAGCCAGGCCAGTGGTCGGGCCAGTGGTCAGATCCGTGGCCGGCGCTGTGGTCGAGCCCGTGGTCGGCGCTGTGGTCGCACCCGTGGTCGGCGCTGTGGTCGCACCCGTGGTCGGCGCTGTGGTCGCACCCGTGGTCGGCGCTGTGGTCGCACCCGTGGTGAAGAAGCCGTAGGTCTCGCCCGCGACCCAGGCCACGCCGGACACCGTGTCCACGACGTCGTCGAGGGCCTCGCCGTCGGCCGCGACGAGGCGGGCCCTGGCGAAGGACGAGGCGCGCTCCAGCCGGGCCGCCACGACGCACTCGGACGACTCCCCCAGCAGCACGTCGACCAGCCCCAGCCCTTCGTCGCGGGCCAGGTCGAGGAGGCGGGCGAGGGTGTCCTCGCCGGGGATCCAGCCGCCGGGCAGCCGCAGCACGAACGGCACGGCCGGATCGACGTCGCCGGTCGGGGCCAGGCGTACCCGTCCCTCGTGGCGGTAGTGCCCGTGGACGAGCACCAGCTCCAGGTCCGGGTCTTCGAGCGGGGCGCGGTGGTCGCGGCCGAGCGTGTCCCATGGGCCGGTCACGAGCACCGACAGGTCGGGCACGGTGCAGGCCAGCAGGGCGTCCACCGTCGCGCGCACACCGTCGTAGCCGCCCGTCCCGTCCACCACCGCCGTGACGTACGGGACCTTCCACTGCCGCCCGGGATGCCCTCTGAGCCACCGGTAGGCCGGGATGCGGTCGGCCACGAACGCGTGGCTGACCCGGTCGATGGGCCGCTTGTCGCGCATGCGCATGGTCGGCCCGAGGTGGTAGGCGCGGGCCGCCGGCTCCGGTACGAAGACCGCGCCCGCCTGCCACAGCCGGTAGCCCATCTCGGTGTCCTGGCCGAGTATCAGCTCCTCGTCCATGGGCCCGGCGGCCTCGACGAGGCGGGCGCCGACCGAGGTGGCGCCGCCGACGTGCAGGCTGAAGGGGCGCTGGGGGTTGTCGGTGAGGCCGTCGGTGCGCTCGACCAGGTCCACGAGCCAGGCGTGCGGCTCGGCGGGTTCGAAGGCCGTCTCGAGGTCGTGCGGCAGCTCGGCGGGCACGTCGGCGGGGGTGAAGCGGATGTAGCCGGTCACGACGAGGTAGGGGGCGGCGTGGTGCCAGCGCATGTGGGCCTCGATCGCGCCGGGGGTCAGCACCACGTCGGAGTCGAGCCAGTGGATCACCTCCCCGGTGGACTCGGCCAGGCCGGCGTTGCGGGCGGCGGCCCGGCCGGGGCGCTCGCAGACGACCAGGCGGGCGCTGGCGCCCTCGGGCAGGCGTAACGGCGGGGAGCTGGCGTTGTCGACGACGATGACCTCCGTCAGCTCCGCCGGGTAGGTCTGCCGGGCCAGCGCCTGTAAGACCAGGTCGAGCTTGTCCTGGCCGCCGTACGCCGGGATGACCACGCTGACGGTCAGGCGCGGGGTGAAGTGGGGCTCGGGGGCGAGCACCCGGTAGTCGTTGCCGCGTACCCGGCGGGCGGGGGCGGTCATGCGGCTTCCATCAGCAGGCTGGGACGGAAGCCGCGCCACTGGTTGGCGGCCACCTTGACAAAGTGGGCCAGCGGGAGCTGCCAGGTGTGCTCGGCGCTGAGGCCCCTGCGCAGGACGTAACCGAGCCCGTGGGTCCGGTAGGTACGGGCGCCGGCCTTTTGGGCCGCTTTCAGAAATTCAAGATCAACAGCCCTGGGCAGACCAGGAAATCCACCTATTTCCTGAAATTTTACCCTGGACACCAGGATCGTGCCGCCCGCCACGTGATCCGCCCAGACCTCACTCGGATAGCTCGCCCCGCTGGCGAACGTCGTACGCCTGATCGTCGCCCTCAGCGGTTCGAGGTAGAAGAACTCGGCCGTCGTGCCCACCACGTCGGCCCCCGTGTACGCCAGGGCCATGGCCAGATCGGCCAGATGGCGCGGGCCGTACCAGTCGTCGTCGTCCCACTTCGCGAGGTGGTCGCCGCTCGCCAGGGCGGCCGCCCGGTTGAGCACCTCCCCGAACGGCACCGACTGCGCCGCCTCGACCCATTTCACGGGCAGCGAACAGCGCTCGACCTCCTCGCGTACCTGCTCGAAGGCCACCCCGTGCAGGCCCAGCAGTACCTCGGCCGAGACGTCCCGCTGGCGCTCCATCTGGGCCAGGGCCGCGCCCACCAGCCCCGGGCGCTTGGTCGCCATGACGATGCTGACCTGCGCGGGGGCGGCGGCCGGGTGGGCGAGGCGGCGCAGGCGTACGCTGTGCTCCTCGCGCCGCAGGTCGGCCAGGCAGCGCGCGGTGCCGTCGGGGACGTGGCCGAGCCAGTCGCGGTCGGTGAGCAGCGCGGCGAGGTCGGCGGGCACCCAGGGCGCGGCGCGGTCGGCGGTCAGCGGCACCCCGGCGGCGGCCAGCAGCATCAGCCCGTCGAGCGGCACCGGCGCGTCGGGCCACTCGACCTCCAGCCCTCGCAGTGGGCGCAGCGACGACACCTCGGGCCGCCGGCCCTCGACCGTCCAGTCGCCGTCGGCCCAGCGCAGGGGGGCCGGCCCCTTGTCCGGCGTGCGGGTGAAGCCGCAGGGGGTGACGGACATGGGTGGTGTGCTCCTCGATCGTTTGGACTCGATCGGCGCCTACCTTACGCCGGTTTTACTCGCGAGTAGACGAGAGTGACACATTCGGCAGGCCCGGTGGCGCAGGTGACGAGCCTGAACGTTCGCTGTGATCTTTCAGAACTTATGGCGCGGTAGTTGCCGATGTTTATTAGGGTGTCAATAATCCCTGGATGTCCGTGACGCCGCTGATGTCCATGAAAAAGTTGTAAATCACGAAAGGTTTGCGCGGATGCTCTCGCCTCGCCGACTGGCGGCGACCGCCGCACCCCTGGCAGCAATCATCCTCGGCGGGCTGGCGCTCCTCGTCCTCGCCGATCTGATCACGTTCGGTGCCGCGGCGACCGCGGTGGCCTTCCTGGTCACGCTGGCGGCCCTCGCCCTTGTCCTGCTCACCGTGCGCCGCATCGACGGCAAGGCGCACCGGATCGACCTGCGGATGAAGAAACACGAGGCCGAGTTGGCCAGGAGCACGGCAGCGCTGAAGAACATCGAGACCAGGCTGGACGTGCTGGTGCGGGCCGTCGAGGACTCGGCCGCGCGGCGGGCCGACGACCTGGGCGCGATCCTGGCCTCGCTCGGCGAGGACCGGGTCAACGCCATGGCGCAGGCGCGCGAGGTGCGGGAACTGCGCGAGGAGGTCCGCGCGCTGGCCACCGAGGACCGGGTATGACGCGGGTCCGGCACAACGACTACGGCGTGCTGCGCCCGCCCGCTCTGGGGACGTGGCGTCCCACGCTGCGGGTCTCCGTGGTCATCCCGGCCTACAACTGCGCGGAGGCGCTGGAGCGCACGATCGCGGCGCTGGCGCGGCAGACGTACCCGGCCGAGCTGGTCGAGGTGGTCGTCGCCGACGACGGCAGCGAGCCGCCGATCGAGGCGGCCGGGGCCCGGGTCGTACGGGTGACCGACGGGTGGGGACGCGGCACCGCCCGCCAGACCGGGCAGCTCGCGGCCACGGGCGACGTGGTCCACTGGCTCGACGCGGACATGATCCTGGCCGACGACCACCTCGAGGCGCACATGCGCTGGCACCACCTGATCGACTACGCGGTGGTGATCGGCGACACCAGGTTCGTGGACGCGCCGGGCGAGGAGGGCGTCCAGACGGAGTACACGAGGAAGACCCTGGAGTCCACCAGGCGGCTCAAGGACGCGGGGGCGAGCGCGTACCTGCTGCACACCGGGGCCTCCTCCTCCGTGCGGACCGAGCTGCTGCGCGCGGCGGGCGGCGTGGACGCCGCGCTGAACATGGCCGAGGACACCGAGCTGGGCTACCGGCTGGCCCAGGCGGGAGCGGTGTTCGTCCCCGACCCCGAGGCCAGGGGATGGCACGTCGGCCCCTCGACGGTCATGCTGCGCGAGAAGGAGGTGCACCGGCACAACTGGTCGTACCTCGGTGACCTGATCCCCGACCTGCGCTGGCTGCGCGGGCATCCCCGCCGCACGTGGCTGGTCCCTTACGTGCGCGTCGCGGTGACCGCCACCACGTACGAGGAGACGCGGGCGACCGTGGACTCGGCGCTGGCGGGCACGCTCACCGACGCCGCGGTCACGATCGTCGGCCCCTGGGGCAAGCTGACCGGCGAACGGCGTTCCAGCCTCGACGACCCGATGCTGGAGCTGCGGCTGCTGAGCCATCACTACGCCCATGAGCCCCGGGTGGAGTTCGCGGAGAGCGCACCGGTCTCGGCCGCGCCCGCGCCCTTCCTGGTCACCGTGCCCACCGGATGGGTGCTGGGCGCCGACACGCTGGCCGCCCTCGTCCGCCACGCCGACCGCGACGTGCTCGGCCTGGTGTGCGTGGCGCTCGCGGAGGGCGGGAGCGAGGTCGTCACGGCCCGCCTGGAGCGTACGGCCGCCTTCGCCCGCGCCGCCCTGCTCCCCGGCGCGGCCGACGACCTGGTGGACGAGCTGTTCGGGTCGGAGTGGGTCAGCGGATCCGAGTACGGCTTCGCGACGGCGGAGCAGGCCGAGCCACTGACCGGGGAGCCGGCGAAGTGGCGGGCGCTGGCCGGGGAACGGCTGGGCGAGGTCAAGAAGCTGCGGGCCGAGGTGGCCCGGCTGACCGCCGAGGTGGACCGGCTCGCCGCCGCCGAGCCCCCGGGCGAGCAGGAGCGGCGCGGCCCGCTGCACTCGATCATCCGTCACCTGCGGAGCGCCGGATGATCGAGCGACTGCTGGCGGAGCTGGACGGGGCCCGGGTGTACGCCGCCGGCATCGACGGCCCTGAGCTGCCCTCCCGCGACGGCGGCGTGGTGGACCTGGACCGGGACCTGCTGGAGCCCGTGACGGAGCCGGAGCCCGTACGTGAGGTCCTCGTCCTGGCCAAGACGCCCACCGACCTGCGCAGGATCGCCACGCTGCACAAGCTGCTGCCGCAGGCAGAGCGGGTCGTGGTGGCCGTGCTCGACACGCCGGCCGCGCATCCGGCCCCCGTCCCCACGCCCACACCGGCACACCGCTGGCGGTCGCTGGTGGACCTGCGGGTGTACCAGCCGAAGAACCGGGTCTGGGTGGTGGACGCGCGGTTCTCGGCCGCCACCCCCGCCGGGCGCACGGTGACGGCCACGGCCCGCGCGTTCGCCGGGCACCGGCTCGACGTCATCGCGGCTCCCGCCGCAGCCGTCGCGGGCGTGGGCGCGGCCGACTGGCGGCCCGGTGACCCGAACGCGACGCCCGCGGAGCTGGCCGGGCCCGTGCCCGAGCGGGTCGGCGCGCCGGGCAGCGACCTCGTGCTGCGTACGCTCGGGGCGGACCTCACGGACCTCACGGACCTCGCGGAGCCGCGCGAGCGGGCGTCCGGCGGCGCGGAGTGGGCCGGGGAAGAGACGCCCATCGAGCGGCCGGCGCTGCGGGCCGTGAGCTGGGAGCGCCTGGGGCGGCCCGGGATGGCCGCCTCGCCGCTGGCCGACCCCGACGTGCTGGGCGAGCCGTCCATGATCCCGCCGGTGGACGAGCGGCTGGTGAACCCGCAGGGGTTCGTCACCACGCCCGCCCGCGGCATGGCGGCCCTGTCCGAGCGCGACGGGCGCTGGTCGGTGGTGCTGGACGGGAAGGTCGTGACGTCGTTCGCGGAGTCGGGCGGTGTCACCGACGCCGACGTGGCCAGGCTGCGGCAGATCCGCGGCGTCGAGGTCGGCTGGCTGCACGCGCACAGCGGGCCGCTGGCGGCCGTACGCGTGCTGGCCGGGCTGGCCGCCGCCGGGGTGCCGCTGGTGGTGACCGAGGCGGTGCCGCGCTGGGCCCGCGCCCTCGGGGACGACCTCGTCACGCTGATCTCGCGCTCCCCCGACCTCACCGACGAACTGCGGCGGGAGGAGCACAGCATCCGCCTGCGCCGGGCCGCCCTGCGTACGCACGGGGTAGCGGCCCGGTGGGAGCAGTTCGGCGCCCCCGCCCCGGCTCCCCCGCTGACCTCTGTGCTGCTGGCCACGCGCCGGGCCGACATGGTGGCGTTCGCGCTGGAGCAGGTCGCCCGGCAGCGCGACGCCCGGCTCGAGGTGATCCTCGCCCTGCACGGGGTGCCGAAGGGGCATCCGGACGTGACGGCGGCGATCGACGCGTTCGAGGGGCCGCTGACCGTGTTCGAGGCCGACCACCGGGCCGTGTTCGGCGAGGTGCTGAACGACGCCGCCGCCAGGGCCTCCGGGTCGTTCCTGCTGAAGATGGACGACGACGACTGGTACGGCCCCGACTTCCTGGCCGACCTGCTGCTGGCCCACGCGTACTCGGGGGCCCAGGTGGTCGGCACGGTGCCGGAGTTCGTCTACCTGTCGTCCATCGACGTCACCGTGCACCGCAGGCAGGTCACCGAGCAGATCACCAGCTTCGTGGCGGGCGGGACGATCCTGGTGGAGCGTTCTGCGTTCCAGGCGGTGGGCGGGTTCAGGCCGCTGCGGCGGTCGGTGGACACCCAGTTCCAGGAGGCGTTGCAGGCCGCGGGCGGGCAGATCTACCGTACGCACGGGCTCGGGTACATCCTGCGCCGCGGCCCGGCCGCCAACCACACCTGGCAGGAGCCGATCGGGACGTTCCTGCAGCGCAACAGGCGGCAGTGGCGCGGCTTCCGCCCGAGCGCCCTGATGCACCTGGACGCCCCGGCCGACCTGGACTCCCAGGTCGATCCGGACGTCCCGGCCGACGGGAGCCCGTCGCCGCTCGACGGGAGCGCGCGCCCATGACCGGCATTCCGCGCATCCGCCGCAACGACTACGGCGTCCTCACCCCGCCCGAGCTGGGCGCCTGGGAGCCCACGCGCACGGTCACCGTCGTGATCCCGGCGTACGACCGCCAGGAGACCCTGGACCTGACCCTCGCGGCCCTCTCGGCGCAGACCTACCCCGAGCACCTCCTCGACGTCATCGTCGTGGACGACGGCAGCGGCACGCCGCTGCACCTGCCCGAGATCGTCCCGTCGCGGACGAAGCTCGTCTCCAGCCCGCCGGGCGGGTGGGGGCGGGCCTGGGCGGTGCAGGCGGGCCTCGACGCCGCGACCGGCGAGGTCGTCTTCGTCCTGGACGCCGACATGGTGCCGCACCGGCACCACGTGGAGGCCCAGCTCCGGTGGCACCACCTGGCCCCGTACGTGGTGGTGCTGGGCTGGATCGACTTCACCGCGGCCGACTTCAGGGGGACCGACTCCGGGGGGACCGGCGCGGCCCTGCCCACGCCCGAGCAGGTCAGGAGGGCTCTGGAGGCGGGCACGGAGGCGGAGCTGTTCCCCCTCTCCCCGCAGCGGCACGACTGGGCCGAGAAGATCATCCAGGACCACGACGGCCTGCGCACCGCCCCGAACTCCCTGGCCACCCGGATCCACGTGGGGGCCACGGTGTCGTACCCGGCCGCGCTGCTGCGCTCGATCGGCGGCCTGGACACCGCGCTGGTGCTGGCGGAGGACACGGAGCTGGGGTACCGGCTCACGCAGGCGGGCGTCGTGTACGTGCCCGACCCGGAGTCCAGGGCGTGGCACGTCGGCCTGCCCACGGCCATGCGCGACTTCCAGGCGTTGAAGCGCTACAACGACCCGTACGTGGCCGACCGCGTCCCCTACCGGCGCTACCTGCGCACGGACGCGGGGCGGCAGTGGCTGGTGCCGTACGTGGAGGCGACGGTGCCGGAGGGCTCGTACGAGGACGTACGGGCGAGCGTGGACTCCCTCCTGGCCGGTTCCCTCCCCGACATCAGGGTCACCGTCCGCGCCCCCTGGGACTCGCTCACCGCCGAACGCCGCTCCCCGCTGGCCGACCCGTACCTCGACCTGCGGCTCCTCGACGCCGCCTTCGCCCACGACGCCCGCGTCCACCTCCCCAGGGCCGGGGACGCCGCCCTGCCCGGCACGGCCCCGTTCCGGCTGTCGCTGCCGCCGGGCTGGGTCGTGGCGAAGGACGCGGTGCGGCGGCTGGTGGAGTACATGGAGGAGCACGACCTGGGCACGCTCTGCGTCGCGCTGGAGGAGACGCGGACGGGCGTCACGGTGGCCCGCCTGGACCGCACGGCCGCACTCTCACGGGCCGCGCTGGTCGCGACGCCGGGCGGCGACCTGGACGACCACGAGCTGGACGACCTCGTGGACGACCTGTTCGGCCTGGAGTGGGTGGACGGGGAGTCGTGGGGGCTGCGGCGCCGCCCGGCCGTCTACCCGCCGCGCAAACCGCCGCCGTCGGACCTCGACCTGCTCACGGCCGCGTACGAGAAGGAGCTGGCCCTCTACCGCAAGCGCACGACCAGTCTCAGGGCGGAGCTGGGGCAACTGCGCAAGGCGGCGGGCAAGAGCGCCAGGGACGCGGCCCGATGGCACGAGAAGGCCGAGGCGTGGCGGCGCGAGGCGGTCCGGCTGACCAGGGAACGGGCCAGGGACCGGGACCGCACGGTGCTCAGGCGCGCCGTGCGCCGCGTCCGCGGCCTGGCCTTCCCCGGCGACGAGTAGGCGGGCTCCCGCGGGGCTACTCGTCGCCCGGACGATGGAGGGGCTACTCGTCGCCCTCCACGCGCATCACGCTCGCCACCGCGCGGACGATGTCCAGCTCCCGCAGCCCTTCCATCGTCGCCGACAGGGCGGCGTCGGTGGCGCGGTGGGTGACGATGACGAGCTGGGCGTCGTCGCCGTGGCCCTCCTGGCGCACGGTCTGGATCGACACGTCGTGCTTGGCGAACAGCTCGGCCACCCGCGCCAGCACGCCCGGCTTGTCGGCCACGTCGAGTGCCACGTGGCAGCGCGTGACCGTCTCCCCCATGGGGTGCACGGCCAGCTCCGCGTACGTCGACTCCTCCGGCCCCCGGGTGCCCGCCAGGCGGTTGCGCCCGACGGCGACCAGGTCGCCGAGCACCGCCGAGGCCGTCGGGGCCCCGCCCGCGCCCTTGCCGTAGAACATGAGCTGCCCCGCCGACTCCGCCTCCACGAAGACCGCGTTGTACGCCTCGCGCACCCCGGCCAGCGGGTGCGAGCGGGGGATCATCGCCGGGTGCACCCGCACCCCGAACGAGCGGCCGTCGTCGGAGCGGGCACAGATGGCCAGCAGCTTGATGACGTAGCCCATGGCCTTGGCCGAGGCCACGTCGGTGGCGGTGATCTCGGTGATGCCCTCGCGGTGCACCTCTTCCGCGCGCACGCGGCTGTGGAAGCCGAGCCCGGCCAGGATGGCGGCCTTGGCGGCGGCGTCGAAGCCCTCGACGTCGGCGGTGGGGTCGGCCTCGGCGTAGCCCAGGGTCTGGGCCTCCTCCAGGGCGTCGGTGAAGGACGCGCCCGTGGAGTCCATCTTGTCGAGGATGTAGTTGGTGGTGCCGTTGACGATGCCGAGCACCCGGTTGACGTGGTCGCCGGCCAGCGACTCGCGCAGGGGCCGCAGGAGCGGGATGGCCCCGGCCACGCTGGCCTCGAAGTAGAGGTCGCCGGCACCGGACCTGGCGGCCTCGTGGAGGGTGGCGCCGTCTTCTGCCAGCAGCGCCTTGTTGGCGGTGACCACCGACTTGCCCCTCGACAGGGCGGCCACGATGAGCGAGCGGGCGGGCTCGATGCCGCCGATGACCTCGATCACGATGTCGACGTCGTCGCGGGTGACCAGCGACTCGGCGTCGGTGGTCAGCAGCGCGGGATCGATCTCGACGTCGCGTTTGCGGCCCAGCCTGCGTACGGCGACCCCGGCCAGCTCCAGCGGCGCCCCGACGCGGGCGGCCAGGTCGGCGGCCTGCTCGTGCATGAGCCTGATGACCTGCGAGCCGACGACGCCGCAGCCCAGCAGAGCCACTTTCAGCGGTTTCACAACTGCCCCCTCAACAAGTCGTCCTCGGTCTCACCCTGCACGATCACGCGGGAGGCGCCGCCGGAGACGGCGACCACGGCCGGCTTGGGGAGGTAGTTGTAGTTGTTGGCCAGCGAACGGCAGTAGGCGCCGGTCGCGGCCACGGCGATCAGGTCGCCCGGGGCAAGGTCGGACGGCAGGTGGAAGTCGCGTACGACGATGTCGCCGCTCTCGCAGTGCTTGCCCACCAGGCGGCTGAGCATGGGCTCGGCCTCGCTGGCGCGGCTGGCCAGCACGGCGGTGTAATCGGCGGCGTAGAGCGCCGTGCGCACGTTGTCGCTCATGCCCCCGTCGACGCTGACGTAGGTGCGCAGCCCTTCGACGTCCTTGATCGTGCCGACCTCGTAGAGGGTGATGCCGCCGGGGCCGACGATGGTGCGGCCGGGCTCGACGGTCAGGCGGGGCACCGGCAGGCCGGCGTCCACGCACACCTTGGAGACGATCTCGCGCAGTCCGTCGGCCAGCTCCTTGATGTCGGGGGCCTCGTCGCCCTCGACGTAGGCGATGCCGTAGCCGCCGCCGAGGTCGAGCTCGGGCAGCACCACGCCGTGCTCGTCCTTGATCTGGACGAGCAGCGTGGCCAGCCGCCGCGCGGCCACCTCGAACCCGGCCGTGTCGACGATCTGGGAGCCGATGTGCGAGTGCAGCCCGACCAGCTCGAGCTGGGGAAGGGCCAGGATCCTGCGTACGGCCTCGGCCGCCGCCCCGGTGCTCAGCGACAGCCCGAACTTCTGGTCGTCGTGCGCCGTGGCGATGAACTCGTGCGTGTGCGCCTCGACCCCGGTGGTCACCCTGACCATCACCTTGGGCCGCTTGCCGTGCTGTTCGGCGAGGTAGCCGAGCCTGGCGATCTCGTCGAACGAGTCGACCACGATGTGCCCGACCCCCGCCAGCAGAGCCTTGGTCAGCTCGGCCGCGGACTTGTTGTTGCCGTGCATGGTGATGCGCCCGGCGGGGAAGCCGACGCTCAGCGCGACCGCCAGCTCGCCGCTGCTGGCCACGTCGAGCCCGAGGCCCTCCTCCTGGAGCCAGCGCACGATCTCCCTGCACAGGAACGCCTTGCCGGCGTAGTGGACCTCGGAGCCGGCGAAGGCGGTGGCGTAGTCGCGCATGCGGGAGCGCACGTCGTCCTCGTCGAGGACGTAGAGGGGCGTGCCGTGCTCGCGGGCCAGGTCGCGGACGTCGACGCCGCCGACCGTGAGCGCGCCGTCGGTCCGGGCCGACGTTCGGGGCCAGATCGCGGGGTTGATCCGGTTGAGGTCGGCGGGCGCCAGCGGCGGGCGCTCGTGGGGCAGCATCTCGGCGTGCCGGTCCCCGGCGGGATGGGCGAATCGACTCACCCGATCGAGGCTATCGGAAGCGCAAGTGAGCCATGACCCGGTGACCACGTATCGAGACGCGATCAAGCTTCAGAAGGGATATTTTTACGTTTTTTCGCCGTTTGGCCGGATATTTTGTGAGACGTTACAAGCGCTCCGGCCCCGGCAGCACCATCCGCACCGCCTGTGCGAGCCGCACCCGCGCCGTGTGCACCGGCCCCGGATCCTCGTCGCCCACGGGAACGGCGGGGGCCCGCTCGTGGGCGTCGTGGTAGGCCAGCGCCAGCCGGAGCAGGTAGCCCTCCCAGCCGGGCTCCCTGCTGTCCAGCCGGCCGGGCAGCTCCGCCAGCACCCGCAACACCCGGCGGTGGCAGGGGTCGTCCAGCAACTCGGGACGGAACCCGGCCTCGGACACGCCCAGCTCCCCCGCCCAGCGCCGCACGGCACAGGCCCTGGCGTGCGCGTAGCGGACCACGAAGCCCGGGTTGTCCCACGTACGCGGGAAGTCGGGCCAGGCGGGCTCGGGCAGGTCGACCGGCCCGACCTCCGCCACCAGCGCGCCCGGCACGCCGACGGCGATCCGCAGCAGCCCGTCGGCGCGCACCTCGACGGAGTCGACCCCCGGCAGCGCCCGCACCAGGGAGGCCAGCTCCTCGGGGGGCACCCGCCGCCGCAGCGCGGCCGCGGACACGTACCGGGCCTCGCGCTCCCACGTGCCCTCGGGCGCCGGCGGCTCCCCCAGCACCCCCGCCAGCTCCCCAGGCGTCATGGGACGACCCTAGATGAGCGCGTGGGGCTCCGCCGAGCCGTATTCGACCAGGTGGGCCGAGCCGAGCAGCCAGCGGTCCTCGTCGCGCACCCGGACGTAGCCGAAGCGGTCGGCCGAGAACACCTTGATCCCGTCGGTACGGCACTGCCGCATGAGCACCTCGTCCCAGCCCTCGGTGAGGTCGGCGAAGCCCAGCTCGCGCAGGGCGTTGCGGCGGGCCAGCAGCGTGCCGCCGGCGACCTCGGGGAGGTAGGTGTACTCGGCGTCGGGCTGCTTGAGCAGCGTGGCCTGGGGTTTGCGCAGGTGCGCGTAGAAGGCGGCCTTGCCGATGATGTCCGCGGTGCTGAACAGGAAGGCCCTGCGCAGGTCCGACAGGTAGTGGGGGCCGTAGACGTCGCGCGGGTCCATGACCGCCACCAGGTCCGCCTCGCACAGGTCGAGGCCCGCGTTGAGCAGCGCGCCCTCGGTCATCTCGACGGACGGGCGGCGGCAGATGATCTCCACGTCCGGCAGCACGTCGCGGGCCCGCAGCTCGGCCTCCGGCGGTCCGATGACGATGACCTGGTCGACGCCCGACTGCTTGGCGACCTGCGCCAGCGCGTGCTCCAGCAGGTACGGGTCGAGCACGGCCAGCAGGACCGAGGTGTTGAGGGTGGGCCGGGCGCTGGGCAGCCCGATGGCGTCGAGCATCTCGTCGATGCGCTCGCTCATCGTGCCCATCGAGTACGCCCGCCGCATCGCCACGTGCGCCCGCCGCGAGTCGGACTCGGTGCCGATCGACGTGCCGCAGGCCGCCAGCTCGGCCAGCCGCCACTGCGGCGTGCCGGGCGGGCAGTCGGCGGCGGCCGGCCAGCGGTAGGAGGTCAGGATGTCGGGATAGCCCAGGTGGCCGGGAAGGAGCTGGTCGAGCGTGAGCACCCGGTCGATGCGGCCCCCGGCCAGCGGCAGCGGGTTGTGCACCCGGGGCTGCACCCCGAACTGCAGCCGCGGCCAGGCCACGGAGAGGTCGGTCGTGAAGCGGTGCTCGAACAGCTCGGCCGCGGCCGCGTACGCCGAGACGTCGCCCCGCGTGTGCCAGAAGACCGTGCGGATGCCGCGCTCGGCGCACCAGGCCAGCAGCGCCTTGAGTCCCTCGCCGGGCTCGCCGGTGATCTCCTCGGCCCACGGCCCCTGGGCGACGGACTCGACGACCAGCAGGTGAGGCACCTCGAGCGGGAGCACCCTGGCGAAGTCGCGGGGCGTGAAGCCGGTCGTCTGGCGCCACTCGTAGCGCAGCAGCGCCTCGGCGTGCGGGTCGGCGATCACCGCGGCCGTCAGGTGGGGGCGCGTGTTGGGGCCGGTCGGCACCCGGAACGGCTTGAGCTTGAACGAGGCGCCCCCGAGCGTCCTGGTCGAGGTGGTGGCCTGGAACGCGGCCCCCGGGCGCTCGTCCTTGGGCTTGGCGGCGCTCGTCACGGGCTTGCGCTTGGGCGCGACGGGCCGCTTGACCGGCTTGGCGGCGCCTTTGAGCCCCTTGGCCAGGCGTACCGGGTTGCTCTTGCCGGTCCTGATGGCGTCGCCGAGCCGGTTCCAGCGGGCGACCTTGATGGACGACAGCTTCCAGTTGGCCACCTCGGCCTGGAAGCTCTGCTCGGCCAGCTCCTTGCGGAGCCTGTCGGCCGCGGCCCGCTCGGCGGCCAGCCGCTCCTCTGCCTCGCTCAACTGCTCCGCCAGCGCCTTGGCCTCCTCGACGCTCTGCTCGGCGGCGGCGAGCTTGGCCTGGGCGGCGTCCAGCAGTCTGGCCAGCTCGGCCGCGCGCCCGGCCTGGGAGACGGCCTCGCGCAGCGCCTTCCGCGTGCTCTCAAGCTCGATGGACAAACCAGGACCTCCGCTCTCGTAGCCCGGCAAAGGATACTCTTTTGCAAAGCGTCTCGAAGGGATGAGATCCGGTGCAGTTCAACGTGCGGCCCTACGTCTGCGGCGCTCTCGGCCGGATCGACACCGCGATGCTCGGCAAGCTCACGGCCGCCGGGCCCAAGGTCCGCCCGGCGCTCCAGGCTGCCGACGCGGCCCTGTTCAGCTCCTCCCCGCTGCCGCCCTACCACCGGGCGGGCGACGCGTACGCGTTCGCCTGGGGCGAGCGCAGGCCGAAGGCGGCCGACGAGTGGATCACGGTCGCGGAGACGTACGAGACGCCGGGGCTGATCGGCGACGGCGCGCGGGTGACGCTGCACACGGGCGCGCTGGGCCTGGTGGACGTCTACTACGTACGCCTCGGGGAGGCGGTCTACTTCTCGTCCCTGATCCACCCGCTGCTCAGCCTCGTGCCCGTCGAGATCGACTGGTCGGCGTGGGCCTCGATACTCCAGGTGACGTTCCCGCTGGGCGAGGCGACCCCGTACACGGAGGTCAAGCGGCTGCCGGGGGCCGGGGCGCTGGTGTTCGAGCACGGCAGGCTGCTCACGGAGCGCAGGCTGCCGCGCTGGCTGCGTACGGAGCCGTACGAGGCGTGGGTCAGCCCTCGGGAGATCGTGGAGCTGCTCGACGGCGTCTACGCGGAGTACGACGGGCGCGCGCTGCTGGTGCCGGTCAGCGGCGGCTACGACTCCCGGCTGCTGGCGAGCGTGGCCAAGGCGCGCGGCGCGGACGTGGAGTCGTGGACGACCAGCCCCGACGACGGCACCGACACCGACATCGCCTTCGCCCAGGCGATCACCAAGGAGCTGGGCATCCCGCACCGGGTGATCACGCAGGAGGCCGCCGCCTACCCGCAGGACGCGGCGGAGGTGGCGCGCAGGCTCGAATACCTGACCCCCCACCACGCCTGGTACGCCCCCTTCGCCAAGGAGGTGCACGGCGCGGGCCGGGTCCTGGTCGACGGGCTGGCCGGCGGGCCGCTGCTGAAGAACTTCATGGTCAGCGGGGCCGCCCTGGAGGCCAGGACGCAGGCGGAGCGCTCGGCGGCCGTGCTGGACTCGCTCTCGCTGGGCCGGCCCACGCAGCCGTTCCTGTCGGAGGCGGCGCGGGAGTGGATGGAGGCGACCGTCCGCGAGCAGTTCCTGGCCACGACCTCCATGCTCCACGGGCACCGGGCCGAGCTGCCGCTGTCGGTGCTGCACACGAGGACGGTGCGGGGCATCGCGCGCTCGGCGGTCAACCTGGTGGGGCCGGAGGCGTCGTTCACGGCGCCGTTCATCCATCCCGAGTTCTTCGACGCCGCGCTGTCGGTCGGGGTGGCCAGGAAGGCCAAGGGCCGCTTCTACCGCGAGGTGCTGCACGCGGCCAACCCGCGGGTGGCCGCCCTGCCCTCGACGAACGTGGTCAAGCAGCCGCTGAGGCGGGTGCCGCTGAGGTCGACGGCGGCCCCGGCCCGGCACTACGCGCACAGCATGCTGGAGACCCTGGCGGGCCGCGTGCCAGGGCTGCTCTCGGAGGAGTTGCACGAGGTGGTCGCGGGCGGCCCCGACGCTCTGACCAGGTTCAACGGCTGGAATGATCGTTTCTGGGTGCGCGGTCTTGTGCTCTTCGGGCTGTGGCTGAGCGACTTCGAGAACGATCTCTCAGATCTGGCCACTCCTTTTTAGTGAACCCTGGGTAACAGGGCGATTACACACGGATCTCACGGGTATTAACCGTCGCACAGCAGAAGCGGGTTCCGGAAAGCCGACGGGCTGGTAGTGTTCGGCCCGTAAGCGCCGCGCAAACGGGCACCAGATCACAAATCCGGTCTCGTTCGAGGACAGTGGAGTACGCAGGGATGACGACTCCACGCGGCGCAGTCACCAGCTAGTAACGCCGGGGTAACCGGTGACTTCGTCCTGCCCACATCTCTTCCTGTGAGCGACATCATGATCAACGCATCCCCAACACCGGAGCCGATCTCCGAGGCCTTCGTCTCGGAGGACCCAGCCTGGTACAAGCGGGCGGTCTTCTACGAGGTTCTCGTCCGGGGGTTCAAGGACTCCAACGGCGACGGGACCGGCGACCTTCGCGGTCTCGCCGAGAAGCTCGGGTACCTCGAGTGGCTCGGTGTGGACTGCCTGTGGCTGCTGCCGTTGTACGAATCGCCGCTACGCGACGGCGGGTACGACATTTCGGATTACATGAAGATCCTCCCGGATTTTGGGGACTTGGGGGACTTCGTGCAGTTGATCGAGGCCGCACACGAGCGCGGCCTGCGGATCATCACCGACCTCGTGATGAACCACACCAGTGACCGGCACCCCTGGTTCCAGGCGTCCCGGCACGACCCCGAGGGGCCGTACGGGGACTTCTACGTGTGGTCCGACACCCCTGGTGGCTATCCGGACGCGCCGATCATCTTCATCGGCGCCGAGGAGTCGAACTGGACCTACGACCCGGTGCGCAAGCAGTACTACTGGCACCGCTTCTTCCACCACCAGCCGGACCTGAACTATGACAACCCGGCGGTGCAGGAGGCCATGCTGGAGGTCCTGCGGTTCTGGCTCGACCTGGGCATCGACGGGTTCCGGCTGGACGCGGTCCCCTACCTGTTCGAGCGCGAGGGCACGGCCTGCTCCGGGCTGCCGGAGACGCACGCGTACCTGAAGAAGGTCCGCGCGGAGGTCGACCGCCTCTACCCCGACCGGGTGCTGCTGGCCGAGGCCAACGGCTGGCCGGAGGACGTGGTGGAGTACTTCGGCGACCCCACCGTGGGCGGCGACGAGTGCCACATGGCCTTCCACTTCCCCCTGATGCCGCGCATCTACATGGCGGTCAAGAAGGAGACCCGCGAGCCGATCTCCGAGATCATGTCGCGCACGCCCAAGCTGCCGGAGACGGCGCAGTGGGGCATCTTCCTGCGCAACCACGACGAGCTCACGCTCGAGACGGTCACCGAGGAAGAGCGCGACTACATGCACAAGGAATACGCCAAGGACCCGCGCATGCGCGCCTACCTGGGCATCCGCCGCCGCCTCGCCCCCCTGCTCGACAACGACCGGGACCGCATCGAGCTGTTCACGGCGCTGCTGCTGTCGCTGCCCGGCTCGCCGGTCATCTACTACGGCGACGAGATCGGCATGGGTGACAACATCTGGCTGGAGGACCGCGACTCGGTCCGCACGCCGATGCAGTGGAGCCCCGACCGCAACGCCGGGTTCTCCTCGGCCGACCCAGGGCGGCTCTACCTGCCCGCGGTCATGGACCCGATCTACGGCTACCAGGGGGTCAACGTGGAGGCCCAGCAGCGCCACGAGGGGTCGCTGCTGCACTTCACCCGCAAGATGCTGGAGATCCGGCGCAGGCACCCGGTCTTCGGCGTGGGGGCGTACACGGAAATGTGGTCGTCCAACCCGTGCGTGCTCACGTACGTGCGCGAGGACCGCGACGACGTGATGCTGTGCGTGAACAACCTGTCGAAGTTCCCGCAGCCGGTCGAGCTGGACCTGCGGCGCTTCGAGGGCATGACGCCGGTCGAGGCGCGGGGCGGGGTGCCCTTCCCGGCCATCGGGGAGCTGCCCTACCTGCTCACGCTGCCGGGGCACGGCTTCTACTGGTTCGCGCTGAAGCAGCCCGACCAGGCACGCGAGCAGCCGCAGAGGTCCGAGCAGACCTCCGCGCGGACGCCGGTGCGCACCGCGCGGCGGGTGACCGATCGGGAGAGCCTCAGCGCGAAGTGACCGGCACCTGGGCACGGGCCGCGCGGCGCGCCGGGATGAGCGCGACCGCCAGGGCCGTGCCCACGGCCACCAGCACGGTCACGGTCAGAGTCAGCGGCGACGGGGCCCGGCCGATGCCCGCCCCGACGCCGCTGGTGTGCCCCTGCAGGTCGATCAGGCCGGTGACGACGAAGAACCCGGCCGCCGCACCCACGCCGATGCCCAGCACCACCAGCAGGCCCGTACCGGTCACCAGCGTGGCCATGACCTGACGTGGGGTCAGCCCCATGGCCTTGAGCACGGCCAGGTCGAAGGCGTGGTCGCGCAGGCCCAGCGCGCTGGCGGTGAGCAGGTTGGCCAGCCCGATGAGGGCCAGCACGGCGATCAGCGCCACGATCACCACCCTGATGATCGACAGCCGGTCGGCCGGGTTGACCACGGACTGCACCTCGAGGCCCTCACCCGACTCCGACAGCAGCCGGCCGCGCACCTCCGAGGGGTCGGCGCCCGTCTTGAGCGCCAGCGCGTAGTACTCGGGCGGCACCGCGTCCTTGGCCTCCAGGCTGTCGATCCCCAGCGAGAGCACCACGCCGTCCTGCTCGGGCTCGACGGTGCGGCCCACGATCCTGACGATCAGCGGGCTGCCGCCCACGGTGAGCCGCACCCGGTCGCCGATCTTGAGCCCGAGCAGGTCGAGCAGGCCCTGGCCGGCCACCGCCTCGCCCTGGCGGCCGTACATGCGGCCCTCGACCACGGGGAACGGGTAGGGGCTCGTCGAGCTGCCGACGGCCCGCACCCTGACCGAGCGGGCCTCGCCCGGGGCCAGCGCGTTGACGTCGGTGCCCGGGTAGACCGAGGCGACGTCACGGTCCTGGCGGGCGATCCGCTCGGCCACGGCCGGCTCCAGCTTGCCCGGCCTGACGTGCAGCGCGGCGTGCTGGCCCACCTGTTCCGGGTGGGCCAGGAAGTTGTCCAGCGTGGCCCACACGCCGAGCCCGACGGTGATCATCATCATGGGCACGGCCAGCCCGAACGCCGTCAGGAACGCCGGCACCCGCCGGGTGAAGGCGTCGCGGGTGCCGAGGACGAGGGCGGGCGGGAGGCGTACGAGCAGGCCCAGCCGGGCCAGCCGGGACAGGCGGCCCCTTGGCGGCCCCGAGGGCACGTCGGGGATCGGCGGCGTGCGTCCGCCGCGCCAGGCGGGCACCCAGACGGCGGCCAGCACCAGCAGGGCCGTGCCCGCGACGATGGCCAGCGCGGGGGTGGGCGCCACGGAGGTGGGCCCGAGCATCGCCGCCATCACGCCCCAGCCCGCGAAGGCGCCCACGACGACGCCCAGCAGCCCGAGCGCGCCGTGCTCGACCAGGAGCAGCAGCGCCACCTGGCCGCGGGTGAAGCCCATCGACTTGAGCGTGGCCAGGTCGCGGAGCTGGCCGAGCACCCGGCCGCCGGCGGCGTTGGCCAGCGCGAGCGCGGCGGCCACCAGCCCGGCCACGCCGAACAGCGCCAGCAGCGTGCCCAGCAGCCGGTTGTCCAGCTCCATCGCGGCCCTGACCTCGCGCCAGGTGTAGACGCGCTGCAGGTGGTCCTCCAGCATGACCACGACCCGCTGGGAGACGACCTGGGACGCCTCGGCGTCGGCCAGGCGCAGCCCGGTGACCCATTCGCTGCGGCCCAGCATGGGCTCGACGCGGTCGAGCATGGCGGGCAGCACGTAGGCCAGGCCGGGGGTCCACTCGGGGTAGAAGCCCTGCTCGGCGGAGTCGGCGATGCCGCGTACGTAGAGGGTGTGGCGCTCGCCGCTGAGCGCGATGATCGTGAACGGGTCGCCGATCCTGAGCCTGAGTGACCCGGCGAAGGAGCGCTCGACGACCACCCCGTCGGGCTGGGCCGGGTCGAGCCACCTGCCCTCGGCCACCACGGGGTGGGCCACCGCGGGCGGGGCGGCGGGCATGGCGCGCAGCGCCGCGGGCTCCTTCTTGCCGTCCCGCGCCACGGTGACCGGAGCCGACCGGTACGGCCCCGCGGTCTGCGTCACGCCCTCGATGCCGCCCAGGGCCACCTGGGGGCTGTTCTTGGTGTAGAGCCAGACGTGGGCCCCGTCGGTCTGGGCGAAGAGGCTGCGCCACGGGTTGGTGCCCTCTTCGAGCAGGGTCGCCGCGGTGATCAGCGCGGCCACGATGCCGGCCACGGCCAGCACGGTCAGCACCGCCTGGCCCTTCCTCGCCCGCAGGTCGGCCCTGATCCACCGGCTGCCGGCCAGCGCGGTGCTCATGTGTCGCTCACCGGAGGTCGATCACCTCTCCGGCCGTGCGGGTACGGCGGCGCGCGATGCGGCCGTCGTCCACGATCTCGCCGTCGAACAGCGACACCAGCCGGTCGGCCAGGCTCGCCACGCGGGCGTCGTGGGTGACCATGACGATGCTCTGGCCCTCCTTGTGCACCTTGCTGAGCAGGTTGAGGACGTCGCGGGTGTTGCGGCTGTCGAGGTTGCCGGTGGGCTCGTCGGCCAGCAGCAGGCTGGGCTGGTTGGCCAGCGCCCTGGCCAGGGCGACGCGCTGCTGCTCGCCGCCGGAGAGCTGGGCGGGCGCGGCGTCGGCCCGGTCGGTCAGGTTGAGCGCGGCCAGCAGGCTCTCGCGGCGCTCGCGGGCCACCTTGGGCGAGGCCCCGGCCAGCAGCGCGGGCAGCTCGACGTTGTCGCCGACGGTCATGTTGGCGACCAGGTTGAAGAACTGGAAGACGAACCCGATCTTCTTGCGCCGCAGGAGCGCCCACGCGCTCTCCGACAGGGTGTCGACGCGCTTGTCGTCGAGCCAGATCTCCCCGCTCGTACGGGTGTCGAGCCCGCCCAGCATGTGGACGAGCGTGGACTTCCCGGACCCGGACGGGCCCATCACCGCGACGAACTCGCCCGGCTCGACCTGCAGATCCACCCCGCGCACGGCAGGCACGGGGACCGCACCGTCCTGGTAGATTTTGACCAGATTGACCGTTTTCACCACCGCGCTCATGCCAGATCCTCCTGGCATCGGGTCAGCCAGTCAAGATCTGCCTGCAGGTGCAACATGGCGCCCTCGATGAGCAGCATCGCCACCCGGTCGGTCGGCGGCGTGCGGGCCAGGAGGTCGTTGAGATCACTCATGAGGGACAGGTAGTGGCGGCGCTGCCGGCTGATCAGCGCCATGCGGTCGGCGATGCCGGTGAGCGGGGCGAGCACGAGCTTCATGAAGAACTCGTCACGCACCCTGGGGCCTTCGGTCGGCTCGTCGACCCAGGTCACGAGCACCTCACGGCCCTTGGCCGTCAGATAATAGACCTTCTTGTTGGGCCGGTTGGACTGCTCGACGTCGACCGCCCGCACCAGCCCGTCCTTCTCCAGCCTGCCGAGGGTGACGTAGATCTGCCCGATGTTGGGCGAGGGATAGGCGCTGCCGAAGGTCTGCTCCAGGGCCTGTTTCAGCTCGTAGCCGTGGGCCGGCTCCTTCGCCAGGAGCGCCAGCAGGTGAAGCCGCACCGCCCCTCCTCCCCGCTCCTGTTACGTATGCGTTACGGAGCAATCCGTTGACCTCAAGATTACAGGTGTGCATAACATGAATGCATCTACCTAACACGTATGTAAATCACTGTGAACACGGAGGAAACAGGGTGCCTCGCTCGCTGCTGGTGCTGCTGGCCGTAACCCTGGCGGCCGGATGCACTGCTGCGGGCGACACGGGCGGCGGCGAGACGGCGACGGGCGGAACCGGGCCGATCACGTTCGCCACCGGACGCGACACCACGGCGTACCTGCAACCCCTGCTGGACCGCTGGAACCAGGCCCATCCGGCCGAGAAGGTGACGCTGCTGGAGCTGCCCGAGGCCGCCGACGAGCAACGCGCTCAGATGGCGGCCAACCTACAGGCCCAGAGCAGCCGGTACGACGTGCTCGGGCTTGACGTGGTGTGGACCGCCGAATTCGCGGACAACGGCTGGATCATCCCCCTGGAGCGCGGGTCGTTCCCGCTCGACAGGTTCCTGCCGCCGGTCGTGGAGACGGCCGTCTACAAGAACAAGCTCTGGGCCGTCCCGTACACGAGCAACGCGGGCCTGCTCTACTACCGGACCGACCTGGTCGACAAGCCGCCCAAAACCTGGGCCGAGCTTCGCGACCAGTCACGAGAGATCGACAAGAAGCACGACGTAGGAGGCTACGCCGGGCAGTTCCTGGCCTACGAAGGGCTCACGGTCAACTTCTCCGAGGCCGTGCAGTCGGCCGGCGGGGAGATCATCAGCCGGGATGGCACGGCGGTGACCTTCGACCCCGCCACGGGCGGGACCGCGCTCGAGTTCCTGCTCCAGGGGCTGCGCGAGGGCTGGATCCCGAAGAAGGCGCTGAGCTACAAGGAGGAGGAGTCCCGCCTGGCCTTCCAGGAGGGCGAGCTGGCCTTCGCCCGCAACTGGCCGCACGCGTACGGACCGGCCAAGGCCCGGCTGGGCGACAAGCTGGGCGTGACCCGGCTGCCCGGCCTCGACGGCCCCGGCTCCAGCACCCTGGGCGGCGTGAACCTGGCCATCAGCGCCTACTCCAAGAACCAGCACACCGCCCAGGAGTTCATCCGCTACTTCACGAGCCTGGAGAACGAGCGCCGGGTCCTCACCGAGGGCTCGTTCCCGCCCGTGTGGACGGAGCTGTACGACGACCCCGACCTCATCAAGCGCTTCCCCTACCTCCCCGTGCTCAAGGAGAGCATCCTCGCCGCCAAACCGCGGCCGGTGAGCGCCAACTACACCCAGGTCAGCCTGGTGATCGCCAGTTCGGTCGCCAAGGCGCTCGCCAACCCATCCCCCGAGACCGCCGACGACGTCGCGGTCTCCATGAAGTCCGAACTCGAAGAGATCATCAGAACTCAGTGAGGCAGCCATGCGAAAAGGCAGAGCAGCAGCGATCCTGGCCGGGCTCGCGGTAGCGGTCGCCGCCTGCGGCAACGCTCCGACAACGACCGAGCCCGCCGCGTCGGGATCGGCGCCCGCGACCGACGGCGGCGCCAAGCCGCTCGCGGGTGTGAAGCTCGAGGTCGCCGCCAAGTGGACCGGTGCCGAGCAGAAGAACTTCGAGCAGGTGCTCAAGGCGTTCACCGAGAAGACCGGCGCCGAGGTCACCTATGCCTCCACCGGCGAGGACACCGGCGCCTACCTCGGCCCGCGCATCCAGGGCAAGAACCCGCCGGACGTCGCCATCCTGCCCCAGCCCGGCCTGGTCCAGCAGTACGCCGACCAGGACGCGCTCAAGCCCCTGGCCCCCGAGATCATCCAGGAGATCGACACCAACTACACCCCGTACTGGAAGGAGCTGGGCTCGGCCGGCGGCCAGGTCTACGGCGTGCTGATCAAGGCGGCGCACAAGTCGCTGGTCTGGTACAGCTCGACGGCGTACCAGGACGCGGGCGTCCAGCCGGCCACCACCTGGGACGAACTGGTCAAGAACGCGCAGACGATCGCCGACTCCGGCACCCCGCCGTTCTCCGTCTGCGGCGCCTCCGGCTGGACGCTGACCGACCTGTTCGAGAACGTCTACCTGTCGAGCGCGGGCCCGGAGAACTACGACAAGCTCTCCAAGCACGAGATCCCGTGGACCGACCCGAGCGTGGCGACCGCGCTGGAGAAGATCGCGCAGATCGTCGGCAAGAACGAGTTCGTGGCCGGCGGCAGCTCCGGCGCCCTGCAGACCGACTTCCCCACCTGCGTGAGCGAGGTCTACAGCAACAAGAAGGGCGCCATGGTCATCGAGGCCGACTTCGTGGCCGTCGAGGCCCTGCAGTCGGGCGCCAAGGTGGGCGAGGAGGCGAAATACTTCCCGTTCCCCAAGGTCGGTGACACCGCCCCGGTCGTCCTCGGCGGCGACGTCGCGGTGGCCATGAAGGAGTCGCCCGGCGCCATGGCGCTGCTGCAGTACCTGGCCTCCAAGGAGGGCGGCGAGGTCTGGGCCAAGCTGCCCGGCTACCTGTCGCCGAACAAGAACGTCTCCCCCGACAACTACCCCGACGAGCTGACCAAGGCGCTCGGCCAGACCATCGTCTCGGCCGGCGACTCCGTCCGCTACGACATGTCCGACCTCGCCCCCAGCGCGTTCGGCGCCACCGACGGCAAGGGCGAGTGGAAGGTCCTCCAGGACTTCCTGCGCGACCCGAGCGACGTCAAGGGCACCCAGGAGGCGCTCGAAGCCGAGGCCAAGAAGGCCTGGAAGTAAAGAGGTAAGGCCGTGACCGAACGGTTGGACGGCCGGCAGAGCCCGCCCGCGCACGTCGCGGGCGGGCCCCCCACCGGACCGGCTGATACCCCCCGCACCAAACTACGCCTCGGCCCCTCGCCGGCGGTCGCCATCGCCTTCCTCCTCCCGGCGGCGCTGCTGCTGGGCATCTGGGTGGTCTACCCGATCGTCTACTCCGTGTTCCGTAGCCTGTTCGACGCGACGGGCACCGGGTTCGTGGGCCTGGGCAACTACCTGACGATCTTCACCGACCAGGCCATGCTGACCACGGTCCGCAACAACCTCATCTGGGTCGTGATCGCTCCGATCATCGTCACCATGCTGGGCCTGATCTTCGCGGTGCTGACCGAGCGCATCAAGTGGGCGACCGCGTTCAAACTGATCGTGTTCATGCCGATGGCGGTCTCGCTGATGGCGGCGGGCGTCATCTTCCGCCTCGTCTACGAGGAGGACCCCGAGCGGGGCCTGGCGAACGCGGTGCTGACCACCGTGCACGACACGTTCTCCTCCGCGCAGGGCTATCCCGAGGCCCGGCCGCGCGAGGGCGACGAGTCACCGGTCGCCGCCCAGGACGGCGCGGTCGTCACCAAGCAGCCCGCCCAGGCGGGCCAGCCGGTGCTGATCCCGATCGTGGGCGTCAAGCAGGAGCTGGTGCCCGCCTCCGCCGAGGCCGCGCAGGCCCCCGCGATCCCCGACGGCGTGTCGGGGACCGTCTGGTTCGACTTCACGCCGGGGGGCGGCGGCACCAACAACGAGTTGGACGCCACCGAGAAGGGCCTGCCCGGCATGACCGTCGAGGCGGTCCAGAACGGCGAGGTCGCGGCGACCGCGACGACGGCGGCGAACGGATCGTTCCGCTTCGAGGGACTGCCGGCCGGCTCCTACGTCGTACGGCTGCCGCAGTCGAACTTCGAGGCCGCCTACTCCGGCCTGACCTGGCTCGGCCCGACGCTGATCACGCCCGCGATCATCGGCGCGTTCGTCTGGGTGTGGGCCGGGTTCGCGATGGTGCTGCTCGCGGCCGGTCTGGCGGCGATCCCCCGTGACGCGCTGGAGGCGGCCCGCATCGACGGCGCCACGGAGTGGCAGGTGTTCCGCAAGATCACGGTGCCGCTGCTGTCGCCGGTGCTGCTCGTCGTGTTCGTCACGATGATCATCAATACCCTGAAGGTGTTCGACCTGGTGTTCATCATCGCGCCCTCCTCGGTCCAGCCGCAGGCGAACGTGGTCGCGCTGGAGATGTGGCGCGTGTCGTTCGGCGGCGGGAACAACCAGGGGCTGGGCAGCGCGCTCGCCATCTTCCTGCTGATCCTGGTGCTTCCCTTCATGGTCATGAACATCAGGCGGTTCAGGAGGGGAGAGTCATGACGACCACGACGGCCGCCGCGCGGCCCAAGTCGTCCGGGATGGAGTCGGGCGCGCCGCGCAGGGGCGTGCTCAGCAAGATCGTCGATCGCGTGGGCGGCGGCGCCGTCCAGGTGATCATGGTGGTGCTGGGCCTGTTCTGGCTGGTGCCGACGCTGGGCCTGCTGGTCGTGTCGTTGCGGACGACGCAGGTCAACAACGCCGAGGGCTGGTGGACGGTCTTCACCAAGCCGGCCGAGCTGACCATCAGGAACTACCAGAACCTGCTCGGCAGCGGATTCACCGGGTCGTTCTGGAACACCATCCTGATCACGGTGCCGACGACCGTCCTGGTGATCGGCATCGCGGCCATGGCGGCGTACGCGTTCGCGTGGATGGACTTCCCCGGCCGGGACCTGGGCTTCCTGATCGTGGTCGGGCTGCTGATCGTGCCCATCCAGATCGCGCTGATCCCCATCGCCGTGCTCTACGGCGGCGCCGAGATCTTCGGCAGCATCCCAGGAGTGGTGCTGTTCCACGTGGCCTTCGGCCTGCCGTTCGCGATCTTCCTGCTGCGGAACTTCTTCGTCGGCATCCCCTCCTCGCTCCTGGAGGCGGCGCGCATGGACGGCGCGTCGGAGTGGAAGATCTTCGCCACGGTGGTCTTCCCGCTGGGCAAGCCCGCCATCGCCTCGCTGGGCATCTTCCAGTTCCTGTGGGTGTGGAACGACATGCTCATCGCGCTGGTCTTCGCCGACTCGGGCAACCAGCCGATGACCAAGTATCTGCAGTCTCAGATGCGGCAGTTCGGGTCGAACGTCGACATCCTCTCGTCGGGTGCGTTCATGTCGCTGATCGTGCCGCTGATCATGTTCTTCGCGTTCCAGCGGTACTTCGTCCAGGGCATGATGGCCGGTTCCGTGAAGTGACCGGCCGCCTGGTCGTACCTGGTGAACCGGGGTCGTGATCATTCTGGTACGGCTTGCGCCGAGGTTTCGGCCGCAAGCCGTACCAGACCTGGCTAAGCTCAACGGCCATGGCCGGTCTTCCACTGAACGAAGTCGTCGAAGCGGGATGGGCGCGTGCGCTCGAGCCCGTCTCCGAGCAGATCGCCCAGATGGGCGATTTCCTGCGTAAGGAAATCGCCGAGGGCAGGCAATACCTGCCCGCCGGCGCCCACGTGCTGCGTGCTTTCAGCCAGCCCTTCGACGAGGTCAAGGTGCTGATCGTGGGCCAGGACCCCTACCCCACCCCCGGCCACCCCGTCGGGCTGTCGTTCTCGGTGGCCCCCGACGTGCGGCCGCTGCCGGGCAGCCTGGTCAACATCTACAAGGAGATGGAGACCGACCTCGGCCTCCCCCGGCCCGCCAACGGCGACCTGACGCCGTGGGCCGAGCAGGGCGTCCTGCTGCTCAACAGGGTGCTCACCGTGATGCCCGGCAAGCCCGCCTCACACCGGGGCAAGGGCTGGGAGCAGGTCACCGAGCAGGCCATCCACGCGCTCGTGGCGCGCGACAAGCCGATGGTCGCCATCCTGTGGGGCCGCGACGCCCGCAACCTCGCCCCGATGCTCGGCCAGGTGCCGCGCGTCGAGTCCGCTCACCCCTCTCCCCTGTCGGCACGCAGCGGGTTCTTCGGCTCGCGGCCGTTCAGCCGGGCCAATGAGCTGCTCACCCAGCAAGGCGCCACACCCGTCGAGTGGAAGCTGCCCTAGCATCTTCGCCATGAGTGATGAACCGAAGTTCCTGCGCCTCACGGTCGAACTGACCGTCGAGGTGCTCGACATGGACGCGCTGCAGGCCGCGGCGCTCGCCGAGATCAGGCACCCCGACGCTGATCTCACCGACGAGGAGCGCACCGAGCAGGCCGAACTGGTCGCCTCCGACGACAGCGGCGCCTCCGCGCTGCAGTGGCTGATCGAGCCCGACCACGTGCTGCAGCTCGTCGATCACATCAGCGAGATCGAGCCCCGCGAGGCCGTGCTGGGCGTGGAGCCGTCCGAGGAGCCGGGCGAGGAAGAGGTCGAAGAAGAGCACGACCACGTGTGACGTACGGCGGCAGCCACGGCGTTCCCACGTCGTGGCTTTTCGCTGGTTAAGATCGAGATCGTCCGGCACCCGCTGAGAGGGCACTCGATGATCGTCGCATTCTCCATCACCCCGCTGGGCGTCGGCGAAGGGGTCGCCGAGCCCGTCGCCCGCGCCGTCAAGGTCGTCCGTGACAGCGGGCTGCCCAACCACACCGACGCGATGTTCACCACGATCGAGGGTGAGTGGGACGAGGTCATGGACGTGGTCAAGCGGGCCGTCGACGCCGTGGCCGAGGTCGCTCCCCGGGTGGGCCTGGTGCTCAAGGCCGACCTGCGGCAGGGCGTCACGGACGCCATGACGTCCAAGGTCGAATCGCTGGAACGCCACCTCCCCTGACCCCCTGTCGAATCGCCGGAACGCCACCTCCCCTGAGTCCCTGTCGAATCGCTGGAACGTCTCCCCTCCCGAGCCCCTTTCGGCCCCCGCCCGCCGGGGGCTTCTTCATGTGGAGCGGCCCCCAAATCCCCTTTTTCGAGATATATCTTGACTCGCTCCGTAGACGCGACATATCGTGTCGCTCGGCACACAGACGCGATAGTACGCGTTCTCGGAGGTGGATATCAATGGAACAAGAGCGAGTGCCGGTCCTGGTGGTCGGCGGCGGATACGCGGGCCTGAGCGCCGCGACGCTGCTGGCCTGGCGTGACGTGCCCGTCATGGTGGTCGAACGCCATCCGGGCACCTCCGTCCAGCCCAAGGCGTTCGGCGTCGGGCCGCGCGCGGTGGAGCTGCTGCGGGTCGTACCGGGGATCGAGGAGGAGCTGGCCGGCATCTGGGCCGGGATCGGCGAGAACATGCGCATCGCGGTCGCAGAGAGCCTGACCGACCCGGACCCCCACATGATCATCCACGACGAGCAGGAGGAGTTCGCCTTCCTGGCCGACCTCACGCCCGTCGCCATGGTCGGGGCGCCACAGGCCGAGATCGAGCGCGTCCTGCGGGTCAAGGCCGAGGAGCTGGGCGCCGACCTGCGTTTCTCCACCGAGCTGGTCTCCCTGGAAGAGGACTCCGCCGGAGTGACCGCGGTGATCCGGGACAAGGACGGCGACCGCATCGTACGGGCCGACTACGTGGTGGCCGCCGACGGGCACCGCAGCCCGCTGCGCGAGTCGCTGAACGTCCCCACCTCGGGCCGCGGGCCGCTGGGCCAGATGTGCTCGATCATGTTCGACGCCGACCTGTCCGAGCTGGTACGGGAGCGGGAGGTGACGCTCTGGTACCTGCGCAACGACGTCTTCACCGGCGTGATCGTGACCGGCACCGGAGTCGGGGCCCACGTGCTCGGCGTCAACCTCGCCGAGGGCGAGAGCGCGGCCGACTTCACCGAGGAGCACTGCGTCGAGCTGGTCCGCCTGGCGACCGGCCGGCCCGACCTCGACGTACGGGTGCTCGACCGGTCCATGATCGGCATCGCGCACCTGGTGGCCGACACGTACCGGGCGGGGCGGGTGTTCTTCGCCGGCGACGCCGCCCACACCATGCCGCCGACCGGCGGGCAGGGCGGCAGCACGGCCCTGCAGGACGGGTGCGACCTGGCCTGGCGGCTGTGGCTGGTGCTCACGGGGCAGGCCGGGCCCGGATTCCTGGACACCTACGACGCCGAACGCCGCCCGATCGGCAAGCTGACCGCCGACGCCCAACTCGCCGACCTCGGCGCGCGCATGCCCCCAGCGGCCCGGGCCGGTTATCCGGAACCCCTGGAGGACCCGATCGGCGCCCTCCTCGGACACCGCTACCACTCCACGGCGATCATCGACGAGCCCGGGGACGACGGCTCGATCCTGGAGGACCCGCGCGCGCCGAACGGGCGGCCCGGCAGCCGGGCCCCGCACGTGGTGCTCGACTGGGACGGGCAGCTCATGTCCACGATCGACCTGTTCGGCTCGGGGTTCGTGCTGATGGCGGCCAAGCAGGGCGGGCAGGCGTGGATGGACGCGGGGCGGCAGGTCAAGGAGCGGCTCGGCGTGGAGCTGACGCGGCTGCCGGTGGACGACGAGCTGCTGGACGTGGACGGGCGGTTCCTGGAGCGGTACGGCGTCAGCGGGGGCGGCGCCGTACTGGTGCGGCCGGACGGCTACGTGGCCTGGCGCTCACCGGAGGCGGACGCGAATCCGGCAGCCACCCTGGAACGCGTCCTGCGCCGAATCCTCAGCCGCTGACCCCGCCCACGATCGGCCCAGCCCTCCTTCGCTTCCGAGGGGCCTTCCGAGGGGCGGGGGCGTGAGTTCTCAGCCGAGGAGGAGGGCCTCACGGCGGGCGTGCAACCTGTCGCGCAGTCGTTTCAGCTCGCGGCAGCGCTCCCCCAACCGCTTCACCACCTGTTCGACCTCGACGTCACCACCACTCCCCGCCTGGGCGGGAACACTCATGCCCACGGCTTCGGCCCGTCGCGCGAACTCGGCCAGCGTCTCCTCCCGGTCCCCGGCTCCGTCCAGGAGCGCGAGCCCGGCCGCTCTGGCACGTTCCCCGGCGGGCAGTTCCACGTCCAGCTCGGCCAAGAGCCGGCCGATGCCCAGCAGTTCGGCGCCGCGCGGATCGGCCGAATCGGTCAACCGGCGCTCCTCGCGCAGCAGCAACTCCTCGTAGAGCTCCCTGGCCGGGCCCACCTCGGCCAGCTCGCGCCGCACCGTCGCCAGCACCATCCGGTACGCGCCCACCCTGGACTCCCGCATGGCCACGCCCGCCTGATCCCACACCTCGGCCGCGTCCAGCTCCCGTTGGGCCTCCCGCATGAGGGCGGACACCACCGTACGGCGTCCCTCCAGTTCCTCCCAGCGATGCGCCCGCCGACGTGCCGTGCGCAGGTCTTCGTCGATCATCTCGAACGGGATCACGTCACTTGGACGCGTCCACCGCCTCATTTGGTTCAGGACAATCATCCACTTTTCCCATCAAAGTAGACCAAAACAGTCACACCAGCCTCACCCATTGTGAGCCCGGCCACGTGAGGCCCTGAACACTTGCACAGCATCCAATACATCTGTATAGAATCCTGGACGTGCGACCAATCTCTGAAGAGGACCTGACGACGCGAGCCCGCATCCGCGACGCCGCGATGGCGTTGTTCGCGGAGCAGGGCGTCAAGGCCACCACGATCCGCGGCATCGCCGAGGCCGCCAAAGTCTCGCCCGGCCTGGTGCAGCACCACTTCGGCACCAAGGAGGCGCTGAGACACGCGTGCGACGAGTACGTCCTCAGCTACATGCGCGAACAGGTCGACGCCGGCATCACCGGCCGCAACCTGGACAAGCCCGAGTTCGTCGACAACGTGCACCGCACCGCGCCGCCCCTGATGAAATATCTCGGCCGCGCGCTCGTCGACGGCTCCCCCGCCGCCGCGGAGCTGTTCGACGAGCTGGTCCGCGTGACGGAGCAGCATCTCGCCCGCGACGACCGCACCGAGGCCGACCACCGCGCCCGCGCTACCGTCCTGACGGCGATGAAGCTGGGCATCACGGTGCTGCACGAGCACGTCTCCCGCGCGCTGGACACGGACGTCTACGCCTTGGAGGGCGTGCTGCGCGTGGGAAAGGCCCAGCTCGACCTGATCAGACCGGAATTCCTCGGCCGCGAGCTGTTCGAACAGGCGCGGACCGGCTTGGAGAAGTACGAGGGACAACGATGAACGCCGCTGTGCGTGCCGAGGGCCTGGTCAAGACCTTCGGCCGGGCCAGGGCCCTGGACGGGCTCGATCTCACCGTCGAGGCGGGCGAGGTGCACGGTTTCCTCGGCCCGAACGGTGCGGGCAAGACCACCACCATCCGTATCCTGCTGGGCCAGATGCGCGCCGACGGCGGCCGGATGACATTACTGGGCGGCGACCCGTGGCACGACGCCACCGAGCTGCACCGCAGGCTCGCCTACGTGCCCGGCGACGTCACCCTGTGGCCGTCGCTGACCGGCGGCGAGGTCATCGACCTGCTCGGCAGGGTACACGGCGGCCTCGACCCCGAGCGACGCGCCGAGCTGCTCGAACGCTTCGAGCTCGACCCGCGCAAGAAGTGCCGCACCTACTCCAAGGGCAACCGGCAGAAGGTGGCGCTGGTGGCCGCCTTCGCCTCCGACGCGGAGCTGCTGGTGCTGGACGAGCCGACCTCGGGCCTCGACCCGCTGATGGAGGCGGTCTTCAACGACTGCGTCCTGCGGGAGAAGCGCGCCGGCCGCACCGTGCTGCTGTCCAGCCACATCCTGTCGGAGGTCGAGACGCTGTGCGACCGCGTCAGCATCATCCGCGCCGGCCGTACCGTCGAGTCGGGCAGCCTGGCCGACCTGCGCCACCTCACCCGTACTTCGGTGACGGCCGAGCTGATCGGGCCCGCGCCCGGCCTGGCCGCGCTGGCGGGCGTGCACGACCTGACCGTCGACGGCGCCCGGCTGCGCTGCCAGGTGGACGGTGACGCGCTCACCGCGGTGCTCGCCGAGCTGGCCAGGGCGGGCGTACGCACCCTGACCACGCAGCCGCCGACGCTGGAGGAGCTGTTCCTGCGGCACTACGAGGGAGCGGCCGGATGACCGGCACCTGGGCACTGATCCGGCTCGTTCTGCGCAGAGACCGCGTGCTGCTGCCGGTGTGGATCGTGATCAGCGCGGTGATGCCGACGAGCATCGCCTCCGCCACCACCGACCTGTACGCCGACCAGGCCGCCCGTGACGCCTTCGCGGCGGCCTCGGCGGGCAACCCGGCGCAGTTGGCCATGCGCGGCCACATCTACGACGCGAGTGTCGGCGGCCTGACCGCCTGGACGCTCGGCTCGTCACTCGCGATGATCGGCGGGCTGGTCAGCATCCTGCTGGTGATCAGGCACACCCGGGTCGAGGAGGAGACCGGCCGGCGCGAGCTGCTGTCGTCGGGGGTCGTCGGCCGGCACGCCCCGCTGGCCGCCGCGCTCGCGGTCGTGCTGGCCGCCAACCTGCTGCTGGGCGTGCTGTCGGTGCCCGCCCTGGTCGCGACCGGCCTGCCCGCGGGTTCGTCGGTGTTGTTCGGGCTGTCCACGGCCGGGGGCGGCTGGGTGTTCGCGGCCGTGGCCGCCGTCACCGCCCAGCTCACCTCCTCGTCCGGCACGGCGCGCGGCATCGCGATCGCCGTCGGCGGCCTGTTCTTCGCGCTGCGCTCGCTGGCCGACGCGGGCGGCATCGGCTGGCTGGCCTGGGTGTCGCCGTTCGGATGGGTCCGGCTGACCAAGCCCTACGCCGGTGACCAGTGGTGGGTGCTGGGGGTGATCGTGGCGTTCGTCGTCGCCCTGGCGGCGGCCGCGTTCGCGCTGTCCACGCGGCGCGACCTGGCCGGGGGCCTGGTGTCCATCCGCCCAGGGCCCGCCACCGGGACGCTGTCGGGCGCGTTCGGCCTGGCCGGGCAGCTCCACCGGGGCACGCTCGCGGGCTTCGCGATCGGTTTCGGCCTGCTGGGCGCCCTGCTCGGCGTGGCGGCGCGCGGGTTGGACGCCCAGTTGGACACGCCCCAGTTCCGCGAGCTGGCCGCGACCGTCGGCGGCGCCGACGCCCACATCTCGGACGTGTTCTTCACGTTCGTGATGTACGTGCTCAGCCAGCTCGTCACGGGGGCGGCGCTGGTGTCGGCGCTGCGCGCCCGTACCGAGGAGGCGGCGGGCCGGGCCGAGCTGCTGCTGTCGACCCCCGTCGGCCGGATGCGCTGGGCGCTGAGCCATCTGGTGTACGCCCTGGCGAGCCCGGTGCTGCTGCTGGCCGTGCTGGGCGCCATGGCGGGGCTCACCTACGACGGCGACGTGGCCCGTGTCACCGTGGCCACGCTGGCCTACCTGCCCGCGGTCTGGATCGTGGTCGGGATCGCGACGCTGCTCTTCGGTGTGCTGCCCCGGTCGGCGATGGCCGTGAGCTGGACCGTGCTCGGCCTGTTTCTCGTCGTGGACCTGCTCGCGGAGTTCAAGCTGGCCACCGGGGGCGTGCTCAACCTTTCGCCGTTCGTGCACGTGCCCGCCCTGCTGCTGGGCGACGCCTCGTCACCGGCGCCGCCACTGCTGGGGCTCACGGCGCTCGCCGCCGCCCTGGCCGCGGCGGGGCTGGCGTGCCTGCGCCGCCGCGACCTGGTGCCCTCCGCCTGAACAGGCACGGCCGCCCCACCGGAGCCCACGGCAACGACCGCCCGACCGGACCCACGACGTGGACCGCCCAGCCGGAGCCCACCGCGTGGACCGTCCGACCGGACCCACGGCGTGGACCGCAGGGTGATCAGGCGGCCACGGCGTGGGCCGGGTCGGGTGGGCGGCGGTCGATCGGGGTCAGGGTGGCGGGCTGAGACGCCTGGGTGGCGCAGAGCCAGTCATTGAGTGAGCCGGTGAAGCCGGACGGTGGTCCGACCTTGAGGCAGGTGAGCCGGCCGGCGCCGGGCACGGGGCCGATCTTCAGACGGCGGATGCTGCCGGTGCGGCCCAGCTCGCCCACGTCGGCGTCGTAAGGAGTGAGCCGGACACCGAAGGGATGCCCGCCGTCGGGCTGGTCGGCGGTCTGTATGTGGACGACGTCGTCGATCCTGCGGACCGTGGCCTCCGGATGACCGGCGAGGTAGGACAGGTGGTCGGTGACGAGGCGGCCCGCCACCGTACGGAGAAGGTTCGTCGCGCACAGGTTGTGGGCGCAGGCGGCGCCGTCGAGGGTGATCTCGGGGAGCGCGAAGCGGCGCAGACCCCTCGACGTGACGCGCAGGCAGTCGCACGCCCCCGTGTCGCGCGGGTCCCAGGGCGGGCAGGTCGCGGCGTCGTGGACCTGGACGTCCCAGGCCAGCCAGTCGTCGTCGAGCCGGAAGATCGTGGGCTCGCCCGCGCATCTGCCGCACGTGACGATGGTCGAGCCGGTCAGCGGGTCGATGAGGAGGCCGTCGCATTCGCGGGCCAGCGCCCGGGCGGCGGCACGGGCCACCTGCACGGCGGTGGGGAGCTTGTGCGGCGGCGCGGTGGCGGAGACCACCAGATGATGCCCGGTGCGGCGCAGGCGGCGTCTTTCGTCGTCGGCGAGGCCCGCCTCGACGGGTTTCCACGGGCTCGCGTGGTGGGTGACCGTCAGCGTGCCGTTGGCCACCGCCGTGATCGCGGCCCTCTTGTACGGCCCGCCGATCCGCCATGGGACGAACGAGCGGACGTCGAAGGGCAGGTGCTCCATCGCGACGACGAAGAGGGACGTCATGGCGCCGGGCAGGGGAAGGTCGATCTTCATGGGTCTGAGTCCTCCGTGCGTAGGGGGCCGGGAGGCACTCAGGATCGTCGACGGTGGGCGGCCCACGGGGAGTGGAACGGCGTTCTGTGGAGGACGGGGCGATATCCACAACCAGCGAGCCGGTCAGGCGGGGCGGATGACGGCCATCGACTGGGCCGGCAGCCGCAGCCCCTCCTCGCCCGCCGCCACCGGCTCGTCCGAGGCCAGCAGCACCGTCCCCGGTGACAGCGGCAGCGTCACCGACTCCTGGGCGAAGTTCACCGTCACCGCCAGCTCCCCCCGCCACATCAGCAGCCACTTCCCCTGCGGGTCCACCTCCACCCGCACCCGGTCCAGGCGCGGGTCCGACAGCTCGGGCAGTGCCTTGCGCAGCGCGATCAGGTCGCGGTACCAGCACAGCAGCGACCAGTGCGCCTCCTCCTTCACCTCGCCCCAGTCCAGCTTGGAGCGCAGGAACGTCTCCTCGTCCGAGGGGTCGGGAGCCTGCCACACGTACCCGAACCCGTCGAACTCCCGCTCCCTCCGCGCCCCCTCGCTGTCGCGCAGCTCCGGCTCCACGTGGTCGGAGAAGAACTGGAACGGCGAGCGCGCCCCCCACTCCTCCCCCATGAACAGCATCGGCGTGAACGGCGAGGTCAGCAGCAGTCCGGCACCGAGTTTGAGCGCCGGGATCGGGAGGCGGTCGCCGACGGGCCGGTTGCCGATCTGGTCGTGGTTCTGCAGGCAGGCGACCAGGCGATGGCCGGGCACCCCGTCGAAGGGACGGCCGTGCGCGCGGGAGCGGAAGCTGGAGTGGCCGCCGTCGTGCAGGACCCCGCGCGTCAGCACCTTGGCCAGCGCGGTGAGCTGGGCGAAGTCCCGGTAGTAGCCGTGGGATTCGCCGCTGACCGCGCAGTGCAGGGCGTGGTGGACGTCGTCGTCCCACTGCGCCGTCATGCCCAGCCCTCCGGCGTCGAGCGAGCGGACCATGCGCGGGTCGTTGAGGTCGGACTCGGCGATCAGGGACAGCGGGCGGCCGACGGAGCAGGCCAGCGCGTCGACCTCCTCCGACAGCTCGGCCAGCAGGTGCCGGGCGCGCCTGTCGTGCAGCGCGTGCACGGCGTCCAGGCGCAGCCCGTCGATGTGGTAGTCGCGCAGCCACTGCAGCGCGTTGCCGATGAGGTAGCGCCGCACCTCGTCGGACCCCGGCCCATCCAGATTGACCGCTTCACCCCAGTAGCTGCCGTCAAATCCAGAAAAGTACGGCCCGAACGGGTGCAGGAAGTTCCCCGACGGCCCGAGATGGTTGTAAACCACGTCCAGAACGACCCCGATCCCGGCCCGATGACAGGCGTCCACGAACGACTTGAGCCCGTCGGGCCCCCCGTACGTCTCGTTCACGGCATAGAGATCGACCCCGTCGTACCCCCAGTTGCGCCCGCCCGGCACGGGTGCCACCGGCATGACCTCCACGAGGTCCACGCACAGCTCCACCAGGTGCGGCAGCTTCTCGACGGCCGCCGCGAACGTCCCCTCGGGCGTGAACGTCCCGACGTGCAGCTCGTAGATCACCGCCCCGCGCAGGTCGCGGCCCTTCCAGTCGTGGTCGGACCAGGTGAAACGGTCATGGTCGTAGACCGCGCTCGGCCCGAAGACGCCCTCCGGCTGCCGCCGCGAGCGCGGGTCCGGGTACGGCCCGTCGCCGTCCACCACGAACGCGTACCGGGTGCCGTGCCCGGCCCCCGCCACGTCGGCCGACCACCAGCCGTCCGCCCCGGGGGACATCGCCCGCCGCGCCCCCAGGACGTACACGTCGACCGCCGTGGCCTTCGGCGCCCAGACCTCAAAGATCATGTCTCTCCAGGAGTGAGACCGGATACTGACCGAGCAGATGGGCGAGCGGGATCCGTCCGGTGTGCAGGCCGCCGGTGAGCAGGTCCCGCCAGTCGCCCGAGGGCAACGTCAAGGTCGTGGCGCCCCAGCCGGAGACGGCCAGGCCCACGGGCAGCCGGGTGGCGACGGCGACGGCGCCCGGTCGTTCACCCCGGGCGAAGGCGATCACGTGCTCGGCCCGCGCCCCCTCGGCCCGCAGCGGCAGGTAGGGGGCCGCGCCGCCCAGCCTCCTGCGCAGCCGCAGCGCCTGGGTGGTGACCAGGAGCTTGGCGGAGTCCCAGGCGGTCTCGGGCTTGCGCAGATAGGAGACGGGCCGCCGGTTGTCCGGATCGACCAGCGAGAAGTCGGTCGTCTCGTTGCCCTGGTAGACGTCCGGCACCCCCGGCATCATGAGCTGCACGAGCTTGGCCCCCAGCGAGTTGGACATCGCGTACGGGTCGATGCGCTCGGTGAACTTCCCGACCGGCAGGCGCACGGCCGCCTCGGCGAAGGCCCGCAGCCGCCGCTCATAGGACGGGTCGGGACTCACCCAGGAGGTCGCGGTCTTGGCCTCCCGCGCGGCCTTGAGCAGGTGATCGGCGAACCGCTCGGCCGAGATCGGCCAGGCCGCCATGAGGTTCTGCCAGGCCAGGTAGTCGAGGTGGGGGTCGAAGCTCACCTGCGCCGACCATTCGGCCACCGCCGCCGCCCACTCCCCCGGCATCTCCGACAACACCGACAGCCGGGCCCGCACGTCCTCCGACCGCTTGGTGTCGTGCGTGGACAGCGTGGTCATCGTGTACGGGGACATTTCCCCGCAGAAGTCGTGGAACTCCTCCACCGGCACCCCGAACCTGTCCGGCTCCCCGCCCACCTCGTTCAGGCACGCCAGCGGGAACCACCGGTAGAGCGCCGTGTCCTCCACGCCCTTGGCCATGACCGGGCCGCACGTCTGCTGGAAGCGCACGATCGACTCGGCCGAGCCGTACAGGACCTCGCGGACCAGCGGCCGCACGGCGGGCGAGCAGGACTCGGCGGCCATCTCCACGATCTCCACCGACTCGGGCGGCGGCGGCTGCCCCGGCACCACGTACGCCCGGTAGACCGGCATCGCGGCGAGCAGCTCGCGCACGGCGGCCGGGTCGCAGGCGGTGGCCCTGGCCAGCCGGTCCACCTCGGCCCCGAAGAACAGGTCCAGCACCTCCCGCTTCGACCGGGCCATGACCGGCCGGTAGACGGACGGCTGCCCGGTCAGCTCCGTGAACAGCCGCACCAGCGGCGTCCCGCCCGCCGGGTCGACGAAGAGGCCGTTGACGCGGTTGAGCACGTCGTAGCCGGTGGTGCCGTCGCACGGCCAGTCGGCCGGCAGCCGCTCGGGCCCGATGAGGATCTTCTCCACGACCGTCCAGGCGTCGCCCGCCCGCTCGCGCAGCCGTTCCAGGTAGCCGCGCGGGTCGGCCAGGCCGTCGGGGTGGTCGACGCGCAGCCCGTCCACCAGGCCCTCGTCGAGCAGCCAGAAGATCACCTCGTGCGTGGCGAACAGCACCGACGGGTCCTCGACCCGCAGCCCGATCAGCGACGACACGTCGAAGAAGCGCCGGTAGCCGGGCCCCTCCCGCCAACCGGCCAGGCGGTAGTGGCCGGGGTGCGGGAAGGCGTGGTCGTGGTAGCGCAGGACGTCGCCGTCCACGACCGGTCGCGTGTCGTCCCCCAGTACGGGCAGCGCGACCTCGCCGTCCACCCAGTCGATGTCGAACCAGTGCGCGTACGGCGAGCCGGGACCGCCCCTGAGCACCGACCAGAACTGGGCGTTCACCGTGTTCATGTGGTTGGGCACGAGGTCGAGCACGATGCCCAGGTCGTGCCCGGCGAGCTGCTGCGCCATCTCCCTGAAGCCCGTGGCGCCGCCGAACTCCTCCCTGATCCTGGAGTGGTCGGTGACGTCGTAGCCGTGCCGCGACCCGGGCGTGGACTGCAGGATCGGCGACAGGTACACGTGGCTCACGCCGAGGTCGCGCAGGTAACCGGCGATCTCGGCGACCTGCGCGAAGCCGAAGTCGGGGGTGAGCTGCACGCGGTAGGTGGAGGTGGGCCTAGACACGGCGCAGCACCCGTACGCTGCGTCCCGGCACGGCGATGGCGTCGCCCGCCTTGACCATCCGCGCGTCGAGCCTGATCGGCAGGGCCGTGTCGATCTCCGTGTGCCACATCTCGCCGTAGTCCTCGGGGATCGTGAAGGTGATGGGGTCGTAGTGGGCGTTGAACAGCAGCAGGAACGAGTCGTCCCTGATCGGCCGGCCGCGCCGGTCGGGCTCGGTGATGGCGTCGCCGTTGAGGAAGACGGCCAGGGACTTGGCGTACCCGACGGTCCAGTCACCGTCGGTCATCTCCTCGCCCGACGGGGTGAGCCAGGCGATGTCGCTCAGCCCGCGTACCGGCTTGCCGTAGAAGAAGCGCCTGCGCCGGAAGACGGGATGCTTCTTGCGCAGCTCGGCCAGACTCTGGGTGAACTCGAGCAGCAGCCAGTTCTCCCGCACGTCCGACCAGTCGACCCAGGTCAGCTCGTTGTCCTGGCAGTAGCCGTTGTTGTTGCCCCGCTGGGTGCGGCCCAGCTCGTCGCCGTGGCAGAGCATCGGCACGCCCTGCGACAGGAACAGGGTGGTGAGGAAGTTGCGCTTCTGCTGCTCGCGCAGCGACTCGACGGCGATGCCCGCCGGGCCCTCCTCGCCGCAGTTCCAGGACCGGTTGTCGTCGGTGCCGTCGCGGTTGCCCTCCTTGTTGGCCTCGTTGTGCTTGTGGTCGTACGACACCAGGTCTCTCAGCGTGAACCCGTCGTGGCAGGTCACGAAGTTGATCGAGGCGGCAGGGCGGCGGCTGTCGTCCTTGTACAGGTCGCTCGACCCGGTGAACCGGGAGCCGAACTCGGGCAGCGTGGCCGCCTGCCCCCGCCACAGGTCGCGGATCGTGTCGCGGTAGCGGCCGTTCCACTCCGTCCAGCGCGAGGGGAAGTTGCCGACCTGGTAGCCGCCGGGGCCCACGTCCCACGGCTCGGCGATCAGCTTGACCTGCGACAGCACCGGGTCCTGCTGCACCAGGTCGAAGAACGCGCTCAGCCGGTCGACCTCGTGCAGCTCCCTGGCCAGCGTCGAGGCCAGGTCGAACCTGAACCCGTCGACGTGCATCTCGATGACCCAGTAGCGGAGCGAGTCCATGATCATCTGCAGGACGTGCGGCGAGCGCATGAGCAGGCTGTTGCCCGTGCCCGTGGTGTCCATGTAGTAACGCTTGTCGTTCTCGACCAGCCGGTAGTAGCTGAGGTTGTCGATCCCCCTGAACCCCAGCGTCGGCCCCAGGTGGTTGCCCTCGGCGGTGTGGTTGTAGACGACGTCGAGGATGACCTCGATGCCCGCCTCGTGCAGCGAGCGCACCATCGCCTTGAACTCCAGCACCTGCCCGCCCCGCTGCCCCTGGCTGGAGTAGCGGTTGTGCGGCGCGAAGAACCCGATCGAGTCGTAGCCCCAGTAGTTGGACAGGCCGCGCTGCTCCAGGATGTGGTCGGTGACGAACTGGTGCACCGGCATCAGCTCCAGCGCCGTCACGCCCAGCTTGGTGAGGTGGTCGAGGATCTCGGGATGCCCGAGCGCCGCGTACGTGCCGCGCAGGTGCCGGGGAATCTTGGGATGGCTGACCGTCAGCCCGCGCACGTGCGCCTCGTAGATCACGGTGTCGTGGTACGGCGTGGCGGGCGGCCGGTCGTGCCCCCACCCGAAGAACGGGTTGATCACGATCGAACGCGGCACGTAAGGGGCCGAGTCGAGGTCGTTCCTGAGATCGGGCTGGCCGAACCGGTAGCCGTAGACGGCCTCGTTCCAGTGCACGCCGCCCTCGATCGCCATCGCGTACGGGTCGAGCAGCAGCTTGCTCGGGTTGCAGCGCAGCCCCTGGGCCGGGTCGCTGGGCCCGTGGACGCGGTAGCCGTAGCGCTGGCCCGGCCCGATGCCCGGCAGGTAGCCGTGCCAGATGAACCCGTCGACCTCGGAGAGCGGCACCCGCGCCTCGACGTTGTCCTCGTCGAACAGGCACAGCTCGACCTTGTCGGCCACCTCGGTGTAGAGGGAGAAGTTCGTGCCGGCGCCGTCGTAGGTGGCCCCGAGCGGATAAGGGTCTCCCGGCCAGATCTCGATCATCGAGGCTCCCTTGCGGTCTCTCCCATGGTCTGTTCCCCCGCTCCACCCGGCAACCCGATGTCAGCCTGCTCGACCGGGACAGGTCGGCCACGACCAGAAGGTGCCCGGAAAGCCGGTCCGACATTCCGGCCGAGGCGCGCCGCTGTGCGGGCGGTGCGGCGGAGCCGGTTCTGGTGGGTCAAGATGGACCGATGAGCGTTGAGTTGATGGTCTGGGACGAGCCGGCGCCGATCAGCCGTGACCAGGCGCGGGCCACGTACCTGGCGGTCAAGCGGACCGAGCCCGACGGCGGGCCCGCACCCGACGTCGCCAAAGAACTACCCGGGGAGATCACGGTCTACCCGGGCCACGTGCTGGTGACGATGGACCTGGACACGATGGACGAGCTGTCCGCGCAGGTGTTCACGACCGCCCGCGCCCACGGCCTGGTCTGCTACGACCCCCAGCGCGACCTGGTGCACAACGTGGCGCCCCTGGGGGTCTACGAGGGCATGCAGCTCCACACCGGCGACGGCATGATCGTCAACGACCCCGACCTCGGCCTCGTCCACGACGTGCTGGGCACGATGTCACCGCAGAACCCGTTCGTCGCCCTGGTCAACTTCGGCCGCCACTTCCTGCAGGTGTCGCCGGGGTTCGAGCTGGAGTACAAGGAGGGCACCCTCATCCGGGCCATGGTCGCGGACCTGGCGGAGGTACGCCAGGCGTTCCACGACTACGCGACGGGCGACCGCTCATTCCTGAACCGGTACTCGTGGTCCTAGCGGGAGTACTTCAGCCGGGGGCCGAGCAACCGCGCGTTGCGGGGTTCCGCACCGGACCGCACATAGACCTCCTCCAGCGTCGGATGGTCGGCGAGCGACGCCAGGTCCGCGTCGGGCGCGATGTCCGGCAGCCACAACGTGCACAGTTCGGGCAGGCCCGCCAGTGGCGAAAGATCCCGCACGTTGGCGCAGTTGGACAGATTCAGTGAGGTCAGGAGCGGCAGGGAGGCGATCGGGCGCAGATCGCTGACCTGCGTCTCGGCGAGATCGACGTATTCCAGTCCCGGACACCTCGCGACAGAGCCGATGTCCTCCAGCCCACGCATGCCCCAGAGCGAAAGGCCAATCAGGGGGAGTTCCGCCAACGCGTCCAGGTCCGGCAGCAAGTCGGTGCTGAGCAGGTGCAAGTCCGTCACGTTCGGGGCCCGCTCGACGATCTCCCGGAGTCGAGTGACCATCGGCGCGCTCCCGAGAGCCAATGAACGCACCTGATCGAGTGGGGGGACATCGTGCCACGAGTCCAGATGCCGCGCACGGAAGAGGTACAGGTACTCCAGCCGTGTGAGCTCGCGCAGTGCCCGGTAATCGCGCACGTCGTGGAGCCCATCCAGAAGGAGGTCGGTCAGGCCGGTCATGGAGGAAAGGAAGTCGATGCTCAGAATTGGCTTGATGCTGATGGTCAGGGACTCGAGCTTCGTCAGCGCGCTCAGCGGCGACAGGTCCGGTCCCTGATCGATGCCGCGCAGGCGGAGAGTCGTCAGGCGCTCGGAAGCGCGCAGCAGCGGGCGCAGGTCAGACGGGGGAAAACCCTGGAGGCCAATGTCCTTGGGAGGGGGAAGGTGGTGGAGTGCCTGATACTGACCGACGGTGGCGATCTCCAAACGGTCGAGCGAGGGCATCCGGGACAGCACGCTCCTGGCGTAACCTTCCGGCTCGAAGCACCGCCAGCCTCGCACCAGATCCCTCTCCACCATCGGCCGGTTGTCACCCGCGTAGCGCGCCAGCACGTCCATCGCCTTCTGGCCGTTGATCAGCCAGGCCGTCCGCACGGTGGCCGCGGCAGCCGTCTCCGAAAGCTCGCCGAGGTCCGCCGGTAGCCGGTCGAGCACCGCCGCTCCCCCGGTGGCCAGGGATCGGGCCGTGGTCAGGTCTCGGGGCGGGATGAGGTCGTTCACGCAGGCGTCCACGGCGGGGCGCAGGTCGTCCGGCACGTGCGGCAACGTCTCGAAGCACGCCGCCACCAGCAGCTTCAGCCTCCGCCGGTGCCGGGGCTCCCGGTCGATCCGGCCCAGCAGCCCCGCGAGCAGTTCCCGGCGCAGCGGCGCGTTGGCGTGGCCCGCGGCCATGACGACGGTCTCCCGCCACGTGTCCCGGTGGGCGGCGGCGACGAGCGGCTCGATGTCGCCGTCCTCGGCCGCGGCCCGCGCCGTCAGGTATTCCTGCACGGTCCTGTGCACGAAGTCGATCCGGCCGTCCACAGGCTCCCTGATCAGCCCGCTGCGGTCGAGGAGGTAGCGCAGCACGGCCTCCCCGCCCGCCTCGACCAGCGGCATCCCGGCCACCAGGCGTTCGACCCGGGCCGCCGCGGCGCGCAGGGGCAGCTCGACCCGGTTGCCCATCGACAGCTCCCACGCCAGCAGTTGCAGGATCTGCAGCTTCTGGGCGCGGTCCAGCCGGAGCTCCCCGTAGTTGGGGATCGAGCGTTCCAGGTCGCGGCGTTCGAGCAGCATCTCCATCGCGGCGGCGTACAGGGCCATGCGGTTGGGCGGGAGTTGGGCCGTGCGGTCGAGGTTGAGCGCGCACAACATCGAGGCGAGCAGCGGCGTGGCGGCGAGCGAGCGCAGGCTCGGCAGGTCCTCCAGGTGCTGCAGCAGCCGCGCCTCGACGACGGGCAGCATCTCCGGTGGGCAGGGCAGCTCCTTGCCACCTCTGACCGCCGCGTGCCAGTGGCTGATCAGCTCCCGCGTGTCGGAGGGCGTCATCTGCTCCAGGAACGCCGGTGCGAAGCCCTCCTCTTCCAGCCATGACGACTGGGCCGCCGAGGGCCGGGAGGTGACGACCACCTTGGTCGTGCCGAACTCGGCCAGCAACCCGCGCAGCCACGGCCTGATCGCCCTGCGCTGCCCGCCGGCCAGCTCGTCCACCCCGTCCACCAGGAGTAACGCGCGCCCGGACGACAACTGCCTGTGCACCCATCCGGACGGCATGAGGCCGGTGATCGGGTCGGCCACCCCGTCGAGGAACCGCTCCGGCCTGGGCAGCTCGCGGTCGGCGTAGCTGCGGAGCTTGACCAGGAACGGCACGCAGCCGTTCCACTCGGCCAGTGGGCCGGCGAACCCGCCCCGGGCGGCGGTGATCGCGAGCCAGCGCAGCAGCGTGCTCTTGCCGCCGCCCGCCTCTCCCCTGAGCAGCATCCGCCGCCCGTGGCCGAGCGCGTGCTCCACGCGCATGGTGGACGGCTCGTCGGAGCGCTGCTGCCACATCTCCATCGGGGCCTCCCGCGACCGGGAGCGGGAGAGGGCGGTGGTGACCGACAGGCTGATGTACGCGACGCTCAACGACGTACGCGGCGTGAACCGCTCGACCCGGACCCCGATGAGGTCGAGGGTGTCGAGAGTCCTGCTGACGTGCTCCAGGTAGCGCCGGGTGAACTCGGCGTCCCGGTCGGCGCCCTCCGGCGCTTCGAGAGTTCGGGCCGGGAGCCGGTCGAGGATGCCGGCGATCTGCTCCCCCACCCCCGACAGCCGGGCGAGCAGTTCGGCGGCGGCGCGGGGCTGGAACTCCGGCAGATGGACGACGACGCGCACCAGGCAGTCGCAGCACTCGTCGAGGACCAGCTCGTACAGCCGGGAGGCGGCCTCGGGCAGGTCCTTGGAGGCGGGCAGCGCGGCTCTGACGGCCCGCGCGAGGCGTACGGGGTCGGCGTCGGCGGCGAACAGGGCGTCGTCGGACAGGTCCGCGCGGGTCAGGGTCGAGACCACCTCGGCCAGCACGACCCCGCGGTCGTCGTCGGACAGCCCTGGGTATTCGTGGGAGCACGCCTTCGGCACCCGCGTGGTCACCGAGTCCGCGATGTCCTCGATCTGGCGCTCGGCCTTGCGCCGGACGAGCTGGTCGGCGAAGTGGGCCCGCATCAGCTCGACGAGGTCCTTGGAGCGGCTCTCGGCACCGGCCCTGGCGGTCAGCCAGATCCGGGCCGCCCGGTCGCCGACCGCCCTGCCCACGGCGAGAGCCGCTGTCTCCAGTGCCACAGGTCCAGTATCGCGACTCGGCCGCCGTGATGCGGAAGGATCAGGGCGTATGAGAGACCTGTACCCACCCATCGAACCGTACGACTCCGGCCTGCTCGACGTGGGCGACGGCAACCAGATCCACTACGAGGTCTGCGGCAACCCCGACGGCAAGCCCGCCGTGATGCTCCACGGCGGGCCGGGAGGCGGGTGCGACGCCAAGCACCGCCGCCAGTGGAACCCCGAGGTCTACCGCATCGTCCTGTTCGACCAGCGCAACTGCGGACGGAGCCGTCCGCACGCCGCCGACCCGGCCACCGACCTGAGCGCGAACACCACCTGGAACCTGGTGGCCGACATGGAACGGCTGCGCGAGCACCTCGGCATCGAGCGCTGGCAGGTGTTCGGGGGGTCGTGGGGCAGCGCGCTGGCGCTCGCGTACGCGCAGACCCACCCCGGCAGGACGACCGAGCTGGTGCTGCGCGGCATCTTCACCCTGCGCCCCCAGGAGCTGCACTGGTTCTACCAGGAGGGCGCGAGCCACCTGTTCCCCGACCTGTGGGAGCACTACGTCGCCCCGATCCCGCAGGACGAGCGGGGCGACCTGATCGCCGCGTTCAGGAGGCGGCTGGAGGGGCAGGACGCCGAGGCCAGGCTGGCGGCGGCCAAGGCGTGGGCCCAGTGGGAGGGCGGCACGGTCTCGCTGCTGCCTGACCCGGCGCGGGTCGCGGAGTTCGGCGAGGACGACAAGGCCCTCGCGTTCTCCAGGATCGAGAACCACTACTTCACCCACGGCGGCTGGTTCGACCCCGCCGACCAGCTCATCAGGGACGTCGGCAAGATCCGGCACATCCCGGCGGTGATCGTGCAGGGCCGCTACGACGCGTGCACGCCCATGACGACGGCCTGGGACCTGCACAAGGCGTGGCCCGAGGCCGAGTTCCACGTGGTGGACGACGGCGGGCACGCCTTCTCCGAGCCGGGCGTCCTCGACCGGCTCATCGCGGCGACGGACGCGTTCGGCGCCGCGACGAGGTAGCGGCCCGGCCTGGGTGCGGGGGCTCAGGTGAGGTGGCGGCGGACCAGGGCGGCCTGCTTCATCTCCAGTTCGCCGCGGGTGATCAGCCCTAGGTCGAACGCCTCGGTGGTGGCGTCGCGCTCGGCGACGTAGTAGGCGGCCATGATCTCGCTGCGCAGCGGGGTGAACCCGCGTTCCACGCAGTCGGCGAAGATACCGACCTTCAGCTCCAAGGTGTCCGAGGCCACCGTGCAGGCCAGGTCACGATCTTTGAGCTGCTGGACCGCTTCGCGAAGGGTGACGGGACCGCGGGACCCGTTGAAACGGGTGTCAAGGGTGATCTTCACGTTCTTTGCGCCTCCAATCGATTACAACGATCCGACCAAAGCCGCGTATTCCCAGTTCAGCGCGGGTAAGAGGGCATTCGTGACCGGAGCGCACGTGATCGTCGGCTATGCGAACGACCAGGGCGGGCGAGACGCTCTCGCCCTCGGGGCCGCGATCACCCGGGTCACCGGCGGCGAGCTGACGATCGCCACGATCTACCCTCCCGGCAGCCCGGGACTGGCGGTCGAGGCGCAGGCCAACCTGGCGCACGCGGCCGAGGAGCTGGGGACGGTCCCGGCCGAGTTCCTCACGTTCGAGAGCAGGGGCACCGGGCGCGGGCTGTCGGTGCTGGCAGGGCGGATCAGGGCCGACCTGATCGTGGTGGGTTCGGCGGCGAGCGGGCAGCCCGGCCGCATCGCCATCGGCTCCACCTCCGACCACCTGCTCCACCTGGCGCCCGAGGCGGTCATGCTGGCCCCGGCGGGCTACGTGCCGCCCGCCGGGGCCGCCCGCCTCACCCTCGCCTACGTGCACCGGCCGCAGTGCGACGCGGCGGTCGAGCAGGTGGCGCAGGCCGCGCTACGGCTGGGCGTGCCGCTCCGGCTGATCACCCTCGACCTGCGCACGGACGACCAGGGCAAGCTCAGGGACGATCTCGCGCTGGCCGTCCGGCTGGCGTGGGAGACGACCGGGATCGAGGCGGAGTCTGAGGTGGCCGAGGGCCACGACGTGACCGCCGCGCTGCAGGACGTCGAGTGGCTGACGGGCGAGCTGCTGGTGTGCGCGGCCAGCGAGGACGCCCAGCCCCATCGGGTGTTCCTCGGCGAGCTGGCCATGAAGGTGCTGCGGGCCTCCGCCTGCCCGGTCGCCGTCCTGCCGCGGGGGTTCTCCTAGGCTCGCGGGCTGGTGCCCGTTCCGCGCGCCACCTCCTCGTACAGCTCCAGGTACCGCTCGGCCATCACCGAGGGGGAGAAGCGGCGCCGGGCCTCCCTGCGGCACTCCTCGGGGTCCAGCTCGTCCACCCGCAGCACCAGCTCGGCCAGTTCCTCCTCGGTGTCGGCCAGGAACCCGGTGCGGCCGTGGTCGATGATCTCCGGCAGGCAGCCCCGCCGCAGGCCCACCGGCGGCACGCCGAGCGCCAGGGCCTCGACGACGGCCGTGCCGCCGGGCTCGTCCCACTGGATGGGGAAGAGCGCCGCGCGGGCCGAGGCGTACAGGTGGTCTCGGGCCTGGCCGCCCACCGAGCCGATCCACCTGACCAGGTCGCCGTCGAGGTAGGGAGAGACCTGGTCGAGGTGGTAGCGGACGTCGGGATGGTTGTGCAGCGGGTGGTAGGGGTTCTGGGCGACGACGTCCAGCTCGGCGGGGGTGTCGCGGCCGCTCACGGGACCGGCCAGGACGAGCGGGAGACCGAGCTTCTGGCAGATCCTGGCCGCCACGTGCTGGCCCTTGAGACCGCAGACCCGGCCCATCACCACCAGGTAGTCCTCGCGCTCCACCCGCACGTCGCGATCGGCCAGCGGGGTGGCCAGGTGGACGGCGCCGAGCGCGGCGGCGCGCAGGGCGTCGGGGGCGCGGGCGAGCTGCGACTCAGAGACGCCGCTGACGGCGATCGACGACGGGAACGCTCCATAGAAGGCGGGGTGCTTGCGCAGATCCCAGTGGAGGGTGTGGAGGACGGGCGGGCCGCCCAGCGCCGACAGCACGGCCGGGCCGACCACCTCGACGTGGTCGTGCACGAGGTCGATGTCGTCGCGCCGCCGCAGTTCGTCCACCACCCGGGCGAGGTGGGCGTGGGCGATGCCCATGACCTGGTTGTACGGTTTCTGCAGCTCGGTGAACTGACCGTCGTCGTACGCGCAGAGCAGCTCGTCCACCTCCAGCGTGCTCGCGCCCACCGAGGCCAGCACCACGCTGACCCCGCGCTCGCGCAGCGCCGGCACGAGTGTGGCCAGCACGTTCTCGATCCCGCCGTAGCCGGGGGGCGGAACCGCCAGCCACGGCCCCGCGTTCACCAGGACTTTCATGCGACGTCCTCCTCTGGTACGAGGGAGGCGAGCGGCGGTCGCTCTGCCACGGCCACGTCCACCAGCGCGGACTGTCCCTGCAGCCCGAACTGCAACAGCGTGTGCGCCGGAGGCTCCGACGCGAGCACGCGGCCCTGCCGCTCCAGCCGGGACCAGGCGGTGAGGATGATCTGTCCCGCCATCCGGCCGAGCGCGGCCATCGACTGATGGGTGTGCGTACGGTGACCCAGATCCACCTGGGCCATCGCGTCGAGCCCGACGAGGTGCAGCAGGTCGACGAGGAGACCGAACTCGACGCCGTACTCGGTGACGTACGGCACCTGTTCGAGCACCACGCGCCGGGCCGCGTACTCGCCGCCCAGCGGCTGGGCGAAGCCGGCCAGTTCCGGCCAGAACATGTTGAGCAGCGGCCGGGCCACCAGTTCGGTCACGCGCCCGCCGCCGCCCCGCTGGACGACACCGTCCGCGCCGGTGTACGGCCGCTCGTACGTGGCCTTGACGAACTGGAGGTCACCGTGCTTGAGCAGCGGCCCCACCAGGCCCGACACGTAGTGCGCGCCGAAGCTGCGCAGGTCCGAGTCGATGTAGACGACGATGTCGCCCGTGGAGGCCGCCAAACCTTTCCACAGGGCCTCCCCCTTGCCCGTGAGCGGTTCCACGAGGTGGGAGAGCACCTGATCCTGCGCCACCACGCGGGCCCCGGCCTGGCGGGCCCGTTCTGCGGTGGCGTCGGTCGAGTTGGAGTCGACGACGAGGACCTCGTCGACCAGTGCCACGCGCTCGACGAGGTCACGGCGGATGACCGTGACGATATCCCCCACGGTGCTCTCCTCGTCCCGCGCAGGCAGGACCACGCTCACCGTGGTGTTTCCCTTGACCGCCATTAAGGCGTCCACCGGCCACTCGGCAGCGGTGCTCGAGTGCGGGCCGTACCATTCTTGGACCTTGGCCAAGGCTTGCAGATCTTTCTCCATGCATCAGCCCCGATCTCATGAGGGTCACGGCTTATGCCCGATCTATAGGCATTCGAACATTTTTGTTTGAATGCTCCCAGACGTGGCATATGCCGGATTGTGTCCCCAATGACCCGTGTCGGCATCATAGGTGCCGGAAATGTCGCTGCCCGTCATGCGGACGTACTGTCCGCGTTCCCCGATGTGACGATCGCTGGAATCGCCGACACCGATCTACGCAGGGCCGAGGCGCTGGCCTCGAAGCACGGATCCCCCGCCTATGGCGGCCATGCCGACCTGCTCAGTGCCGGAGGTCTGGATGCTGTCTATGTATGTGTGCCTCCTTTCGCGCACGGTAACCCGGAACATGATGTTCTGTCGTGCAATCTCCCGATTTTTGTAGAAAAACCCCTTTCTCTAGACCTCCAAACCGCAGAAAACATCGCGTCCGAAATCGAACGGCGATCTCTGCCGTCCGCCGTCGGCCATCACTGGCGTTACCTCGACGTCGTCGGACGGGCACACGACCTGCTCGCCGGCCGCCCCGTACGCCTCGCGCTCGGCCACTGGCTGGACAAGGTGCCCCCGGTCGGCTGGTGGCTGGACCGCCACCGGTCCGGCGGCCAGATCGTGGAGCAGGCGGTGCACGTCCTGGACCTGGCGCGGCTGCTGGTGGGAGAGGTGTCCATGGTGCACGCGGTGCCCGTCGAGAACACCGTGGACGGTGAGGTCGACCGGGCCACCTCGGCGGTCTTGCGCTTCGCGGAGGGGGCCGCCGGGCTGCTGGCCACCTCCTGCCTGCTCACCCGCAAGCACCGGGTGGGGCTGGAGGTGTGCGCCGACGGCATCGCGCTGGAACTCAGCGAGACCCGGCTGCTGGTGGACGGCGAGCGCGTCATCGAGGACGACGGCCAGGCGAAGATCCGGGTGGACCGGGAGTTCGTCAACGCGGTGCAGGGCAGGGCGGCCGATGTCCGCGTACCGTACGGTGAGGCGTTGCGCACTCACCGTCTGGCGCTGGCGCTCGCTCGATCCGCAGCCGAACGGAGGCCGGTGATGCTCGATGACCAGTGAGACGGTGAGCACAGTGCTCAGCATCGAGGCGCCGGGCGAGGTGTGCCTGGTCGAGGAGAAGCTGCCCGACCTGCCCGACGGCGGGTTCATGGTGGCCACCACGCACAGCGGCGTCTCGGCGGGCACCGAGCTGACCTACGTCAAGGGCACCAACCCCTACCTCGGCGCGTCGTGGGACCCGGCGCTCGGGCTGTTCATGGAGGGCGCGCCGTCGGTGTCGTACCCGGTGCGCGGCATCGGCTACATGCAGGTCGGCTTCGTGGTCGAGACGCGGACGCGGGCCGTGCCCGAGGGCGCGCTGGTCGCCATGGCGTACGGGCACCGCACGGCGTACGTGGCCGACCCGATGATCGACAGGTTCGTGGAGCTGCCCGACGACCTCGACCCCGTCCTCGGCGTCTACGTCGCCCACATGGGCCCGATCTGCGCCAACGGACTCCTGCACGCCGCCCACGACCTGCACGGCCCGGCCGTGCGGCACCTGGGCGACGGCGTACGCGGGCGGCGCGTCGCGGTCGTCGGCGCGGGCGTGGTCGGGCTGCTCACGACCTGCTTCGCCCTCTCGGGCGGCGCGGCGGAGGTCGTGGTCGTGGACGAGACCCCCGACCGGCTCGCCGTGGCGGCGGCCCTGGGCGCCGACGTGCTGGCCGCCGACGGGCTGTCCGACGAGGACCCGGCCGTCACCCTCAAGCGCCGCTGGCGCCACGGCCCCAACGACCGCGGCGCCGACGTGGTCTTCCAGTGCCGCGGCCAGGCCAGGGCGCTGGCCCTCGGGCTGCGCCTGCTGCGCCCCCAGGGCACGCTGGTCGACCTGGCCTTCTACACGCAGGGCGCCCAGGAGGTGCGGCTCGGCGAGGAGTTCCACCACAACGGGCTGACCGTGCGCTGCGCCCAGATCGGCCGGGTGCCCCGCGGCCTGGCGCACGCCTGGGACAGGGAACGGCTCTCGCACGAGACCGTCGCGCTGCTCAGGGAGCGGGGCGGGCGGCTACGCGAGCACGTGATCACCGACGTCGTCGGCTTCCCCGACGCTCCACGGCTGCTGACCGATCTCGCGGCCAGACGGCTTCAGAGCGTCCAGGCTGTACTCTGCGACGAGGTCGAGGACGAGGGCGGCTGACCAACTGAAGTCGCGGCAGCCGTGCCCCTGCAGCGTGAGCGGGTCGAAATACTCGCGAAAGCCCGCCAGGCTCACCGCCCGCACCATCGCCTCGGCCAGCGGCCTGGCCAGGTCGGGGCGGTGGTCCTTCAGCCCGTGCCAGACGAGCCAGCCCAGGTTGATCCAGCTCGGGCCCCGCCAGTAGCGGGCCTGGTCGAACCCGGGCGCGTCGGGGGCGTAGCTGGGCAGCATCATGTCCTTGAGCCCGAACCGGTCGAGCGCGCTCGCCACCAGCGCCAAGGAGATCCGCGGCGGCAGGCCGGTCAGCACGAGCGGGGTCAGCCCGGCCGCGCTGCTGGAGCGGATCATCGCCCCGGTGCGCACGTCGCGGGCCTGGAAGAGGCCGCCGTCCCAGAGGTGCTCGATCATGGCGCAGGTCATCGCCTCGGCCTCGCGCTCGTGGGGCTCGGGGTCGAGCCCGCACTCGCGCGCGATGTCGGCCAGCGTCGACTCCGCCAGCCCGTACGCGGTGTTGAACAGCGGGCACTCGACCTGGAACGCGCCCGGCTCGGTGTAGCCCGAGTCCCGGTAGGCGGCGGACAGCGTGACGTACAGCTCGTAGTCGCGGTCGGTGGGCCGCTCGTCGGCGCTCACGGTCGCCAGGTCCCGGCGGACGAACCCGGTCGGCCGCGTCACCACCGCACGCAGCGGCAGGTCCCACGCCGGGCTGTTGTCCATGCCCGACTCCCAGGGGTGCACGATCGAGATGAGCCCTTCGGGGGAGCGCCGCTGCGCGCGCAGGAACTCCTGCTGCGCCACCAGCCGGGGGTAGATCCGGCGCAGGAACCCGGGGTCGGGCTCGGCCAGGTACGTCTTCCACGCGGCCAGCGCGTGCACCGGCGGCTGGACGATGCCGGACGTCTCCACCCCGGACGGCGCCCGCGTCCGCCAGAACTCGGGGCCGGGGAAGTAGGCGCCCTCCGGCACCTCGGGGTTGAACACGATGTGCGGCACCCGGCCGTCGCCCCACTGGGCGCCGAACAGGGACAGCAGCTCCAGCCTGGCCCGTCGCGGCGACCAGCGGGCGTTGCCGATCGCGGTGAAGGCGGAGTCCCAGCTCCACTGATGGGGATAGAGGCGACGTGAAGGGACTGTGTAGGTGCCGTCCCAATTGCTGGCCAGGACACGCACCGCGTCGCGAATGATCATAGATATTTCCTGATGAAGGCTGCGGTCTGGGGAAGGACGATCTCGGGCTCGCCGCGCAGCCGGCATTCGAGCGCGAGATAGCCGTCGTAGCCGACGGCGTCGAGCGTGGCCAGTTGCGCGCCCCAGTCGAGGTGACCGGTGCCCGGCTGGTTCCTGTTCGACTCGCTGATCTGCATGTGCGCCAGGTAGGGGGCCGCGTCGATGAGGGCGCGGCAGGGGTCGTCCTCCTCGATGTTCATGTGGTAGGTGTCGCCGACGATCCTGATCGAGTCCATCGAGCAGTACGAGACGGCCTCGGCCAGCGTGTTGACCATGTGGTTCTCGTAGCGGTTGAGCGGCTCCAGCATGATCAGCACGCCGTTGCGCTGCGCGTGCTCGCCCAGGACGCCCAGCGCCTCGGCCAGCACCTCGCGGTCCTCCTCGGGGCTGCGCGGCGGCTCGAACGGGGGCAGCCTGCGCGAGAACTGGCCCCAGGAGGCGGGCGTCATGACGCCCAGGCCGCCCAGCTCGCCGATCACCGTGAGCTGCGACCTGAGCTGCTGGATGGCGTCCTTGCGCCTGGCGGGGTCGAAGTCGCCGATGAAGTGGGACATCTCCACGCACACCGTCGGCATGACCACGCCGTCGGCCAGCGCCCGCTTGAGCTCGGTCAGGCGGCCGGCGAAGTGGAAATCGCCCTTGCCTCGCAGTTCGATGGCGTCGAACCCGGCGTCGACCGCGAAGGCGTACTTCTCCTGCAGTGTACGGCCAGGCAGAAGCTGCTCCTGTACGGCGAGCTTCACTGTCACTCCTTGAATTCGAAGACGAGCTGGAGCACCTCGGACTGGTGCTTGTCGAGCAGGTCGAAGGCCTCGGCGGCCCGGTCCACGGGCACGACGTGGCTGATCAGCTCCCCCGCGGCGACCTCTCCGCGGTGGACGAGCTCCATGAACGTGCGCTGCATGCGCTCGACGTCCCACCGGTGGGCGAGCCACGAGGCGACGCCGCCGATCTGGGAGGAGACGAGCTGGACCTGGTTGTGGTGGAACTCCTCGCCGAGGCGCAGCCCGACGGCGTCGCCCTGGTAGAAGCCGGCGGCCACGACGCGCCCGCCCCTGCGCACGGTCCTGATGGCCTCGTGCAGGCCGGCGTGGGTGCCGCTCAGCTCGATGACGGTGTCGGCGCCCTCGACGCGCTTGCGCATGAACTCGGCCACCGACCCCGAGGAGATGTCGAACGTCTCGGCGGCGCCGAACCTCCTGGCCAGCTCCAGCCGGTCGGGGATGGCGTCGGCGGCGACCACGCGGGCGCCGCTGAGCACAGCCAGGCGGGTGGCGAGCAGCCCGATGACGCCCTGGCCGAAGATCGCGAGCTGATCGCCGAGGTGCACGTCGGCGGCGTGCACGCCGTTGAGCGCGATCGCGCCCACCCGGGCGAAGACGCCGGTCAGGGGGTCGGCGCCGGGCGGGATCACGTGCCCGACGAGCTTGTCGGCGGGGACGACGGCCTCGGCCCGGTGGCCCCAGATGCCCCACACGAGGCTGCCGACCGGGGGGTCGGCCACATCGGGCGCGGCCTCCACCACCTCGCCTACCTCCTGGTAGCCCCACCCGGCCAGCGGGTAGGCGTGCGTCTGGCCTTCGACGAAGAGCCGGCGCTCGGTGTCCCACTTGCGATTGAGGTATGGATTGGTGCCGCGGTAGGCGGTCAGTTCAGTGCCCGCTGAGACTCCGGAATAGAGCGTGCGAACTCGCACTGCCCCCGCCACAAGCTCGGCGGGTGACTCCAGGCCGACGCGGACTTCGCCTGGCTCCTCGAAGGTGATGACGCGCATTCCCCACACTTATGCCTATTGATCAAACAAAAGTCAAAGATTTAGTGCGTGTTTGCAAACGATAGTTGCGTTCGTAACACTCTTAAGTCTACGACTTCCGTCGGAGGTGACTGATGAAATTGGGGTTTCTGACAGCGTGTCTTCCGGAAAGTGACCTTACCGACATAGCACGCTGGGCCGCGAGTCAGGGCTACGAGGCCCTGGAGGTCGCGGGGTGGCCGTCTACGGATGACCGAAATCACATCAGAGTGGATCGTTTCGACGACACCGAATGTGATCGAGTCAGGCGAATCTTCGCGGAGACCGGACTCACGCTTTCCTCGATCGCGTACTACGAGAACAATCTGCACCCTCGGCAAGGGGCTGCGGTGAACGCGCACGTGAGGCGGTGCGTGGACGCCGCCGCCGCGCTCGGCTGCCCGACGGTGGGCACGTTCGTGGGCCGCGACCCGTCCCTGCCGGTGCGCGACAACCTCAAGCTCGCCGAGGACGTCTTCGGCCCGCTGGTCGCGTACGCCAGGACGAACGGGGTCGAGATCGTCATTGAGAACTGCGTGATGAAGAGCTGGCATCCCGATGGGTATCCGGGCAACCTCGCCTACTCCCCCGAGCTGTGGGAGTGGATGTTCACGCTGGGGCTCAAGCTCAACTACGACCCGTCACACCTGGTGGCGCTCGGCATCGACCCGGTCGCCGCGCTGACCCCGTACGTGCCGAACATCGCGCACGTCCAGGCCAAGGACACCCAGTTCCTGCCCGGCAAGATCGACCGGTACGGCTTCCACGGCCCGATCAGCGGCGAGAAGGGCTGGTACCGCTTCCGTGTCCCCGGGCTCGGGCAGGTCGACTGGACCAGGGTGATCGACGCGCTCTACGAAGGGGGGTACGACGGGGTGGTCTCCGTGGAGCACGAGGACCCGGTCTGGAGCGGCAGCACGGACAGGGTACAGACCGGTCTCGGTATCGCCTACCGCACGTTGCGGCCTCTCGTGCACGGGTAAGGGCGGCATAACCCCAACCGGAGGAGCGTGCCATGCCGACCAAGGTTACCGCCGTCCTCTCCGTCGCACTGCTGGCCGCCGTCTCGCTGACGGCCTGCGGGGACGGCGGTGGCGAGAAGTCGTCCACGAGCAACGAGATCACGGTCTGGACCGAGGAGAACCTCCAGGACCGGATGGCGGTCCAGAACGCGATCGCCGCCGACTTCACCAGGAAGACCGGGATCAAGGTGAATCTGGTCGGCGTGGCCGAAGACCAGTTCAGCCAGACGCTCACCGCCGCCGCGGCGGCCGACGACCTGCCCGACGTGATCGGCGCCCTGCCGCTGGCCTCCATCCGCGAGATGGAGGCCAACGACCTGCTCGACACCGAGACGCCGGGCAGGATCGTCGACCAGCTCGGGCGTGACACGTTCTCGCCGCGGGCGCTGGAGCTCGACAGCTCGGGCGGCAAGCTGCTCGCGGTGCCGAGCGACGGGTGGGCGCAGCTCATCCTGTACCGCAAGGACCTGTTCGAGAAGGCGGGGCTGCGGCCACCAGACACCTACGAGGCGCTGGAGGCCGCGGCGGCCAGGCTGAACACGGGCGGGGTCGCGGGGATCACGCTCGCCATCGCGCCGAAAGACTCGTTCACCGCCCAGAGCTTCGAGCACGTGGCGCTGGCCAACGGCTGCCAGCTCGTCGACGACGCCGGGAACGTCACGCTCGACTCGCCGCAGTGCGTGCGGGCGTTCGGCTTCTACGCGAAGCTGGCCGAGGACTACTCCGTCAAGGGCAAGCAGGACGTCGACTCCACCCGGGCCACGTATTTCGCCGGGAAGTCGGCCATGACGATCTGGTCGTCGTTCATCCTCGACGAGCTGGCCGGGCTGCGCAAGGACGCACTGCCGAGCTGCCCCGAGTGCCGCGCGGACCCCGAGTGGCTGGCCAGGCACACCGGCGTCGTCACCGCGCTCAAGGGGCCCGACGGGAGCGCGCCCGCGCAGTACGGCGAGATCGTCTCCTGGGCGATCACCCGCGACGCCGCCACCGACTCGGCGAGCAAGTTCGTCTCCTTCATGATGAACGAGGGCTACGAGCGCTGGATCGGGATGGCGCCGGAGGGCAAGTTCCCGACCCGCAGGGGCTTCGAGGACGTGTGGAACAAGCTGCCCGCCGGGGTCGACACCAAGAAGCCGCTGGCCGACGTCTACCCGGCCGACGTGCTCGACGCCCTGCGCACCAGCCCCGACACCTTCGCCCGATGGGGCATCCCGCAGGGGCAGGGCAAGCTGGTCGGCGCCACGATGGGTGAGCTGCCCGTGCCCAAGGCGCTCAGCGAGATCGTGGACGGGTCGCTCACCCCGCAGGCCGCCGCGGCGCAGGCCAAGACCGACGTGGAGACGATCAAGCGCGGGATCCGGCAGTGACCGCCACGCCTCCCCGCACGGCCAGGCCGCCCGCTCCTCCGGCGCGGCGCCGGGCGCGGCGCGGGCGGACGCTGCGTGAGCAGGAGGGGCGCGCCGGGCTCGCGCTCATCTCGCCGACGCTGGTCATCACGCTCGTCGTGGTGGTGCTGCCGCTGCTGTGGGCGGTCATGCTGGCGTTCCAGGACGTGCGGCTGATCAACATCCGGCGGGTGGGGATCTTCGGACACTACACGCTGGAGAACTTCTTCTACGTCGTCTCCGAGCCGGGCTTCTGGTCGTCGCTGGTCAACACGCTCGTCTACACCGTCGCGGGCACGGCGCTGTCGATCGCGATCGGGCTGGTGACCGCGCTGGCGCTGCGCGACAGGTTCAGGGGGCGGACCCTGGTCAGGGCCTCGATCCTGATCCCGTACGTGGCCCCGGTGGTGGCGGTGGCGTTCCTGTGGGAGACGATGCTCAACCCCCAGTACGGCATCGTCAACACCTGGCTGAGCGAGCCGATCGCGTTCCTCTCCCAGGCCAGGGGCGAGATCCTGGGCGTACAGGTGCCCGTGGCGCTGCTCACGGTGATCGCCTTCGAGGCGTGGCGGTACTTCCCGTTCGCGTTCCTGTTCATCCTGGCCCGGCTCCAGGCGCTGCCGGCCGAGCTGGACGAGGCCGCGGTGGTCGACGGCGCCACCCCCACCCAGCGCTTCCGGTACGTGATCATGCCGCAGCTCTGGCGGATCATCGCGCTGCTGTCGGTGCTGCGGTTCGTGTTCACGTTCACCAAGTTCGACGACGTCTACCTGCTGACCGGCGGCGGGGCCGGCACCGAGGTGGTCAGCGTGCGCGTCTACAACTTCCTGACCTCGCGCGACGACATCGGCGCGTCGGCGGCGCAGGCGATCGTGCTGGCGGTCTTCCTGGTCGTCTTCCTGGCGATCTACCTGAGGTTCTTCTCGGGGGGTGAACGTGAGCAGGGATAGGTTCGAGCGGGGCCTGCTCAAGGTGCTCAAGCCGGTGGTGGTCGCGTTCCTCTTCCTGATCACCGCGTTCCCGTTCTGCTACATGGTGATGCTGTCCGTACGCGACATCCAGGAGCTGATCCTGGATCCCGGCTCGCTGTGGCCGCGCAGCCTCACCCTCGACACCTACGTCGACGTGCTGACCCGGCAGGGCTTCCTGACCTTCCTCAGGAACAGCACGATCGTCGCGGTGGCCTCGGTCGCGGTCACGCTGCTGATCTCGATCCCGGGCGCGTACGCGGTCGCGCGGCTGCGCTTCTTCGGCCGGCGGCAGGTGCACTTCCTGTTCCTCGCGGTCTACCTCTTCCCGGCGATCGTGCTGGCCATCCCGCTGTTCGTGCTCTTCACGATGATCGGGCTGCGCGGATCTCTCATAGGACTGATCCTCGTGTATATCGCGCAAACAGTGCCTGTCACGGTATACATGCTCCGCAACTACTTCGAGACCGTGCCGCAGAGCGTGGAGGAAGCGGCCGCGATCGACGGGTGCACGAGGTTGTCGACCATCTGGCGCGTGGTGCTGCCGTTGTCCAAGCCCGCGCTGATGGCCACCGGCCTCTACGCGTTCATGATCGCGTGGAACGAGTTCCTGTTCGCCCTGCTCTTCCTCGTGGACAGGCGGGAGAACTGGACGGTGTCCCTGGGGCTCTCTCAGCTCGCGGGCAGCATAGAGATCCCGACGACGGTCCTGATGGCAGGATCGGTGGTGCTCACGCTGCCCATCGTGATCGTGTTCTTCGCCGGCGAGCGACTGCTGACGGCGGGCCTCACCGCGGGAGCGGAGAAGGGATAGACCATGCTGACGGCAGGGCAGATCCTCCAGCTCATCCGCAGTGGCTCCTGCCGTACCCGCAAAGAACTGATCGAGGGCACCGGCCTGTCCCGCTCGACGATCACCGACCGCGTCGACCGGCTCATCGACGCGGGCTACATCCACGAGTCCGGCGTCGGCACCTCCGGGGGCGGGCGACCGCCCTCGGTGCTCGACGTGGACGCCACCAGGCGCCTGCTGCTGGTGGCCGACCTGGGCGCCACCCACGCCAGGGTGGCGCTCACCGACCTGGCCGCCCGGCCGTTGGTCGAGGAGCACACCGAGATGCGCATCGAACTCGGGCCGGAGGCCGTGCTGTCGTGGGTGCGGCAGGCGTTCCAGCGGCTGCTCGACCGGGCGGGGCGGCCGACCGGCGACGTCTGCGGGATCGGGCTGGACGTGCCGGGGTCGGTCGACCACACCACCGGGCGGGTGATCAGGTCGTTCCTGATGCCGGGGTGGGACGACCACCCGGTGGCCGCGGCCATCGGCTCGACGTACGACGTGCCCATCCTCGTGGAGAACGACGCCAACGCGATGGCGCTGGGCGAGTGGTGGACGTCATGGCGCGACACCGACTCGCTGGTCCTCATCAAGGTGTCCACCGGGATCGGGACCGGCATCATCCTCGACGGGCAGATCTACCACGGGGTCGAGGAGGCCGCGGGGAACATCGGGCACGTGCGGTTGGCCGAGACCGACGCCCGGGTCTGCACCTGCGGCTCGCGCGGCTGCGTGGCCTCGCTCGCCAGCGGCCACGCCCTCGCCGCGGACCTGGGCCTCGACTACAGCCGGGACGTGGTCAGGCTCGTGCAGGCGGGCGATCCCGAGGCCATCGCGCGCGTCCAGGAGGGCGGGCGCACGCTGGGCGTCGTGCTGGCCACCGCGGTCAGCCTGCTCAACCCGGGCGTGCTGGTGCTGGCCGGGGACATGGCGGAGACCAGGGAGCACTACCTGACGGGGATCAGGGAGATCGTCTACCGGCGCAGCCTGCCGTATACGACCAGGAACCTGGAGATCGTCACCAGCTCGCTCGGCGACCGGGCCGGGATCGTCGGGATGGCCGTGATCGTCATGGAGCACGTGCTCTCCCCCACCTCGGTGGACGCCGCCCTGGCCACGGCCGTCCGCTGACCGCCGCCTCCGCCGCGCTAGCCGAGGGCCTGGCGCAGGAGGGCGGGGGCCTGGACGAGCGAGGGGCCGTACCAGGTGAGCAGCCGCCCGCTGACCAGCGCGCACGTGTGCCCGGGGAACGCCTCGGGCCCGTCGGCCCCGGAGAAGGCGTACGGCTCGTCGGGCAGGACCACCAGGTCGGGCCGCCGCTCGTTCAGCTCGGCGAGCGGGATCTTGGGGTAGCGCTCGGGGTGGGCGGCGTACAGGTTGTCCACGCCGAGCCGCCTGAGCACGTCGCCGGTGAACGTGTCGCGCCCCACCACCATCCACGGCCGCCGCCAGATCGGGACGACCGCCGTCCGCCGCGCCCCCTCGAAGGGCGCCCGCCACGCCTCCCGCGCGGCCTCCAGCCATGCGGGTGGCCGGGTGCGGCAGGCCACGGCGAACATCCGCGCCAGCGACGCGAACGCCTCCTCCACCGTCTCGATCTTCGTCACCCACACGGCGACGCCCGACTCGCGCAGGGCCTCGATGTCGGGGACGCGGTTCTCCTCGGCGTTGGCCAGCACCACGTCGGGCCGCAGCCGCCTGATCGCGTCGAGGTCGGGGTTCTTGGTGCCCCTGACCCTGACCACGTCGAGGCCGGCCGGGTGCGAACACCAGTCGGTGGCCCCCACCAGCGCCCGCGGCACGGTCGCCGCCACCGACTCGGTCAGCGACGGGACCAGGGACACGATGCGCCGCACGGAGCCGGGAATCTGCACGGGCACGCCGGTGTCATCCACAGCAACAGCCTAGATGCGTGGAAGCAGCGATCAATTGTCGGCGAACAACCGTAGAATTCAGGACAAAGGTCGTTCACTCTTGATCGGGGGATGACGGTTGGACCGGGAGTCGCTCGGCTTCGATCCGAACACACCCAGCGTGGCCAGGCTCTACGACTACTACCTCGGGGGGAAGGACAACTTCCCGGCCGATCGCGAGGCCGCCGAGAGGATCCTGTCGGTCGCTCCCGAGTTGCGCGCGGCCGCGCGGGCGAACCGGGCGTTCCTGGGGCGGGCGGTACGCCACCTCGCCGAGGCCGGCATCACCCAGTTCCTCGACATCGGCACGGGCCTGCCGACCCAGGGCAACGTGCACGAGGTGGCCAAGAAGGTCACCCCCGGCGCCAGGGTGGTCTACGTCGACCGCGATCCGGTGGTGCTGGTGCACGCCCGAGCGCTGCTGGCCGACCAGGGCGACACCACGGTGATCGAGGGCGACCTGCGCGAGCCCGGCGCCGTCCTGGGCCATCCGGACACGCGGCGGCTCATCGACTTCGACCGGCCGGTCGGCGTGCTGCTGGTCGCGATCATGCACTTCATCACCGAGGCCGAGCGCCCCGGCGAGATCATCGCGACGCTGCGCGAGGCCATGGCGCCCGGCAGTTGCCTCGTGCTGTCCCACGGCACCAGCGACGCCCGCCCGGCCGCCGTCGACCGGGGCACCGAGGTCTACCGGAACGCCAGCGCCCAGCTCACCCTGCGCGGCCGTGACCGGATCATGGAGTTGTTCGAGGGGTTCGAGCTGGTGGACCCCGGTCTGGTGTGGCTGCCGCAGTGGCGTCCCGAGCAGGCCGACGAGATCGACTTCGTCGACGGCCCCGAGTCGTCGCTGATCCTGTGCGGCGTGGGCAGAAAGGGCTGAGTTCATGCGGATCGGGCTGGCGGTGCCGCAGTACGGCAGGTTCGCGGCGCTCTCCAGCGTGTTGCGGGTGGCGCGCGAGGCGGAGTCGATGGGGCTGCACAGCCTGTGGGCGGGTGACCGGCTGCTGACCCCGCTGCGGCCCCTCGACCGCTATCCGGGCGGCGACGGCCGTATCCCCGAGGCGCACCGGGTGTTCCTCGACCCGTTCGCGGTGTTGTCGGTGGCCGCGTCGGCGACCTCGGCCGTGCGGCTGGGCACCAGCGCGCTCAACGCCTGCTGGTATCCCCCGGCGGTGCTGGCCCGCTCGCTCACCACGATCGACCACCTCAGCGGCGGACGGCTCGACGCGGGCCTCGGGCTCGGCTGGTCCTCCGACGAGTACGCCGCCGTGGGCGTGCCCTGGAAAGACCGGGCCAGGCGCTACGACGCCACCCTCGACGCGCTGGAGGCGATCTGGACCACCGATCCGGTGTCGTTCGAGCACGAGCTGTGGACGATCGCGCCGAGCCACATCGAGCCCAAGCCCGCCCGCCGCCCGCCGCTCTATCTGGCGGGCCTGTCGGAGGGCGCGCTGCGCCGCATCGGGCGCAGGGGCGACGGCTGGCTGACGGCCTCGCTGCCGATCCCGATGCTCACGTCGATGTGGCAGACGGTGTGCCGCACGGCCGAGCAGGCCGGGCGCGACCCCGGCGGCCTGCGCATGATCCTGCGCGCCAACCCGATCGTCACCGAAGGGGGCACCCCGCCCAGGAGCGGCACGGTGGCCGAGATCTCCGCCTACCTGGCCGACGCGGCGGAGGCCGGGGTCCACGAGGTCATCCTGGACCTCCAGCACACCGCCACGGACGACCGGCACCTGCTGGAGCTGGCCGAGGCGTTCAAGAGCGAGCTGAGCGCCCGCCTGGCACAGACGGGCGGGTCTGTCTGAGAGCCGACCCTGAGAGCCGGTAGAGCGGGCGACAGGGTCTACTTGAGTGCGGACAGGGCGTTGTCGTAGTCGGGCTCCTGCGTGATCTCCGGCACCAGCTCGGAGTAGATCACCTTGTTGTCGCCGTCGAGCACGATCACCGCGCGCGCGGCCAGGCCCGCCAGCGGCCCCGACTCCTGCGCCACGCCGTAGTCGGCGAGGAACTCACGGCCCCGCATGAGCGAGAGCGTGGTCACGTTCTCGATCCCCTCCGCGCCGCAGAAGCGCTTCTGCGCGAACGGCAGGTCCGCCGAGACGCAGAGCACGGCCACGTCGGGGTGGTCGGCGGCGATCTGGTTGAAGCGGCGCACCGAGGCGGCGCAGACGCCGGTGTCGAGGCTCGGGAAGATGTTGAGCACCTTGGTCTGGCCGCCGAAGTCGTCGAGGGAGCGCTCGGCCAGGTCGGGGCCGACCAGCCGGAACGCGGGGGCGGTGTCGCCGGGCCGCGGGAAGGAGCCGGCCACGGTGACGGGGGTGCCCTTGAAGGTGACGTCGGACATGAAAGCCTCCTGAAAGCGATGTTCCCAGCAGCGTGATCCTATCCGCGCCGCCCTCCGCCTCCGCTCACCGCCCACCGGAGCCGTGGCGTGGCCTTCGTGCCCGGTCGTCGCAGGCCGCCCACAGGCCGAGCCGGACCTCTCCGACCCGGCCGGTCAGACGTTGCGGCGGTACTGGCCGCCCGCCTCGAACAGGGCGTCGGTGATCTGGCCGAGCGAGCAGTGGCGGGCCGCCTCCATCAGCACCTCGAACGCGTTCCCCTCCGACATCGCCACCTCGCGCAGCCGGGCGAGCTGGGCCGGGGCCTCGGAGCGGTTGCGCTCGTGGAAGGCGCGCAGCCGGTCGAGCTGCGAACGCTTCTCCTCCTCGGTGCCCCTGGCCAGCTCCAGCTTGTGCGGCTGGGCCCCGTCCTCTTCGTGCGGGTTGCGGAAGGTGTTGACGCCGACGATGGGCAGCGAGCCGTCGTGCTTGCGCATCTCGTACAGCATGGACTCGTCCTGGATCTTGCCGCGCTGGTAGCCGGTCTCCATCGCGCCCAGGACGCCGCCCCGGTCCGAGAGCCGTTCGAACTCGCTCAGCACCGCCTCCTCGACCAGGTCCGTCAGCTCCTCGACGATGAACGCGCCCTGCAGCGGGTTCTCGTTCCTGGCCAGGCCCCACTCGCGGTTGATGATGAGCTGGATGGCCATGGCGCGGCGTACGGAGTCGGCCGACGGGGTGGTCACGGCCTCGTCGAAGGCGTTGGTGTGCAGGCTGTTGCAGTTGTCGTAGACGGCGATCAGGGCCTGGAGGGTGGTGCGGATGTCGTTGAAGTTCATCTCCTGGGCGTGCAGGGAGCGGCCCGAGGTCTGGATGTGGTACTTCAGCTTCTGCGAGCGCTCGCCCGCGCCGTAGCGCTCGCGCATGGCCACCGCCCAGATGCGCCGGGCCACCCGCCCGAGCACGCTGTACTCGGGGTCCATGCCGTTGGAGAAGAAGAACGACAGGTTCGGCGCGAAGTCGTCCACCTTCATGCCCCTGGCCAGGTACGCCTCCACGTACGTGAAGCCGTTGGCCAGCGTGAACGCGAGCTGGCTGATGGGGTTGGCCCCCGCCTCGGCGATGTGGTAGCCGGAGATCGAGACCGAGTAGAAGTTCCTGACCCCGTTCCTGATGAACCACTCCTGGATGTCGGCCATCATCCGCAGCGAGAACTCGGTGGAGAAGATGCAGGTGTTCTGCCCCTGGTCCTCCTTGAGGATGTCGGCCTGCACCGTGCCCCTGACCGTGGCCAGCGTACGGGCGCGCAGCTCGCGCCGCTCCCCCTCGTCGGGCTCCCGGTCGTGCTCGGCCAGGAAGCGGGCTGTGGCCTGGTCGACGGCGGCGTTGAGGAAGAACGCCAGGATCGTGGGGGCCGGGCCGTTGATCGTCATGGACACCGACGTGTTGGGCGCCGACAGGTCGAACCCGTCGTAGAGCACCTTCATGTCGTCGAGCGTGGCGATGGAGACGCCGGAGGTGCCGACCTTGCCGTAGATGTCGGGGCGCAGGTCGGGGTCGTGGCCGTACAGGGTCACCGAGTCGAACGCCGTGGACAGCCTGGTCGCGGGCTGGCCCTCGGAGAGCAGCTTGAAGCGCCTGTTGGTGCGGAACGGGTCGCCCTCGCCGGCGAACATCCGGGTCGGGTCCTCGTCGTCGCGCTTGAACGGGAACACCCCGGCGGTGAACGGGAACATCCCCGGCAGGTTCTCCCCGCGCAGGAACCTCAGCAGGTCGCCGTGGTCGTGGTAGCGGGGCAGGGCCACCCTCGGGATCCGGTTGCCGGAGAGTGTCTCGCGCCACAGCGGCGTGTGGATCTCCCTGTCGCGCACCTTCACCACCAGCTCGTCGGCGGTGTAGCGCTCCTTGACGGCCGGCCAGCCGTCGAGCAGCGCGCGGCTCTCGTCCGACAGCTCCAGCTCGGCCTGCTCGACGGCCGCCGCGCCGTCCTCGTTCAGCAGGCCGCGCACGGCGGCGAGTTGCTGGCGGCGGCGGGCCACCTCGGCCTGGGCGAGCGTCTCGGCGTGGTAGGCGCGCACGGTCTCGGCGATGTCGGCCAGGTAGCGCGACCTGGCGGGCGGCACGATGGCCGCCGACACCTTCGAGGTACGGCCCTCGACCGGCGCGAGCAGCCTCGGGCCCTCCCCGGTCGGCAGCAGCCGCTCGAGGTGGTGGTAGAGGGCGGTGACGCCGGCGTCGTTGTAGCGGGCGGCGATGGTGCCGAAGACCGGCATCTCGTCGGGTGAGACGCCGAACGCCTCGCGGTTGCGTACGAGCTGGCGGCGCACGTCGCGCAGGGCGTCCTCCGCGCCGCGCCGCTCGTACTTGTTGATCACGACGGCCTCGGCGAAGTCGAGCATGTCGATCTTCTCGAGCTGGGAGGCCGCGCCGAACTCGGGGGTCATCACGTAGATGGGCACGTCCACGTGCGGCACGATGCCCGCGTCGCCCTGGCCGATGCCGGGCGTCTCCACGATCACCAGGTCGTAGCCGGCGGCCCGGCAGGCGGTGATCACGTCGTCGAGGCAGGCGGGCACCTCGTTGGCCGCGCCCCTGGTGGCCAGGGAGCGGAAGTAGGTCTGGGGTCCCAGGCTGTTCATGCGGATGCGGTCGCCGAGCAGCGCGCCGCCACCGCGCCTGCGGGTGGGGTCGATGGCCACGATCGCGATGCGCAGCTTGTCGTCGTTGTCGACGCGGAACCTGCGGACCAGCTCGTCGGTGAGCGAGGACTTGCCGGAGCCGCCGGTGCCGGTGATGCCGAGCACGGGCGCGTGCCGCTCCCTCGCGCCCTTCAGGCCCGCCACCAGCTCCGCCGGGGCCCTGCCTCCTTCGATGAGGGTGATCGCGCGGGCCAGCGCCGCCTCGTCGCCGGAGACCACGGCCTCCACCGAGGGCGGATCGCTCAGCTCGACGTCGCAGTCCTCGATCAGCTTGTTGATCATGCCGGGCAGGCCGTAGCGCTGGCCGTCCTCGGGCGAGAAGATGCGCGTGACCCCTCGGGAGTGCAGCAACTCGATCTCCTCGGGGACGATCACGCCCCCGCCGCCGCCGTACACCTTGACGTGGCCCGCGCCGCGCTCGCGCAGCAGCTCCACCAGGTAGGAGAAGAACTCCACGTGACCACCCTGGTAGGAGCTGATCGCCACGCCCTGGGCGTCCTCCTGGATGGCGGCCGTGACGATCTCGTCCACCGAGCGGTTGTGCCCGAGGTGGATGACCTCCGCCCCTTGGGACTGGAGGATGCGCCGCATGATGTTGATCGCCGCGTCGTGCCCGTCGAACAGGGCCGCGGCGGTCACGAAGCGGACGGGGTGTACCGGGACGTGCACGCCTGATCACTCCTTCGTGGAGGCTTCCACATTCCAAGATACTAGGACGTCCTACTATTTCCCAACCACGCCCGGGTAGAGGCCCGGCGAGGGGGTGACGGGATGCGCGCGCTGACGTTCGAGCCGGGCGTGCGGGACACGCTGGAGGTGCGGGAGGCGCCCGAGCCCGTGCCGGGCCAGGGCGAGCTGCTCGTCCAGGGGCTGGCCCTGGGCGTCTGCGGGACGGACAGGGAGCTGGCACGCGGCGGGTACGGCCGGCCGCCACCGGGCGGCCGACGCATGATCATCGGCCACGAGTCGCTCGGCCGGGTGCTGGAGTCGCCGGAGGGCTCGGCGTTCTCGCCCGGCGACCTGGTGGTGGGCGTCGTCCGGCGGCCCGACCCTGAGCCGTGCGGGGCCTGCCGGCGGGGCGAGTTCGACATGTGCCGCAACGGCCGCTACACCGAGCGCGGCATCAGGGAGCGCGACGGCTACGGCAGCGAACGGTGGACCGTCGAGGCCGGGTACGCCGTCCGGCTGGACCCCGCGCTGGCGGGCGTCGGCGTGCTGGCCGAGCCCACGTCGGTGGTCGCCAAGGCATGGGAGCAGATCGACCGGATCGGCTCGCGGGCCTGGTTCGAGCCCCGCAGGCTGCTGGTCACGGGCGCCGGGCCGATCGGGCTGCTGGCGGCGCTGCTGGGGCGACAGCGAGGGCTGGAGGTGCACGTGCTCGACCGGGCCGCTCCTGGGCTCAAGTCGAGCCTGGTGGAGGAGCTGGGCGGGACGTACCACTCGGGCTCGTCCCTGGAGGCGCTCGCCGCCGCCGAGCCGGACGTCATCATCGAGTGCACGGGGGCGGGGCGGCTCGTCATCGACGCCATGACGGCGGTCTCGGCCGCCGGGATCGTCTGCCTGTGCGGGCTGTCGGCCGGAGGGCGTACGGACCGGGTGGACGCCGGGGAGATCAACCGGGACCTCGTCCTGGAGAACAGCGTGGTCTTCGGCACCGTCAACGGCAATCTCCGCCACTTCAGGGACGCGGCCACCGCCCTGGCCAAGGCGGACCTCGGGTGGCTGGAGCGGCTCGTCACCCGGCGGGTGCCGCTGTCGCGGGCGGTGGAGGCGTTCCAGCCGGCCGACGACGTCAAGGCCGTCATCGACCTCACCTCCTGACCCCGGCTGACGCCTCCGGGCGTCAGGAGTCGTACGGCTTGCGGCGTCTCGTGGGCTGGGAGGGGTGCTTCTGGGCCGGGGAAGGGTGTTTGGGGGCCGCGGTGGGGTGTTTGGCGGCCGGGGCGGGGGCGCGCGATCGCGTACGCTCCCGCGCCGGGGCCGTGCCGCGCGCCGCACCCTTGCCGCCCGAGGCGCCGGAGACGCCATGAGCCCCAGGAGCACCGGGAGCACCGGACGCACCGGACGCACCGGGAAGGTCGGGAGCGCCGACGGGGGTGCGCTCGCCGGACAGCGGGTTCCGGGGCGACGGGACCCGCTCGCGGACCTCGGGCACGCCGGACGGCCGCCCCCGCGCGAGATAGGGCCAGGGAGACCGGGCGAGCACCCGGCGCAGCCGCGGCGAGCGGGCGAGCAGGCGGCGGAGCCGGGCACGGACCGGCGCGGAGAGGCGGCGCCGGCCGCGGCGGCGGCCCGTCAGCCGGAGCGAGAGCACGATGGTCATGAGCACCATGGCGGCCAGCAGCGCCTGCGGCGTGCCCAGGACGTCCAGCGGCGACCCGTTCCCGCTCTGCGACCCGGGCGGGGCCACGAACGGCTGCTCGGTCGAGCGGATCTCGTCCGCCCGGTCGGCGTCGGCCTTGACCAGGCGCGGGATGCCGTACCCGACGACCTTGTCCGTCTCCCGGGTCTTGCGCTTGAGCCAGACGCGGTCCACGTTCGCCTCGATGGTGTGGATCCGCTCGCCGCTGACGCGTTCCACGACCCCGACGTGGTCGATGCCCTTGTAGCTCTTGCCCCCGCGCCAGTCGAAGAAGACCAGCGCGCCGGGCTCGGGCCGCTGGGTCCAGGCGCCCTTCTGGATGAACCAGGCCGCGTGGGAAGGCGTCCAGGCGAACTCCCCGACGTACTCGGTGACGTCGGCCTTGTCCGCGGCCCAGGCGAGGAACATGTCGCACCACGGGGCGTCGCGGTACTGGTTGTCTTGGACGCGATCCGCGTACCACTGGCCGAACTTGGTGAGCTGGCCGCTCTTCTCCTTGTAGCCGAGTTCCTGCCGCACCGTCTTCAGCAGTTTGTCCGCGATCGGGTCCAGGGCGACTCCTCCCAGAAAACCGACAAATCACGATGGACTGTAGTAGCGCCATCACGAAGTTGCGCGCATTAACTGGAAAGTGTCTTGTTATCGGCCGAAATTTCGGCTATGCGACTGCTGAGACGGGCGGGGCTGTCTACTACTGCCGTTAGGAGCCGGCGCCCACGCGGTAGACGCCCGCGTCCCCCGCGCCCGGCGCGACCACGTCGGCCACGATCACGGTCACGTTGTCGGGAGAGCCGCCCTCGTTCGCCAGATCGATGAGTCGCTGGACGGCCGCCCCCGGGTCTGCCACCGTGGTCAGCACCTCGTGCAGGACCTCGGGACCGAGCACGGTCGTGAGCCCGTCGGAGCAGAGGAGGTAGCGGTCATCAGGCTCGGCTTCGCGCAGCGCCATGTCCGGCTCCGCCCTGCCCTCGCTGCCCAGCACCCGCAGCACCATCGAACGCCGGGGGTGCACGGCCGCCTGATCCTCCGTTATCCGCCCTTCGTCCACCATCGACTGCACAAGTGTGTGATCCTTGGTCATCTGGTAGAGAGCACCATCGCGAAGCAAGTATCCGCGGGAGTCACCAAGATGAGCCAGGGCGAACCGGTAACCGTCCCAGAGCATGGCGGTCACCGTGGTCCCCATCCCCCTGCGGGCGGGGTCGATGTCGGCCAGCTCCACCAGCCTGCGCGCGGCCTCGTGCACGGCGCCCTCGAGCGCCACCTCCAGGTCGGAGCCCGTCTCGGGAAGCGTGGCGTCCAGTTCGCGCATGACGGCGATCGCCGCCGAGCTGGCCAGCTCGCCGGCCGCGTGTCCGCCCATCCCGTCAGCCACCACGAGCAACCGGCCGCTCGCATAGCCAGAATCCTCGTTCTGCTCCCTGCGGCGGCCCACGTCTGATCCGGCGGCATAGCGGATGTTGTGCTTCATACCCAGCAGTAAATCATTGGTTGAAAGACTTCACAAGCAGATGCGCTGAAGACTCTTGTGAACTACTGTGGGCTCCATGAGCCACGACCCGACCGTCAACGCCGGGGACATCGCCCGGCTCGCCGGCGTCGGGCGGGCAGCGGTGAGCAACTGGCGCCGTCGCCACGACGACTTCCCCCAGCCCGTCGGCGGAACCGCCAACCAGCCGCTGTTCTCGCTACGGCAGGTCGAGTCCTGGCTGCGCCGCTATGGGAAGTCCTACCAGGTCTCCCTGGGAGATCGGGTGTGGCAACGCCTGAAAGCGGCCGGTGATTTGCGGCTGGGCGAGCTGGTGTCCCAGGCGGGCGCCCTGCTGACCGGGGCCGCGACCGCTCCGGGCGGCGGCGCGGCCAACGCTGTGACCAGCCCAGTGGCGGGCCCAGTGGCGGGTGCCGTGGTCGACCCCGAGGCGGGCGCTGTGACCGGCCCTGAGGCGGCCGGTGCGGGGACCGGCGGGCGCGGTCCGGCGGAGCCGCCGTCGGGAGACGGGCTCGATGACGAGCTGGCCGGGCTCGTTCTGGAGCTGGGCGAGCAGCACGGCCCGCGCACCGCGTACGAGTTCCTGTGCGAGCGCTATCTCGAGGCCCACTCGCGCCAGCTCTCGGTCACCCGCGACGACGTCGCCGCGCTCATGGTCCGGCTCGTGAGCGCCGACGGCGCGACCGTGTTCGACCCCGCGTGCGGCGTCGGCACGCTGCTGCTCGCGCCGGGGCGCGCGACCACGGTGCTCGGCCAGGAGCTCAGCGACACCTCGGCCGCCATCGCGGCCTCCAGGCTGCGGCTGCGCGGCGTCGAGGCCAGGATCGTGGCCGGCGACTCCATGCGCCACGACGGCTTCGCGGGCGAGCGGGCCGACGCCGTGGTGTGCGACCCCCCGTTCAACGAACGGGCCTGGGGCTACGAGGAGCTGACCGGCGACCCGCGCTGGGAATACGGCCTGCCGCCGCGCGGCGAGCCCGAGCTGGCCTGGGTCCAGCACTGCCTCACCCATGTCAGGCCGCGCGGCCTGGTCGCCATCCTCATGCCCCCGGCCGCCGCCAGCCGCAGGGCGGGCCGCCGCATCCGGGCCAACCTCCTGCGCGCGGGCGCACTGCGGGCGGTCGTGGCGCTGCCCGGCTCCGACCTGTGGCTGCTGCGCCGCCCGGCGGCGGGTGAGCGCCCCCCGTCGGAGGTGCTGATCCTCGACGCCACGGGCGACCTGTCGGCGGTGGAGCCGGCCTGGCAGGCGTATCTGGAGGACCGTTCCGACCAGACCGTACGCATCATCGACCTGCTGGCCGACGAGGTCGACATGACCCCGGCCCGCCACCAGCGGCGTGACGACGTGGGACGGGCCTTCGCGGAGGCGCGTGACCGGTTCCTGGCCGCCGCCGCGGCGCCGCCCGACCTGAAGGTGCTGGAGCAGCCGCTCGACCAGCCCTCGACCACGCTGGGCGACCTGATCAAGGAGGGCCTGGTGACCGCGTCGCAGGGCCCGCCCAAGATGGCCGCCGACGGGGGCGACGTCCCGGTCCTGACCTCCGACGACGTGGTCGGCGGCGGCTCGCCGTCCGGCTCGACCACCATGCAGCAGGGGCTGATCGCGATCCGGCCGGGTGACGTGGTGGCCTCCTACGCCGCCGTACGCGTGATGGACGACGGTGCGGGGGCCGTCCTGGGGCCGCACCTGACCCTCTACCGGGTCGACGGCCGCCGGCTCGACCCCGACTTCCTGGCCGGCTTCCTGCGGGCCGCGGGCGGCCGGGCGACGACGGGTTCGAGCAGGTTCGACGTACGGCGCACCCGTCTGCCGCGGTTGTCGCTGAAGGAGCAGAAGGCGTACGGCGAGGCGTTCAGGCAACTGGCCGTGCTGGAGGACGCCATCCGGGAGACCTCGACGCTCGGGCAGACGCTGATCAGGCTGGGCCTCGACGGCCTCGCCGACGGCCATCTGCATCCGCAGTCCTGACGGTGTAGTTTTTCCCGAAAAGGCCGTTGGAGGAGGGGGTTTCATGGTCATCGGCGACCGCTACGAGCTGGACGACCTCCCCCTCGGGCAGGGCGGCATGGGGGCCGTCTACGCGGGCCACGACCGCCACCTCGACCGCCGGGTCGCGGTGAAGCTGATGCGCCTGCCCAGCGGCCCCGATCACGAGCTCGAACGCCGCTTCATCCGCGAGGCCCGCATCCTGGCCAGGCTGGAGCATCCCGGCGCCCCCGTGCTCTACGACTTCGGCACCCATGAGCAGCGGCTCTACCAGGTGATGCAGTTCATCGAGGGCGTCACGGTGGCCGACGTCGTGCACGAGCACGGACCGATACCGGTGCCGTGGGCCGCCGCGATCGCCGCCCAGGCGTGCGCGGTGCTGTCGGCGGCCCACGCCCTGTCGATCTGCCACCGCGACCTCAAGCCGACCAACCTCATGCTCTGCCCGGACGGCAGCGTGAAGGTGCTCGACTTCGGGCTGGCCATGTTGCGCGAGTCCGATGTCACCACGTTCACGCGGATCGGGCAGATCCTGGGGACTCCGGCGTACATGGCTCCCGAGCAGATCCAGCACGGCGTGACCGAGGCGCGCAGCGACCTGTACTCGCTGGGGTGCGTCCTGCACGAGATGCTGACCGGTCGTCGGCTCTTCACCGGGCACACCGACTACGTGGTCTTCGAGAAGCAGGTCAAGCAGCGCCCGCCGGGCATCCCTGGGCTGCCGGAGCCGCTGGCGGCGCTGCTGGCGCAGTTGCTGGAGAAGCGGCCCGGCGACCGGCCGGCGGACGCCGACGAGCTGTACGAGCGGCTCGACCCGTTCGCGGTGGACCTGCCCCTGCTGCCCGGCTTCCTGACCAGGGCTCCCAGCCCCGGCCGCATGTACGCCCGGATGGCCGGACGCGCGCTGACCGCGTAGCCACCCCCTTTCGCAGGACGCGGCACCGGGCCGTGGCACGCTCTGAACGCGCTCTCTCGCAGAGCCCGGATCGTTATTGAACTTCCGTTGACACAGCCATGTGAGCACCGGGAATCTCGTGAGAGAGCGCTCTCTCATCCCCCGAAAGCTCCGACCCAGGAGGGTTTCCCATGACCCCTCGTACCCGGCGGCTCGGCCTGCCCTTGCTCACCGCGTCCGTCCTCGCCCTGGCGACGGCGTGCGGCGGGGGCGGCGGGAGCCCCGCGACCGAGTCGAGCGCCGCGCCCGGCGAGAAGATCAAGCTGACCGTCAGCCTGTTCGGCGACTTCGGCTTCAAACCGCTCTACGAGGAGTACAAGAAGACCCACCCGAACATCGAGATCGTCGAGAACGTCACGCAGTTCAACGACCACCACAGCAACCTGGTCAAGCGGCTGGCCACGAACGCCGGCGCGGGGGACGTGGAGGCGGTCGAGGTGGGCTACATCAGCACGTTCACCGCCCAGCCCGGCAAGTTCGCCGACCTCAAGCAGTACGGGCTCGACAAACGGCAGGCCGACTACCTCGACTGGAAGTGGCAGCAGGGCCTGAGCAAGGACGGCTCCCAGCTCCTCGGCCTCGGCACCGACGTGGGCGGGCTGGCCATGTGCTACCGCAAGGACCTGTTCGAGAAGGCCGGGCTGCCCGAGGACCGGGACGAGGTGGCCGCGCTCTGGCCGACCTGGGAGCAGTACATCGAGACGGGCAAGAAGTTCGCCGCGGCGAACGTGGACGGCGCCAAGTTCGTGGACTCACCCGGTGAGATCCTCCGGGCCATGGTCAACCAGGCCCCGACCGGCCTGTACGACGCCCAGGACAACATCATCGTGGCGACCAACCCCGACGTGAAGAGGGCCTGGGACCTGTCGAACCAGCTCACCCAGGAGGGCCTCACGGCCAAGCTGGCCGCCTTCTCGCCGCCGTGGAACACCGGCTTCGCCAAGGGCTCGTTCGCCACGATCATCTGCCCGGCCTGGATGACCGGCTACATCCAGGAGCAGGCCAAGGACGCCTCCGGCAAGTGGGACATCGCGACCGTACCCGGCGGCTCGGGCAACAGCGGCGGCTCGCACCTGATGGTGCCCAAGCAGAGCAAGCACCCGAAGGAGGCGGCCGAGCTGATCGACTTCCTCACCTCGAAGGACAACCAGGCCAGGGTGTTCAAGGAGGAGGGCACCTTCCCGTCGATCCCGGCCCTGTACGACGACCCGTCGATCCAGAACTTCACCAAGCCGTTCTTCGGCGACGCCCCCATCGGCAAGATCTACTCCGACGCCGCCAAGGCGCTCAAGCCGCAGCGCCTCGGCCCGAAGGAGGCCGACGTGCGCACGGTCATCGGCAACGGGCTCGGCCGCGTCGAGCAGGGCAAGCAGACGCCGGACGAGGCGTGGGCGCAGGTGCTCGAGGACGTCAAGAAGATCAAATGAGCACCCTTCCCCTCGCGGTCACGCGACGGCGTAGGCGCAGCGTGCGGCACACCCTCGACGTGAGGGTGTCGCCGTACGCCTACGTGGCCCCGTTCTTCCTGCTGTTCTGCGCCTTCGGGATCTTCCCGCTGGTCTACACGGCCTGGGTGAGCCTGCACGAGTGGACGTTGCTGTCGGAGACGCAGGAGTTCATCGGGCTGGACAACTACTCGACGCTCCTATCCGACGCGTATTTCTGGAACGCCACCTTCAACACCCTGTCGATCGGCGTGCTCTCCACGGTGCCGCAGCTCGCGCTGGCCATCTGGCTGGCGCACCTGCTCAACCGGCGGCTGCGGTTCCAGACGTTGTTCCGGATCTCGCTGCTGCTGCCCAACGTCACGAGCGTGGTCGCGGTGGTGGTGATCTTCAGCCAGCTCTTCGGCCGGGACTTCGGGATCATCAACTGGATCCTGTCGTGGTTCGGGGCCGGCGGCATCGACTGGGCGGCGGGCACCGCCACCTCGCACGTCGCGCTGTCAGTGATGATCATGTGGCGCTGGACGGGTTACAACGCGCTGATCTTCCTGGCCGCCATGCAGGCCGTGCCGCGCGAGCTGTACGAGGCCGCCACCATCGACGGCGCGAGCAACGTCACCCAGCTCCGCAGGATCACCATGCCGATGATCCGGCCGACGATCGTCTTCGTGGTCATCGTCTCCACCATCGGCGCGATGCAGATCATCGCCGAGCCCATGCTGTTCGGGCAGAGCAGCGGCAGCGGCGGCGGCATCGCGGCGGGCGGGCCCGACCGGCAGTTCCAGACGCTGGCGCTGTTCGTCTACGAGCAGGGCTTCGCGAACTCGGCGTTCGACTTCGGCTACGCCTCCGCGGCGTCGTGGCTGATGTTCGTGGCCGTGGTGATCGCCGCCGCGGTCAACTTCCTGATCACCCGCAGGGTGAAGGGCGGGCTGGTATGAGGCTGCGTTATCTGACCCTGATCGCGGTGGCCTTCTTCTCCGCCTTCCCGCTGTACTACAGCGTCGTGGTGGCCTCCAGGCACAACTCCGCGCTGGCCGAGGTGCCGCCACCGCTCATTCCCGGCGGGAACTTCTTCGCCAACGTCGCCCGGGTCTTCGACACCGTGCCGTTCGGGCTGGCGCTGCTCAACTCGCTGATCGTGGCCGGCTCGATCGCGGTCGCGGTGATGTTCCTCTCGACGCTGGCGGGCTTCGCCTTCGCCAAGCTGAAGTTCAGGGGCAGGAACGTGCTGCTGGTGATCACCGTCGCGACCATGATGGTCCCGGCGCAGCTCGGCATCATCCCGCTCTACATGCTCATGGTGAAGCTGGAGTGGACCGGCACCAACTACGCCCTGATCGTGCCGGCGCTGGTCAACGCGTTCGGCGTGTTCTTCATGACCCAGTACCTCACCCGCGCACTGCCCACCGAGCTGCTGGAGGCCGGGCGGGTGGACGGGTGCACGACGTGGGGGCTGTTCTGGCACGTGGTGCTGCCGGCCGCGCGGCCCGCGGCGGCGGTGCTGGGCATGCTGACGTTCATGTCGGCCTGGAACGACTACTTCTGGCCGCTGGTCGTCCTGAATCCGGACAATCCCACCGTCCAGGTGGCTCTCTCGACCCTGGCCAGCGGGTACGTCAACGACTACGTGCTCGGGCTCGCGGGCACCGCGATCGGGACCCTGCCGCTCGTGGCCGTCTTCGCCCTGTTCGGCAAGCAAATCATCGGTGGAATCATGCAAGGAGCTGTTAAGGGATGATCTTTCCCGAGGACTTCGTCTGGGGCGCCGCGACGGCCTCCTACCAGATCGAGGGGGCGGTCAAGGAGGACGGGCGAGGCCAGTCGATCTGGGACACCTTCTCCCACACCCCCGGGAACGTGGCCGACGGCGACACCGGAGACGTGGCCTGCGACCACTATCACCGCTACGGTGGCGACATCGGGCTGATGCGCGAACTGCGGCTGGCCGCCTACCGGTTCTCGGTGGCCTGGCCGCGCATCCAGCCCGACGGCGCGGGCTCGATCAACCCGCGCGGCCTGGCCTTCTACGACCGGCTCGTCGACGAGCTGCTGGCCGCCGGCATCACGCCTTACGTCACGCTCTATCACTGGGACCTCCCCCAGGCCCTCGAAGACCAGGGCGGCTGGACGAACCGCGACACCGCCGGCCGCTTCGCCGACTACGCCCAGGCCGTCTACGACCGGCTCGGCGACCGTGTCACCGACTGGGCCACGCTGAACGAGCCGTGGGTGGCGGCGTACCTCGGCTACGGCAACGGCGTGCACGCGCCGGGCCGCCGCGACCCGGCCGACGCCCTGCGCTCCGCCCACCACCTGCTGCTCGGCCACGGGCTGGCGGCGCGGCGGCTGCGCGCGGCCGGCGCGCGCAGCATCATGCTGGTGGTCAACTCCTCCCCCGTGCTCACCCCGGCCCAGGTCAACGACCCTTCCGCGGTGCCCAGCGAGGCCGACGCGGCCGTGGTCCACCGCATCCACACGCTGCTGACCCGGCAGTTCCTCGACCCGGCCGTGAACGGCACGTACCCGGAGGAGGTGCTGGCCGCGGCCGAGCGCAACGGCGGGACGGCCCACCTCCGGGACGGCGACCTCGAACTGATCAACGCCCCGATCGACCTGATCGGCGTCAACTACTACAACCCGTGCGTGGTCGAGTCGGGCCCCGGACTGCCGGCCGACGCCGCCTGGCCCGGCTCGGAGGGCGTCAGGTTCGCCACGGCCGACGCGCCGACGACCGCGATGGGCTGGCCGATCGTGCCCGACGGCCTCTCCCGCCTGCTCGTACGGCTCTCGCAGGACTACCCGCGGGTCGGCCTCATGGTCACCGAGAACGGCGCGGCCTTCGACGACGTCGTCGAGCAGGGCCGGGTGCACGACGACCAGCGGGTGGCGTACCTGGACGGGCACCTGCGCGAGGTGCACAGGGCCATCGAGGCGGGCGCGGACCTGCGGGGGTATCTGCTCTGGTCGCTGCTGGACAACTTCGAGTGGGCCGAGGGCTACCGGCGGCGCTTCGGCATCGTCCACGTGGACTACTCGACCCAGGCCAGGGTGCTCAAGGACAGCGCGCTGTGGTACCGGGACGTGATCAGCAGGAATGGCCTGTAGATTTTTTCCGTGCTCTCCCTACTGGTGAAGTCATGAGACGCCCGACCCTCGAGGCGGTCGCCGCCCGGGCGGGTGTCTCACGTGCCACCGCCTCCCGGGTGGTCAACGGGCAGACGACGGTCGCCCCCCACATCCGCGACGCCGTGCAGCGCGCGATCGACGAACTGGGCTACGTCCCCAACTCGGCCGCGCGCAGCCTGGTCACCCAGCGCACCGACTCGATCGCGCTGGTCGTCAGCGAGCCGGGCACCCGGGTCTTCTCCGAGGACCCGTTGTTCTCCACGGCGATCAGGTCGGCCTCCGTGGAGCTGGAGGCGATCAACAAGCAGGTCGTGCTGATGCTGGCGTCGTCGGCCAAGAGCCACGCCCGGGTGGAGCGTTACATCGCGGGCGGGCACGTCGACGGCGTCATGCTGCTGTCCATGCACGGCGCCGACCCGCTGCCGTCGGCGCTGTCGCGGCTGCGCGTGCCCGTGGTCTCGTACGGGCGGCCGGCCGTGCCGGTGGACATCCCGTTCGTCGACAACGACAACGTGGGCGGGGCGGAGGCGGGGGTGCGGCACCTGGTGGAGACGGGGCGGCGCAGGATCGCCACGATCGCCGGGCCACAGGACATGATCGCCGGGCAGGACCGGCTGGCCGGCTACCGCAACGTGCTGCGCGACTCCGACCGCCGCTCGATCGTCGCGGTCGGCGACTTCACCCGTGAGTCGGGGGCGATCGCGATGCGCCAGCTCCTCGGCGACGACCCGGCGCTCGACGCCGTGTTCGTGGCCAACGACCTGATGGCGGTCGGGGCGCTGCAGTCGTTGCGGCAGGCGGGGCGGCGGGTGCCCGACGACGTGGCGGTGGTGGGGTTCGACGACATCGAGGCGGCGAAATACACCGAGCCGCCGCTGACGACGCTCCGGCACCCGATCGCCGAGCAGGCGGCGGCCATGGTGCGGCTGCTGCTCAACCTCTTCGAGGGCGGGCCAACCGATCCGATCATCCTGCCCACGGAGCTGGTGGTCAGGGAGTCGGCCTAGGCTTGGTGAGATGATCTCCCGTCACGTCCCCGCGCCCGGCGGCGGCCCGCCGAGGCCCTGCGCGCCTTGGCGGCGCGGGCGGGCGGCAGGCCGTGCACGGTGACGCCCATCCGGGCAACCTGCTCGCCACCCCCGCCGGGGCTGTGCTTCCCCTCGGAGGCGGCCAGGGCGCGGGCCGCGCTGGAGAGGTGGTCGCGCGACCCCAGCGGCAGGTCCAGGGCCTAGACCCGGAAGACGCGGAGCTGGAGCGCGAGCGTGGAGTAGTAGCCGACCAGCGTGGTCAGCTCGAACAGGGCCCGCTCCCCGAGCAGGGCGTATTCGTCGTCGTCCAGGTCGCCCTCGGTCACCAGCGCGCGGGTCACGGCGTGCACCGCGGCCTCGGCCGGGTCGTCGAGGTGCGGGGGCGTGCCGTCGCGCAGCGCCAGGAGCTGGTCGTCGGTGAAGCCCAGGCCGCGGGCGATCGGCTCGTGGGCCGCCCGTTCGAACGCGCTGTCGTGGTGCCCGGCCACGACCAGGATCGCCAGCTCCCGCGCCCGGTCGGTGAGCGAGGAGCGGTAGCGGACGGCCGCCCCCAGCTCCTGGAGCGGGTGGCCGACGGGCGGGCTGAGGAGCATCGCGTTGAACGGCCCGGTGAGCCCGCCCGCCGCGTCGACCATGAACCGGCCGCGCGGCCCGGAGGTGATCTCGTCGTAGAGGGCTCGGGCCTCGGGGTCGAGGTCGTGCGGGAGCGTTCTGCGCAGCCGTGCCATCTGGTGATCGTAACCCTCGCCAGGGCGCGGCTGACCGTGACGTGCCCGCCGTGAACGGCCGCCGTCCCGAGCGGAGCAGGTCCGGCTCGGGGCGGCGGAGTCGGTCAGACCAGCCAGGCCGTGGTGTCGGAGGGCAGCAGGCCGTCCTCGATCGGCCCGCTGGCCAGCACGACCTCGCCCGGGGGCAGCGGCACCGGGTCCGCGCCCAGGTTCGTGACGGAGGTCAGGCCGGAGTCGCGGGTGAACGCGAGGACCTCCTCACCCAGCGGGAGCCAGGTCAGCGTCCCGTCGCCGAGCCGCTCCCTGCGGATGGCCAGGCCGGAGCGGTAGAGGTTGAGCATCGAGCCCAGATCCGTACGCTGCGCCTCGGCCGTCAGCTTGCGCCAGCCCTCCGGCTGCGGCAGCCACGGCGTGCCCGTGCCGAAGCCGAACGGCGGCTCCTCGCCCGACCACGGCAGCGGGATGCGGCAGCCGTCGCGGCCTGGGTTCTCGCCGCCCGAGCGGGCGTACATCGGGTCCTGGCGCACCTCGTTCGGCAGGTCCTCGACCTCCGGCAGGCCCAGCTCCTCGCCCTGGTAGACGTAGAGCGAGCCGGGCAGCGCCATGGCCAGCAGCGCCGCCGCCCGCGCCCGCCGGTAGCCCAGCTCCAGGTCGGAGGGGGTGCCGTGGAGGCGCCCGCCGTGCGCGAACGTGCTGTCGGCACGACCGTAGCGGGTGACCGGCCTGGTCACGTCGTGGTTGGACAGCACCCACGTGGGCGGGGCGCCGACGGGGGCGTGCGTCGACAGCGTCAGGTCGATGGACCTGCGCAGGTCGCGCGGGTCCCAGGCGCAGGACAGGAAGTCGAAGTTGAAGGCCGTGTGCAGCTCGTCAGGACGCAGGTAGCGCGCGAAACGCTCCTGATCGGGGAGCCAGACCTCCCCGATCAGAACGCGCTCGCCATACTCGTCGGCCACCTCGCGCCACCGGCGGTAGACGTCGTGGACCTCGTCGAGGTCTTCGTACGCGGTGTCGGACTTGATCAGCAGGGCCGCCGAGTCGATGCGGACGCCGTCCACACCGCGCTCGAACCAGAAGCGCAGCACGTCCTCGAACTCCTGGTGCACCTCCGGGTTGGCCCAGTTGAGGTCGGGCTGCTCGGGGGCGAACAGGTGCAGGTACCACTGGCCGTCGGGGACCTGGGACCAGGCGGAGCCGCCGAAGATCGACTGCCAGTCGTTGAGCGGCTCGTCGGCGAACCAGAACCGGTCGCGCGCTGCCGGGTTCGCCAGGGCCTCCTTGAACCACTCGCTCTCCGTGGAGCTGTGGTTGGGGACGACGTCGATGATGACCTTGATGTCGAGCTCGTGCGCCTCCTCGATGAACCGCTCGGCCTCGCCCAGCGTGCCGAACACCGGCTCGATGTCGCGGTAGTCGGCCACGTCGTAGCCGCCGTCGGCCATCGGTGACGGATACCACGGGTTGAGCCAGATGGCGTCGATCCCCAGCTCTTTCAGGTACGGCAGGCGGGAGCGCAGGCCGGCGAGATCGCCGGCGCCGTCGCCGTTCCCGTCGGCGAAGCTACGCAGGTAGACCTGGTAGATCGCGGCCCCCCGCCACCACGTTTGCGACATGCGCTATCCCTTAATGCTTCCGGCGGTGAGTCCCGCCATGATGTGCCGTTGGAAGATGAAGAAAACAATGATCATGGGGATGCTGGTGATCAGCAGGCCGCCCATGACCTGGTTCTGGGTGACGGCCCCGGCCGTCTGCGACAGTCCCACGCTGATCGTCATCCTGTCGCTGTCGGTCATGACCAGCAGCGGCCAGACGAAGTCCTTGAACGACGTGACGATCGTGAAGATGGAGACCACGCCCAGGATGGGCCTGGAGACCGGCAGGACCACCGAGCGGAGCACGCGTACCGGCCCCGCCCCGTCGATCTGCGCGGCCTCGATCAGCTCCCGGGGTATCGAGTCGAAGAAGCGCTTGAGCAGGAAGATGTTGAACCCGTTGGCCGCCGCGGGCAGCCACAGCGCCCACGGGTTGTTGAGCAGGCCCAGGTCCACGACCGTGACGTACAGCGGGATCAGGATGACCATCGCCGGGATCATCAGGGTCGCCAGCATCAGGCCGAGGATGACGTTGCCGAACATCGGCCGCAGCTTCGACAGCGCGTACGCCGCCGACACGTCCACCGCCATGCACACGGCCCAGCCGCCCAGCGAGTAGTACGCGGTGTTCGCCAGCAGCGTGCCGATGTCGAACAGGTCCCACGCCTCGAAGAAGGCGTCCGGCGTCGGATTCGCCGGCACCAGCGTGGGCGGCATCTGCGCCAGCTCCTCCGGCGTCTTGAGCGCGCCGGTCGCCATCCAGTACAGCGGGAAGACGAAGGCCAGGGTGAAGACAACGAGGACCGTGGCCAGCACGAGCCAGTAGATGCGCCGGCCCCACCTGCTGTTGAGCTGATGAGGGGAGACGATCGTCCTGAACTGCACCTCGATCGGCTTAGGCGCCCTCTTCCTGGCCCGCTTCCCGGTGGCCGTGCCGGCCCCGACGGAGATCACGCCTTGTCCTCCCTGGTCAGCCTGAGCTGGAATGCGGCGAAGACGAGCAGCACGATCATCAGCATCATGCCGAGCGCCCCCGCGGAGCCGTAGTCCTGCAGCGTGAACGCGTTCTGGAACATCAGGTACGCGACCGTGACCGTCGCGTTCTCCGGTCCGCCGCCGGTCAGCATGTACGGCTCGATGAACACCTGCATCGTCGCCACGATCTGCAGCATCAGCATGAGCAGCAGGATCAGCCGGGTCTGCGGGATCGTGACGTGCCTGATCCGCTTGAAGATCCCGGCGCCGTCCAGCTCCGCGGCCTCGTACAGCTCGGGCGGGATGTTCTGCAGCGCGGCCAGGTAGATCAGCGTCGCGCTGCCCATGTTCATCCAGGTCGAGACGATGACCAGGGAGATCAGGGCGGTGGACGAGCTGTCGAGCCAGGCCAGCGGAGCCAGGCCGAAGAAGTCGAGCACCTGGTTGAACAGCCCGGGCCCCGGGTCGAAGAACCACCTGAACAGCAGCACCGCCACGATCGGCGGCAGCATGACCGGCAGGTAGACCACGAACCGCAGGTAGGCCCGGGCGTGGCGCAGCTCGTTCAGGACGAGCGCGACGACGAACGGCACGACATAGCCGCACACCAGTGCGAGGAACGTGAACTCCAGGGTGTTCAGCCAAGCCTCGCTGAAGGCGGGGTCGAGGATGGCCGTCTTGAAGTTGTCCAGCCCCACCCAGGTCGGCTCGTTGATCAGGTCGGTCTTCTGGAAGCTCAGAATGAACTCCCTGACCATCGGATACCAGGCGAACACCGCGAAGCAGAACAGCGCCGCGCACAAGAACCCGTAGGCCGTCAGATTGCGCCTCAACATCTGCATTGAGGTCAGCCCTTGGCCGCCAGCACCGAGTTGGCCTTGGTCTCGGCGTCCGTCAGCAACTCGTCGATGTTGGCGTCCTTTCGGCTCAGGACGCCCGACATGGCCACGTCGAGGATGGCGTACAGCTCCTGGGCGTACAGCGGCTCGGCCTTCGGCGGGATGGTGCCGGCGGCCAGGACGTAGGAGTCGTAGTTCGTGACCGGCAGGGAGGCGTTCTTGACCCGGTCGGCCTGGATGGCCTGGCCGGTCGCCGAGTCACCGAAGACGGCGTTGTCCGGCACGCCGACGGGGTTGCCGATGCTCTTGCCGCGGGCGAAGTCGAAGCGGCCCTTGCCGACGGTGTTGAAGCGGAAGTCGACCCACTCCAGCGCGGCCTTCGCCTCCTCCGGCGTCGCCTTCGGGTTGATCATGAACGCTTCGCCGCCGCTCAGCGACGCCTTGGCCTCGGGGAAGCCGGTGATGCCGTAGTCGTCGACCTTGCCCTTGAACTTGTTCACCACGTCGGTGACCACGTCGGGCGCGCCCAGCATCATGCCGACCTTGCCGCTGCCCATCGCCACCATGAGCGACTCCCAGCCGACCAGCAGCTTGGTGCCCATGCTGTTGTCCACCCAGCGCATGTCGTGCAGCGTCTGGAGGACGGCCTTGCCCTCGGGCGAGTTGAACGCGGCCTTCTTGTTGTCGGGGGTCAGGATGTCACCGCCGCGACCGTAGATGGCCTGCGTGAAGTGCCAGCCGCCGGTGTTGCCGCCGGAGTACTCGCCGTAGCCGACGTACCCGGTGCCCAGGGCGGCGATCTTCTTGGCGGCCTCGCGAACCTCGGCCCAGGTCTTGGGCGGGTTGTTGGGGTCGAGCCCGGCCTGGGTGAACAGGGCCCGGTTGTAGACCAGGCCCACGCTGTAGTGGACGTTGGGGACGCCGTAGATCTTGCCGTCCTTGGTGACCAGTTCCTTGTGGTCGGCGCGCAGGTCGTTCCAGTTCTTGATCGAGCTGGTGTACGGCGTGATGTCCAGGGCCTGGCCCTTGGAGATCACGTCGTTGTAGTTGGTCACGGGCACCACGAAGGCCGTCTCCATCTGCCCGCCGGCCAGCTTGGGGCCGAACGTCTTGGGGTCGAAGCACGGCTGCTGGTCGGTGCTCTTGACCGTCACACCAGGGTGTTCCTTCATGAACGTGGCCACGTCGTCGTCCCACGCCTGACGCTCCTTCGGCGCGGACTTCGCCGGCTGGCAGGCCACCGTGATCGTCACGGCCTTGGCGCCACTGGCGGAGGGGGTGGCGGGCTCGCCGCCCGAGCCGCACGCGGTGGCCGTGAGGCTCAGCGCGGTTACGAGCAGGAGTCCGGTGGATCTCTGCATGGTCTGACCCTTCTAGATGCGAGGTGCCCACACCATAGGATCCTCGACCTAGGTGCGCAATATTTCGACTTCATATTGCAAGATAACGACTGCGTTACGCCCAGCGTGCCTGGCGGCGCGGCCGTACGTGGCCGGGGTCTGCCGAGGTCGGAGGGGGGTCGTCGCCCGCACTCGCACCTTACGTGCCCATGACCGCCTCCGGACAGCGACGACCCCGGCTTCCGCGCACGTCACCGTGCGGGCGGAAACCGGGGCCTGGAGAGGTCTGGGGCGAGGCCAGGGGCCGGAGTCAGGGGCCGCGGTCAAGAGCCGGGGCCGGGGATCGGGGTGAGGTCGGGGTGGGGATCGGGGCGGGGGCGGGAGTCAGGGGCGGGCGCGGGTGGTGGAGGCGCGGACGACCAGCTCCGGCTCGAAGAGCAGCTCGTCGGCCGGCACGACCGCCTTGTCGATCTGCGCCACGAGCAGGTCGACCGCGGCCCGCCCCATCGCGTCTATCGGCTGGCGGACCGTCGTCAGCGGCGGCTCGGTGCAGTTCATCAGGGCCGAGTCGTCGAAGCCGATGACCGAGATGTCATCGGGGACGGTGAGCCCGGCCCTGCGGGCCGCGCGCACGGTGCCGAGCGCGAGCAGGTCGCTGGCGCAGATCACGCCGGTGACCCCGCGCTTGACCAGCCGCGCCGCCGCCGCGTGCCCGCCCTCCAGCGAGAACATCGTGTGCTCCACGAACGTGGCGTCCCCGCCCGCCGTCTGGAACGTCTCCAGCTTGCGGCGCGACGGCATGTGGTCCTTGGGCCCGAGCACCATGCCGATCTTCTCGTGCCCGAGCGCGCGCAGGTGGGCGACGGCCATCTCGGCGGCCACCACGTCGTCGCACGAGACCTGGGGGAAGTCGAGGTGCCGGACGGCGGCGTTGACCAGCACCGTGGGCAGCTTGCGCTCGTGCAGCAGCTCGTAGTGGCCGTGGGAGGCGTCGGCCTGGGCGTACAGGCCGCCGGCGAAGACCACGCCGCTGACCTGTTGCTGGAGGAGCAGGTCCACGTAGTCGGCCTCGGAGACGCCGCCCACGGTGCGGGTGCACAGCACCGACGTGAAGCCCTGCTGGGCCAGCGCGCCGCCGACCACTTCCGCGAAGGCGGGGAAGATCGGGTTCTGCAGTTCGGGGAGCACCAGGCCGACCAGCCGGGCCCGGTCGCCGCGCAACTGGGTGGGGCGTTCGTAGCCGAGTACGTCGAGCGCCGTCAGCACCGCCTCGCGGGTCGCGTCGGACACCCCGGGCTTGCCGTTGAGCACGCGGCTCACGGTCGCCTCGCTCACCCCGACCTTCTTGGCCACCTCTGCGAGTCGTCGTGTCATGCGCAAACTATACGACCATCCGCGCAAGCGCTTGCAATGGCTTACGTCGATAGGACGTCGGGGCTTGCGCCGCCCTCACGGCGGGCTTCACCCCCGGTACCCCCCTCTGACCAGCGCATCGAGCCACTCCCATACATGCGGTGTCAGTAGACTGTTTGCGAAATGTCGTCGAAATATTGCGGCTATCTGCTCGACATCTTATGGTTCGGCCATCCCCCCTTACCCGAAGGGCCACCCCCCATGAGAGCACTGTTAGCCGCCCTGACCTTACTCATCGGAGTCCTCGCCGCCCCCACCACCGCACAGGCAGCCCTCCTCGCCGACACCGACCTCGCCGCCGGCAAGACCGCCACCGCCAGCTCCACCAACGACGTCTACCGCCCCGCCAACATCACCGACGGCAACCAGGCCACCTACTGGGAATCGGCCAACAACGCCCTCCCCCAATGGATCCAGGTCGACCTCGGCACCGAGGCCACCCTCAGCAGAGCCGTACTCAAACTCCCCACCGGCTGGCCCAGCCGCACCCAGACCCTGACCGTCCAGGGCAGCACCAACGGCACCACCTTCACCCCCATCACCACCTCCGCCACCTACACACTCAACCCCACCGCCACCATCACCTTCACCACCCCACCCACCACCCGCCACCTCCGCCTGCACATCACCGCCAACACCGGCTGGCCCGCAGGCCAGCTCTCCGAACTCGAAGTCTGGGGCACCCCCACCGACCCAGGCGACCCAGGCGGCCCAGGCGACGGCACCAACCTCGCACTCGGCAAACAGATCACCGAGTCCTCCCACGTCCACACCTACGTGGCCGCCAACGCCAACGACGACAACCTCCAGACCTACTGGGAAAGCGGCGCCTACCCCGCCACCCTCACCGTCCAGCTCGGCTCCAACACCGACCTGACCTCCATCACCGTCAAACTCAACCCCGACCCCGTCTGGGGCCGCCGCACCCAGACCTTCCAAGTCCTCGGCCGCGAACAGAGCGCCACCGCCTACACCACCCTCGCCGCCCAGGCCACCCACACCTTCGACCCCGCCACCGGAAACACCGTCACCATCCCCGTCACCGGCCGCGTCGCCGACGTCCGCCTCCAGTTCACCGCCAACTCCGGCGCACCAGGCGGACAGGTCGCCGAGTTCCAGATCTTCGGCACCCCCGCCCCCAACCCCGACCTGACCGTGTCGAACCTGACCTCCTCGCCGGCGAGCCCGGTCGAGACGGACGCGGTGACGTTGTCGGCCACGGTCAGGAACGCCGGCAGCGCGGCCTCCGTGGCGACCTCGGTCAACTTCTACGCGGGCACCACCAAGGTCGGCACCGCCAACGTGGGCGCGCTGGCCGCCGGCGCCACCGCCAACGTGTCGGCCGACATCGGGGCCAGGGACGCGGGCACGTACCAGCTCTCGGCCAAGGTCGACGAGGACAACAAGGTCATCGAGCAGAACGAGGCCAACAACACCGCCACGGGCACGCTGACCGTACGGCCGGTCGACACGGCCGACCTGATCGCCTCCCCGGTCGCCTGGACGCCGGGCAACCCGGCCGCGGGCACCACGGTGTCGTTCTCCGTCGCGATCAGGAACCAGGGCACCGTGGCCTCCAGCAGCGGCTCCCACGGCATCACGCTCACCGTCGCCGACGACTCGGGCGCCGTCGTACGGACGCTGACCGGCTCGGTCTCCGGCACGATCGCCCCCGGCGCCACCACCAGCCCGGTCAGCCTGGGCACCTGGACGGCGGCCAACGGCAAGTACACGGTGAAGACCGTGCTCGCCGACGACCCCAACGAGCTGCCGGTCAAGCGGGCCAACAACACCAGCACGCTGCCGCTGTTCGTGGGCCGGGGCGCGAACATGCCGTACGACACGTACGAGGCCGAGGACGGCGTGATCGGCGGCGGCGCGGCCCGCGTCGGCCCCAGCAGGGACATCGGCACCATCGCCGGCGAGGCGTCGGGGCGGCGCGCCGTGACGCTGAACCAGACCGGCGCCTACGTCGAGTTCACCACCAGGGCGGCGACGAACACCCTGGTCACCCGCTTCAACATGCCCGACGCCCCGGGCGGCGGCGGCATCAACTCCACCCTGAACGTCTACGTCAATGGCACGTTCCTCAAGCCCATCAACCTGTCCTCCCGCTACGCCTGGCTCTACGGCCCCGAGGCCAGCCCGAACAACAACCCCGGCTCGGGCCCGCCCCGGCACATCTACGACGAGGCGAACGTGCTGCTCGGCACCACCGTGCCGGCCGGCAGCAAGATCAGGCTGCAGAAGGACGCGGCCAACGCCCACACCTACGCCATCGACTTCGTCGACTTCGAGCAGGCCACGCAGCTCGGCAACCCGGACCCGGCGAAGTACGCGGTCCCGGCCGGCTTCACCCACCAGGACGTGCAGAACGCCCTGGACAGGGCCCGCATGGACGCCAACCTGACCGGCGTCTACCTGCCCGCGGGCGACTACCAGACGACGAGCAAGTTCCACGTGTACGGCAAGGCGGTCAGGATCGTCGGCGCGGGCCCCTGGTTCACCAGGTTCTACACGCCCACGGGGTCGTCCAACACCGACGCGGGCTTCCGCGCGGAGGCCACGGCCAACGGCTCGACGTTCGCGAACTTCGCGTTCTTCGGCAACTACGCCGAGCGCATCGACGGGCCCGGCAAGGTGTTCGACTTCTCGAACGTGGCCAACATCACGATCGACAACCTCTGGGTCGAGCACCAGATCTGCATGCTGTGGGGCTCGAACACGGACAACCTGACGGTCAGCAACTCCCGCATCCGCAACGTGTTCGCCGACGGCCTGAACCTGACCAACGGCAGCACCGGCAACCGCGTCACCAACATCGAGACCAGGTCCACGGGCGACGACAGCTTCGCGCTGTTCTCGGCCACCGACAACAACTCGGGCGAGCAGTTCGGCAACGTCTACGAGAACCTGACCTCGCTGCTGACGTGGCGGGCCGCGGGCATCGCCGTCTACGGCGGCTACAACAACGCCTTCAGGAACATCTACGTGGCCGACACGCTGACGTACCCGGGCGTCACGATCAGCTCGCTGGACTTCGGGATCCCGATGCACGGCTTCGGCGCCAGCCCGCCCACGACCTTCGACAACATCTCGCTGGTCAGGGCCGGCGGGCACTTCTGGGGCCAGCAGACGTTCCCGGCCCTGTGGGTGTTCTCCTCCTCCAAGGTGTTCCAGGGCATCCGCGTCAGCAACCTGGACATCGTGGACCCGACCTACAGCGGGATCATGTTCCAGACCGGCTACTCGAACCCGTCGACCCCGCTGAACCCGGTCAGGGACACGGTCTTCACGAACGTGTCGATCAGCGGGGCGCAGCGCAGCGGTGACGCGTTCGACGCCAAGTCCGGCTTCGGCATCTGGGTGAACGAGCTGCCCGAGCCCGGCCAGGGCCCGGCGGTCGGGTCGGCCACGATCAACAACCTCAGGTTCAGCAACAACTTCCAGAACATCAAGAACACCACCTCGACGTTCACCCTGACGACCAACTAGCACCCGGCGGTCGGCGAGACCCGCCGGCTCACAGGTCGGCCCTGGTGGGCAACCCCTGCCAGTCGCTGACGCTGGTCACCGCGGCGGCGCTCAACAGCGCCCCGCGGTGCAGGCGTTCCTGGGGGGTGAGGCCGTCGAGCGCGGCGCTGATGTAACCGGCCGCGAACGCCTCTCCCGCCCCCGCCGTGTCCACGACGGGGACCTGCCAGCCCGGCACGTCGTACCGCATCCGGTCGGACCGGGCGGTGGCGCCCTTCGCGCCCCGGTCCACCACGACCTCCCGCTCGGGGGTGAGGGCGGGCTTGACCAGGTCGAGTTCGTCCTGCCGGAGGAAGAGCAGGTGCGACTCGCAGGCCAGCTCGCTCAGCACCTCCTCGGCGTCGCGGACCGAGGCCCACAGCTCGGGGACGTACGCGACGGAGAAGGAGATCATCACCCCGGCCTTCCTGGCCGCGGTGACGGCGGTGCGCACGGCGTCGAGCGCGTCGTGGCCCAGCCCCGCCGTGAGGCCGGTGACGTGCAACATCTTGGCGGCGGCGATCCGGTCGATCGGCACGTTGCCCGCCGCGAGCAGCGACCCGGCCGAGCCGGCGCGGTAGTGGACGACGACGTGCTCCCTGGCCACGCGCGTCTCGCGTAACAGCAGCCCCGTACGCGCGCCCTCGGTCACGCGCATGTCCAGGACGTCCACGCCCTCGCCCCGCAGCACGCTCAGCGCCCTGGCTCCCAGGTCGTCGGCGCCCACCTTGCCCAGATACGCACACTGGTGCCCGAGCCTGGCCAGGGCGACGGCCAGGGTGAACTCGGGGCCGCAGACGTCCATCCGGGCTTCGCTCTCATGGCGCACCCGACCGCTGGACACCACCCCCAGCGGCTCACCCAGCGTGTAGACGTCCGTCATGGGGCCAGACTGTAGTGCGTCGGCATGATCAAACATGTGATTTTCCTGTGTAAGCCCTGGTTAACACCGTGATCAAATATTGCTCCGAACTTTAGCCAACCTTTTCCCTTTCCGGAGCCTCAAAGTAGTAGAGGGAGTCCGGCCACCCCGAGCCGGCTCCAAGTCAATACGGGGAGAGGAATCAGCACCCTCATGAGAAAGATCGCAGTAGGTATCCTTTCCGCTCTTGTGGGCGGCGCCATGCTCGTGTCCGGCGCCGGCATCGCTTCGGCGACCACCAAGACGGACACCCAGCTCCGGATCCGCGACATCACCCCCAACCCGGTGGTCGTGAAGCCGGGCGCCGAGACCACGGCATACTTCGACGTCGGCGCCAGCTCCGACGTCAAGAAGGTCGAGCTCACCCTGTCCCCCGCCGACGGCTTCCACACCATGCGGAACAGGGACGTCAAGGACCTCGAGGGCTGGCGCTTCGCCGCCGGGTTCAACGAGAACGACCCGGCCGGCAAGTGGCGGGCCACCGCCGTCGCCTTCGACGGCGCCGGCAAGGAGATCGCCACGGACTCGGCGTACTTCTCGGTCGAGATCCAGAAGGGCAAGGCCGACACGCGCATCTCGCGCTTCGACGCCGGCCCCTCCAAGGTCCGCAAGGGCAAGTCGATCTCCTTCTCCGGCCGTCTGCAGGTGGACGACGACGGCTGGGAGGGCGTGCGCAACGAGCGCGTCAACATCTACTTCCGGGCCAACGGCTCCAACGCCTGGAAGTGGGTCGCCTCCGACCGCACGTCGTGGGACGGCAAGTTCTACGCCAAGGCGCGTGCCAGCAAGAGCGGCAGCTTCCGTGCCGTGTTCAGCGGTGACGACGAGCTCGAGAGCGCGACGAGCCGCACGGACTACGTGCGGGTCTACGGCTCCTGGTGGCGTGGCTGATCCATCTCGCCGAGGCCCGGTCCCCCTGCGGGGCCGGGCCTCCGGCCTTTTCGAGCCCGGTCCCGTGTGGGCCGGGCTCCGGCATTCCCGGGATCTTTTATCTTTCCGAGGTTTATCGATCACTCAATCGCCGCATGGTGAGTCGCATTGTGTCGACCGAGCCCCCGAAGGAGCACTCGAATGCCGCACCCCGTCGTCGCCCTCGTCCTGAGCATGACGAGCACGCTGGGCGCGGCCCCCTCACCCGGGCTGTCCGTACGCTACGAGGAGCCCGGCTCGCCGCGCGCCGAGCAGGCCGAGCGGCTGCTGAAGGACAGCGGCGCGCTGAAGACCGGCATCCGGCTGCCCGAGCCCGTCCGGGTGGTCGCCCGTGACTGCGACTCCCCCACGGCCGGGTGGAACGCCGGCAAACGCGAGATCACGATCTGCTACTCCCTGGTCGACCGGGTACGCGGCACGATCAAGGGCATCTCCGAGACCGAGGAGACCGACACGCGGGCCGCCGGCGCTCGGCTCGACGGCGCGCTCACCGTGCTCTTCCACCACCAGCTCGGCCACGCGCTGACCACGCTCAACGGCCTGACCGACAGCTCCGGGCAGGCCGACAGGTTCGCCGCGCTGACGCTGCCGGCCGACGCGCCCGAGCGCGTGATCGCCGCCGCCGAGGCCCGCCACCTGCTGGCCGGGCACCTCGACCTCGACCACCTGTCCGGCAGGGCCGAGTCGGCCACGTTCGCCTGCCTGCTCTACGGCGCCGACCCCGCCAAGTACGGCCGCATCGCCGAGGGCGGCTGGGTCCCGGCCGAGCGCGCGCCCTCCTGCCCCGGCGAGTACCGCCGGGTCAAGGCGGCCATCGGCGACCGGGCCGTGAAAGTCGGCACCTGACGGGTAGCGTCCGGGTATGGCCGACGACCTGCTCAAAGACCTCAACCCGTTCGACATCTTCGACACCGAGGCCGCCCGGCTCGACTGGTTCTTCTCGGGGCTCGACGAGACCGGTTGGCGTCGGCCGTCCCGGTGCGCGGGCTGGTCCGTCCGCGACGTGCTGGCCCATCTGGCGGGCGAGGAGCTGTACAACCACGCCTGCCTCGACGGCACCGTGGAGGATCTGATGTCCCAACTGGCCGGGGAGGCCGTCGACGGGTACAACGACTTCAACGAGTGGTGCGTACGCGAGCGCCGCGACCTGCCCGTCGAAGAGGTGCTGGCCGAGTGGCGGGTCAAGAACGGCGAGACGCGTGAGCGCATGCGGGCGCTCGGCCCCGACGCGCTGCTCGAGACGATGGCCGGGCCCTACCCCGTGGGCCTGCAGACATTCCACTACGACTCCGAGTACGCCACCCACGCCGACGACGTGGCCGCGCCCGTCTCCGAGGCCGAGACCGAGGGCCGGACGTTGTGGCGGGTGGCCGTGGGCCGGTTCGTGCTGGCGGAGCAGGACGCCAAGGTGCAGGTCGAGCAGATGCCCGACGCGGTCTGGGTGGCGGCGGGCGGGACCAGCGCGACGCTGTCGTACCCGGAGTTCGTCGAGGCCACGGTGGGCCGTCTGCCGGACTCCCACGACGTCGACCCGCGCGTCGCCGCGGCCCTGAGGTGCCTGGCCTGAGGCCCTGAGGCGCCTCGCTCGAGGAGGGGGACGACCATGTGGCTGCGTAACCGCCAGGGCACCGAGCCGGTGACCGCGCGCAGCCCGCTCCGGGTCCGCCGGATCATGTCGCTCGTCGCCCTGGCGTTCGGCCTCGTGGCGGGTGTGTTCTTCGTCGTGCTCGCCGTACGCACGGGGGAGGAGGTGTGGCGCTGGGAGGCCGGCATCGCCGCCGCCGTGGTGGTCATCGCCGTGATCGACCTGCTGGTGCTGCGCCGCCGCTCCCGCTCTCAGCGCGACGGCTGAGGCCCACGCGCCGCTCTCAGAGGTGCCGCTCTCAGAGGTGCCGCTCTCAGAGGTGCCGCTCCAGGAAGCCCAGGACCGTATGGGCCAGCGTCACGCGGTGGTCCGACAACGCGTGGTCGGTGGGGAGGACGTGGTGTTCGAGCTGTTCGACGGGCTGCGCCAGGTACGCCGCCACGACCGGCTCATGATGCACGTCGGAGGGGGTGACGGTGTCGTGGCCGGTGCCGACGAGGAGCACCGGGCGGTCCGCCAGCAGCGGCGCGAGCCCGGCCAACCGCCACGCGTCGCCTGCGGCCTCCATCTCGGCGACGAGCGCCTCCCCGCTGGTGCCCTGAAGTGGGCCCAGCTCACCGGCGAACGCCTCGACGTAGGCCGCACGGACGCTCGGATCGGCACGGCAGAGCGCCGACGCCGTACCGAAGTCGAACGCGGACACCGAGGCGACCGCCGCGACGGACGGGTCGGCGGCCGCGGTCATCACGGCGGTGAAGCCCCCAAGGCTGTGGCCGACCAGCGCCACCCGGCGCGGATCGAGCCGGTGGGCGGCCACGACGTCAGGGTCGCGCAGCCCGGCCACGACCGCCGCCGCGTCCTGGAGCACGTTGCCCCATGACCACGAGCCGCCGACGCCCCACGAGCCGCGATAGTGGAACACCAACGCCGCGTAGCCCGCCCTGCGCAGCACCTGCGCGAGGTCGAAGTTGCGCTCGTTCCCCGGGAATCCGTGCAGCACCACGACCACCGGATGCGGCCCGGGGCCGGACGGCACGTGCAGCACGCCCAGCAGGGTCGCGCCGCCGCTGTCGAAGGTCACGGCGGGCGTGGTGGCGGGAAAGTCGGGGTCTCGCGGCGGGTCGGCGGAGAAGGGATCGGTCATCAAAGGCTCCAAGGGTCGCACCGAATCAGAACGATCCAGGACGCTAACACCTCATCGAACCGAACGGTACGGTCAGGCGTGGGGCCCGTGCAGGCGTGGGGTTGCTGAAGGCTCAGTGGGGGAACTGTTTGGGCGGCCGGGGCGTCACCTCGTCGCGGAAGTCCTCGATGACCGAGACAACCTGTCGCATCAGGACGGTGTCCGCCAGCCGGTCCAGGTAGAGCGAGCGCCTGGCCAGCGCGTCCAGGTCCACCGCGAAGTAGACGGCCATGAGCGGATTGACGAACAACTCGCCGCCCCGGGTCCTGTCGGTGAAGCGCACGTCCCCGAAGTCGCCGCGCACGGCCGCCGCGATCGAGCCGTTCACGATGCTCGGGTACACCGGCAGCTCGGCCTGGGCATGGGCGACGGCGTCGAGATAGAGCGCGCCCGCCTTCGTGGCCCTGGACACGGAGAACGCGCCCAGGTAGCCGCCCTCGCGTTCGAGCGCCGCCAGGTTCTCCAGCACCTGTACGTGGTTGACGCCGTGATAGGCGTCCACACCGAAGCCCAGGCAGACCACGACCTTCTCGGGAACGTCGAGCGCGTGCGCGGCGGCCAGGCTGGTCATGTCGTCGGCCGGGGTGCCGAGGCCGGCCTCGTCCCCGCGCATGAGGATGTCGGTGCCGCCGTCCACGAGGACGACCGCGTCGAGGCCCAGGTGCTCGGCCAGCCTGGCGTACGCGGCCCCCAGCGGGCGCACGCCGACCTTGGGGAAGGCGTACACGGTGGCCGATTGGCCGTGCGCGGCGAGCCAGCGGGCCAGGCAGCGCTCGGGGAAGTACCAGTCGCGGGCGGGGGTGTCGGGGCCGATCTCGGCGACGTCCTCGAACAGCCAGACGTCGAGGTCGAGCGCGTCGAGGTGGCTGAACGACAGGTTCGCCAGGTGCACCTCCTTGCCCGCCTCGCGCAGGGACAGGGCGAGGGGTAACCCGGCGTACACGTCCGAGCCCCCGCCCGCGCCGGCGACCAGGATCCGTTCGGCCCGGTCGAGGCGGGCAGACAGGGGCGATTCGAACATGCGTCACATACTGCCTCAGCGCTTGCCGTAGCGCTGGTTGAACCGCTCGACCCGGCCCGCGGTGTCGAGGATGCGGCCACGGCCCGTGTAGAAGGGGTGGCTGGCGGACGAGACGTCCACGTCGATGACCGGGTACGCCTTTCCGTCCGCCCACTCGACGGTCTTGTCGCTGGTCAGCGTCGAACGGGTGAGGAAGGCGAAGCCGGCGCTCGGGTCGCGGAAGACGACCGGACGGTAGTCGGGGTGCAGGTTCTTCTTCATGGCCCCTGCAACCAAGCGACAACGGTTTTCATTCCCCGATTGCCGACCGACCCCGCCACCCCACCCGCCACCACGCACGCCGAGGCGGCACCCCGCCCACCCGCACCCCACCCACATCCACCCGGACGACACCCGCACCCCGTCCGCCTCAACCCCTTCCCATGCCGCCGGAGCCGCCCAGCTCACCGGGACGGGCGGTGCCGTCGGCGTTCCGATAATCCGCTCACCGAGACGGGCGGCACCGTCGGCGTTCCGATGATCCGCTCACCGGGACGGGCAGTGCCGTCCGCGTTCCGATGATCCGCGCGGGAACCGTCCGCACCGGCCACCCGACCCCGGTCCACGTCTTACGATCGAAGGGCCCCGGCGCACGGACGCGGGGTCCGCCGTCGGCGGAACTGACACTACGTCCACCCACGAACACGTAAGGTAGCCGCATGGATACCCCCACCGACGTCCTGCATCGCGTGTTCGGCTACGACTCCTTCCGGGCGGGCCAGCAGGAGATCATCGACCACGTCGTGGGCGGCGGTGACGCACTCGTCCTGATGCCCACCGGTGGCGGCAAGTCGCTGTGCTATCAGATCCCCGCCCTGGTGCGCCGTGGCGTGGGCGTGGTCATCTCACCGCTGATCGCGCTGATGCAGGACCAGGTCGACGCGTTGCGGGCGCTCGGCGTACGGGCGGGGTTCCTCAACTCGACACAGGACTTCGACGAACGCCAGCTCGTGGAGTCGGAGTTCCTGGCCGGCGAGCTCGACCTGCTCTACCTCGCCCCCGAGCGGCTGCGGGTCGAGGCCACCCAGCGGCTGCTGGCCAAGGGCGAGATCTCGGTGTTCGCCATCGACGAGGCGCACTGCGTGGCGCAGTGGGGGCACGACTTCCGTCCCGACTACCTCGAGCTGTCCAGGCTGCACGAGCTGTGGCCCGAGGTGCCGCGCATCGCGCTCACCGCCACCGCCACCCCCGCCACGCACGAGGAGATCTCCGCCAGGCTCGGGCTCCAGCAGGCCCGCCACTTCGTGGCCAGCTTCGACCGGCCCAACATCCACTACCGCATCGCGCCGAAAAACGAGCCCAAGCGCCAACTCCTGGAGTTCCTGCGCACCGAGCATGCGGGCGAGTCGGGCATCGTCTACTGCCTGTCCCGGTCCTCGGTCGAGAAGATCGCCGAGTTCCTGGTGGACAACGGCATCGCGGCGGTGCCGTACCACGCGGGCCTCGACGCCCGCACCCGCGCCCTGCACCAGGCTCGCTTCCTGCGGGAAGACGGGCTCGTGGTGGTGGCCACGATCGCGTTCGGCATGGGCATCGACAAGCCCGACGTGCGCTTCGTGGCCCACTTCGACCTGCCGAAGTCGGTGGAGGGCTACTACCAGGAGACCGGGCGGGCGGGGCGCGACGGGCTGCCCGCCACCGCGTGGATGGCCTACGGTCTGCACGACGTCGTCCAACACCGGCGCATGGCGTTGGAGGGCGACGAGGCCCACCGCCGCCGCCAGGTGCTGCACCTCGACGCGATGCTGGCGCTGTGCGAGACCGTGGGCTGCCGGCGGGTGATGCTGCTCGACTACTTCGGGCAGAAGGGCTCGCAGCCGTGCGGAAACTGCGACACCTGCCAGGCTCCTCCCGAGTCGTGGGACGGCACGGTCCCGGCGCAGAAGGTGCTGTCCACGGTGTTCCGGCTGGCCAAGGAGCGGCGGCAGAAGTTCGGGGTGGGGCAGGTGGTCGACATCCTGCTCGGCAAGAAGACCGCCAAGGTGCTGCAGCACGGGCACGAGACGCTCAAGGTGTTCGGCGTCGGGGCCGACCTGGGCAACGCGGAGTGGCACGGGGTCGTCCGGCAACTGCTGGCCCAGGGGCTGCTGGCGGTGGAGTCCGACCACGGGACACTGGTGCTGACGGAGGAGAGTTCAGCGGTGCTGCGCGGGCAGCGAGAGGTGCCCCTGCGCCGAGACACCCTGCGCCCGGCCCGCGTGAAGACGGCCTCCGGGTCGAAGTCCGCCCAGGCCGTCGTGGAGCTGCCGCCGGAGGCCGCCCCCCTGTTCGAACGCCTGCGCTCGTGGCGCGGCTCGATCGCCAAGGAGCAGGGGGTGCCCGCCTACGTCATCTTCCACGACGCGACCCTGCGAGAGATCGCCACGCTCCGACCCGCCTCGCTGACCGAGCTGAGCAGGGTGAACGGGGTCGGGGAGAACAAGCTGGCCAAATACGGAGAGCAGGTCCTGGAAACACTCCGCGAAGAAGACCCCACCCCTCCCCTCCTCTGACCCCAAACACCCCAGATCCACCCCTAAACCCCCGACACGGCACCCCAGGCCGGGGCCGAGGGCCGAGGGCCGGGGGCGGAGTGCCATGATCGCCGCTCCCCCAACCGCCCGTCAGGCACGCAGCCGTCCGTCCAGGGCGCACTTGTCCGTACGGGGCACGGTCGTTCGTACAGACCGCCAGTCGTCCGTACCGGGCACGATCGCCTGTACGGGCCGCCAGTGGCCCGTACGGGACGCGGTCGTTCGTACGGGGCGCACTTGTCCGTACGAGCCGCCAGTGACCTGTACGGGGCGCAGTCCTTCGTACAGGGCGCGCTTGTCCGTACCGTACGAGGCGCAGTCCTTCGTACGGGGCGCCAATCTGCCCGTACGACGCGCGGGCGGGCAACGGCAGGCGCAGGGGTGCACGACGAGCCACTGGTCGGCCGGGCCTGGCCTTTGTCGTCCAGCTCGGCCGTTCTCTTGGAACGGGCCCCACTTCGTCTCTCGCGAAGACTGACGCGTCTACGGTGAGAGGGCGAGCCAAGTCGCATCGCCACATGCCTTGACCTGCTGAAACATACTGATTAGTTCGTTCAGCAAGCTTGATCATCCCGCGTATGTCCCGCGTCACCACCGACTGCGGTCACCACGTCATCCGGTGGCACGCCGACCCGGAGCGCAGGGCCGCCAGGCCCGAGCGCCGGAAGCGGCGCGGCAGTAAAGTACTGCTTGCAATTGATCGCCTTGGGGCGTGGGCGAGAAGGTCGATGCTCCATGCAGCTATGGCGCGAGCTACTCCAGCACAGACGCCGCCATACGTAGCGCAGTAGTCAGGGGGAGGAAGGACGGAGAAGGAGGGGACGGAGTTGCCGGGCGAATTCGATGACGTCCGCTTGGTGATCTCGGCCTGGCGCGCCTTGGTAGAGCGTGATGGAAAGAAGTTTGGTGCCCTGTGTCGTCCATGCGGATACGGAGGCCCCCAAGGGCTCTCCATTCTCGCCCCTGACGATCGTGCTATAGCCGGGACCCACTCCAACAGGCAGGATAACGCCTTTGTCGGCGACCCTTCTGCGTTCGAGCCCTTCCTGTGAAAAGGCTAGGTCGTCTTGAAGCTCGATCGACAATCTCGCTGGCTCTTTGGTGTCTGCGGATTTCGATATGATGCAGTATCTGAAATGGGTGAGTGAATCTGTGCCACTGGTGTAGAAGCCGGTCATGCCTGTTGCGCGGGCTATGGCCTGCTCGGAGAGTACGCCACATTCACCGGGAGACGCGGTAACTGCCCCTAGGGGAGTCCGGTCCTTCGGCGGCGGAGGGGATGAACAAGAGACAGCTGCGGCTGCCACGGCGATCAACAGGAGCGCTGATGGATACGCCCTCATTCGTCGGCCTTAGGGTAGGGAGGCGGCGACGGTCTGAAGCCGTCCTCTACTGCGTCGCTGACGTCCTTGAACATGCCTGAAGCCGCTCCTTGTTCCAGCCAATCCAGATACGCGATCTTCTGAAGCGTCGTCATAGCGTCGCGAGGAAGGATCTCCCCATCCTTGATAAAGTCCTGCGGAGAGCCTTTTGCGTAGTTCTCGGATGCATGGGGATGTGTAGTCGCTGCCTCCGTGTCTTCTCCGAACAGGCCGTTTCGCATCATAGCATCTGCGGTCAGGTCCTTGAAAAGTTCTCGACTCGTAGATAGAGCCGTCTCTGCCTTCTCGCGCGCTTTCGTGCCCTCTTCGAATTTAACTTGAGCCCCAGCAGTGTCATCAAGGAATTCAAATCCCGCCACAACCCACTCGCCTGCTGGTGTGAGCATAAGTTTGACTGTGCTGGCAGCGGTATCCTTCATGATCTGGTTGGTCTTATCTCGCGCGTCCGCTGCGTTTACCTCGGACAAGTTTCCGGCGTCCACAACGAAATGAAGTGACTTGCTCAGATCGAAAACCCTCGCTTTGAAGTCTTCGGCCGCATCGCCAGCCATGTTGCCCCGTAAGAACTTCTGTTTCTGTATGTCAACTTCGGCCTTGGAGGCGTTCGAATGACTCTCGCGCCAAGCTTCAAAGGCGCTCTTATTCGCTTGCGCAATCTGCGCGGCCTGAGCGTCTAGAGCCATCGCACTGTATTTGCCATGCGCGGCGATGACGGTCTTTAGAGCCTCGGGATCCTTGAATGCCCATGTCATCGCACGTTTGGACTCGTCATAGCCGAACACAGCGCCATAAGGTTGCTTCCCCGGAAGCGCTGAGTCCGAATCCGGCAGCGGCGTGACACCGAGATACTCCGGTGTCTTAGGAGAGATGCGGTTGACGTCACTTATGTAGGCCGCGAAGACGCGGCCGGCGTTCTGCCGGGTATCGGGAAGGTTGGCCTGCGCCCGCGGGTCTGACCAGAAGTGGACGGCCCAGGACGCGATCAAGGCCGACTTGTACCCACGTGAACTGCCAGGAGGCTGGCCGTGGTCACGGAAGGTTGTGGTGGCCGCCTCGATAGCCCGGCCGAGTTCGCCGCTGCCGCCGCCCCAGGAGTTGTCCCGCATCAGGAAGGACAAGGGTTTGCGAGCGGGGTCGGTGAAGAAGTCCTGGGCGACTCGGGCGTTGTTCGCCAGAGCGGCGGCGATCCCTGAGCCGAACCCGATGACGTCCTGTCGTTCGGCGGGCGGCTTCTGCGTGTTGTCGAAGACCTTGTTGGCGATCTCACGCAGGAACGCGTCATCGAAGGTCCCATGCCGCAGCAGATTGCCAACGATGGTGCCGCTCAGCACCTCGTCATCTGAGGCGATGAGCGCGTCGGCGTAACCCTTGGGTAACTTCATCTCGCCGGCGCCTCGCGAGGCCGTGCCCAGCGTCACTCCCAGTGCCGCCACCAGACGATCGATATCCGGGGACGGCGGGTTGTTGTAGAGAGAACCGTTCTGCGAGAGGTAGAGATCCTTCAGCAGCGCCTTGAGTTCCTTGGGCGGCATCTCCTTGGCAAAGGCGACAGCGAAGTAGGGATCGCTTTGGTGCTTTTCCAGCAGTTCCAGAAGCTCGCGGCCGATGGCCTTCTGGCCGCCGACGAAGGCGGCGTCCTTTTGCGCCTGCCGGAGGTGGCCGGCGACCGACTTGGCTGCCGCGGCCCCGCTCGCTGGCGAGTTCGACACCCAGAGTGTCTCATCGGCCCACACCACTCCCTTGTCGAGCCCGATCTTCTGGGTGGAGATGATGAGGTCCAAACGGCGCTGGAGGTCGGGAATGTGCTGGGCGATCTGGGAGGCGACGTCCCTGAGCGTGCCTGGTCCGGACATGCTGGCGCCGATCGAGGTCAACGCTCTGCCGATCTGCGCGTCCGCGTCTGGCCACGACCGCTCCAGGCGCTTGATCTCGCTGATCAGCTGGGTCATCAGCGCGGGGTCGATGCCGATCCGGTTCGGGGCAGGGCTCATCCGCGCGCCGTCCCCGGCAGGTTCAGGGGTGGTGGCCGAACTCCCAAGGGGTCTGTCGGATCTGTCGACTTGGCAGGATCGGGACGTGCGGACTCGACCAGCGCCAGGGCCCGGTTGAAGACGCCTCGATAGGCGGCCTCCCACACCTGGCAGTCCTTGAGCAGCTTGTCGGCGGCCTTGCCCTTCATCGCGCCGTCTTGGAGCAGGCCGATGAGCTTGCGCACGTCGTTGGCGTGCTGGTCGCGTACCTGCTCGATCGTGCGCCGAGCGGCAGTGATCTGCTCCTGGGACGCCATCATCCTGGATCCTTTGGATCTTGAGGACGACTATCTATGGGATCAATGTGACGATAAAGGGCTGTCGTAGCGCCGTCGAGCCGAACTGCTCATACGGCATGAGATCAACATTCATCCCGGCTGGTGCGTATCACGCATGATGGCAATCGCCTCGGCCACGTCCGCCACCACGTGATCGGCACGATGTTCGTGCCCGAGCCACGTCCCCCGATCGACCCAGATCCCGCGCAGGCCCGCAGCTTGAGCACCCGCGATGTCCGCGACGAGGTTGTCGCCCACCATCCAACCGCCCTCGGCGAGACTGGCTCCGCACCGCTGAGCCGCGATCTGGAAGAGCCGGGTATCGGGCTTCCGGACACCTTCAACCCCTGACAAGGCATAGCCGTCGACCATGTCGGCCAGCCCGGTCCGGCGTAGCTTGCCGAGCTGGTTGTCCGCCATGCCGTTGGCGACGATCCCCACCCGCCATCCCGCGGCGCGCAGGCCGGCTAATCCGGTGAGGACGCCGGGATAGCACTGTACGAGGTGGGGCATGCGGCGGCGGTAGCCGGCCCACAGCTCCTCGACCGGCTCGGGCAGCGCGAAGTGCTCGCGGACCTTGGTGAAGAATGCTTCTCGGTGCGGCTGTGTCACTCGATCCTGGGAGACCAGCCAGGCGACGCCCTCGGGGTCCAGATGGTGCTGCGCGGCGAACTCCTCGGCCCACCGGCTGAACGCGGTGTCAAGGTCGATGAGTGTTCTGTCGAGGTCAAAGAGGGCGAGGCGCTGCACGCCGACGATCATAGAAAGCAGCGGTTCGGCCGTGCCAGCCACCTCTATCTATCTGCGGCTGACCTCGGGAAACACCTTCAAGATCATCCCCCGTATGTCCCCAGAACACTGTCCCACGGCTGCATGCGGGTGCCTCTGGCGGCCTTACAGGGGTCTGGAAAGCAAAAGACCTGCGGCACCCGCTTTAGGAGAGCTCGAGTCATTTCGTGTCCAACATGTCTACTGATGGGCGATATCTGATTGCTGTGCACCGTGCATTGGCCCCTCAGTCAGGACCTCCTATTGTCCGTCGCTTGACGGGCGTTTGGCCTGGTCAAAAAAATACTCGCGGTCGGAGCCTTGCAAGAAGTTCCCGCTCTTAAGATGTGGGCGTCGGGGAAGGAGTCTGATGTCGTTGCCGCCTCCCTCAACGCATCGTCCCAGCTCAACAAGAGAAACACCTGTAACTGCTGCGTGATCCTTGGCCATCACTGTCCGCTGTCCGTCGGCCTACCAGGCCATCAGCCGCCGCTGCGACCGCATCACCGTGAGCGGGTGGCGTGACGCGGGAACCGTAGGTAGCTGACGGGATTGCTGGTCAGCAGCCCGTCACGGACCGCCCGTTCGGTGCCGCCCCGCAGCGTCGTGTGAACACGTTGCAACATCGTAGGGGCAAGGGCCGCCCGTATCGGTTCCGGCGCCGGGCCAGCGTCTTGAACAGCTGGCGCATCCGCTGGCTCGACGGCTCCGCCAGCCGTATCCGCCCCAAGGCCAGGGACAAGGCGGAGCCCGACGTGATCGGCGTACCCCTGCCGTGTTCGCGGCCGAATCTTTTGATCGCTGCCGAGCCAGGCCCTCGAAGCCACTCCGCCCCGGTGCATGTGGTGCCAACCGTCCGGCCAGGACACACATGGACAGATTGCCGCTCGACAAGGCGGGTCCACGCGATCTGTGCTCACGGAGCATCTCGTTCCCGATACTGAAAACGATCTTTACTTTATCGCTCCCTTATGTCACGATCAAGCCTGTTTTGCCACATCTGTTCGAAAGGTTACGAGTGAACACACGCCGATTAGTGTCCGGCTTATCCGGCCGGACGCGCCGCCGCGCTGCCCTGATCGCGGCTCTGACGCTGCCGCTCTCGCTCATGAGCGCACCCGCGACCGCCCAGAGCCCTACGCCATCCCCTACCTCGACACCCAAATCGACAGCCGCGACCACGGAGTCGACGCTCAAGGCGGCGTGGGAAGAGGCGGCCAAATCCGGTAAGCCCGTCGAGGTTCCCTCCCGCTCCACCGAGACCATGAAGGTCTGGGCGAACACCGATGGCAAGAACATGCGAGCTGAGCTGTCCACCCGGCCCGTTCAGCTCAAGAACCCGGCCAGCGGCGCTTGGGAACCCATCGACACCCGCATCGTCACGCGCAACGGCAAGCTGCAGGCCGCCCGGGTCAAGACCCCGCTGACCTTCGGCGGGCGTGGCGCCAAGCATCTGGTATCCGCGGCCGGGGAGCACGGCGAGATCGGTCTGGGCGTGACGCGCGTGCTCCCCGAACCCAAGGTCTCCGGTAACGCGGTCACCTACCCCGACGCCGTCGCACCGGGCGCGGACCTGGTGGTGCTGGCCCAGGCCGACGGCTTCATCTCCCAGGTGGTCTTCCGGCAGCGGCCCACCGGCCCAGTCACCGTACGGCTGCCGCTCACCCTGCCCGAGAGCACCACCTTCGGTAAGACACCGCAAGGGCTGCCACAGCTCAAGGACGCCAAGGGCGAGGCCAAGGCCGCGCCGATCGTGCTGACCGCGACGGATGCCAAGGTGGAGACCGCCCCCGAGCAGGGCAGAACCTCCTCCGTCAAGGCGCAGGTCGAGACCACCGGCAAGACCTCGGAGCTGGTGTTCTCCCCGGATGAGAAGTTCCTGGCCGACCCCGCGGTGACCTACCCGGTGACCGTCGCCGCGTCCTCCATCTGGTTCGGCGGCGGCGCCCCCGACGACGCCTGGATCAGTAAGAACGACCCCTACAACAACAACGCCGCGGCCGGGTACCTTCGCGCGGGCACCACCTCGACCAGCGCGGACGTCGCCCGCGTGTACATGAAATTCGACACCACCGACCCCGTGTTGCAGGGCGCCACCGTCAACGACGCGGACCTGCGCATGTGGAACTACAAGTCCGGCGGACCCAACGGACAGCTGTGCGGGGAGACCATGGGCGCCGGCATCCGGGCCGCGCGCGTCACCGCCGACTGGACCCTCGACGGGACGATCGACAGCCTGGACTGGTACAACCAGCCCCCGAGCACGGCGGCCGAGACGGTGAACCAGGCAGGCTACAACTACGACGCCGACCCCGCCAGTTGGTGCGCCAAGGACGAGGAACTCTTCTACGAGGTCACCGCCATGACCCGCGCCTGGATTCAGCAAGGCGTGCCCAACCATGGGATCGTGCTGAAGGCCGCCAGCGAAACCGCCGCCATCAACTGGCGCCAGTACTACTCCAGCCAATTCGGCGGTGGTGAACCTTACCCGGGCTACCGTCACCCTCCCGCACTCATCATCGACTACACGCCCGCGCCTACGGAGACCAAATGGGTGAAGTTCGAGTCTGACGACGACTTCACAGAGTTTCCCACCTATCAGCAAGCTACGGCGCTGGAGGCGGAGCCCCTGGACGACACCGTCAACTGGGCGCTGAGTGACCAGGAGGCCGACGAGATCGAAAAGCTGGGCGTGGGCACCCCCTACGAGATCGACACCAACCGTCTGCAGCCACTGCCGGACGACGTCGAGGTCGATCCGGCCACCCTGGATCCCAATGAGGTTCCGGCCGGTGATCTCCCGCTGGACGAGACGAAGCCCACGGTCACAGACGTGCGTCCCGTCGCCGACAGCACCGGCGTCCCAGTCGGCACCACGATCACGGCGACCTTCAGCGAAGCCGTCTGGGAGCCGAAGATCACTGTCAAGGATGCCGCAGGGACCACGGTCCAGGGAGCGGCGAGCCTGGATACCACCAGGAAGATCCTCACCTTCACCCCTGCTGCGCCGCTGAAGCCCGCGACCGACTATGACGCGGAGGTGAGCGAGGCCTACGACGAGGAGGGCAACCAGCAGACCTCGCATTCCTGGCGCTTCGCCACCGAGAACGACACGACGCCGCCGACCGTCTCCGCGGTCACTCCGGCGGCTCAGGCGACGGGGGTTCCGGTCACTGCACCGGTCACGGTGACGTTCAGCGAAGCGGTCACCGATGCGCAGTTCACGCTAAAGGATCCGGCCGGTATGGCGGTCGCTGGCACGAGTTCCATGGATGCCACCGCTCGGGTGCTCACGTTCACGCCGACCCAACCGCTGTCTGAGAACACTGCGTACGGTGCCGAGGTACTCGGAGCCAAGGATGTCGCGGGTAATGCCATGGCTCAGCCGCACACCTGGTCGTTTACCACCGGCGCGAAGGCACCATCAGGGCTCGTGGCCGCCTACGGCATGAGCGAGGGCGCCGGCACAAACGTGAGCGACACCTCCGGCCACGCCAACGCGGGGGTGGCGACCGCCACCTCGTGGCAGAACGGCAAGTACGGCAAGGCGCTGATGTTCAACGGCTCCTCCAGTATGGTCACCGTCGCGCACGCCGCGTCGTTGCGCTTGACGACCGGGATGACGCTCTCGGCCTGGGTCAACCCGGCCACGGTCGCTGACTGGCGCAGCGTGGTGGGCAAGGAGTTGAGCGCTGGCGGTGTCTCCTATCTCCTGTACGCGGCCGATGGTGACTCAGTTCCGTCTGGCTGGGTGAAACTCTCCGCTTCGGGACACGCGATGGCCGACGGTGTTGCTCCCTTGTCGGTGAACACGTGGAGCCACCTGGCGTTCACCTATGACGGAGCCGCCCTGCGGTTGTTTGTCAACGGACAGCAGGTCGCCGAGACTCCGCACAGTGAAAGCCTCATTGACGACGGTAGCCCGCTGCGCATCGGCGGCAACTCCATCTGGGGCGAGTTCTTCAGCGGCTTGATCGACGAGGTGCGTGTCTACAACCGCGCGCAGAGCGCCGCCGAGATCCAGACTGACATGATCACCCCGATCGGTGAGACGGCGCCGCCGGACACCCAGGCGCCGACCGCGCCCGGTTCGCTCGCCGCGACGGGTGGCCCCGGCAGCGCGCAGCTCACCTGGACGGCCTCGACGGACAACGTGGGCGTGGACGGCTACAGAATTCACCGCTCCACGACGCCGGGAATCACTCCGTCGGCCGCGAACCAGGTCGGCTCGTCGCCGACCACCACGTTCACCGACGCGGGCCTCGCGGCGGGGACGTACTACTACCGGGTCCGCGGCGTCGACGCGGCCGGTAACCTCGGCCCGTCCTCGAACGAGGTCTCGGCCAGCGTCACGGCCCCGCCGACGAACCCGGGCCTGGTGGCCGCGTACGGCATGGAAGAGGGCACGGGCACGACCGTGGGCGACTCCTCCGGGAAGAACAACACCGGAGCCGCCACCGACACCACCTGGACGACGACCGGCAAGCACGGCAAGGCCCTCTCGTTCAACGGCACCACCAGCTGGGTCACCGTGCCGCACGTCGAATCGCTGCGCTTGAAGAATGCGCTGACGTACTCGGCATGGGTCAAGCCGGCGACAGTGGACGGCTGGCGCACCGTGCTGATGAAGGAGAAGGCCAACGGCGCTGCGTACGGGCTGTACGCGTCCGTCGGTGATGTCCCCCTGGGCTGGCTGGAAAACGCCGCCGGCTCCAAGTCGGTGGTGGGCGACGATCCGCTGCCGCTGAACCAATGGAGTCACCTGGCTGTCACCTACAACGGCACGATCATCACCATGTACCTGAACGGTACCCAGATCGACCAGACGCCGATGACCGGCGGCCTCGCCGACGACGGCGGCGTGCTACGTCTCGGCGGCAACAACGTCTGGGAGGACGAGTTCTTCAGCGGCGCGATCGACGAGGTACGCATCTACAACCGCGTCCAGACCGCGACCGAGATCCAGACCGACATGAACACCCCCGTCGGTGCCGCTCCAGCGCCGGCTGCGGCCGCACGGCGGACCGACTCCACCGGCATTGCCATCGGCATCGAGAAACTGGCGATATCCGAGAACAAGGGCACCACCCCGCAGTTCACCGCCTGGACGTCGGACTTTGATGGCCGCCCGGCGTCAGTAGAGGTGGAGGTTGCCCGCCAACCGGCCAAGTCGCAGAGCGCCACGCAGACGGCGACCAGCGTGTCGGCATGGTCAGGCAAGGTGACCGCGAAGGCTGATGTCTCGCGTCACACAGTGCGGGTCCCGGCAGGCAAGCTCCACAAGGGCGAGCGGCTGCGGTGGCGCGCGCGTGCGACGGTCGACGACGTCCCGGGCGCCTGGTCGGAGTGGCAGACGTTCACGGTCGGCGACCCGCGGGCGGGTGGCGGATCGCCAACGCAGAACGACGTCCAGGCCCCTCCGGCATCGGGCGCACCGGCCTCCTCGGCATCGCCCGCTACGGCTGCGGCCGCGACGTCTGACCCGAACACGAGCGGTCCGTTCAGCTATGAGCGGATGAATCTCGCCGAGTGCAACAATGCGCGACTCACTCAATCTCCCCGGCCCAATCATGGGTTCGGCTGGACCGTTGTCAGGCCCTATACCGGCTGCTACAGCAGAGTCCTGGGTTGGGGTGACTGGGATATCGATCTGCTCACCGGCCTACCGAGGACCCGGTGCCCGAAGAGCATGGGTGTGATGATGACGGCCACCGTGGTCGCGCACACCTATCTGGGCACCAAGAACGGCTCGCCTGTTGTCCATGGCGCGGGGACCGACTACACGGCCAGGGATATCAGCGTCTGGGTCGGCATCACCAATGTGCACACTGTGGGCGCCAATTGCCAGCCCACTACTGCGCACGACGGCTTGACAGTCCAGATCACGGGCGACGTCGCGGGGTCTGAGGGCTCCAGTTGCTCGATGGTCGAAGGAGCGAACCGGACCACGACAATCGGGGGCCTCAAGAGAGGCAGCACCGACGAATTCGTCTTCCGATCCGGAGGCAAGTCGTTCGGCAACTGCACCCTGCGCCCCAAGCTGTATCCGCCTGCCAACGTCCCCAAGCTGGATCCGAGCCCCTTCCGCTTGTGGCAATATCTGGCCACCGAACAGGGACCCCCGACCGTCAAGGGCGACCTGCCCTTCGTCGCGCGTTGCGACAGCGAGCGCATCAGCTACCGCGTCCGGGTGAACGACAGAACCACGTGGAGAGGGAACACCGGAGGGTGCCGCTTCCTCGGCGTTGACCGGGTCTACACCATGTACACCGGAGACTCTCACCGTGGAGAGGTGGCGCAGCACATCCGATTCGCCTTCCAGCATCCGCGGGACACGGATCCAAAGGTAACCAAGGAGGGAACGCCCATCACCAAGAACTTCCCCGGCAACTACGACGGGTGCCTGAACTCGCCCGACCCAGCTCATTGCCGGATAGTTCCCTTGACCAAGCGGGCCAACAGAGACCGGGTCCCAGCTCCGGACGGAGCGCTGTACAACTCGAAGAACTCCAACAACCTGGACAAGTACTGCAAGGATCTTCCCGGACGTGACGATCCGAACAAACAATGCGACGAATACCCGTTCGCGTCCACCTGGCAGGCGATCGGCGTCGACGGCAAGATGGAGAACAACGTCTGGGTTCCTTCTCTCAACGCCTCACTCCGCATGGTAAGCACGGACCACAACCAGGCCGCAGGTCGCGACCTGGGCGCTTTCTACGCCCGATATCGTGTCCTTCCCAACGCAACCCTCGAAGGGGGCTTACAGAATCGGCCCGGTAACGCCTTCTTCGTGAGAATAAAAGACGGCGCACCGCCAACGCCTTCTTCGTGACAACCAAGCAAGGTAACCCGTAACCCACCTTTGAGGAGGGGGCATCCATGGGATGCCCCCTCCTGTTCGAGAGGCGGCCATGCAGTCACCGACCTACCTGCACGACCTTCTGACCTCGACCCTCTTCACGGAGGGGCTCGACGGCGACATGGACCTGTGGGCGCTGGGATTCAGCGCCATCTGGATCAAGGGCGCGGATCTCGACACGCTCGCTCCGATCTACCAGTTGGACCTCTCCACCCGCACCGCGTGCCACCTGAGTGAGATCCTCGATCGGAACATCGACGACGAATCTCTCTGGATCGCCGAGGTCGGAGACTGGATCAGCATCGTGCCGGCAACCGCCGACCGCGACCATCTGCTGTCCATCACCGCAGGCGGTCGTGAGGCCTTCGGCCTCAGCATGGACATCAGCAATCGGGACTACCTCCATTACGCTCGCGACGGACGTCTGGTGACCTCATTCAGTCCTTCCCAGCCGGAGATACGCTTCGGCAACGACCCGTACGCGCTCGATCATCTGATGGAGGGGCTGCGCTTCCAGATCAGCGCGGACGACGTCTTCGACGATCGCGTCGACCGGGAGGAGAGCGTCAGCTCTGCCTTGGCCTTGATCGGGCGCTTCACAGGAACCGACATCGCCGCCGACTGGTTCGAGGCGCAGCACTCGTGCATCCGGCCCACCTCCTGACGACTCATGCTCAGCCCGTGCGGTACATAGCCAGGCGCGCGTCGACGGGCTGACTATTCGCGATGATCTCGGCGGCCACACAGGGATGCCACACCGTCGGCGAGCCGCCGATGCCCCAGCGGGTTCGTGCCGGGCCGCGCACGTCGATCAGGAGTAGATCGACGCTAACGGTCAGTACGTTGCCCGCCCTGCTGCTGGTGGCAGAAGGTGCGCGGCCGGATATGACCGTAGTCGGAGTCGGCACACAGAGAGCGAAACGAGGCCGCAGCGGCCAACTCCTCTGCCGGCACGGCGATGACCGGGGGAAGCTTGGTGGTGCAGGCGGCCGGTTCTAAGGACCTCGTTCACGCATTCGCCGTCCAGGCCGGTGGTGCGCAGTGCCAGGGTCCACCGCCATGCTGATGATCTCCGGCAGCTTCTCGGGCTGGGATGGTGGCGAGCGTGGCGATGCCGGGGGTCGGCGGCGGACAGGTCGCGCATCTGCTTGTTGAGGAACAGGGCGGGTCGTTCCACTTCGGCGGGGCAGACGGGAGGGCGAGCCGGTTGGGCCGGACCAGCCATGCGCGGTCGATGTGGATGCCGGTCAGGGGCTCGCCCAGGGCAAAAGTGGCCAGCATGTCGCCGTGTGCCGCGAAGGTCACCGAGACGTGCAGGTTGACGGTCGAGCTCAGGCCCAGCGCGTCTCCGCCGGACGCGGTCAGCCGCCGCAGCAGCGCCGAACCACTGCCGGCCCAGGACACTGGCTCGTTCAAAACCGCCCCGTCATGCTCCACGGCGAGCAACGTCGCACGCCCGAACCCTCCCTCCTCGTCCTTACGGTCCTCGACAGCGTCCCCGTCGTCGCCCCAGAGCGCCACCTGGCGCTTTCCCCAGTCGGCGGCCACGGCACCCCGGAGGGATCGGTCTCTATGCCGCAGCACCTCATTGACGGCGACGCTTTTGATTCAGGTGACCCCCACTGGGTCGGGGGAGATGTCTTCGATGCTCGTGTAGTCGCTCATGACTTCTTGTCCGTTCTCCGTGGGTCTCGGGCACAGCCTGAGGCCTGCGCCGAGACCAAGGCGAAGTTTGCGCACGTATTTGGCACGATCGGCGGCTGTCGTTGTCCGGTAGCCGGGCGGCCTCACCGGTTACCGGATGCTCGGATGGCCCGCAATCCCGGTTTGACCTGGGGAAACGCACTCAAGATCATCCCGCATATGTCCCCTGATCATGGTCTTACGGCTGCATGCGGGCACCGTCTGCTGCCTACCAAGGTCACAAAAATAGAGGACCTGCGGCTGAAAAATCGCAGGTCAGGGGCCGGAAATGCCGATCTAGCTGAGTGCCCCCGGCAGGATTCGAACCTGCGGCACCCGCTTTTAGGAGGGCGGGTGCGGCTTCGGTGGGGCACGGTGCGGGTGGGGGTGTCGGGAGAGGGCTTGGTGGTGGCGACGGCCGCACGAAGAACGGTCGTCGCCACCACGTTGGTCGGCCCGTCCGCGGCCATGCTTTGCGCCGCCTCGTGGACCGGGCCGGACGATCTTTGCCCCCTGGCACGGTGTGGTCTGCGTGAGCGTCCCGGCCTTGGCCGGTCGCTATTACCGATCTTCTCACCGTATCGGTAGTGACGTCGCGGGTTCAGAGGGAGCGGTGCCGGATATGTGGGCTGACTTTGCGCAACAAGGTGATCGTACGGCGTGCGGGCGGTGAGTGTGGAGTGTGCCGACGGTCAGTTGTGGGCGAACCAGTCTGGATGGCGGCCCAGGTAGGCGAGGAGGTGGTCCTGCGCGGGCGCGTACGCGGGCACCCGCACCGGCGGCGCGAACCTGACCGGACGGTCCTCTTCCGTGACGAACAGGTGGGCCAGGTCGAGCAGTTCCTCGGCCATGAGAGGCGGGATCGGGTGGGGCTCGCCACAGGCTCGGGCCACGTCCCAGCCGTGTACGGCGATCTCGATGGCCCCTGCCACAGCCACCATGGGGGCGGTCAGGTGGCGGTCGCCCACAGAGACGAGGTCGTCCTCAGCGGTCGTGGCGGTCGGGGCAGTGAGGGCGACGGTGGCGGCCCATCGGCCGAGCACCTCCGTGGCGCCGTCCCTAAGCAGGAGGGCGTCGAACGGACGGGCGGTAGGTGGTGGTGCGCCTTCCTGGGCCGGATAGGGGGTGGTGGCGTGGCGGACCTGATGGTGGGTGGTGACGTGGTCGGCCGGATGAGGGCTGGTGACGTGGTGGAAGGTGGCGGCCTCGTTCAAGGCGTGGAGGGAGTCGTTCAGGTGCTCCAGCAGCCGCTGCAGGTTCCAGCCCGCGCAGGGAGTCGCCCGGCAGAGTGCGGCGGGAGTCACCACGCGCAGGCTGCCGAGCGTGTAGTCGATCGCCCGCTCCAGCAGCGCCACGCTCGCCATCAGCACCTGTCGTTGCTCGCCCATATCGCCTCCTCGTGGATGGAGACCCACGCCGAGATGAAAAATCATCGCCTCGCGGACGGCATTTCCCGCTGGCACCGGGGTTCGCGACACTGAGGCCGCGGTTGCGAGGGCTCGAGTGATGGGGGCTCCAATGGCGATGGAGGGGTCGGGAGGAGAAGGGCCGGGTGGCGATGGGGGGCCGCGTGGAGATGGGGGCCAGGTCGCGATGAGGGCCGGGTCGCGATGAGGGGCCAGGTGGCGATGCGGTCGGAT
>NZ_JBVJIM010000004.1:406065-407119 GCF_055586305.1 Nonomuraea sp. NPDC051298
CGTTGGCCATGGGGTCGGATGGCCATGGGGTCGGATGGCCATGGGGTCGGATGGCCATGGGGTCGGATGGCCATGGGGTCGGATGGCCATGGGGTCGGATGGCCATGGGGTCGGCGTGGTGGGCTGGGAGGGGTGAGGGCTTGTGAGGTCGGGGCCGTGGTGGTGGAGGGTTGGGGTGGCTGAGGCTCGCTGCCATTCCCGAGGGGCTGCGACGTTGAGGCCGCAACGGCGTCCCCGGACGGCGATCGCGGTTTCCGGGTGTTTCCCAGTCGGGCGTCTGGAACCTCGCGGCCGGAGCCGGAGTAAGTGAGGTGAGGACAAGGGAGGTTTCGATGTGGTGGTGCGGGGCGGTGGCCAGGGGTGTGGCGGTGTTCGGGCAGGCGTTCTTGGTGGTGCTTGTGGTGACGGTGGCGGGCGGGTGCGCTGGGCCGAGGGCCGGCTCCCCCGGTGCTGCGGCCGGTACGCCGACGAGCCCCGCAAGGACGGGCATGCCAACCAGTTCCTTGGACGTCGGGACGCCCACGAGCCCCGCAGGGGCCGGTACGTGGACGAGTTCCCCGGGTGCCGGGGCGGAGGCGGCGGCGACGGGTGTGGGTGGTGGCAAGGGTGCGGCGACAGTGGGTGGCCCGAGTCCTACCGGTACCGGTGTGGGATGCAACGGCACTCCGGTGTTCCTGGGCGACGGGTTCCCTGAGGTGCGGGGGACGGCTCGGGACGCGGAGTTGTGGGGCCTGCTGTTCGTGGGGAGGCCGCCGCTCGAACGGGGTGACGAGGTCAAGATCGTGTGGCGGATGACCGGGGAAGGGCCGTTGCGGATTCGGGCCACGCTGCCCGACGGAACCGCCGCCAAGCTGACCTGGGGCCCTGAGGAGCACGGTGGGTCCACCTGGCGGCGGCCCGGTCAGGAGTGGGGCACCGGGTTCGTGTTCCCGAAGGGCGGCTGCTGGAAGGTCGAACTCGACCGGACTCGGGGCTCAGGTCACGTCTGGCTGCCTGTCCAGTAGGGCTCAGACCACGTCCGGCTGCCCGTCCAGCAAGGCTCAGGTCACGTCCG
>NZ_JBVJIM010000004.1:407211-757885 GCF_055586305.1 Nonomuraea sp. NPDC051298
CACGTCCGACTTCCCGTCCGGTGAGGCTCAGGTCACGTCCGACTTCCCGTCCGGTGAGGCTCAGGTCACGTCCGACTTCCCGTCCGGTGAGGCTCAGGTCACGTCCGACTTCCCGTCCGGTGAGGCTCAGGGTACGGGCTGCTCGTTCAGTGATGGCTCCCTCTGGTCGAAAGGTCGGACGCGATGCCTTGGAGGGTGTGGTCTATGAAGGATGTGACGTCGTCCAGGACCTTGTCCTTGTTGGTCTCGTTGAAGACCTCGTGCCTGGCGCCCGGGTAGATGTGTTTCGGTCAGGGTGTTTCCCAGATGGCCTCGATGCCGATGCGGGTGCCGGACAGCGGCACCAACTCGTCGTCTGCGCCGTGCACCCACAGCGTGGGCAGGGTGCCGAGCGATCCGGTCCTGGTGATCGTGTCCAGCGTCGTCGCGAACGCCTCCAGGGTCGCGCGCTTGAACGGCCCGTGCCACACCAGCGGATCGTCCACGTACGCGGCCCCCACCGAGAGGTCACGGGAGAGCGTGGCCGGGTCGATGGGCGTGTCGGGCGGCTCAGGGTAGGCCGGCAGCGCGGGTACGATCCCACTTCCCGATCACCAGCCCGGACAGGACGAGGGCGGTCAGTCCCGGGCCGTACCGTTGAGCGTGGCGGGCCGCGATCATGCCGCCCATCGAGTGGCCGATCAGTACGATCGGCGCGCCGGGATGCTCGGCCCTCGCGCGCTCCTCGGCGGAGTGCACGTCGGTGACCACGTCCTCGAAGTCATCGATGAGCACCCTGTCGCCCTCCGACCTGCCGTGGCCCATGTGGTCGACGCCGTAGACGGCGGCGCCGTGGCGGACGAGCCGGTCGGCCACGTGCTCGTAGCGGCCGATGTGCTCACCGTAGCCGTGGACCAGGACGGCGAGGTAGCGCGGCCGTTCATGAGGCCATTCGCGAACGGTGTTGAGACCTTTGGTGCCGGTGAAGGTGTGCTCGCGGGAATCGGCCATGCTCTCACTCCTGGCTGAACGCTCCTGGCTGGTCACTTCCTGGCTGGTCGCTTCCTGGCTGGTCGCTTCTGGCTGGTCGCTTCTGGCGGAAATTGCGGTGAGCGTATGCCGTTCGTTCTTGGTCGTCCAAGGAGGTGTGGGGAGGGTGGTGCGATGTCCGAAAACCGCTGACTTTCGAGGGGGCGGCGGTGTTGTAGGGAGTATGGATGTCTACACCACGATCGAAAGTCCGCTGGGTGAGCTGCTGCTCGCCGGGGACGGCACGGCGCTGACGCGCGTGTCGTTCGACGTGACCTCGGGGCGGGTGGGGTGGCGGCCGGCGCCGCGCGCGTTCGCCGAGGTGGAGCGGCAGTTCCTGGAGTATTTCGCGGGTGAGCGCACCTCGTTCGAGCTGCCGTTCGTCACGCGCGGCACCGCCTTCCAGGAGCGGGTGTGGGAGGAGGTGGCGAAGGTGCCGTACGGACGCACGATCAGCTACGGCGCGCTCGCCGCGCGGATCGGCGCGCCCGCCGACCGGATCCGCGCGGTCGGCGCGGCCGTCGGCGCGAACCCGCTGCCCGTCGTCGTGCCCTGCCACCGCGTCGTCGGCGCCGACGGCGGGCTGACCGGGTACGCGGGCGGCCTGGAACGCAAGCGTGAGCTGCTCACGCTCGAAGGCGTCCTCCAGCCTCGGCTCTGGAGCACGCCATGACGGCCGGGCAGCAGACCGCTCTCGAAACGGCGATCCCCGGCCGGGCGACGCCGCCGCCGTCGGAAACCGGGGGCGGAGCGTCGTCGCTGGAGGTCGGGGGCGGAGCGTCGTCGTTGGAGTTCGGCTGGGGGGAGTTGGTGCGGGAGGTCGACGCGTACGGGTGTGCGCTGACGCCGCAGGTGCTCACCCCGGAGGAGTGCCGTGAGATCTCCGGCCTGTACGACGAGAGCGGCCTCTTCCGGGCCACCATCGACATGGGGCGCTACCGGTTCGGTGCCGGGCAGTACCGGTATTTCCGAAACCCGCTCCCACCGCTGGTCGAACGGCTGCGGGCGGCGTTCTACCCACGGCTGCTGCCGATCGCGCGGGACTGGGCGACCCGTCTGGGGCAGCCCGCGCCCTGGCCGGACGACTTCGGCGAGTGGCTGGACATGTGCCACCGGGCCGGGCAGACCAGGCCGACGCCGATCCTGCTGCGCTATCGGGAGAACGACTGGAACGCCCTGCACCGCGACCTGTACGGCGACCTGGTCTTCCCGCTCCAGGTCGTGATCGGCCTCGACCGGCCGGGCGAGGACTATCGCGGCGGCGAGTTCCTGCTGGTGGAGCAGCGGCCCCGGGCCCAGTCGCGGGGCACGGTGACCCTGTTGCCGCAGGGCACGGGCTCGTCTTCACGACCAGGGACCGGCCGGTGCGGTCGTCCCGGGGCTGGTCGGCCGCGCCGGTGCGGCACGGGGTGAGCACGGTACGCTCCGGGCTGCGGCACACGCTCGGCCTGGTCTTCCACGACGCCAAGTGAGACCCCAAGTGAGACGCCGAGTGAGACCGGACGAGCGGGTGAAGGGTCCCGCCGAACGGCCCCGAATCCGGGTAGTCCGCCGCAACGTGATTGATCGGGAAGCATCATGATTCCACTGCCGCCGAGGGAGATCGCCCCCGGCGCGATCCATGTGCCCGGGTGGCTCACGTTGGACGAGCAGCGCCGCCTCGTCCAGGCGTGCCGCGAATGGGCGAAGGGCCCCGTGCCGATCCGGCACACCGTACTGCCGGGAGGCGGCGTCATGTCGGTGCGGACGGTGTGCCTGGGCTGGCACTGGCAGCCGTACCGGTACACCAGGATCGCCCACGACGTGAACGGCCGCCGGGTCGCCGAGTTCCCCGGCTGGCTGGCCGAGCTGGGCCGCCGCGCCCTGACCGCCGCCTACGGCCAGGACGGGAACGGCGCCGACCCCTACGAGCCCGACACCGCCCTGATCAACTTCTACGACGACAAGGCCAGGATGGGCACACCAGGACAAGGACGAACGGTCGGACGCCCCGGTGGTGTCGCTGAGCGTCGGCGACGACTGCCTGTTCAGGTTCGGCAACGCCGAGACGCGCGGACGGCCGTACACGGACGTGCGGCTCGCCTCGGGCGACCTGTTCGTGTTCGGCGGGCCGTCGCGCTTCGCCTATCACGGGGTGCCGAAGGTCTATCCGGGCACCGGCGACCCCGCCACCGGGCTGGCCTCCGGCCGCCTCAATCTCACGCTGCGCGTCACCGGTCTGCGGTGACGTAGCCGAACTCGTCGTCGGAGAGCGTGCGCCGCAGCGTACGCAGCACCCTGGCCGGGTCGTCGTCGGGCCCAGGCACGTAGAAGGGCTTGCCGTCGCGGCCGAACGTGACGGCCGACTCTTCCTCCCACTTGCCGAGCACGTCGGCCCCGAGCGCGAAGAGGTCGTGCGGCTCGAAGCCGAGCGTGCGCCCGTGGTCGACCGACCCGAACACCAGGTGCCTGGCCAGCTCGATCGGCGCGTCCTGCCAGCCCGGGTACTCGCCGAAGAAGTATTCGCGGAAGCGGGCCAGCTCACGGTCGTTGAGCACGTCGGGGCCGATGACGGCCTTGACGCCGATGCAGTAGACGTCGGCCAGGTAGCCGCAGACCGTCAGCCGGTCCCAGGAGTGGCGGCGCGCGACGAGCACGCACACCATGCCGCCCACGCCCGAACCGGGCGCCTCGTCAGCCCAGCCACGCGCCGGGTCGATGCCGAGCCCCTCGCTCCAGCCGACGTTGATCCAGCATCCGGCCACCTCGGCCTCGCCCGGCCCGGCGGCCTGCGCGGCGTCGGCGGCCTCGCCCGCGATGGCGCGCACCAACGGCGCCACGACCGACGGCGACACCTTGAGCGCGCGGGCGATCTCCTTGGGAGACCTGCCCTGCCGGCGCAACTCGCGTACCTGGTCTTTCAGTTCCATTCCGGCAGCCTAGCGGCACGCGGGGCGGTCATCGCGCTCATTCCGCGAGGCGTCGGCTCAGCCAGGCCAGGGCGAGCGGGTAGCGGTATTCGATGCCGCCGTGACCGGCGTCGAACAGCTCGAAGAAGACCCGCTCGTCGGGTACGCCCGCCGCCTCCAGGGCCCGGCGGAAGGCGACGGCCCCGAAGTCGAGGAAGTACTCGTCGCGGTTGCCGGCGTCCACCCAGATCGCCCGCATCGAACGCAGGGCCTCGGCGTGGCGCGGCTCGCCCGCCATCACGACCGGGTCGCACGCCTGCCACCGCCCCCACACCTCCGGCACCACGGCTCCCGTGTCGTCGAACGGCAGGCGCACGGTGCCGTCGTCGTCGGCGGAGTAGGCGGCCGCGTAGGCGTACATCTCCAGCAGTTCCAGGTCGCCCTCCTTGGTGCCGGCCAGCCGGCCGCGGAAGTCGGCGAGGAACCTGTCGTACGAGCCGTCGTACATGTCGCGCAGCCTGCGCGCCAGCTCCGGGAACGAGCGCCGCGCGCTGACCTCGAACAGCGCGTCACCGGCATGCGTGGCCAGCGCGCCGAACACGTCGGGCGCCAGCATGGCGGTCACCATGGCGCCGTAGCCGCCGCTGGACTTGCCGGTGATGGCCCGGTGGTCGCGGCCGGGCAGCGTACGGTAGCGGGCGTCCACGTACGGGACGATCTCGTCGCGCAGGTACGAGTGGTAGCGGCCGGTGCCGGGCGAGTCGAGGTACTGGCTGCCGCCGAGTGAGGTCCAGGCGTCCACGTACACGACGATGGCGGGCGGCACGTCCCCTCCGGCGAACAGCGCGTCGGTCAGCTCCGGGTACGGCTGCCTGAACGGCATCCGGTTGAACCACATGGCGACGTGCCCGGTGTAGCCGAGCAGCACGTAGATCGAGGGGTAGCGGCGTTCGGGCGCGTCGTCGTAGCCCGGCGGAACGTACACCACGAGCGGCCGTTCGTGCGGGTCGCCCAGCGGGTTGCCGCGCAGCAGGGCGCTGTCGACGACGTGGTGGTCGAGGCGACCGGCCAGTTCGGCGGACCAGGGCAGCATCGGGTCTCCTTCGTGGTGTCTCAGCCATGGCGGGTCGGGCGTGGCGGGTCAGCCAAGGGACGTGTTCACCGTGTCGACGCCCGCCTGCCCGACGGAGCGGCCCGACACCAGCACGAGCGCGAGGTTGCGCAGGTCGGAGAGGCGTTCGAGGGGGTCGCCCGCGACCGCGATGAGGTCGGCCCGCTTGCCCGCGTCGAGGCTGCCGGCCACCTCCCCCACCCCGCAGGCGTCCGCGGCCAGCACGGTGGCCAGCTCGATGATCTCCGCGTTCCGGTAGCCGGCCATCGCGAACACCTCCAGGCCCCCGACGTACCCGTCGGTGGGGTTGCCGATGCCCCCGATCGCGAACCCGGCGTCGGTGCCCGCGATCTGGCGCACCCCCGCCTCCCGCATCGCGGACACCCCGCCCAGCCAGGCGTCGAGCATCGCCTCACCGTGCACCTCGCGGATCCGGTGGAACGCGCCGTGCACGGTGGGGCAGACGTACGTGCCGCTGGCCGCCACCACGTCGATCAGCTCGGGGTCGTAGCGGTGGCCGGACCGGGTGAAGAACGTGCAGTGCTCGATCGTGGTGACGCCGGCCTCGACGGAGCTGCGGATGGCCTCGTGCGCGTGGGCGTGGGCCGCGACGCCCTTGCCGCGCGAGGCGGCCTCCTCGACGACCACGCGGAGCTGCTCGGTGCCGTACTGCGACGTCCAGCTCGGCGGGGCGCCCGGCGTCATCTGGCCGCCGGAGGCCATCACCTTGAGACAGTCGGCTCCGGCGCGCAGGTTCTCCCTGGCCACGCGGCGGATGGCGGGCTCGTCGTCGGCCTCGCCGCCCATGTACCAGCAGTGGCCGCCGGTGATGGTGATCGGGCGGGTGGCGGCCACGAGGTGCGGGCCGACGGCCAGGCCCTCCTCGATGGCGTCGCGCAGGTCGAGGTCGAGGAACCCGCGCGCGCCGAGGTCGCGGGCGGTGGTGACACCGGCCGCGACGAGCTTGCGGGCGTTCTCGGCCATCCGCAGCAGCAGGTAGTGGTCGCTCTCGGGGCTGCGCCTGGTCACCGGGTCCACCTTGGCGTCGAACCCCAGGTGCACGTGCGCGTCGACCAATCCGGGCAGCACGGTGTGACCGGGCAGCTCGATGACCTCCGCAGCCTCCGCCGCCTCCCCTGCGCTGCCGCGCGGCCCCACGGAGACGATCTTCTGGCCGTCGATGAGGACCTCGCCGTCCGCGATCACCTGTCCGGAACGCCCGGTGAGCACCTTTGTGGCGCGAATGATCCTCATGTGCTCCAGCGTGCCACGCGCCTAAAGGTCGCGAGAAGGGGATCGTAAGCACCCGCGGGCACGGTGGAGATCTCGCAGGCACCCAGCACGGAGGACAGCGACCATGCCCCAGACCGCCGAGTACGAGATCGTCCGCCGCTTCGACGCCCCCCGCGAGCTGGTGTGGGCCGCCTGGACCGAGCCCGAGCGGTTCTCCCGCTGGTTCGGGCCCGTGTCGCTGACCGCGCCGCTGGGCCGGATCACCCTGGACACCCGGCCGGGCGGCGTCTGGCGGGCCACGCTGATGGGCGAGGAGGGGTTCGAGATGACGCTGGACGGGACGTACCGGGAGGTGGTGGCGCCGCAGCGGCTGGTGTTCACGACCGGCGACCCCGACTCGCCCGGTGACGGGCCTGCGTCCGTCGTGACGATCGTGCTGACGGAGGCGGCCGGCGGGACCGAGATGCGCTTCCACCAGTACGGCGTCAACACCGACCAGGAGCATGCCGAGCAGGCCAGGGCGGGCTGGAGCGAGTTCTTCGACCGCCTGGCCGCGTACGTCGGGTCGGCCCACACCGCCCGCTGAGAGAACCGCGGCGCGATGCGGCGCGGGCACGCTTACAGCAGGTCAAGGGCGTCGTCGAGCTTGTACGTCGCCCCCTTCGCGTACGCCGCCGCGAACGCCTCCTCCCCGAGCGCGTCGCGCACGCGCACCGTGGCCCGCTCGATGTAGGCCAGCTCCGACGGCCTCACCGGGAGCCGGTGGTGGTGCCTGGCCGCGTCCGCCAGCCCGAGCAGCGTGGCGGCCAGCTCGGTCGGGCCCATGGCGCCGGCGGCGCCCTCCACGGCGCCCACCTTCGTCCAGGGGTCGCCGATCTTCCCCACCACGGCCAGCGCCTCGACGTGCGACTCCATGGCCGCGGACAGGTCGCCGCGCACTTCGTGGAGGTGACCCAGCTCGATGAGCGTGTCCGCCAGATGCATGGACGGCTCCGCCTCGGGGTCGCGCGACAGCGGTTCGAGCAGGTTACGCAGGTGCGTCTCGGCCAGCTCCAGCCGTCCCGAGCGGCGCGCGGCGTAGGCCAGGCCCAGCTCGGCCATGGTCGAGCCCTTCATGTAGCCCTGGTCGCCGGCCAGCTTGAGTGCCCGCCCGCACAGCTCGATGGCCTGGTCGTGGTCGCCGCTCTGCAGGGCGACCCAGCCCAGCCAGGCGATGTGCGTGGAGACCTCGGACCACAGCCCGAGATCCTCGGCCATGCGCAGCCCGTCGCCGAACAGCTTGGCGGCCCGTTCGGTGTCGTTCGTCATCTCCGCACCCGACGCCAGCCACTCCGTGGCCCGCAGCAGGCCCCACCGGTCCCCCAACTCGGTGAACAGCCGGGCGCTCTCGCCCGCGATCCGTTCGAGCGCCTCGACGTCGCGCAGGGTGAAGGCGTCGGCCGCCTGTCTGGTCAGGGCGGTGGCGACGCCCCACCGGTCACCGAGTTCCCTGAACGTGGCCAGCGCCCGTTCCATCAGCTCCTGTCCGGACGTCATGTCCTCGACGTGCAGCCCGGCGAACAGCTCGGCCCTGGCCCGCTCCCCCGGGTCCTGAATCGCCTCCAGCACGGGCCGCCAGTCGGCCTGCTCGCCCTGCACGAGGGCGAACCCGACCTCCCAGCCCGCCGTCCTGGTCAGGAGCCGCACGTCGTCGCCGGCCTCCGCCCCGGCGGTCGGCGTTGGGGAGAGCGAGAGCGCGGTCGTCAGCGCCCGCCTGCCCTCGGCCAGCCTGCCGCGCAGGAACCAGTACCAGGCCAGCGCGTTCACCAGCCGCGCCGCGCGGCCGGCGTCCCGCAGCGCCACCGCGGTGTCGAGCGCGGCCCGCATGTTGGCGGCCTCGGCGTCCAGGCGCAGCAACCAGTCGCGCTGGTCGTGCCCGTACAGCTCGGGCTCCGCGCGGACGGCCAGCTCCAGGTAGTGGTTGAGGTGCGCGAGGCGTACCCGGTCGAGTTCGCCGGCGTCGGACATCCTGGCCAGGCAGTACGCGGCCACCGACTCCAGCAGCCGGTAGCGCACCCCGGCGGGGCCGTCCACGACCACCACCAGGGAGCGGTCCACCAGGCGGGCCAGCAGATCCAGCACGTCGAGCGGGTGGTCGTCACCGGCCGCGCAGACGGCCTCGGCGGCCTCCAGCGTGCAGCCGTCGGCGTGCACGGCCAGGCGGCGCAGGACGACGCGCTCGTCCTCGGACAGCAGATCCCAGCTCCAGGCGATCACGGCGGTGAGCGTCTGCTGGCGAGCCGGCGCGCCCCGCTGCCCGGAGGCCAGCAGCCGGAACCTGTCGTCCAGCCGGTCCACCACGCCCTGCACGCCGAGCGCGCGCACCCGGGTCGCGGCCAGCTCCAGCGCCAGCGGGATCCCGTCGAGGCGCCGGCACAGTTGCGCGATCGCCGACGCGTTCCCCGCGTCCAGCACGAACCCCCTGGCGGAGGCGGCGGCTCTGGAGACGAACAGCCGTACGGCGTTGGAGCGCGCCATGACGGCCAGGTCGGCGCTCGCGGGCACGTCGAGCGGCGGCACGCTCCACAGCACCTCGCCCTCCACGGCCAGCGGCTCCCGGCTCGTGGCCAGGATGCGCAGGTCGGGGCAGGCCCGCAGGAGCGACTCGGCCAGCTCGGCGACCTGCGCGACGACGTGCTCGCAGTTGTCCAGCACCAGCAGGGTCCGCCTGGGCCTGAGCGCGGCGGCCAGGGAGCCCGCGTCCTCCCTGATGTCCAGGGCCGCCATGACGGCCTCCGCCGGTGAGCGTGACCCCTGGTCCAGCGCGACCAGCCAGGCCCCGCCCGCGAAGCTGTCGACCAGCCGGTTCGCCGCCTCCAACGCCAGCCGGGTCTTCCCGACCCCGCCACTGCCGGTGAGCGTGACCAGCCGCTCGTCCGCCACCAGACCGCACACCTCGGCCAGGGCCTCCTCCCGGCCGACGAGCTTGCTGACGGAGGCGGGCAGGTTCGTCGCGGGACGGTCGGCGGGCAGGCTCAGCGCCGGGTCCTGGCCGAGGATCGCCTGGTGCAGCGCGACGAGTTCGGGCCCCGGGTCGAGGCCCAGTTCGTCGGCCAGCCGCTCGCGCAGCTCGGCGTAGCCCGCCAGCGCCTCGCTCTGCCGCCCTGCCCGGTAGAGGGCGCGCATGTGGACGGCGCGCAGGCGTTCCCTGAGCGGGTGGCGGCGCACCAGGTCACCCAGCTCGCCGACGAGCAGCCCGTGCTCGCCCAGCTCCAGCCGCGCCTGCGCGTGCTGCTCCAGCGCCGACAGCCGCTGCTCCTCCAGGCGGTGGACGGCCGACCTCGTGTACTCCTCGTCGGCGAAGTCCGCGTACGCCGGCCCCCGCCACAGCGCCAGCGCGTCGGCCAGCAGCCCCGCCCTGGTCCTGGGGCTTTCCGTGGTCTCGGCCCGCGCCAGCAACTCGGCGAAGCGTACGGCGTCCACGGCGCCGTCGTCAGCGCGCAGCAGGTAGCCGGGGGCACGGGACACGACCAGGTTCTTGCCTCCGGCCTCGGCGTCCTCGAACGCCTTGCGGAGCTGCGAGACCCGTACCTGCAGCGCGCCCGCCGGGTTGGCCGGGGGCTCGGCGCCCCACAGGTCGTCGACCAGCCGGTCCACGGACACCGGATGCCCCTCGTGGACGAGCAGGTCCACCAGCAGGGCCCGGACCTTGAGACCGGGGACGGTGACCGCCTCTCCGGCGTCCGTCCACACTGCCAGCGGGCCCAGCACCCCGAATTTCATGCTGGTCACCCTATGCGCGCTTATGGGACCGCGAGAAGCGGCTTGCGCTCAGGCCCCATCGGCGCGAGCGCCGGCTTTCGCGCGGGCCCGATCAGGTGGGCGGCGCCTTCCGCGCGGACCCCCGGTAGAGGTCGGCGTCGTAGCGGCGGTCGTTGTCCGCCAGCTTGGCCCGCGCCGCCGCCACCAGGTCCACGCCGAGGACGTCGGCCAGTCGCACCAGGTAGAGGGTCACGTCGCCCAGCTCGGTACGCATCCTGGCGAGCGCCTCGGGGCCGGGGTTCGCCGACTCCTCCGCCGTGAGCCACTGGAACTCCGCCACCAGCTCCCCGACCTCACCCGCCAGCGCCATCGCGAGGTTCTTCGGCGTGTGGAACCCCTCCCACTCCCTGACCCGGGCGAACTCGCGCAGCCGCTCGGCAAGGCACTCCAACTCCGTCGTCACGCCACCCGACCTTACCGACCCGCGCCTGTGCGACACCCCGACACCACCCTGGGCGAGATCGCCGCTGCCGCCTGCCGCCCGACCGCGCTACTGCGTGGCGCCCTTCAGCAGTGCGCGCAGACGCTCCACGAGGGCAGGGTCGCCGGAGAGGCTCACCGCCCCGCCGTCACCCCGCCCCCACAGCCACAGCAGCACGTCGTGGGGCCGCCCGAAGACCGACGCCCTCTCCACGTCGCCCTCCCCGGCCTTGCCCTCCCCGACCGCGACCGCCCCGATCTCGGCGGCCTCGATCCCCGACGGGGCCAGGCGCACCAGCCAGCGGCGTCCGCCCGCGCCGACCGAGACCGTACGCCCGTCGGCGCCCTCAAGGCTCTCGCCCAGCTCCTCCGGCCACCTCCTGGAGGTGTAGGCGAGGAAGGTCACGAGGACCTCGTCGATGCCGTCGAGCGCCAGGTCGTCGGGGATCGGCGCGATGGGCTCGCCCGCCGCCAGCTCGGCGTCCACCCGGTGGATGACCGCCTCCTGCGCCATCCGGCGGCCCCAGAAGGCGACCGTCCTGTCGGGGTCGTACCAGGTGATGGCGGGCTCCTCGGGCCGTCGGGAGGTGAGCTGCGCGCGCAGCTCCGACAGGCCGCGGTCGAAGAAGCCCGCGGGGTGGGCCGGCTCGGGCTCGGGCGGCCACGGGTGCGGCCAGGCGCCGCCGCGCATCGCCTCGGCCTTGTGCAGGAACACCTCGCCGACGTGCAGCAGCACATGAGCCGCCGTCCACCCGGGACACGACGGCACCGCCGCGCCGAGGTCGCGCAGGGCGGTCTCACGCAGCCGGGCGCAGTCGCGGTCGAGAAGCTCCAGGTACCGCTGATAGTCCATACTCGAATTCAAACATACGATCGAGCGAGCCCGGCCGGGCACACCGATCAGCACAGCCGGACACGTGCACGACCGAGGGCCGCGCTCGGTGCGCAACCGGGTGGCCCGGATCACGGCCCAGCACACCGGACGAGCTGGTCCTGAACGACCTGGACGCGGGGCGTTCGTTCGGCGCGGAAGAGGCCCGCGCGTACGGTTTCGTCGACGAGGTCGTCCACGAGCCGAAGCCGCTTCCCCCGACGGCGGCCAGGGAGGCTGGGGCACGGGCTGACCTCGGCGCCCGCGGATCCACCGGCGCGCCACCCGCTCGGCCCTACGACTCGTACGGGGCCGTGCTCTCCCGGACGATCAGCTCCGTGGCCAGCTCCACCCGCTTCGTCTCCGGCGCCTCCCCGCGCCCCATGGCCAGCACGGTCCGCGTGGCAAGGGCGGCCATCTCCTGGAGCGGCTGGCGTACGGTCGTGAGCGGGGGCCAGGCCGACTTCGCCAGGGGCAGGTCGTCGAAGCCCACCACGCTCAGGTCCTCGGGCACGCGCAGGCCCCGCCGCCTGGCCGCCTCGAAGACGCCGAACGCCATGAGGTCGCTGCCCGCGAAGATGGCCGTGGGCGGGTCGGCGAGGGAGAGCAGGGCGTGCCCCTCGTCGCGGCCCGAGTCGACGAGGAACGTGCCGCGCCTGATCAGGTCGGGCGCCACCGGGAGGCCGGCGGTCTCCAGGGCCGCGCGATAGCCGTCGATGCGGGCCTGGCTGCACAGCATGTCGGCCGGGCCGCTGATCATGCCGATGCGGCGGTGTCCGAGCTCCAGGAGGTGGCGGGTCGCGGCGAGGCCGCCGTTCCAGTTGGTGGCGCCCACCGAGACGACCCCGGGAGCGGGCTCGCCCTCCGGATCCACCACGGCGAACGGCAGCGAGCGCGCGCTGAGCTGGGCCTGGATGCCGGTCGAGAGGCGGGAGGCGACGATCACCACGCCGTCGGTCCTCCTGGCGGCCAGGCGTTCCAGCCAGTCGCGGCCGGGGCCCGCGTGCGTGTGCAGGACCGAGATGACGACGCTGGCCCCTGCCTCGTGGGCCGCGCCCTCCGCGCCGCGGACGATCTCCATGGCCCAGGGCGACTCGATCTCGGCGAACACCAGGTCGACCAGCCCGGCGGGGGTGTCGTCCTGGCTGATGCGGCGCTGGTAGCCGTGCTCCTGCAGCAGGCGTTCCACGCGGTGGCGGGTCGCCGGAGCCACTTCAGGGCGCCCGTTGATGACCTTCGAGACCGTCGGGATGGAGACCCCGGCCTCCTCCGCGATCAGTGCGATCGTGACCCGCCTCTTCGCTGACACAAATCGGCAGTGTATCCGAAAGTTTCGGTTTGGGATCGCCCGGGACCGAGGTGTTGACGCTTGATAGGGCGTTTCCTACGATCACGGCATCGAAATTATCGGAGTGCAAACGAAATTTTCGACTCACATGCCGAGGCCGACAGGCTGAGGAAGGAGCCCCTATGAAACGCAGTCTGGTGTCGGCCGCGGCCGTCCTGCTCCTCGCGGGGTGCGGCGGCAGCGGCGGGGAGCCGGCTCCTCAGCAGGGCGCGGGCGGCTCTCCCGCGAAGGTCACGCTGGAGTGGTGGCACCTTTCCACGGCCGAGCCGCTCAAGTCGCTCTGGGCGCGGCGGGCCGAGCAGTTCGAGGCCAAGTACCCGCACGTGACGATCGAGGCGACGGTCCTGGAGAACGAGGCGTACAAGGCCAAGCTCACCACCCTCACGCAGTCCGGCAAGGCGCCCGACGTCTTCGCGTCGTGGGGCGGGGGCGTGCTCCAGCAGCAGATCGACGCGGGGCTGGTCAAGGACATCTCCGGCGACGTCTCCGCCGTGCTGCCGACGTTCACGCCCGCGGCGCTGAGCGCGTACCAGGTGGACGGAAAGACGTACGGGCTGCCGACCGACATCGGCCTCGTGGGTTTCTGGTACAACAAGAAACTTTTCGAGCAGGCGGGCATCACGCAGCCTCCGGCGACCTGGTCGGCGTTCCTCGACGACGTCAAGAAGCTCAAGGCCGCGGGCGTCACCCCGATCGCGCTGGCCGGCAAGGAGAAGTGGCCGGGCCACTACTACTGGGCCTACCTCGCCATGCGCATCGCCGGTCTGGACGCGCTCAAGCAGGCCGCCGTCGACCACGACTTCACCAAGCCCGACTTCGTCGCCGCCGGGCAGCAGGTGAAGGCGCTGGCCGACCTGCAGCCGTTCCAGAAGGGCTTCCTGGGCGCGGCCTACTCCACCCCCGACGGCCAGTCCGCCACCGTGAGCAACGGCAAGGCGGCCATGGAGCTGATGGGGCAGTGGGCCCCCAGCGTGCAGACCTCCTCGGGCAAGGGGCTCGGCGAGGACCTCGGCTTCTTCCCGTTCCCGGCCGTCGAGGGCGGCAAGGGCCAGGCCGGTGACGCGTTCGGGGGCGGCGGCGGGCTCACCGTGGGCGCGGACGCGCCGAAGGAGGCCGTGGACTTCGTCAAGTTCATGACCGAGATGGGCAACCACTCCGAGGCCGTCGGGTCCGGCGGCGTGCTGCCGGTGCTCAAGGGCGAGGAGAGCGCGGTCAAGGACCCCAACCTCAAGCAGGTGGCGACGCTGCTGGCCGGTGCCGCCGGCTACCAGCTCTACCTGGACCAGGCGTATCCGCCGGCCGTCGGCCAGCAGGTCAACGACAGCGTGGCCGAGCTGATCGCCGGGACGAAGACGCCGGAAGAGGTCGGCGCGGACATCACAGAAGTGGCCAAGAGCGAAGGATGACGACACTCACGAGAGGGCCGGAGGCGGTCAGGCTTCCGGCCCCCGCCCCTGCCGGCAGGCGGCGGGGCCGCTGGGTGAGCATCGCGCTGTTCCTGTCGCCCGCGCTGGCGCTGTTCCTGCTGCTGGTCGTGGCCCCCATGCTGGTGGCCCTGTACTCCAGCGTCTTCAGGTGGAACGGCTTCGGCGGCCTGCCGACCCACTTCATCGGCCTGGACAACTTCACCCGGCTGTTCACCAGCGAGATCTTCGCCAGGGACCTGTGGCACCTGCTGCTCCTGGTCGTGCTGTCGGTCGGCGTGCAGTTGCCGTTCTCGCTGGCCATCGCCATGCTGCTGAACCAGCGCCTGCGCGGGCGGGCGCTCTACCGGGTGGTGTTCTTCGCGCCGTACGTGCTCAGCGAGGTCATCACGGGCGTGCTGTTCTCGCTGATCCTCGCGCCAGACTCGGGCATGGCGAACCAGGTCCTGTCGGTGTTCGGGCTGGAGTCGGAGTGGCTGGCCGACCCCGGCACCGTGATGCCGTCGCTCTTCCTGGTCATGACCTGGAAGTACTTCGGCTTCCACATGATGATCTATCTGGCCGGACGGCAGAGCATCCCGGACGAGCTGGTCGAGGCCGCCCAGATCGACGGGGCCACGGCCTGGAAGACGTTCAGGTACGTGACGCTGCCGCTGCTCGGCCCCACGATCAGGATCAGCGTCTTCCTGTCGGTCATCTACACCATCCAGTTGTTCGACCTGGTCTGGATCCTCACCGGCGGCGGCCCCTCGCACTCCTCGGAGACGATGGCCGTCACCATGATGGACTGGGGCTTCAAGCGTTCCCAGGTCGGCTACGCCAGCGCGATCAGTGTGGTGATGTTCGCGCTCAGCCTCGTCTTCGCCCTCGTCTACCAGCGGTTCGTGCTGCGCCGCGACCTGGAGGGCGCGATGACCTCCCAAGGGGGCCGGTGATGAACCACGGGAAGAGGCGGCGGCGCACGACGCTGCCACTGCACGCGATCGCGCTGGTCGTGGGCGTCTTCATGATCATGCCGGTGCTCTACGCGCTGCTCGGCGGCTTCAAGGAGAACAGCGAGCTGTCCGCCAACCCGTTCGGACCGCCCGAGACGTGGGTGATCGCGAACTACACGGACGTGCTGGGCTCCGGCTCGTTCTGGCGGCAGGTGTGGAACAGCACGTTCATCGCGGTGATCACGACCGTGGTGACGGTGGCGCTGTCGGCGCTGGCGGCGTTCGTCTTCGCCAGGTTCGCCTTCCGCGGCAGGGAGCTGTACTTCACGTTGTTCACGGCGGGGCTGATGTTCCCGTTCGCGGTGGCGATCCTGCCCATCTTCGTGCTGCTGCGCACGCTCGGCCTGCTGGACAACCCGCTCGGCGTCATCCTCACCCAGGCCGCCTTCGGCCTGCCGCTGACGATCATCATCCTGCGCGGCTTCTTCCGCGGCATCCCGGGCGAGATCGAGGAGGCGGCCACGATCGACGGGTGCACGCCGTTCGGGTTCTTCTGGCGGATCCTGCTGCCGATGGCCAGGCCCGCCATCGCGACCGTCTCCGTGCTGGCCGTCGTGGGGAGCTGGAACAACTTCATGCTGCCCCTGGTGGTGTTCAGCGAGGAGGCGAGCTGGACGCTGCCGCTGGGCATCCAGCAGTTCCAGGGCCAGTACGCCTCCGACACCGCCCGCATCCTGGCCTACCTCGTCCTGGCCATGGTGCCCGCGCTCGGGTTCTACGCCGTCGCGGAACGTCACCTGGTCGGTGGCCTCACCGCCGGCGCGACGAAGGGGTGACCTGTCGCCGCGATGCTTGCGTAGGTATGCTTCGCCTGTCCTAATTTAGGTAAGCCTTTCCTCAGCAAGCGGGTGGTGAGCGGCGATGTTCGCCAGCTATCTCATCGGACTTCGCGAGGGACTCGAGGCGACGCTCGTCGTCTCGGTCCTCATCGCCTTTCTCGTCAAGAGTGAACGCCGGGACAAGCTGCCCCACGTCTGGACCGGGGTCGGCGCGGCGGTCGCGCTGTCGGTCGGGTTCGGGGCCCTGTTGACGTTCACCGCGGCCCGGCTCGACTTCACCGGGCAGGAGCTGTTCGAGGCGATCACCTCGCTGCTCGCGGTCGTGTTCGTCACCTGGATGATCTTCTGGATGCGCCGGGCCGCCCGCGCGCTCTCCAACGACCTGCGCGGCAGGCTCTCCGAGGCCCTGGAGCTGGGCTCGGCCGCGGTGGTCGTGATGGCGTTCCTGGCCGTGGCCCGCGAGGGGCTGGAGACGGCGCTGCTGTTCTTCGCCTCCGTGCAGGGCGCAGTCGCCACGGCGCAGCCGCTCATCGGCATCTGCCTGGGGCTGCTCACGGCCGTGCTGATCGGCTGGGGAATCTACCGCAGCGCCGTGCGGATCAACCTGACGCGGTTCTTCACCTGGACCGGGGTGCTGCTGATCCTCGTGGCCGCGGGGATACTCAAGTACGCCGTCCACGACTTCCAGGAGGCCGGCGTGCTGCCCGGCCTCAACACCCTCGCGTTCGACCTCAGCGCCGTCGTACCCCCCGAGTCCTGGTACGGCACCCTGCTGGCCGGGCTGCTCAACCTCACCCCGCAGCCCAGCGTCGCCGAGATGGCAGCCTGGGCCGCCTACCTCGTCCCCGTACTCCTCCTCTTCCTGCGCCCGCGGCGGACCAAGCCCGCCGTGTCGCCCGCGTCCTCCGCGGCCTGAACCGGGAGCCATCATGCGCACCGCTTTCCGCCTGTCCACCGGCGTGCCGGTCGTCCTGACGACGCTGGCGGCGCTGGCCGCCTGCGGGCCGGGCACCGCCCCGGCCACCTCCGGCTCCGCCGCGCCCGGCAAGGTCGCGGTGGCCGCGACCGACACCGAGTGCAAGGTCGCCGTCACCCAGGTCGCCGCGGGCACCACCACCTTCGCCATCACGAACGGCGGCTCCAAGGTCACCGAGTTCTACGTGTACGCGCCGGGCGACCGGGTCATGGCCGAGGTCGAGAACATCGTGCCCGGCCTGACCAGGGAGCTGATCGCCGAACTGCCCGCCGGCGCGTACGAGACCGCGTGCAAGCCCGGCATGACCGGCAAGGGCATCCGCAACGCGCTGAAGGTGACCGGCGAGCACAAGCCGCTCAACGCCGACGCCCGGCTCGCCGAGGCCACCCGCAGCTACGCGCGCTACGTCAAGTCGCAGACCGACACGCTGCTGGTCAAGACCCAGGAGTTCGTGGACGCGGTCAAGGCGGGCGACCTCGACGAGGGCAAGCGGCTCTACCCGGTGTCGCGTACGTACTGGGAGCGCATCGAGCCGGTCGCGGAGATCTTCGGCGACCTCGACCCGGCCATCGACGGGCGCGAGGCCGACCTGGCCGAGGGCGAAGAATGGACCGGCTTCCACCGGATCGAGAAGGACCTGTGGATCCACCGGGACCTCGGCAAGACCGGCCCCGTCGCCGACAAGCTGATCGCCGATGTCAGGACCATCGTGGCCAAGGCCAACGCCACCGAGCTGACCCCGCTGAACCTGGCCAACGGCGCCAAGGAACTGCTCGACGAGGTGGCCACCGGGAAGATCACCGGCGAGGAGGACATCTGGTCGCACACCGACCTGTGGGACTTCGACGCCAACCTGCAGGGGTCCAAGGCCGCGGTCCAGGCGCTCAGGCCGGTGCTGGAGGAACGCTCTCCCGACCTGGTCAAGACGCTGGACGAGAAGTTCGCGGCGGCCGAGTCGGCGCTCGAGGCGCACCGGAAGGGCGACGGCTGGCGGCTGCACGACGAACTGTCCAAGGCCGAGTTGAAGACGTTGTCCGACGCGATCAACGCGCTGGCCGAGCCGATCAGCGAGATCGCCCCGATCGTGGCGAAGTAGCGGGGAGGCGGGCGCGATGGCGACCGAGCAGGAATCGCCGCCCTCCGGGCGGGTGAGCAGGAGGAAGCTGCTGGGCCTCGGCGCGGCGGGGGCCGCCGTGCTGGGCGCGGGGGCGGTGGCGGCCCGGCCCCTGATGAACGAGCCGCCCGGGGCGGTGACGGCGCCGGCGAGCAAACCGCAGGGGGCCGGCGCGGCGGCGGACGGGCCGCAGGGAGCCCACACCGCCTCCGCCCCGTACCCCTTCTACGGCGAGCACCAGGCCGGCATCGTCACCCCCGCCCAGGACCGGCTGCACTTCGTGGCCTTCGACGTCACCACGGGCGAGCGAGCCGAGCTGGTGGAGCTGCTCCAGGAGTGGACGGCCGCGGCGGCGCGGCTGACGCAGGGCAGGGAGGCGGGCTCGTTCGGGGCGGTGGGCGGCGCTCCCGAGGCCGCGCCCGACGACACGGGCGAGGCGCTCGGGCTGCCGGCCTCGGGCCTGACGCTGACGGTCGGGTTCGGGACGTCGTTGTTCGACGGACGGTTCGGGCTGTCGGGCAGGCGCCCGGCCGCGATGGCCGACCTACCGAAATTTCCGGGAGAGCAGCTCATTCCGGAAATCTCCGGAGGCGACCTCTGCGTGCAGGCGTGCGCCCACGATCCCCAGGTCGCCGTGCACGCCATCCGCAACCTGGCCAGGATCGGCTTCGGCAAGGTCTCCGTACGGTGGTCGCAGCTCGGCTTCGGCCGTACGTCCTCCACCTCCCGCGCGCAGGCCACCCCGCGCAACCTCATGGGCTTCAAGGACGGCACCAACAACCTCAAGCTCGAAGACTCCGACCTGCTGCGCGAGCAGCTCTGGGCCGGTGCCGGGGACGGCAGCCCGTGGATGACCGGCGGCAGCTACCTGGTCACCAGGAAGATCCGCATGACGATCGAGACCTGGGACCGTGCGTCGCTGGCCGAGCAGGAGCAGATCTTCGGCCGGGACAAGGGCGTGGGGGCGCCGCTGGGCGGGAAGGCCGAGTTCGACCCACTGGACTTCGCGGCCACGGGGCCGGACGGGGAGCCGTACATCAGGGCCGACGCCCACGTCCGCCTCGCGCACCCGACCTCCCACGGCAACGCCCACCTGCTGCGCCGCGGCTACAACTTCGTGGACGGCTCCGACGGGCTCGGCCGCCTGGACGCGGGGCTGTTCTTCATCGCCTACCAGCGGGACCCGCGCAGGCAGTTCGTACCGGTGCAGATGAGCCTGGCGCGCGAGGACCCGCTCAACGAGTACATCAAACACGTCTCCAGCGGGTTGTTCGCCTGCCCACCCGGCGTACGGGACGCCGGAGACTACTGGGGCCGCACCCTTTTCGAGGGCTAATCCGGAAATGTCGATGGGAACGTGCCGGTTCGGGCAGCAGATCACGGCGGCCGAGGTGGCGAGAGACCGGGCTCGGCGCCGAACGGGCGTCAGCGGAAGGCGTACGGGGTGGTGCTGGAGTGGCCGGTGCCGTTCGTCGCGCTGACGCCGGTCCACGCGCCCGAGGGTACGTAGGGAGCCCACGCCGACTCCAGCCGGTCGCGTCCGTACCATTCCTGCGGCACGACTGCCTCCGCGCCCCCGAGGGGTGCGAACCGCAGTGTGCCCCCGTGCAGGTTGTAGCCCTCGACGAGGACACCGGGCCGGCCGTTCAGCTCCTTCCTGGAAACCGCGACGATGATCGGCTGCTGCCACCCGGCCGCGATGTCATCGGCCAGCGAGGGCGTGTCGTAGCGGGCCTGGCAGATGAAGAAGGGCTCCCACCCGTAGGAGATGATCTTCGCGGCGTGCCGCCCCGCCGCCATGACCTGCTGGTCGAGGCGGCTCTTGGTGGTACGCCCGCGCAGCGGCAGCGGTTCGACCCGGCCGCACTCGCCGGCGGCGGGGGTGGGTTCGAAGCCCTCCGCGTTCACCCACAGCTCCACCCCGTCGGGCACCCCGCGGGCCGCCGCCTCGACGTAGTCGCTCGTGGACCCGTAGTACGCCTGCGCGTTGCTCATGTCCCCCACGACCGGCACCAGCCGGGCGGCCACCTTGGCGTCGGCCTCGTGCGCCCCGTGCACCGGGACCTTGCCCGTGCCGCGCCCGTCCTGGACGGCGATGGCCATGGGCAGCCCGGCCCGGGTGCCCGCGATGTCCGCGAGCCCCTCCTCCATCTCCGACGGCGGGTAGCCGCGCCCCCGGCGACCGTCGATGTAGGGGCTGACGACGATCTTCGTCCCGGGCAGTTGGGCGGCGACCACGGCGTGCTGGGCCGCGTACAACTGGACGATCGGATCCTGGTCGGACCTGGCCCGTACGGCCAGCTCGAACGACTGGTACACGCCACGGAAGGCCGCCAGCGTCCTGAACCGTTCGCGGTAGTCGGCCAGCACCCGCGCGGTGAACGCGTTGAGCGCGGCGGTGTGCGCGTGGTCGGGCTCCCACGGCTTGCCCTCCCGCTGCGGCGCGGCGGGCAGCCCAGGGAAGACCGTCATCCCGTACGCGCTCGCCTCGCGCATCAGGTTGCCCAGCCCGTCGCCGTCGGTGGAGACGAGCACGAGGTCGTGCACGGGGTCGGCGCAGCCGGCGGCCAGCGACAGCCGGTAGAAGACGCGCTCCCCGCTCACCACCCGCCGGTCGATCCCCGGGCAGCGCAACATGCCCTGTCCGAACTCCTCGCTGGTCACGTACGTGTAGACCTGCCGGACCCGCTTGCCGGGTAACTCGGCGCACGGCCGCCCGTCGACCAGGCAGTCGGCGAACTCCGGCTCGGCCCGCGTGTCGAACCGCGGTCCAAACGTGATCAGCGTGTCACCGCCGATCGCGTGGACGGCCTCGACCATGCGCTGGGTCACGCACCGGTCGGCGCGCGGGATGACCCAGTAGCCGCTCACCGCGTACGGGGCCAGGACCCTGGTGTCGCGCGACGGGCACTCTGATAACTCGGGGTCGTCGGGGATGACCAGGCCCACCACGAAGGCCACCGCCACGACCAGCCACAGGATCCGGTGCACCCACGCCCCTTCCACGCCACCCCAAGCCTACGCATCCCGGCACCGGCGCGGGCCCCCTGACGCCCTGGGCGTCGAGGACGCCCGGGAATTCCGTTCTGGGCACAGTCCAATGCCTTTACAATCCCCTGCGGGAGACCGGCAGGTTGATGATTCCGCTGCCCCCGACAGCGACGGCGTCGGGTCGAATATCGCACCGAATATGCGTGACCTGCGGGACAGCATGTTCAGCCCTGCCTCGGGCGGCGAAACCCTCTCCCTCGCGGAGAGTCATCTCGACTCCGTCCGGGGCGGCATTCACGTGACCTGAGCCGCGCCGGTTGACCGGCCTCACGAGGGCTCACCGAAGCCCCTGCTCGGGGAGGTCCCGCAGGAGGCCGGGGCGTCTCCGTCGCCGCCCCGGGCGCGATGGCGCGGTCTTCACGGAGATCAAATCACTCTTTGCAGGCACATTCAGATCATGTTAGAAGGGAGGTAAGCAGAGAGGACCGGGCACAGTGACGGTGATTCTCGACGGCATCTCCGTACGGCAGCGTGGCGAGACCTGGCTCGACGACATTAACCTCGAATTTCCCCGTGGAATGACCACCCTCCTCGGCCCGATGATGGCGGGAAAGACGACGTTGATGCGCGTCGCCGCCGGTTTGCTGGCACCGGACCGCGGGCGGGTGGTGGTCGGCGGGAAAGACGTCACCAGAATTTCGGTGCGAAAACGTTCGGTCGCCTTCGTCTATCAGCAATTCATCAATTATCCGTCGCTCACCGTCTACGAGAACATCGCCTCCCCCCTCCGCCTCGACGCCGCCTACCGGCGCGATGGCGTGGACCGGCGGGTGCGCGAGGTGGCCGAGCTGATGGGCCTGTCAGGGCTGCTCGACCGCAGGCCCGCCGAGTTGTCGGGCGGGCAGCGGCAGCGCACCGCGATCGCCCGCGCCCTGGCCCGCCCGGTCGACGTGCTGCTGCTCGACGAGCCGCTCGCCAACCTCGACTTCAAGCTGCGCGAGCAGTTACGCGCCGACCTGAAGGCCATGTTCGCCGACTCCCCGGGCGTGGTGCTCTACTCCACCGCCGACCCGAACGAGGCGCTGACGTTCGCGGCTCCGACCGTGGTCCTGGGCGAGGGCCGGGTCCGGCACGCGGGCGACGCCGCCGACATGTACGCCCGCCCGCCGACCCTGACCGTCGCCGCCACGCTCAGCGACCCGCCGCTCAACCTGCTGCCCGGCGTCGTACGCGACGGGCGGATCGAGGTGCTCGGCACATCGTTCCCGGTGCCCCCGGCGGAGGGGCTCGGCACAACGCTCCCGGTGCCTCCCGCGGACGCCGCCGGCCGTGACGTCCTGGTGGGCGTGCGCCCCCACCAGGTGACGATCACCCGCGACCGGCCCGGCGCGCTGGAGCTGCCCGCCGAGATCAGGGTGGCCGAGGTCACCGGCAGCGCGACCTTCCTGCACCTGCTCCTCCAGGACGGCCGCCACCTGGTCGCCCAACTGCCCGGCACCCGCCGCTTCACCCCGGGCGAGACCACGGTCGCCTACGTGGACCCCGCGCACGTCTTCGTGTTCGGCGAGGACGGCGACCGGCTCCCGTCCACCGACAACCCGCTCCCGTCCACCAGCGCCGTGGAGGTGGACCCGCATGGCTGACATCCGGCTGGAGGGCGTCGGCCACAGCTACGACGGCGGCCGGACGTGGGCGCTCAAGCCGACGACGTGGACGTGGCACAGCTCCCGTGCGTACGCGCTGCTCGGCCCCAGCGGCTGCGGCAAGTCCACGCTCCTGAACATCATCTCCGGCCTGCTCACCCCCACCACCGGCCGGATCTTCCTCGACGACCGCGACGTCACCGGCGTGCCCACCGCGGGCCGCGAGATCGCGCAGGTCTTCCAGTTCCCCGTCCTGTACGAGGAGATGTCCGTTTACGACAACCTGGCCTTCCCCCTCCGCAACCGCAAATACCCCAAGGACGAGGTGGACCGGCGCGTCCGCGAGGTCTCCCGGCTGCTCGGCCTCGACCAGGTGCTGCGCCGCAGGTCGCGGCGACTCGACCCGGGCCGCCAGCAGATCGTCAGCCTGGGACGCGGGCTGGTCCGCCCGCACGTGGCGGCCGTCCTGCTCGACGAGCCGCTGACCGTGGTGGACCCGGCGCTGAAGTGGGCGCTGCGCGGCAAGCTCAAGGAGATCCACCGCGACACCGGCCACACGCTGATCTACGTCACCCACGACCAGACGGAGGCGCTGACGTTCGCGGACGAGGTGGTCGTGCTCAACGACGGGGAGATCGTGCAGGCCGGCGAGCCCGCGGAGTTGTTCCTGTCGCCGGCGCACGAGTTCGTCGGGCACTTCATCGGCTCACCCGGCATGAACGTGCTGCCCGCCGAGATCGTCGGCGACGTCGTCCGCGTCGGACAGGACGACGTGGGCTCGGTCGTGCGAGCCGACGGCGACGAGGGCGTACTGCCGCCGGGGCCGGTGCGGATCGGGGTGTGGCCCGAGTTCGTCGGGATCGGCGGCGCGCACGTCTCGCCCGGTGTGCCGGCCCGGGTGACCGGGGTCGACCGGATGGGCGCGTACGACCTGGTCCACACCCTCGTCGGCGAGCACCCGATGGTCGCCAGGACCGAGGCGGGCTCCTCCCACGAGCCGGGAGCGCTCACGTTCCTGCGCTTCCCCGCCGAGCGCACGTTCCTGTTCCGGGACGAGGTCAGATGCGGCTCACTCGCGCCCCTGAACGGAAGGGGCCGCCCGTGAGCGAGCAGACCACCGCGACCTCGGCCGCCACCACCGAGGTGGCCGACGACGAGTCGCGCGCCGCGCTGAAGCGCAAGGACAACCGGGCCTGGTGGCTGGTGCTGCCGGTGGTCGTCTCGGTGGCGTTCACCGCCGTGATCCCGCTGATGACCGTGGTCAACTTCTCCGTGCAGGACGTCTTCAGCCCCAGCGAACGGGTCTTCGTCGGGCTGGAGTGGTTCCGGTCGATCTCCCGGGATCCGGAGGTGCGCTCGGCGCTGGTCCGCACGCTGCTGTTCTCGGCGCAGGTGCTGCTGCTGGAGATCCCGCTGGGCGTGGCGCTGGCGGTGGTCATGCCGCGCCGCGGCGTGTGGGTGTCGGCGGCGCTGGTGCTGGTCGCGTTGCCGCTGCTCATCCCGTGGAACGTGGTGGGCACGATCTGGCAGATCTTCGCCCGCGGCGACATCGGGCTGGGCGGCTGGACGGTCAACAACGTGCTGGGGATCAACTTCAACTACACGCTCGACTCGACCGACGCCTGGATCACGGTGCTGGTCATGGACGTCTGGCACTGGACACCACTGGTGGCGCTGCTGGCGTACGCGGGGCTGCGGTCGATCCCGGAGCCGTACTTCCAGGCCGCGCAGATCGACGGGGCCTCGGCGTGGGCCACGTTCCGGCACGTCCAGCTCCCCCGGCTGCGCGGGGTGCTGACGATCGCGATCCTGCTCAGGTTCATGGACAGCTTCATGATCTACACCGAGCCGTTCGTGGTGACCGGGGGCGGTCCGGGCAACGCCACCTCGTTCCTCAGCATCCTGCTGTCCAAGATCGCGGTGGGCCAGTTCGACGTGGGGCCGGCGGCGGCGTTCTCGCTGCTCTACTTCCTGATCGTGCAGATCCTCTGCTACGTCTTCTTCACCGTGCTCACCAGGTCGGGGAGGTGAGGTCATGGCGGTGACGACGGACGGGCGCGTCGGCCGGCGGCTCCCCTGGGCGCGCACGGTCTTCTGGCTCTACGTGGCCACGCTCATGCTGCCGCTGCTGTGGATGTTCGGCATGTCGATCCGCCCGAACGAGGACATCCTCGGCAGTTTCTCGCTCATTCCCGAGCGGGTGACGTTCGCCAACTACGCCACTTTCTTCACCGACTCCGCGTGGTATTCCAGCTATCTGAACTCCATCGTCTACACCTCGCTGAACGCCGTGATGTCGCTCGTCGTGGCGCTGCCCGCGGCGTACGCGTTCTCGCGTTTCCGGTTCGCCGGGGACAAACACCTGTTCTTCTGGCTGCTGACCAATCGCATGGCCCCGCCGGCGGTGTTCCTGCTGCCGTTCTTCCAGATCTACCAGAGCGTCGGGCTGTTCGACACGCATCTCGGCGTGGCCATCGCGCACATGCTGTTCAACGTGCCGCTCGCGGTCTGGATCCTGGAGGGGTTCATGTCCGGGATCCCCCGCGAGATCGACGAGACCGCGGCCGTCGACGGTTACTCGCTGCCGCGGTTCTTCGTCCGGATCTTCCTGCCGATGATCCGGTCCGCGATCGGCGTCACGCTGTTCTTCTGCTTCATGTTCAGTTGGGTCGAGCTGCTGATCGCCCGCACGATCACCTCGGTCGACGCCAAGCCCATCGCCGCCACGATGACCAGGACGGTCAGCGCGGCGGGCGTGGACTGGGGGCTGCTGGCCACGGCGGGAGTGCTCACCATCGTCCCAGGCGCGGTCGTCATCTGGTTCGTACGCAACTACATCGCCAAGGGCTTCGCCCTGGGAAGGGTCTAGCCGATGCTCGAGTGGATGGTCTGGACCGTGCCCACGGCCCTGGTCTTCGCCGGGCTGGCCGTGCTCCTGGTCGCCATGGCGATCTGGGGCCGGCTCTCCCCTCCCGTGGCCAGGCGGGGCTTCCTGCGCATCGAGACCGATCGGGGCGATCGGCTCTACATCGGCCTGATCAGTGCCGCCGTCGTGCTGGCCGGCTGGATCGCAATCACCGACCTGTCCATGTGGCTCGCGCTCGGCTGCGCGGTGCTCGTGGCGGTCGTGATCGGCATATGGGGCTAACAGAGGAGGAGCCAAAGCGATGAGGCATCGGGCAGGCAGGTCCCTGGCCGCAGGTCTGGCCGCGCTCGCCCTGGTGGCGGCCGGCTGCACACAGAGCGCGCAGCGCCCGGCGAGCGACTTCAAGGAGGCCGACGGCAGGGCTGCGGCCCAGCGGTGGGTGTCGGAGGAGTTCACGCCGAGCACGCTGAGCAAGGATCAGCAGCTCGCGGAGATGGACTGGTTCACCAAGGCCGCGGCCCCGTACCGGGGCATGCAGATCAACGTGGTCTCCGAGACGATCACCACCCACCAGTACGAGTCGCAGCAGCTCGCCAAGGCGTTCACCGAGATCACCGGGGTCCGGATCAAGCACGACCTGATCCAGGAGGGCGACGTCGTCGAGAAGCTCCAGACCCAGATCCAGGGCAACCAGAACATCTACGACGCCTACGTCAACGACTCCGACCTCATCGGCACCCACTCGCGCGGCGACTACGTCGTGCCCCTGTCGGACTACATGGCGGGAGAGGGCAAGAACGTCACCTCGCCCACCCTGGACCTGAACGACTTCATCGGCATCAGCTTCACCACCGGCCCGGACAAGAAGATCTACCAGCTCCCCGACCAGCAGTTCGCCAACCTCTACTGGTTCCGCTACGACTGGTTCACCGACCCGGAGATCAAGAAGCAGTTCAGGGACGCGTACGGCTACGACCTCGGCGTACCGGTCAACTGGGCGGCCTACGAGGACATCGCCGACTTCTTCACCAACAAGGTCAACGGCAACGGCACCGTCGACGGCAAGAAGGTCTACGGCCACATGGACTACGGCCGCAAGGACCCGTCGCTGGGCTGGCGCTTCACCGACGCCTGGCTGTCCATGGCGGGCAACGGCGACCCCGGCATCCCCAACGGCCTGCCGGTGGACGACTGGGGCATCCGCGTGGAGAACTGCCGCCCGGTCGGCTCGTCGGTCACCCGTGGCGGCGACACCAACGGCCCGGCCGCCGTCTACGCGCTCACCAAGTACGTCGACTGGCTGAAGAAGTACGCCCCCCGCGAGGCCGCGGGCATGAACTTCAGCGAGGCCGGCCCGGTCCCCGCGCAGGGCGACGTCGCCCAGCAGATCTTCTGGTACACCTCGTTCACGGCCGACATGACCAAGCCCGGCCTGCCGGTGGTCAACGCTGACGGCACACCCAAGTGGCGCATCGCGCCGAGCCCGCACGGCGCGTACTGGAAGACCGGCAACAAGCTGGGCTACCAGGACGCCGGCTCCTGGACGCTGCTCAAGAGCACGCCGCAGGACCGCCGCGCCGCGGCCTGGCTGTACGCGCAGTTCGTCACCTCGAAGACGGTGTCGCTGAAGAAGTCGATCGTCGGGCTGACGTTCATCCGCGACTCCGACATCAGGAGCGAGTACTTCTCCGACAACGCGAAGAACTACGGCGGCCTCATCGAGTTCTACGGCTCGCCCGCCCGCAAGCAGTGGACCCCCACCGGGACCAACGTGCCCGACTACCCGAAGCTGGCCCAGCTCTGGTGGCAGAACGTGGCCACCGCCGTGACGGGCGAGACTACCCCGCAACAGTCGATGGACAACCTGGCCAGGCAGCAGGACGACATCCTGTCCCGGCTGGAACGGCTCTCCCGCGAACGCCAGGGCTACGGCGGCCAGTGCGCGCCCAAGCTGAACCCGGAACGCCCGGCCCAGTACTGGTACGACCAGCCGGGCGCCCCCGCACCGAAACTGACCGACGAACGCGGCAAACCGGAGACGGTGGACTACGACCAACTGATCGCCACCTGGAAACAGGGAAACTGAGACCCTGCCCGCCGCCCGCGACAGCACGGGCGGCGGCCGTCCCATCGGAGGCCGGTACAGGTCGGCGGGCCCGGCCCGGTCAGCGGACGCGGATGCCGTGGTTCGTCAGGTGGACGGGGGTGCCGGTGCTGGCGGAGAGGTTGGCCGCGTGGCCGGTCAGTACGCTGCGGATGCCGTCGCGGTAGCCGGCCTGGCGGGCCAGGGGGTCGGTGCCCGGCCCGCGGAAGACGTCGTCGAGCAGCAGCCGGTCGCCGCCGCCGTGCCCACCGGCCCCTGTTTCAATGGGCACCTCCTCCGGCCGGCTCCAGTGACGGTGCAGCGTGAGCCGCTCCGACGAGCCGGTGGCGTGCTTCCTGGACGCGGCGCTCGGGTCGATGGCGGCGTGTACGGGCGTCCAGTCCCGTTCGACCACGTCCAGCTCCAGCCGCCCGGCCGTGCCGTTGAAGGCCACCCGGTAGCCCTCCCAGGGGGCGTGGGCGTGCAGGGAGTAGGTCATCACGGCGCGGTTGTCGTAGCGGACCATGACCGACATGTTGTCGTCGATGGTGATGCCGTCGCCGAAGACGTCCTGGTCGCGGTGGTAGCCGTCCTCGTGTTCGGCGTCCAGGTAGAGGCGGCTGAGCCGTTCGTCGGCGGACAGGTCCAGCAGGAACGGGTCCGTGCCCAGCCCGGGGGCGCCGTGCGCGCGCTCGGGCCGGTCGGCCAGGCCGCGCTTCCTGGCGTTCTCCGCGCCGTAGAAGCGCAGGTCGGTCTGGGCGAAGACGAGTTCGGGCGCCGCGCCCAGCCACCAGTTGACCAGGTCGAAGTGGTGGGTGGACTTGTGCACGAGGAGCCCGCCGGAGTTGGCCCGGTCGCGGTGCCAGCGGCGGAAGTAGTCGGCACCGTGGATGGTGTCGAGCGTCCACTCGAAGTGCACCGAGGTCACCTCGCCGATGGCGCCGTCCATGAGCAGGCGGCGTACGGCGGAGTTGCGCGGCGCGTACCGGTAGTTGAAGGTCACGATCAGCTTGCCGGTGCCGCGCTCGGCCGCCTCGGCGATGGCCGCGCAGCCGTCGGCGTCGATCGTGAGCGGCTTCTCCACGACGACGTCGAGACCGGCGTCGAGCGCGGCGCACACGTAGTGGGCGTGCGTGGCGTCGACGGTCGTGACGATGACCGCGTCGGCGAGCCCGAGCACCCGGTCGAACTCCTCGGGCGCGAAGCACGGCACCTGCTCGCCGATCCGGTCCGCGTAGTGGTTCATGCGGGTCCGGTTGGTGTCGCACAGGGCGGCGATGGCGCCGGCGTCGCTCCACTCCCCGAGCAGCGCGTCGACGTACATCTGCGCGCGGTGCCCGAGCCCGACGAACGCGTACCTCATGTCTCTCCTCAACCCGCGATGGAGGCGTTGGCCTCCGTGATGAACCTCTGGGCGGCGTCGTCGGGGGTCATCCGGCCGAACATGACCTCCTCCGAGTACCGCGTGAGGATGTCCTCCATGGCGCTGGCGCCCTTGGGCGGGGCGGCGGGCGGGTCGGTCAGCTCGTCCTTGGTCTCGTCGAGGAAGGCCAGCGTCCTCTTGTCCGCCTCGGGCAGCTTGTCGCGTACCGCCGCGAGGACCTTCGAGCTGGCGGGCAGGCCGCGGTCGCTGAGGATGATCTGGCCCGCCTCGGGGTCGTTGATCATGAAGTCGATGAACGCGGCGGCCTCGGCCGCGTGCCCGGTCGTGGACGAGGCGCTGTAGAACATGGCCGGTTGCAGGAACATGCCGCCGCTCGCGGCCCCGCTGAGCTTCGGCATCCGCAGCAGGTCGAGCTGCCCGCCGGAGGCCTTGGCGGCGGCGCCGAGCTGGTTGCTCCACCACATGCCCATCGCACCGGAGTTGGTGCCGAGCAGCGACTGGTCGATGCTGGTCGCGCCGATCTCGGAGCTCTTGGCGGCGTCGGGGGCGCCCTTGGTCCTGATCAGGTTCTGCATGATCGCCCACCATTCCTTGACGGTCTCGGGCGACAGGCCGAGCTTGTTTCCCTGGTAGAACGGCTCGCCCTTCTGCGTGGCGTAGATCTGCAGGTACGCGGGGTTCCAACTGAGCTGGGTGCCGGTGACCTCGCCGCCGCTGCCCGAGGTGATCCGGGCGGCCAGTTCGACGTAGTCGTCCCACGTCCACTGGGTGTCGTCGGGCAGCTCGGCCTTCGACCGCTCGACCAGGGCCGGGTTCACGAGCAGCGAGAAGGCGTTGACCCCGGTGGGGACGGCGAACTGCTTGCCGTCGATGGCGCCGGTGGCCAGCACCTTGGCGTCGAGGTCGGCGGTGTCGACCTTGCCGGCCAGGTCGGCCAGGGTGCCGCGGTCGGCGTACTCGCGCAGGCCGCGGATCTCCAGGCTGATGACGTCCGGCGCGTCGCTGCCGGCGACCTTGGTGGACAGCGTCTCGTAGTAGCTGGCCCAGTCGGAGAACTCGCCCTCGACGTCGACGCCCGGGTTCTTGGCCTCGAACTTCTTGATCGCCTCCTCGGTCATCTTCTGCCTGGCGTCGCTGCCCCAGTAGGCGAAGCGCAGCTTGACCGTCCCGTCGGCGCTCTCGCCGCCGCCCGCGCCGCCGCAGGCCGCGGTGACCACCAGCACCGCGGTGGCGAGCAGGGCCGCCGACCACGTCTTCTTGCCAGAGCTCACGGCTCTACCTCCTTGGGTGTTCTGCTCTGTCGGGGGGCTTGAGGAGCTATTTCAGGCCCGTGGTCGCGACACCGCGGATCAGGTACTTCTGGCCGGCCAGGAAGAACCCGAAGATGGGGCCGAGCGCGACGATCGACATGGCGAACATCGGGCCCCACGACGAGTCGCTGCTCGCGTCCAGGAAGGTACGCAGCGCTACGGTCACGGTGAAGTTGTCGGGATTGTTGAGGTAGAGGAGCTGGCTGAGGAAGTCGTTCCAGGTCCAGATGAACGTGAAGATCGCGGTCGTGGCCAGCGCCGGCAGGCACAGCGGCATGACGACCCTGACGAAGATGCGCCAGTAGCCGGCCCCGTCGATCTCGGCCGCCTCGTCCAGCTCCCGCGGCAGCGTACGGATGAACTGCACCATGAGGAAGACGAAGAACGCGTCGGTGGCCAGCACCTTGGGCATGACCAGCGGCCAGATCGTGTTGATCAGGTCGAGTTCGGAGAACATGATGTACTGCGGCACGATCGTCACGTGGTGCGGCAGCATGATCGTGCCCAGCATGACCGCGAACCAGAGCCGCTTCAGCGGGAAGTCCAGCCGGGCGAACGCGTACGCGGCCAGCGAGCAGGCCACCAGGTTGGCCACCACCGACAGGCCGGTGACCACCGCGGAGTTCCACAGGTAGTAGCCGAAGGGGTGCTTGAGCGCGTACCAGCCCTCGGTGTAGTTCTCCAGCGTGACCTCCCCGGGCCACAGCCCGGGCTGCCGGAAGATCAGCTCCTCCGGCTTCAGCGAGCTGGAGATCATCCAGAGCAGCGGGTAGAGCATGACCAGGCCGAAGCCGATCAGCAGGACGTGCCTGACCACGCGCCCGCCCCTGAACGGGCGGAACAGCGCCGGGATCGGCCTACTTCGTGTCGCCATAGAAGACCCAATACTTGGAAGCCAGGAAGTTCACCCCGGTCAGCCCGGCGATGATCAGCAGCAGGACCCACGCCATCGCGGCGGCGTAGCCCATGTCGTAGTTCTTGAACCCCTGCAGGTAGAGGTAGAGCGTGTAGAACAGCGTGGAGTCGGCGGGGCCGCCCTTCCCGCCGCTGACGATGAACGCCTGCGTGAACGACTGGAACGACTTGATGAGCTCCAGCACCAGGTTGAAGAAGATGATCGGCGTGAGCAGCGGCACCGTGATCGACCTGAACTGGCGCAGCGCCCCGGCCCCGTCGACCGCGGCGGCCTCGTAGTAGCTGGCGGGGATCTGGCGGAGCCCGGCCAGGAAGATGATCATCGGGGCGCCGAACGTCCACACGTGCAGGAGGATCAGCGTGCCGAGCGCGGTGTCCGGATCGCCCACCCATCCGGGGCCCTGGATGCCGAAGACCGACAGCACCGCGTTGACCAGGCCGTCCGCGCCGAAGACCTTGCGCCACAGGATCGCGATCGCGACGCTGCCGCCCAGCAGGGACGGCAGGTAGAAGATCGAGCGGTAGATCGACAGGCCGCGCAGCCCTCGGTCGAGCACCAGGGCCAGCGCGAGCGCGAAGGCCAGTTGCAGCGGGACCGAGACGACCACGTAGACCGTGGTCACCTTCAGCGACGACAGGAACCTCGGGTCCTCGGTGAACATCCTGGTGTAGTTGTCGAACCCGACCCACCTGGCCTCCTCCAGGAGGCTGTAGTCGGTGAACGACAGGTAGAGCGAGGCCACGATCGGGCCGATCGTGATGACGAGCAGACCGGCGAACCAGGGAGCCAGGAAGAGGTAGGCCGCCCGCGCCTCCCGGCGCGATCGTCTCGTGGCGCGGGGACCGCCGCGTACGGGCAGGCCGGGCACCACGCGCCGGGGTTTCACGGCCACCGAGACTTCAGCCATCACGGACCCTCCGGCGAGAAGTGAACGGATAGCGCTTTCCTATAGCTGACAGTGAAGTTGCGTCAACCCTTTGCAGGCGTTACATCGCTGTTATCGATATATCGCCATGACATTCTCCCAGTTAGCACGCTTGATCACTCGATACGTCGGATGAATAAAACTGCGCTTCAGTACAACCGTTTGCAGATGTGATCACTGGCGTGGAGCGGCGGTGGAGTCCCTGATGACCAGGCGGGTCTCCAGCGAAGTGGTGGCGTTCACCCCCTGGATGAGCAGATCGACCGCCAGGCGACCCGCCGCGGCCGTGGGCATGGCGACCGTGGTGAGCTTGGGGCGGCTCAGCCGGCCGGGGACGATGTCGTCGACCCCCACCACGCTGACGTCGTGCGGCACGCCCAGCCCCAGCTCGCCCAGGCCCTCGATGAGCCCGATGGCCACCAGGTCGTTGTAGGCCAGCACGCCGGTCGCGCCCGAGTCGCGCACCCGGGCCGCCGCCGCGTGGCCGCCGCGCTCGGTGGGCGGGTTGGGGCCGACGACCACGACCTCGACGCCGGGCACCTGGCCGGCCGCCGTACGGATCTCGTCGCTCGTCCACGAGCCCGCCGGCCCCGACACCAGCGCCACGCGCGTGTGCCCGAGCCCGGCCAGGTGCTCGACCGCGAGCCCGGCCCCGTGGCCGACGTCCATCAGCACGGTGGGCACGCCGCGCAGCCGCCGGTTGACCACCACGACCGGCACCCGCTCGGCCAGCCGCTCCAGCGTCCTGCCCGACGAGCGCGGGCTGCACAGCACCAGGCCGTCCACCTGCTTGGAGAACGCCAGCGCCAGTTCCTCCTCCGCGGCCGGCCGCTCGTCGGTGTCGGCCACGAACAGGTGGTAGTCGCGCTGCCTGGCCGCCGCGTGCGCGGCCTTGACCAACGGCGGGAAGAACGGGTTGGCGAGGTCGGCCACGATCAGCCCGAGGTTGTGGGTGCGCCCGGTGGTGAGCGCCCTGGCCGCCCGGTTGGGCCGGTAGCCCAACTCCTCGGCCACGCTCAGCACCCTCGTGCGGGTGGCGGCGTTGACCAGGTGCGGGGCGGAGAACGTCCGGGAGACCGTGGATACGTGCACGCCCGACGCCCTGGCCACATCGCGAATCGTCACCGTCACGATCATCCAGCCTAACGCAACCGCTTGCATGAAGGTCGCCGAGCAGGAAGCCGGCTCCTGGCCGGGTCGGCACCAGGAAGCCCCAGCTAGACGCCGGGCTGTCCGGACGTCTACAGCAGGTGACGAAATCGCCTCTTGACGCCTCGCCTCTCCTGAGACATAGGTTTGATGCAACTGTTTGCAATCTTGAAGGAGCCCTCCACGGTGAGCAGAGTCCTCGTCACCGGAAGCGCGGGACGCCTCGGCCGCAGCGTGGTCCGCACGCTCGCGGCGGCCGGGCACGAGGTCATCGGCGTCGACCGCGCCCCGGGCACACCGGCGGAGGCCGCCGCGACGGCACCGGCCGACCTCACCGACACGGGCGAGGCGTTCGAGGTGATCGCCAGGTTCCGGCCCGAGTCGGTGATCCATCTGGCCGCGATCGCGACCCCGTTCAGCCACCAGGAGTCGGTCATCTTCAAGGTCAACACGCGGCTCGCGTTCAACGTGTGCGAGGCGGCGGTGGCCCTGGGCGTGGCGGGCGTGGTGGTGGCCAGCAGCCCCACCGTCATGGGGTACGGCGCGCCCGGCGGCTGGTTGCCGGCGTACCTGCCGATCGACGAGGAGCACCCGCTGCGCCCCTGGAACGCCTACAACCTGTCCAAGGCGACCGCCGAGCAGACGATGCGGGCGTTCGCCGTGGCGGGGCGCACGAGGCTGGCCGCGGTACGGCCGTGCTTCGTGATCCCGCCGGAGGAGTGGGCGGGCGCGCCCACGCAGACCGGCCACACCGTACGCGAGCGGCTGGACCGGCCGGAGCTGGGCGGGGTGTCGCTGTTCAACTACATCGACTCCCGCGACGCCGCCGAGATGATCGCCGTGCTCACCGAGGCGCTGCCGGAGCTGCCGAACGGCGAGGTCTTCTTCGCCGGCGCGGCCGACGCGCTGGCCCGCAAGCCGCTGGCCGACCTGCTGCCCCAGGTCGTGCCCGGCACCGAGGCCCTCGCCTCCGGGCTCACCGGCACCGCCCCCGCCTTCTCCATCGCCAAGGCCGGCAGACTGCTCGGCTGGCGGCCGAAGCGCACCTGGCGTACCGAGCTGAAGGACGTGACCGCGTGAGGGCGGGCGGCTCCCCGGTCGCGGACCTGCGTACGGAGCTGCGTACGGTGCCGCTGCCGCGCCCCTGGGGCGAGGACGTGCCCGCCAACCACGTGATCGTCACCCACGTCACGCTGGCGGACGGACGTACCGGCACCGGGTTCGCGTGGACGCCGCAGATCGGCGCGCACGCCGTCAAGGCGCTGCTCGACCACGACCTGCGCGCGGCGCTGGCCGGGCTGCCCGCCCACCCCGAGGTGGTGTGGGACCGGCTGTGGCGGCACCTGCGCGAGGCCGGTCCCGGCGGGATCACCACGATCGCGCTGGCCGGCGTCGACCTGGCGCTGTGGGACCTGCGCTGCGGCGGCGAGGCCCTGACCGACGTCCTGGGACGGCGGCGCGACGAGGTGCCCGTCTACGGCAGCGGCGTCAACCTGCACTACCCGCTGGAGGAGCTGGTCGGGCAGGCCCGGCGCTGGGTGGCGGCCGGACACCGGGGCGTCAAGATCAAGGTCGGCCGCCCCGACCTGGCCGAGGACGTCGCCAGGGTCGCGGCCGTACGCGAGGTGATCGGCCCCGACCGGCTGCTGATGCTCGACGCCAACCAGCGCTGGGACCTGCACCGGGCCCGCCGGGCGCTGGCCGCGCTGCGGGAGTTCGGCCCGCACTGGATCGAGGAGCCGCTGCCGGCCGACGACGTGGCCGGGCACGTGGAGCTGCGCCGCTCCGTCGACGTGCCGGTCGCGGTGGGCGAGAACGTCTACACCGCCTACGGCTTCCGCGACCTGCTGGCGGCGGGGGCCTGCGACGTGGTGCAGCCGAACGTGGTGCGGGTGGGCGGGATCACGCCGTTCCTGCGGATCGCGGAGCTGGCCAGGACGTACGGCGTACCGGTCCATCCGCACCTGCTGAGGGAGGTGTCGGGGCAACTGGCCCTGTGCCTGCCGCTGCCGGGCCTGGTGGAGGACGTGGAGGACGCCTCCTTCGCCCGGCTGGGCCTGCTGGCCGAGCCGTACCCGGTGGAGGTCTCCGGCGGCGTGCTGCGCGCGGGCGGGCACGCCGGGCTCGGGCTGAGGTGGGCGTGATGGGGCCGGTGAGGGTCGTCCTGGCCGGGGCCGAGGGGCATGGCCGCCACCACCTGGACGTCCTGCGCGGGCTGGCCGGGCGCGGCGTGGTCGAGCTGGCCGGGATCTGCGACCTGCGGCCGGTGGAGGTGGACTTCGCCGCGCCCGCGCAGTCGCCGGACCTGGCCGGGTTGATCGGGCAGACCGGCGCGCGGCTCACGATCGTCAGCACGCCGATCGACACGCACGCCGACCTGGCCGTGGCCGCGCTGCGCGCCGGTTCGCACGTGCTGCTGGAGAAGCCGCCCGCGCCCAGCCTGCGGGAGCAGCGCAGGATCGCCGCCGCGGTGGCGGAGACCGGGCTGGCCTGCCAGGTCGGCTTCCAGTCGCTGGGCTCGGCGGCCGTCCCCGCGCTGCGGCGGCTGATCGCGGACGGCACGCTCGGCCGGGTACGCGGCATCGGCGGCGCGGGCGCCTGGGACCGGAGCCCGGCGTACTTCACCCGCTCCCCATGGGCGGGCAGGCGGCGGCTGGACGGCGTGGACGTGATGGACGGCGCGCTGACCAACCCGTTCGCGCACGCCGTCGCGACCGCGCTCGCGCTGGCCGACGGGCCCATCGAGGAGATCGAGACCGAGCTGTACCACGCCCACCCGATCGAGTCGGACGACACGTCCTGCGTGCGGATCCGGCTCGGCGGCGGGCAGGTGATCACGATCGCGGTGACGTTGTGCGCGCCCGAGCGGAGCCCGCGGAACGAGCCGTACCTGGTGGTGCACGGCGACCGGGGCCGGGCCACGTTCGGTTACACCCGCGACCGGCTCGAGGTGCGGCTCGCGGGCGGGCCGGTCACGACGACCGTGCACGAGCGCGCGGGGCTGCTGGAGAACCTCATCGACCACGTACGCACGGGCGCCGACCTGCTGGCGCCGCTCGCGGCCACCGAGCGGTTCACCCGGGTCGTGGACGCGGTGCGGCTGGCCCGTGAACCGGCGCCGATCCCCGAGCACCACCAGCTCCTGCGGCGGGACGCGGCGGGCGAGGTCGTCAGCCGGGTGCTGCCGGGCGTGGTCGAGCTGACCGACCGCTGCGCGGCGGAGCTGGCGCTCTACTCCGAGCTGGGCACCCCGTGGGCCCGACGGCCCCGCCGCGCCCTCCTCGCCGAGGACGGCCGCCGCTACGATCGGTGAAATCGCGCTCCTGAAGGAGAACCACCGGCATGGCCATCGACTTCACCCTCGCCCCCGAGCACGAGGAGATCCGCGAACGGGTCCGCGCCTTCATCCGGGACACGGTCGTCCCCGCCATGGAGGACCTGGCGGAGGACGATCGCGACGCCTACCTCCGTACCATCTTCCACCTGCGCTCCCTCGCCAGGGCGCAGGGCCTGTGGCTGCCCCACATGCCGAAGGAGTGGGGCGGCATGGGCCTGGGACACGTGGAGCTGGCCATGGTGCAGTCGGAGGCGGCCAAGACGCGCATCGGCCCGTGGGTGCTCAACTGCCAGGCCCCCGACGAGGGCAACATGCACACCCTGCTGCACTGGGCGACGGACGAGCAGAGGGAGAAGTACCTGCGGCCGCTGCTCGACGGCACGCAGATGTCCTGCTTCGCCATGACCGAGCCGGAGGTGGCCGGCTCCGACCCCACCCTCATCCGTACGGAGGCGGTCCAGGACGGCGACGAGTGGGTCATCAACGGGCACAAGTGGTTCATCTCCAACGCCCGCCGGGCGAACTTCGCCATCCTCATCGCCCGGACGGAGCAGGACGTGCCCGAGGGCTCGCGGGGCGCCAACACCGCCTCGGCCCGGCCAGGCTGGCCCACTGCATGCGCTGGATCTCACAGGCGGAGACGGCCCTGGACATGATGGTCGACCGCGCGCTCCAGCGCTACAGCCACGGCTCGCTGCTGGCCGAGAAGCAGGGCATCCAGTGGCTGATCGCCGACTCGGCCATGGAGCTGTACCAGTGCAAGCTGATGGTGCTGCACGCTGCCTCCAAGATCGACCGGGGCGAGGACTTCCGTACGGAGGTGTCGATGGCCAAGCACTTCGTGGCGGGCAGCCTCAACCGCATCGTGGACCGCGCCATCCAGGTGCACGGGGCACTCGGCTACTCGACGGACACACCGCTGGCGAGCATGTTCCAGCACGCCCGCTGGGCCCGCTTCGCGGACGGCGCCGACGAGATCCACCAGATGCGCATCGCGGAACGTACGATCGCCGCCTACCGGGCGACCGGCAGCACCAGTTCGGCCACCGGCGGCCTTCCCCTGTAGAACTGACGAACGGCGCCATTCGCGGAGGGGTCCCGCGAATGGCGCCGCATCGTGAACCGCCTACCTCCGCGCGACCTTCCACGCCTTCGTGATGGTCTGGTCGATCGAGTTGCCCGCGCCGTCGGTGGCCTGGACCCGCAGGGTCACGTGGTCACCGGCCCGGGGCGCCCTGGCCTCGAACTCGGCCGCCTTGCCGCTGCCGACCTTGCGGCTGCCCAGGTCGGTCCACGTGGCCCCGTCGTCGCCGCTGACCCAGGCGCGCACGGTGAACCTGCCCGATCCGCCGTATCCGGGCTGGTAGCCGGTGAGCAGGTCGATCGAGTACTCCGAGCCGGCCCTGACCGAGTTGTCCGCGTCGAGGCCCACGTCGTAGCGGACGTCGACCATGGGCAGGATCTCGCCGTACACGTTGTCGGCCGACTCCCCGGTGTCGAGGCGGGCGGCGAACTCCCACGCCGTACGGCTCGACGTGGACAGCGGCCTGGTCGACTGCTTCGTGTCGAGCTCCACCCGGTACCGGCCGGGCGTCGCCGGTTGCACGTCGCAACTGGCGAGCTGCGCCCGCTCGCAGAGCACCTTGCCGTCCTTCAGGTACCGCAGGCTCAGCTCCGGCCACTGAGTCAGGTAGTGGTGGCCGTTGCCGACCCGGAGCGGGTACAGGTTGAGCGCGATGGCGGCGGACCCCGACCATGGGTTCGCCTGCGCGGTCAGGCTCGGCCCAGGGCCCGTCGGCCCGGGCGCGATCGGCGCCGAGAAGTAGTCCTCGCTGACGCGGTCACCGGCCGCGTGATCACGTAGGCTCTCCTCGTAGAGCCCGTTCGTCTGGCTGACGAACTGCCAGCGCGTGCCCGGCGTGACGTACTCGGTGCGGGTGAACGGCGCCTGGACCTTGGTGCGGCTCTTGAGCACCTGGTTGGGGGCGATGCCGTCGACGTGGTACAGCGTGCCGGGGGTGTCCGCGCTGTACCGGGCCGTGATCGTGGCCAGGTCCTTCGGCCCGGTCTCGAAGACGGTGTCCGTCGGCATCCTGTCCTTGACGGTGTACGACAGGTCGTACAGGAAGTCCGAGATCGGGTCGCCACCGGTGCTCACGGTGGTCCGGCCCTTGGCGGCGGCCGCGGCCAGCCGCTCGCCGTCCGCGTGGGTGAGCACCGCCACCGGCACCGTGGTCGGCTTGTCCACGTGGCGGCGGGCCGGCCCGGCGTCGGCCACCGCGACCAGCACGCCGGCCGCGCCCGCCGCCGCGGCGTCGGCCGTCACCTGGTCGAGCGGCGTCACGACTCCCCAGTCATCGATGAACAGGGTCTCGTCGACCAGCGCCAGCTTGCCCTTGACTCCCGCCGCGGCCAGCTCCGCCGGGCTGCCCTTGCCCGCGTCCACCACCTCGTACGACCCGGGCGACCGGAACGTGGGCGTGCACCGCAGGACGACGTAGCAGGCGTTGGCGTACTCCGTCGGGTAGGCGGGACGCAGTTCGGGCTCCCGCGAGCCGGTGATCTTCATGGTCAGGGCGGGCGCGACCAACTGCGTGCCGAATCCCATCATGAAGGTGCCGGTCGTGGCCGTGGTCGTGCCGGGCAGCACGTAGACCTGGGCCGGGCTGGTGCTGCCGTAAAAGTTCTGTCCGATGACGCCGATGTCGTAGCCGGGGGTGCCGACGCGCCGATCCCAGCGCACGCCCATCCGGTCGACCGGCTGCGTCGGCTGCCGGGTGGGGTAGCTCACCGGCTGGGCCTTCCGCGCGTCGAAGACCAGCTCCCGGGGGCGGTCCATGAGCAGCTCGGGCTCCCCTGCGATGGTCTCCGACAGCTTGGAGTACGGCTGCCCGGCGGTCCAGTCGGAGATGTTGGTCATCAGCGCGTACCGGTGGCCGCGCGCCAGCATCGGGTCGTAGCCGAGCCCGAGGAAGTACGCCTCGCCCTGGTCGTACAGGCCGAGCCAGTCCTGGCCGGTCTCCAGGTCCATCAGGCTCAGCAGCGAGCAGCACGTGGTGTGCGCCGGCGCGCCGGCGCGGTCGATGCCGCTGACCTTCAACTGGACCCGCTCGACGTCCTTGGTCCAGCCCAGCGTGGTCCGCACCACCGTCTCACCGTGCCGCGCCTCCAGGAACCCGTAGTACGTCCCCAGCTCCAGGGCCGCCGGGTCGACCGTGACCGTCACCGTGGCGGTGCTGCCGGCCGGGACGTCCACCTGCGACGGGGTCACCGTGACCGCGTCGCCGGGGGGCGTGACCGGCGTCGCCTTGACCATCCTGGCATCCATCCTGGACAGCGTGAGGCCCAGGGTGGCGCGCGCCGCCTCGGGGCCGGTGTTGCTCAGGGTCACCGTCCCGGTGACCTTCTCGTGCGGAGGCTTGATCATGCCCAGGTTCAGGGTGCCGGTCGCGGTCAGGCCGCCGGACACGGCCTGAGCCAGGTCCATCATGCCGCCGCCCTCCCGGGTCACCTCACCCTCCTTGCCCGGGTTGGCGGTGCTGACCAGCGCGTCACGGAGCTGGGCGCGGCTCCAGTCCGGGTGCTGCTGCGCCACCAGCGCGGCGCCGCCGGCCACGTGCGGCGCGGCCATCGAGGTGCCCGACATCGACTGGTACCGCTCGTCGCCGACGTCGCCTCCGAGCACCGAACCGGCCGCCCTGGCGGCGGCGATGTCCGCCCCCGGGGCGGTGATCTCCGGCTTCACCGCGTTGTCGCCCATCCGCGGGCCCCAACTGGAGAAGTAGCTACGGTCGTAGGGGGCGGTCTTGTTCACGCTGCCCACGGTCAGCGCCTGGTCCGCGCTCCCCGGGCTGCCGACCCAGTACGGCGAGTTGGTGTCGCCGTCGTTGCCCGCCGAGACGACGAACAACGCGCCGGTGTCCGCCGAGATCCGGTTGACCGCCTGCGACAGCGGGTCGCTCCCGTCGCTCGGGAGGCCGCCCAGGCTCATGTTGATCACTTTGGCGCCCTGATCGGCCGCCCACTCCATCCCGGCGATGATGTCGGAATTGGCGCCGTAGCCTCCGGCGTCGAGCGCCTTCGCCACGACCAGCTCGGCATTCGGCGCGACACCCCGGTACTTGCCGTCGGAGGCCGCGCCGGACCCGGCCGCGATCGACGCGACGTGCGTGCCGTGCCCGTTGTCGTCCGCCGCCGAGGTCGTGCCGGGCACGAAGCTCTGCGACGCGGCGATCCGGCCGGTGAAGTCCGGGTGGTTCTGGTCGATGCCGGTGTCCACCACACCGATCTTCACGCCCTTGCCGGTCAGCCCTGCCGACCAGGCGGCCGGTGCGCCGACCGCGGGCACGCTCACGTCCAGCGACGCCTTCACCCGGCCGTCCAGCCAGATCTTCTTCGTGCCCGTGCCCGTGAGCGCGGCGAACGCGTCGGTCGTCCTGCTCTTGTCGACCGCCAGCGCCTGGCCCTTGACGCTGGTCAGCGTCCGCTTGCGGGACGTGCCCTTCGGCGCGACGGGCACCGCCGCCCGCGCCTGCGTGTCGGTGTAGGTGGCGATGACCGGCAGTTGCCTGGTGCGCGCGTCGTCGTAGCCGTACTCGGCGAGCCTGGTCAGGTTGAACAGCTCGCGGTCCAGCTTGCCCGCGGCGATCTGGCGGACCGTCTCGCCGGTGAGCGCGTAGAGGTCTCCGGACAGGTACTGGAAGGTGATGTCACCCACGGGGGCGACGTCGCGGACGACGTCACCGGTCGCGCCGCCGTCGGGCGCGGTCCGCAGCCGCACCACATCGCCGGTCAGCAGCGTGAACGTCTTCTCCTCCGGCGGCTTGGCGGCGGCCTGCCCGGCGGAGGGTGAGGTCGGCGTGGCGGCGGGAACGGCCTTGCGGGCGGACGACGACGGTGTGGCGGTGGGCGGTATGGCGGTGGGCGGGGCGGCGATGGGCGGGGCGGCAGCCACGGCGGGCCCGGCCGCCCCTGCCAGCCCGGCCGTCAACGCGCCCGCTAACAGCGCGGACGTACCTGAACGAAACAAGCGCATGGGGGAACCTTTCGGGACTTTTCTGACAGTGCAGAGGGAGACCGGTCCTCAGAGCCGGTGTCAGACCGCTCCTCGGAGTCGGCCCATGAGGCAGATCACAGCGGCACCCATCCGTCCTCGTCCGGTTCGACGAGGTCGGCGTCGAGAGGTTCGGGTGGTGTCACAGCCTCCGGCTCCGTTGACGGACGCTGCTCGTACGGGTCGCGCTCGGTCGGTTCGATCTCGTCGTCCGGCGCTGAAGGGTCGGCTGCCGATGTTCTGGTCTCTTCCACACCGCCACGATCGGGCAGCGGACGAACCGCTAGCTATTAGGGAAACCCTCCATCTTTGCCCGCCACACCGGGGAAACCCTCCACCCGAAGGTCTGGCCCCTGGCCCGCTCGACGGACGCGAAGGACTCCCCAACCTTGGCCACCACGCCAGGAGGACTCCCCGATCTTGGCCGCCGCGCTAGGAGGACTCCCCATCCTTGGCGGCCGCGTGCCCCAGCAGGTGGACGAGTTCCCTGCGCGAGCGGGCCTGGAGCTTGCGCATCACCGCGACCAGATGCTTCTCCACGGTCTTCGTCGAGACGAACAGCGCCTGCGCGATCTCCTTGTTGGTCCGCCCACCGGCGGCCAGCTCCGCCACCTGACGCTCGCGGGGGGACAGCTCCGCGCCGTAACCCTGACGCCCGCCCCGATGACGGGCCGGGAGCGTGACCCCGTGCGACCGGGCGACGCCGGCCGCCCTCCCGTGGTCCCACGATGCGCCGAGCCGCTCGTAGACGGCCACGGCTTCGCGCAGCGCGGAGCCGCCCCGCGGGTCGCCGCCCGCCAGCAGCAGACCGGCCGCGCGTTCGTGCGCCCTGGCCATCTCGTACGGTGCGGACGCGTTCCGGTACTCCACGGCCGCCGCGAGAACGTCGTCGGCGTCGCCGTCCAGCACGCCCCGGGCGTAACGCAGGGCGGCGGAAGCGAGCGGCACGTCCAGGTGGCGCAGTTCGCGCTCCACCCACTCGGTGAACCGCCGCGCCTCACCGTGCTCGCCGGCCGCCATCCACACCTCGACGGCCGACGGCAGGGCCCAGCCGACCGAGGGCCAGCAGCCCCATTTGTCGAGTTCGTTCAGCAGCAGCCGGACGCACTGGAGTGCGCCCCGCGTGTCGCCACGGGCCAGCGCGACCCGGGCCCAGCCGCCGGCCGCCGCCGGCACGGCCTCGTACGCACCGATCTCCACTGCCAGCTCGGTGACCCGCCGCAGCCGCTCCTCCGCCTGGTCCACCGCGCCGTACGCCAGGTCGAGGCTGCCGCCGGCCAGCTCGACGTCCATGCGGCTGGGCGCGTAGTGGGCGACGTCGGCGAGGAGGTCGTCGACCTCGCCGCGCAGTCCGTCCCAGCTACCGCGGCAGTACCGCGCCAGCGCGAGCCCGCTGCGGAGCATGACCTCCAGCCGCCGGTTCTGCTGCACGGCCGAGGCGCGCAGCCCGCTGGTGAGCATCGATTCGGCCACGTCGAAATGGCCCGCGTAACAGGCGGAGACTCCGACAGAAAGATGGGCGTTGGCCTCGCGACGCTGCTGAGGCGAGCCGCCGGTGATCTTCAGCATGCGATCGGCCACGTCACGCCACGCCGGATCCCCGATGTCCAGGAAGACGGAGCCGGCCTTGCCCAGCACGAACACCTCGAGCAGGCGGTCGTCGACCTCGTCGACCACTTCCAGTGCCCGGCTCAGCCACCGCACGTTCTCGCGGATCGGCTCGTCCGGGGAAGGCGTGACGCCCACGCCCACCAGCGCCCACGCCCGCAGGTCCGGACGGTCCTCCAGCTCATCGACCGCGGCCTTGAACAGCTCCCGCTGCCTGGCCGGGTCCTGCCCCGCCTGGCCCAGGGCGATCGCCAGCAGGAACCGCAGCTCTCCGCGCACCGGTCCGGCCAGGTCGTCGTCCAGAACGCGGTCCAGCAGCGCGATGACCTCCCGCGCGCGAAGCGTGTCCAGGGCGGCCCAGCCGAGCTTGACCGCGACCCGGCCCCGCCGCTCGCCCGTCGTCGGCGCATGTCGTACGACCTCGGCGAGCAGGCGGACGGCCTCGTCCTCGTGCCCCAGCGCGACGGCCTGCCCCGCCGCCTGTTCCGCGGCCACGGCCCACTCGTCGAGGCGGCCCGCCTGCCTGAGGTGATGGGCCACCTGGCCGAGTGGAACGGGGTCGATGGCCCGCAACGCGTCGGCCGCCCGGCCGTGCAGCTCACGGCGGCGGGGACCGCTCAGCGTCTCGTAGACCGCCTGGGCCGACAGCCCGTGCCGGAACCCGAAGGCTTCGCCGTCCTCGGTCAACAGCCCGGAGCCGACGGCCTCCTCCAGCCCCTCGATCCCGCCCGCGTCCTCGGCGACGGACAGCAGCACCAGCAGCGCGACCGGGGTCTGCAGCACGGCCGCGGCCTCGGCCAGCCGCTGGGCGCCGAACGGCAGCCGGGCGATCCGTTCCAGCGTGGAGTCCCTGACCCCCCGGGGAACCTCGAGCTGCTCCAGCACCCGGCGGGTCCAGCGGTCGCCGCGGCGTACCAGCGAGCCACGCTCGCGTACCAGCGCCAGCACCTCCTCCACCGCGAACGGCAGCCCGGACGTGCGCTCCCACAGATAGCGGGCGAACTCCTCCGACACCCGGTCGGTGTCCAGGATCGCGGTCGCCATGGCGCCGGTCTCACCCTCGTCCAGCGGCGCCAGCACGAGATGGGCCTGGCTCGTGCCGGGTGGCAGCCTGACCGTGGACGCCCGTACCGTGGCGCTGACCTCCTCGCCCCGGTACGTGAGCACCACCGTCAGCCCGGTCGGCGGATCGCCCAGCAGATACGCCAGGAAGTCGGCGGTCTGCTCCTCCGCCCAGTGCAGGTCCTCCAGCACCAGCACCGCCGGACACGCCGCCACCAGCACGTCCGTCAGCCCCCGGAACACCCGGTGCCGCTCGGCCACCCGGTCGTCCAGCGGATCGGGTGCGGCCGGCAGCACCTCCGCCAGCTCCGGCAACAACGGCCGCAACGCCCCGGCCACCCCGCTCAGCGGCAGGCCCCGCAGGTCGTCGCCGATGCCGCGCACCGCCTCGATCACCGGCCCCAGCGGGAACGACTCCCTGAACCGATGGCACCGGCCCCGCAGCACCCGCCGCCCGGCGACCTCAGGCCGCCCGAGCAGCTCCGACACCAGCCTGGTCTTGCCGACCCCGGCCTCACCCTCGACCGACACCACCGCCGGCGGCCCGGTCACCGCCGCCACCAACGTCGCCAGTTCCTCGACGCGCCCGACCAGCGTCGGCGACACGACTCGCTTCCCCGCAGTGCTCCGCGCCGCCCTCACAGGCGGACGACCCGACGAGTCACGCGGCGGCGTCATCCTCACACTCCTACAAAACCCCCTTTGTGATCGTTTCAGGTGAATTTCAGATAAAGATGGGCAACCGATGCGTCGGCACTCTCCCTCCCCCGCCCCCGCAGCGCCACCCCAACCCTCGCAGCGTCCCCCGCCCCCCGCAGCACCACCCCTCGGACCTCCGCAGCACCACCCCGCCGCCCGAAGCGCCACCTCAACCCCTGCGGCGCTACCCCCAGCGTCCGGGACGCCACCGGCAGCGCCCGGAGCGCCTCACCAAGGCGTCTGAAGGGCTGAAGGGCCTACCCGGCGCCCGAAGGACGAGGAAGGCCGATCGTCAGAGCGACACGCGGGGGGCGGGTAGCGGCACGATCTCGCGCTCGTAGTAGGCCCGGAAGTCCTCGCCTCCGGTGAACAGCTTGTCCAGCTCTCCCCGGCAAGCCGCGATCACTTCCCGATCGTCGATCCGCCGTGCCCCGCTGTGCGTCCCCGTCTCGTCGTACGTCACCTCGTACATGACCGCGGTCCCCAGCAGCACCAACTCCGGCAGCCGCCGACCGACCTCGAGCTCCGCCACCTCACCAGCGTCGAGCACCCGCACCTGCTCCACCGTCGCGCCCCTCAGCGCCAGAACGTGCATCTCCCACTGCAGGTAGGGCGTGACCGGCTCCTCGACGATCCGGATCCGCCGCCGGACGAACCTCTCGGGCGGAGCCCGGTCAGGCTCCCCCGCCGCCCCGGTCTCGGCGTCGATCAGCTTGAGCGAACGATTCCAGTCGCCTTCCATCATCGCGACCCAACTGGGCTCCCCAGCCTGCCGGAAACTCTGGATGCGTTCGAGCTTCCACAGGACGTCGTCGGTCTTCCGGAAGTTCGGCCAGAAATCGTCAAGATATTCGTCCGCACTCAGCAAAGAACCGGGTATCTCATGAATGCGCTCAAGCATAAGGAATATCCTCTTCTGCCGTAAGCAGCATGCTCCGTGGGATTACCACCAGGCATTTCATCATGGCCGGCCGACACATCCGACGGCGATCGCTACTCATTTTCGCAGGTCAAGTCTCTGCCTATCACCCACGAAGTCCTTTTGTCGAGTTTCCGCAGGTCAGAGCGGCCATGTCAAGAGGAACCCCCATCAAGCTCCACGCGTCGCCGCCCGTGCGGCCGCGCGGCGCGGGGCCGAGGGCCGATGAGCGAGATAGCGGTGCAGCACCGGACGCCATCGATTGGCCGGTAGATCGTGCAGCGCGGCGACCCCGAGGCAGTATTTGCTCACGCTCACCGGACGCACCCCCATTCGGCGCAGCACCGTGTCGACCAACGCCTTTCCGTCGGTCGACTTCGACTCCAGCAGCACCAGATCGCCGTGGGCGGGGGTGCTGTGGTGCGTGTCGCGGCAGTTCAGGCCGGTGTCGCAGGTGAGACGGGCCGCGCCGGACCGGTCGACGAGCGTCACCCGCTTGTAGTCGGTGGCCAGCACCGGCTGCAGCGTCTCCGGCGCGATGAGGCGAAGCTCGCTGAGCAGGGTGTCGCGGACGAACTCGAGCGCCTCCCGGGTGAGTGTCTGGCCGGACACGCCGTCGTACGGGATGCGGCGCTTGTCGGTGCTGCCCCGCGCGCCGTTGAGCTTCAGCTCCAGCCACTGGCCGCCCCCGTCGAGGTAGGTCCGGGTGCGCACCTTGAACCTGCGGCGGCGATCTTGCCGGTGCTGGCGGTAGGTGAGCAGGTCGGGGGTGTCGAAATAGGTGGAGGTGTAGCGGAACTGGCGCCGCCCTCCGATGCCCAGGACGCAGAACCGATCGCCCAGCTCCGCGGCCAGCCCCGCCATGGTCGAGGCCGTGACGAGGTATTTGCGGTCGACCCGGCTCATCAGCTCGGGCACCTCCGACAGCCCGACGGGCGGCATCGCGGCGGCGACCCCGGCGAGCAGCGTGTCCGCATACGGCTCACTCATGACCACTCCTCCTCAAGGCTCGCTCGCCGCGTCACCGGACACCGGCGCGGGTGTTGGGGACCACGTAACGGACGTCGACGACTGTCACGTCTCGTACGTAGTCGACCTGGGTGACCTCCCATTCCAGCACCCGTGCGCGCAACCGGCTCTCCAGGTCGACCTTCAGCAGGTCGGGATCGGCGTGGACGACGTCGAGCGTCACCACCTGGTGACGGGTGCGGCCCAGCAGGCCGGGGTGGTCGGCGACGTACATCACGGCCAGCAGCACCCCGTTGAGCAGCAGGGCGGTGAGAGGCCACGTCGCGGCGATGCCGTTGACCAGGCCGAGGACGATCGCCACGAAGTAGTAGGCGATCTCCTGCTGGGTGATCTCGCTCGACCGCAGGCGGATGATGGACAGCACGCCGAACAGCCCGAACCCGACCGCGATGTCGACCCGCTGCACCAGCAGCAGGGACACGACCGCGAAGATGCCCACGTTGAGCGCGATGTAGGCGAACAGCAAATCGCGCCGGTGGTGGCGTCGAAAGTAGAGACAGTAGGCGAGCACGACGATCGCCCCGAGATCCATCACCAGGCCGGTGACCATGACCGCTCCTTCGCTAGTGCCCAAGGGCCCGGGGAAGAAGCGATGGGCCCTTGGTTAACAGCTTGGTAGGGCGGCGTGAATCAACGGTGAGCTGATGATTAGGCAACTCTCATCCGGTAGCCCGTGCCCCGGACGGTCTCGATCCGGTCGGCGCCGATCTTGCGGCGCAGGTAGCGTACGTAGACGTCCACCACGTTGGAGCCCGGGTCGAAGTCGAACCCCCACACGTGGCTGAGCAACTGCTCACGCGTGAGCACCTGGTCGGGATGCCGGCAGAAGATCTCGGCCAGCGCGAACTCCCTCGTGGACAGATCGACCGCCCGATCCCCGACATAAGCCCGCCTGGTACGCAGATCAAGCGACAAATCGGACACCCGCAACACCGTCACCTCCGGCGTACGGTCGGCCCGCAGCCGCAGCCGCACCCGGGCCAGAAGCTCCTCGAAGGCGAAGGGCTTGGCGATGTAGTCGTCGGCGCCGCCCTCCAGCCCCGCCACGGTGTCGCTCACGCTGTCACGCGCGGTCAGAATGATCACTGGGATGGCCACCATGGCCCCCCGCAAACGGCGCAACACCGTGAACCCGTCGCTCAACGGCAGCCCGATGTCCAGGATCAGCAGATCGAACCCGCCCGCGCTGGCCAGGTCGTACGCCGCCACCCCGTCGCCCACCACGGCCGTCACGAAGCCGTTGGCCCGCAGCCCCTTCTCCACGAAGGAGGCGATCCTGGCCTCGTCCTCAGCGATCAGAATCCGGTTCAACTCAGCCTCCACAGTTCCCACAGCGGAAGACTCATGACAAAGCAGGCCCCGCCACCGGGGGCGTCGATCACCTTCACGTTGCCTCCATGGGCTTGGGCGATGGATCTGACGATGGCCAGCCCGAGACCGGCGCCGTCGTGGCCGCCGGTGCGGCCCACCCCGCGGACGAACCGGCCGAAGATCTTCTCGCGCTCGGCGGGCGGGACGCCGGGGCCGCTGTCGCGTACCCACAGGTCGACGCGCCCGTCACGGACGGCCGAGCCGACGGCGATCAGGTCGTCGTCGGCGGTGTGACGCACCGCGTTGGCCACGAGCTGCATGAGCGCCTGCGTGAGCCGCTGACGGTCGGCGGGGAGGCGCGCCTCGGCCACCTCGTCGACCCGCCAGCGGCGCTCGCCTAGCGCCCGTGCCTTGGCGATCACGCTGACCGTGAGGTCGGCCAGCTCGACGTTGTCGAGCGCCAGGAAGCCCGGCTGCTCGGCCTTGGCGAGGGTGAGCAGGTCGTCGACGATGCGGTTCATCCGGTCCAGCTCGTCGGTGACCAGGGCGAGGGTCTCGGCGCGGTCGTCGGGGTCGTCGCCCATGAGCTCCAGGTGGCCGCGGATGACGGTGATGGGTGTGCGCAGCTCGTGCCCCGCGTCGTCCATGAAGTGCCGTTGCACGACGAAGGCATGTTCGAGCCGGTCGAGCATGTGGTTGAACGTGCCCGCCAGCGCCGCCACGTCGTCGTTGCCCGGCACGTCGAGCCGCCGGGTCAGATCGGTGGAGTCGCTGATCTGCTCGGCGGTCTGCCTGACCAGCCGGACCGGCGCCAGCACCTGCCCCGCGACTAACCAGCCGACCGCCCCCGCCAGCCCCATCGCCCCCAGCGCGGACAGCCCGAGCGTCCGTACCGCGTCGACGATCTCCTCGCGGTGCAGGTCGTAGAAGATCGCCACGACGAAGTGCCCGCGTCTGCTGTCGCCCTCCACGGAGATCGGTATCACCGCGTACTGGACCGTTCCCTTGGCGGTCTCGGCCTCGTCGCTCACGACCCGCGTCGCCGTGGCCATCCGCGCGACCAGTGCGTCGTCGGCGTCGAGAGGCACGGGTGCCTCGATGAAGGTGCGCTTGTCGGCCGCGCCGTCGAGGATGCTGAAGAACGTCTCCCACCGATCGGGCGGGTTGACCTGCAGATAGTCGATCATCAACTTCCGGACGTCGGGCGTCTGGGGCCCGGACTGCTGGCTGAGCGCCGTGGCTGCGTAACGCCGGAGCTTGTCCACCTCCTTGTCCAGTTCGTCGGTGATGCGGCTGTTCAGCCCGGTGAGCAGGATGGTCCAGGTCACGAAGATCGCGACCGACAGGGCGAGACCTACGACAGCGAGCATCCAACCCACGATCCGGGCCCGGGCGCTCACCCTCATGTGGCCTCCCTGTCAGTCGTCATCGTCTCCACCACCACCATCATCGTCGTCATCGTCACCGCCCCCGGGTCTCGGCGAGGGCGGCTTGACCGGCTCGGCCTTCGGCTTGCGCGTCGCGGAGCTGCCGCTCTGGCCCGGCTGTGGGGTCGCGGTGGCCGACGAACCGGCACCCTCCGGCGACGCTCCCGGCGGGTCGCCCGACGGATTCCCCGACGAATGCGCCGACGGATCGCCCTGGGGTGACGTCGGGCGTGACGCGGACCCCGGCGAGGTGCCCGAGGGCGAGGGCGTCACGACGATGGGGTCGCCCAGATCGGACCGCTCGTCGGCCGCTCGCACCAACCCCACCGACATGACCCCCGCCACCACCGCAACCAGGACGAGGAGGATCACCATTCCCCGATGCTTCATGCGCTAGACCCTGTCGCTCTTCGAGGAGACCACGCTGAGGCCCAGATGAGAAACCTCTCATCTAACGACCCTCCCCGCAGAAGAACCCCGTTCCGAATCCGGTGAGCACGCAAAGTGCCAGCGCACGAACGACCCCCGCAACGAAACCCCGAACCAGAGGCAAAGACAAGCCCCTCAAACAAACACCCCCAAAACCACCAAACCACCCAAGACCAAGACAACCTAAGGCCAGACAGCCAAAGCCAAGACAACCGAAGCCAAGGCAACCGGAGGCAGGGCAACCGAGGGCCGAGGCACCCGGGGCCGAGGCGGACGGCAAGCTCAGCGCGAAGCCCAAGGCCGGAGCGAAGATAAGGCTCTCGGAGCGAAAGCCCGAATCCAGAACGGAAGGCAGCCTCGTAGCCGAAGCCGAGAGCGAAAGGCGAGGACCACAGCCGGGCCGAGGTCCGACTGCCGGTTCCAGAAGCCCGGGGGACGGAGACCCAGGGGCCCAGAGGCCAGATGGCGGGAGGCTGAGGGCTGGGACCGAGGACCAGGGGCCAAGGGCTGGGGGCCAGGGGCTGAGGGCCGGGTCGAGGGCCGAGGAAGCAGGTCGAGGGCCGAGGGCCAGAGGGCGAGAGGGCGAGAGGCGGGCCATGAGCCGAGAGCGGAGGGCCGGGGCCAGGAAGCCGGAGTCGGAGGGCCGGGGCCAGGAAGCCGGAGCCGAAGGGCCAGGGTTAGGGGCCAGGGCAAGGGCCGGGTGTTGGGTGGCTGGTGCCGATCCTGTCCGCCTCCCCGAGGGAAGGCGGGCGGGATCGGCGGCAGGGGTGGGCCGCAGGCGGCGGAAGGCGGTGCCGGGGGTCAGTCGACGGGCTGGGCGGCAGGCTGGGCGGCGGGTCGATCGAACGGCTGATCGCGCTGGTCGCCGGGCTCGGAGTCGGGGTGGTCGCCGGGCTCGGAGCCGAGTTGGTCACCGGGTTCGGAGTCGGGGTGGTCGCTGGGGTCGCTGTTGGAGTGGTCGATGTAGAGGTTGCCGCCGAGGCGTCTGAACTCGGCGGCCTTCTCCGCGTAGCCCGCCGCCCTGATGTCGTGGCTGATCTTCATCGAGCAGAACTTGGGCCCGCACATCGAGCAGAAGTGGGCGGTCTTGGCGGGCGCGGCGGGCAGGGTCTCGTCGTGGAACGAGCGCGCTGTCGGAGGGTCGAGCGACAGGTCGAACTGGTCCTCCCAACGGAACTCGAAGCGCGCGTCGGACAGGGCGTCGTCCCACTCCTGCGCGCCCGGGTGCCCCTTGGCCAGGTCGGCGGCGTGGGCGGCGATCTTGTACGTGATGACGCCGGTCTTGACGTCGTCCTTGCCCGGCAGGCCGAGGTGCTCCTTGGGGGTGACGTAGCAGAGCATGGCCGTGCCGTACCAGCCGATCATCGCGGCCCCGATGCCGGAGGTGATGTGGTCGTAGCCCGGGGCGATGTCGGTCACGAGCGGCCCCAGCGTGTAGAAGGGCGCGTCGTCGCACAGCTCGCGCTGCAGGTCGACGTTCTCTTTGATCTTGTGCATGGGCACGTGGCCCGGCCCCTCGATCATCACCTGGACGTCGTGCTCGCGCGCGATGCCGGTCAGCTCTCCGAGTGTGCGCAGCTCGGCGAACTGGGCCTCGTCGTTGGCGTCGGCGATCGAGCCGGGACGCAGCCCGTCGCCCAGCGAGTACGACACGTCGTAGCGGGCCAGGATCTCGCACATCTCGGCGAAGTTCTCGTACAGGAAGCTCTCGCGGTGGTGCGCCAGGCACCAGGCGGCCATGATCGAACCCCCGCGCGAGACGATGCCGGTCTTGCGTCGGGTCGTGAGCGGCACGTGCGCCAGCCGCACGCCCGCGTGCACGGTCACGTAGTCGACGCCCTGCTCGCACTGCTCGATCAGCGTGTCGCGGTAGACCTCCCACGACAGCGCCTCCGGGCGGCCCTTGACCTTCTCCAGCGCCTGGTAGATGGGCACGGTGCCGACCGGGACGGGCGAGTTGCGCAGGATCCACTCGCGGGTTTCGTGGATGTCGGCGCCGGTGGACAGGTCCATGATCGTGTCGGCTCCCCAGCGGGTGGCCCAGGTCATCTTCTCGACCTCCTCCTCGATCGAGGAGGTGACGGCGGAGTTGCCGATGTTGGCGTTGATCTTCACGAGGAAGTTCCGGCCGATGATCATGGGCTCGGACTCGGGATGGTTGACGTTCGCGGGGATGATGGCCCGGCCCGCAGCGACCTCCTGGCGGACGAACTCGGGCGCGACTCCCTCGCGCACGGCCACGTACTCCATCTCCGTGGTCACCAGCCCGCGCCGGGCGCAGGCGACCTGCGTGACCGGCTGCCCGGCCGCCCGCCGCTCCCGGATCCACGCCTCGCGCAGGCGCGGCAGCCCGCGCCGGAGGTCGGGCTCGAAAGCGGGGTCGGTGTAGGGGCCGGAGGTGTCGTACAGCGTCACCGCCGAGCCGTCGGACAGTCGCACCTGCCGCATCGGCACCCGCAGCTCACCGCTGTAGATCTTGGAAAAGCGCGCGTCACTCATCGCGCAAACTCCCTTCGCCGGCATTATCCGGAGCAGGTTCTGGCGGTCGGCGGCTGTCAGCCGTCCTCTCAGCCCGGTCCACACCGGGCTCCCGCGTTGGACGGCGGTGATCGTACCCAGACCCGCCCCCGGTCGAAACATCGCGGGCGAGGTTTGGGGACCGCCCTGGGCGGTACGGTCCCATCAGGGGAAACATGATGAGATTCGCCGCTGTCATTGGACTACTCGTCGTGATGGCCGCGTCCGGTGCCACCGCAGCGGCCGGGGACGGCATGGGGAAGCACGAGGTCAGCCAGGAGCAGTACGACATCCTGATCGGCCAGTGCCGCTACTCCGACACCGGGAAGGCGAAGTGCCGAGAGGCGGTCAAGGAGATGTACCGCGTCGGCAGAACAGATCACAACCTCGACTGCCGGACGTACTCCGGCGTGACCGTCTGCGGCCTGCTCCGGCTCGGCAAGGCCGAGCGCGCGTGCGTTCGCGAGTCCGAGGCCAAGGGGCTCCCGTTCCGCCGGGCCGAGGTGGAGTGCTACGCGCTGGTCTGAGGAGCTGAGTACGTTGATCATCGTTGGCGTCGACGGTTCCCGTACCGGCCTGGAGGCCGCCGGGTGGGCCGCCACGGAGGCGGCGCTGCGCCGCAGGCCGCTGACGGTGGCGCACGCCGTGCCCAAGTGGGTGTGCGAGGAGGGGCCCATCCGCTACGCCGAGGTGGCGCGGTGGATGCGGGACGGCGCGAACAGCGTCCTCATCTCCGCCCAGGACCGCGCGCGCCGGGAGTGCCCGCAGGTGGACGTCGAGGGCGTGCTGCTGCCGGGCGATCCCCGCTCGGCGCTGGTGAAGGCGGCCGAGGCGGCCGAGTTGCTGGTCGTCGGCAGCCGTGGCATCGGCGGCGTGCGGGGGCTGCTGGTGGGGTCGGTGGCGTACGGGGTGGCCACCCACGCCCCTGCGAACGTGGTCCTGGTCCACGGTCGGCCCGCCGTCCCGCACGGCGAGATCGTGGCAGGGACGGACGGCTCTCCCTGCGCCACGCGAGCGCTCGAGTTCGCGTTCGCCGAGGCGGAGCTGCGGGGGGCACGACTGCGTGCCGTACAGGCGTGGGCCTGGCCCCACGTGAGCGGCTTCGAACCGGCAGACAGGGAGAGCGAGCAGGACGTCCTGCGCGCGCTGAAGACCTCACTGACCGAGCACCGCGAACGGCACCCCGAGGTGGACGTGGTGGCCGAGGTCGTGCACGGGCATCCGGTGGAGGTGCTCAAGGAGGCCGCCTCGGAGGCCGACCTGCTGGTGGTGGGGTCGCGGGGACACGGGCAGCTCGCGGGGATGCTCATCGGCTCGATCAGCCAGGCCATGCTCCACCACGCCCCCTGCCCGCTGGCAGTGGTCCGCGTCTGAGCGAAGCCCGCCGCCCGAGCCCCCTCCGAAGGTCGTCACGAGGACTGGGTCACCACCGGGACGCCTTCGCTGGCCTGCACCAGCACGAACCCCTGCCCTCTGAACGCCAGTTGCATGGCCTCCCCGCTCCCCCGCCCGATCAGCGCCCCCGCCTTCATCGTCCGGTTGACCCCGACCTGCAGCCCCGCGCTCCAGCAGACCGCGGACTGCCCGTCGGCGAACGTCGGCATCCGGGCGGCGTCGAGCAGCACCGGCGTGCCGTGCGTGGTGATGGCCACCCACCCCGTGCCGGTGACGGTGGTGTTGAACAGCCCGCCGGCCGCCACCCCCGCCCCCTGGACGCGCTTGATGTCCCAGGTGAGCTGCGGCTGGAAGGCCAGCAGGTTGCGCCCGTTGACCGTGATGCCCTCGTTCTCCAGGAAGAACAGGTGAATGTCGTCGGCGTTGTCGGCCAGGTAGAGCTGCCCCTCGCCGCGTACGCGCATCAGCGAGCCCCCCTCCCCCGTCACGGCCTTCTTGAGAAACTTCCCGATCCCGCCGGAACCCTCGTAGTCGAAGTCCATCTGTCCCTGGAAGGCGACCATCGACCCCTGCTTGGCCAGCACCTCGTGGGGCAACTGGACGCGCAGCATCTTGCCGTTCTCGAGAGCGAAGCCAGGGGGCAACTGCTGGGCGTTGAGGTTTCCGAAAACCGAACTACGCACGATCCCAACCTTTCGGACGTTTCCAGAGGCGATGCGGTCAGCGTACGGAAGAATCGCCCGGCACCGCACCATCGGTGACTGGCTGCGCTCCGCCCGGCGCGACGGACGCGTACGACCCGATCTCGACCCTGAGCCCGCGGCGACGATGATCATCTATCTCGTGCTGGGCCTGGTGACGCGTCCGCCCCTCCCCGCCGGCGCCGACGACCGTCTCAGCGGCGAGCTGCTCCGGCTGCTGGCCACCTTCGAGCCAAGGGAATGACGACATGCCGCGAGACCGCACGCAGGTGCTGATCATCGGCGGGAGCCTGGTCGGATTGTCCGCCGCCCTTTTCCTGCGGCGGCACGGCGTGGACGTGGTGCTGGCCGAACGCCATCCGGGCACGTCCATCCATCCGCGCACCCCGGGCTACAACGCGCGCACCATGGAGCTGTTCCGGGCGGCCGGGGTGGAGGAGGCCGTGCGCGCGGCCGGCCCCTGGCGCCTGACCGACACGGGGCTCCTCTGGGCCGAGAGCCTGACCAGCGACAACTACCGCTGGCTGGCGCCGCCGAACGCCCGCGGCGCCCACGAGGGATTCGCCGACGTCAGCCCCTGCGAGGACGCGGTCCTGTCCCAGGACGTGCTGGAGCCGGTGCTGCGCGAGCACGCCGAAGCGCTCGGCGCGAACCTGCGTTTCGGCGCCGAACTCGAGTCGTTCGACGACGGGTCCGGCGGAGTCAGCGCGGTCCTGGCCGATCGGGCCGGTGGCGCCCGAGCCACGGTCGAGGCCGACTACCTGATCGCCGCCGACGGCGCGAACAGCTCCATCCGCGCCACGCTGGGCATCGGCAGGAGCGGCGTCGGCGTGCTGGAGCACACCGTGGGCATCATGGTCCGCGCCGACCTCGGGGACGCGCTCGGCGACCGGAGCTTCGCCATCGGCCAGGTGACCAATCCCGGCTTCTCCGGCATGGTCCGCGTCGTGGGCGACAAGATGGCGCTGCACGTCGCCTACGAGCCCGGCCGAGGGGAGAGCCCCGGGCAGTTCACCCCGGACAGGTGCGTGGAGCTGGCCAGGGCCGCGGCGGGCGTTCCCGATCTGGTGGTGGAGCCGCTCGGCGTCCTGCCGTGGCAGGCCGCCGCCGCCGTGGCCGACGCCTTCCGGGCCGGTCGCGTGTTCCTGGCGGGGGACGCGGCGCACATCATGCCCCCGGCCGGGGCGTACGGCGCCAACACCGGCATCCAGGACGCCGCCAACCTCGCCTGGAAGCTCGCCTACGTGCTGCGCGGCTGGGCCGGACCCGCTCTGCTCGACACGTACGACGCCGAGCGGCGGCCGGTCGCCCGGCTGACCGTGGACCAGGCGCTCGCCACGGGCCGGGAGTGGTTCGGCGCCGAGCTGCCCCCGGAGACCGGCACGATCGAGCTGCTCGACGAGGTGACCATGAAGTTCGGTTACCGCTACGGCCCTGGCGAGCCCGTCGAGGACCCACTGCGCCCCACCGGCGCTCCCGGCGGCCGGGCGCCACACGTGTGGCTGGAGCGGGACGGCGACCGGGTGTCCACGGTGGATCTGTGGGCCGACGGGCTGGTGCTCCTCGCCGGTCCCGGCGGCGCCGCCTGGACCGAGGCCGCCGCCCGCCTCGCCGCGCGCGACGGGCTGCCGCTCACGGCGTACCGGCTGGTCGAGGGTGACGCTCCGGTGGCGGGCCGGTTCCTGGTCGATCGGGAGAAGCGGTGCGCGGCGGCGTTCGGGATCACGGGCACGGGCGCGGTACTGATCCGGCCGGACGGGTTCATCGCCTGGCGCGCTCCCGAGCCGGCCGACCCCGACGCCGGTCCCGGCACCGAGGCCGGGACCGGGGCCGGGGCCGGAACCAGGGCTGATGCCGGGGCCGTCCTTGGCGAGGCGTGCGGTCGCCTGCTCGCCACCGGCTGACGTGCGGCGATCAGGTCACCCTGCCGGGCCGTCCGGGTCAGGGCGGTCGCGGGCCTGACCCGTGCCGTGGTCGACCAGTTCCAGGAAGGCCGTGGCCGCCGGGGACGGGTGGGCGCCCCAGACCAGGTACTCCACCCGCTCCGGAGCGTCGCGCAGGCGGATGATGCGCAGGTCGTGGAAGCGGGGCGCGTACGCGGCGGGCAACATCCCCACGCCGAGGCCCTGGCGTACCAGGTCGGCCATGAAGTCGGCGGAGGACACCTCGAAGGCCACGTCACGTCGTACCCCGGCGGCGGCGAAGGCCAGGTCCGACTGGGCCCGCCCGGCATGTCCCGCGCGGAAGTCGACGAACGGCTCGTCCTGCAGGCTCCGCAGGTCCGTCTCGGCGTCCGTCAGGTGATGATCGGGCGAGACCACGGCGACCAGCTCGCCTCTGGCCAGCCGCCGGCTCTGGACGGCCTTCGGTTCCACGCGCGTCGGCAGGCCGAGGAACGCGACGTCGACGCCGCCCCTGCGAACCTGTTCCGTCAGGTCTTCGCTGCCGGCCGAGGTGAGCGTGATGTGCACCCGGGGGTGCCGGCGGCGGAACTCCTTCAGCACGACCGGCAGGTCGACGGCCGCGACGGTGGGAATGGCCCCGACGGCGAGCCGCCCGCGGACCTCCCCGCTCGCCGCGGCGACCTCGGCGCGGGCCCGGTCGGCGGCCTCCAGGCACTCCCTGGCCGCGGGCAGGAACGCCTCACCGGCCGGCGTCAGCCAGACCCGGCGGCTGGTCCGCTCGAACAGCCGGGCGCCCAGCTCCCGCTCCAGGCTCGCGATCTGGTGGCTGAGCGCCGACTGCACGACCTGGCAGCGTTCGGCGGCCCGGGTGAAGTTGCTGGTCTCCGCGACGGCGACGACGTACCTCAGTTGCTGCAGCTCCATCCGGCCATCGTGTATCACGATCGTTGATGATGGCAAGCATGTCAGATATTCATCGCTGCTCGACCCGGGTACGTCACCGCTCCCGCCCGCGCAGGAGCGCGGCGAGGGGGGCCTTCCGCAGGGCGAACACCGTCACCGCGATCGGGGTGAGCGCCACGGCCGTCCAGATGGCCAGGACGTTCGCGCAGGGCAGCTCGGCTCCCATCCCGGCCAGCAGCACCAGCAGCCCGGTGGCCATGGCCGCCCCCGAGGTGGGGACGAGGGTCCCCGCGAAGGCCCGGTCGAACGTGAGCAGCCGCCGCATGGCCCCGTGCCCGTGCTCGGCCACGGGATCGCTGCCCCACGGCGTCCGCAGCCTGCCGTACAGACCGTAGCCGAGGCCCGTGGCCAGCAGCAGGGCCGCCAGGCCGAGCACGGTCAGCGCGACCGACATGATCTGGGTTTCGACGCTTCTGCGGGCCGCGAGCTCCTGCCAGGTGTAGACCTCGAAGCCGGGGCCGAGGCGATGGCTCATCTGGTCGCGTACGACGCCGGGCGAGGCTGCCGGGTCGAGCGTGACCTGCAATCCCTGCAGTTCCAGCGGGCCGAGCAGGCGCTCGGCGGCGGTCCTGGTCAGGCCGAGCGTGCCGCGCAGGATCATGCTCTCGTCGAGGTCGACGTCGATGATCCCGGAGACCTTGATCGGCGTGGCCGTACCGGCTCGGATCATGCTGCCCACACTCGCGCCGTGGGCGCGGGCGGTCTCGTGATCGAGCACGGCCTGCCCGTCGCCGTCGGGAAGGCTGCCCTCGATCAGCGGCAGCAGCGCCAGGCCCTCCTCCGGGAGCGCGATGACCTGGAGCTCGGCCCGGGGCGCGACGGTTCGCAGGACCCCGCCGCCGACCTCGTGAACGGCGTCGACGCCGGAGATCGATTCGAGGTCGGCCAGCGCCCCGAGCGGCGGCCTGGGCGCGGAGAGGTCGCCGGGCATGATGACGGGCAATACCACCAGGTCCGCGCGTACGGGGCTGAAGCACTGCAGGAGCCGCCGCGGTTCGGCGCCGTCGATCATGAGCCCGGCGATCACGAGACCGGTGCCGATCACCGTGGTGACCAGGCAGAGTACGAGATTTACCATGTGTGAACGGACCGCGCGCGGCACGAGGGTATCCCCCTTCCTTGGGCACATCCGTCAAGCTATGCGCTGATTTTTGCGAAGAATCTCCTGCTCAGGGGCTGGACGTCGGGCGATTGTCCCGCTGGTGTCTCATCGGAACGATGAGGCCGTCCTCGTAAGCGTGGACGATGAGCTGCTCGCGGCGGCGGAGCCCGAACTTCGCCAGGACGCCGGCGACATGAGTCCGCACAGTGATCGCGGAGAGCCCCGGTCGGCAGCCGATGTCCGCATTCGACAGACCTGAGCTGACCAGCCAGAATACCTCCTGCCCACGGGGCGTGAGCACGTCGAGCGTGATCCCCGGCGGATTCTCCCGCAGGTCGTGCCGATAACCGTCGAGCAGCCTCTTGGCGCCGCCGCCGTCGGCGGGCAGGGTGGCGTCATCCTTCGATCGTACGTCTCCGCAGGTCAGAGCCCACACGGCCGGTCAGCTCCGACCGAGAGGTGACCCTCGGTGAGCGCGACACCCCCGTGAACGTATCCTGCACCTATGGGGTGGATGACCCGCTCGCCCGGCGCTCGACGCGGAGGCCGCACGGCCTGTGGCACAGCCACGGGATAGCGAGGAGAGCGAGGGCGCGGCGAATGCGTCGTCGCGTCTGGACGATCTGCTGATCGAGGCCGTGTTCGGCGCACGGGCGCACCTCGGCGTCGTCTACGTCCTGAACGGTGGCGGGCAGCTCCTGAAGATGGAGTCCGCGATAGGCATCCCCCTCTCCCTCGCCAGGACCTGGGCCCGGGTCAGGATGAACGACTCCATCCCGGTCGCCGTGTCGGTGCGCGAGCAGCGGCTGGTCTGGCTCAGCGACCGGGTGGCCATGGCCCGCGAGTTCCCGGTGGCGGCGCTGTCGCTGCCCTACCACTTCGCGCTGGCCACGGCGCCGATCTCCACCGGTGACGTGGCCTGGGGCGGGCTCGTCATGGGCTGGCCCACGGGCGGGGAGTCCGAGCTGAGCCGACACCGGCTCGACGTCATCACCGACATCTGCGCCAGGATGGGCGGCCTGCTCCGGACGGCGAGCGAGGAGGGCCGGCCGATCGTGCCCCACTCGGAGCCCCGGGTGCTGAACCCGGCGCGTACGCACGGCACCGGCGAGCACACCGGCCTGACCGCCCTGGCCTGCCTCAACTCCCTGCCCGAGGGCTACTGCCATCTGGACGCGCACGCGCGGGTGACCCTGGTCACCGCGCCGGCCGCCGAACTGCTCGGCGTGAAGCCGTCCGACCTGGTCGGCAGGCGCCTGTGCAAGATCCTGCCCTGGCTGGACGAACCCCTCTACGAAGAGACCTATCGCGCCGCGGTCATCAGCCACCAGCCCAAGCGGTTCACCGCCTGCCACCCGGACGGGCGGCGGCTGTCGTTCGAGTGCTATCCGAGCCTGCCGGGCGTCGCGATCCGGATCACCCCCGCGGGCCCGTCCCAGGAGGCCGCAGAGGCTGCTGAGGGCACAGGGGGCGCAGGGGGCGGCGAGCGGCGTCCTCAGGTGATCGGGTTGCACGACCTGGTCCACCTGGCGTCCTACCTGGCCCGCGCGGCGACGGCGCAGGACGTGGTGAACCTGATCGCCGACCACGTCATGCCGGTCTGCGGGGCCCAGGCCATGGTCATCCTCACCTGGGACAACGACCGGATGCGGGTGGTCGCCTCGCGTGGCTACACCGAGCAGGGCCTGCGGGGGTTCCATGGGCGGCCGGTGGTCCAGCCGGTCCGCTGGGCGCGCGGTTACGACGAGGGCCGGCCGGCGTTCTACTCCACCTGGGAGGAGTTCCACCAGACCTACCCCGACGCCGTCCGCGTCGACGACATGGGCGCGTGGGTGCTCCTGCCGTTGGTGGCCCAGGGGCAGTCCATCGGCACGTGCGTGCTGGCCTACGACCAGCCGCGCGAGTTCAGCGATGGCGAGCGGTCGATGTTCAGCGCCCTCGGCGGGCTGATCACGCAGGCGTTCGAACGGGCCTGGCTCTACGACAACAAGCACCGGCTCGCCGAGTCGCTGCAGGCGGAGCAGCTCCCCCGGGAGCTTCCAGAGCTGCCGGGCCTGGAGGTGGCCGCCCGCTACGTGCCCGCGACCCCCGGCATGGACATCGGCGGCGACTTCTACGACCTGATCCGCCTCAGCGACAGCACGGCCGGGGCGGTGATCGGCGACGTCCAGGGCCACGACATGACGGCCGCCGCGCTCATGGGCCAGGTACGCACCGCCATCCGCGCCCACGCCACCGCCGGCGCGGACCCGGGCGAGGTGCTGGCGCACACCAACCGGCTGCTCACCGAGCTGGCCACCGACCGCTTCACGAGCTGCCTGTACGTGAGCTTCGACCTGCTCCGGCGCACGGTCAGCCTGTCCAGCGCCGGGCACCTGCCGCCGGTGCTCGGCCTGCCCAACGCCCCCGCGGAGGTCATCGACGTCGCCTCCGGCCTGCTGCTCGGCATCGACTCCGACGCCGAGTACGTCACCACCGACCTCAACGTGCCCCTGGGCGCGGTCATGGCCCTCTACACCGACGGCCTCGTCGAGCGGCCCGGCGTCGACCTGGGCGAGGCGATCAACGCCCTGGCCGCCCGGTTCGCCCCCGTGCCCGGCGAGTCGCTGAGCGACCTGGCCGAGTCGCTCATCCGGCCCACCGCCGACCGGCACCGTTCGGACGACCTCGCCCTCCTCCTGCTGAGGACCGGCCCGACACCCCCGTGATCGGCCAGGATGCCACGCGGGCGGCCTACGCCGCCGCGATCAGCGACGTCCCCAGGGCGGTCGTCTGGTAGAGGACGTTGCGCCCGGACCGCTCGCGGGCGACCAGCCCGCTCTCGCGCAGGACGCGGAGGTGCTGGGATGCTCGGCTGGGGGCTGATCCCGCTGGGCGCGCTGGCCGGGGGGCTGGTGGCGCACGAGTTCGGGTTGCGGGCGGCCTATCCCGTCGCGGGAGTGCTGCGCGGGATCGCGTTGCTGGTCGCGCTGCCCGTACTGGTGCGTGCTCTGCGCGACGACCGGTGAGCGGCGGGCCCGCCACCCCCTGATGACGTCACACCACCGCGACCGCGTCGATCTCGACCAGGCACCCGGGGTTCAGGCCGGCGACGACGTGGACCGTGATGGCCGGTGGCGGGTCGGCCCGGTTCCACACCTGCTGGAAGGCGGCCACGCCCTCGTCGAACGAGTGGCCGTCGACCACGGCGATCCGCCAGTGCACGATGTTCGCCAGGCTCGCCCCCTCGCTCTCCAGGATGGCCGCGAGGTTGCGGAACACCTGCAGGGACTGCTCCCCCACCGTGGGCCCGACGATCTCGCCCTCGGCGTCGACGCCGTTCTGCCCGCCGATGTAGATGGTCTTCGTGGGCTGCTCGACCACGACGGCCTGGCTGAAGGCCGGGCTGCGGTGCAGTCCTTCCGGGTTGACGTGCCGGACACTCATGTCTTCCTCCTCAGACTCCGACACCGGTAATAACGGTGTCGCGCAACACTGGTTATAGTGGTTACATGCGAGCGAGCGCAGCCGGCCGCGTGCCGCACGATCCCAAGGGCCGATACGCGGTGTTCTGGGACACGCCGCACCTCCAGGCGGCGCGCTCAGGTGTCCCGGCCCGGGAGCAGCAGGCTGAACAGCGGTGGCCGGGCCCGGCTGAGCACCAGCCGGCCGCCTTCCGCCTCGGCCAGCGAGCGGGCCAGGGCGAGCCCGATGCCGTGGCCGCGCCCGCTGGCCCTGACGAACGGATCGACGCCTTCCCGCACGCCCGTGCCGTGGTCACTCACCTCGATGGCCGTTCCCCTGCCCACGTCGGCGACGGTGACCGTGACCTCCCCCGCGCCGTGCCGGACCGCGTTGTCGAGCAGGACGCGCAGGATCTGCCGCACGGCCGCGGGGCGGGCCGTCGTCGGCGTCAGGCCGGGCTCCACCGTGATGGTCAGGCGGCGGCCCCGCTCGGCCAGCGGGCCGTGCCACTCCTGGCGCAGTTCGTCCACCAGCCCGGTGACGTCGAGGGGCTCGACGGGTGCGCGGGTGTCGCGGCCGAGCCGTACGAGGTCGTCGATCACCTCCTGCAGCCGTTCGCCCCTGCCCAGCGCGGCCCGTATCGCCTGAGCCAGATCCGCGCCGGGGCGGGACAGGGCCGATTCCAGGCCGAGCAGCAGGCCGGTCAGCCCCGTACGGAGCTGGTGCGAGACGTCGGCGCTGAAGGCCCGCTCGCGCGACAGCACGGCGCCCAGGCGGTGCGCCGTCGACTCCAGCGCCTGCCCCGCCTGGTCGGCCTCGCGTACCCCGGAAGGGAACGCGCGGACGCTGAAGTCACCGCCGCCGAGCGCCTGGGCCGCGGTGGTGAGCCGTTCCAGCGGCGCGGCCAGCCTGGCCGACTGCCGCACCGCCAGGCCCGCGGCCAGCGCGATCACGACCAGCGCCAGCCCGCCCATGAGCAGCCACGCCTCCCGTACGCGCTGCTCGACCTGCGCGTTCGGCGTCGCCACCCGGATCACCAGCGCGACCCCCTCGTCGGAGGGCACCGGCGCGGACACGGCCAGCAAACCGCCCTCGACCGCGTCGTGCACGCGCCCGTCCCCGCTGGAGGCGGCCAGCGGCGAATGGGCGGGGCCGTCGCCGAACAGCCGGGCACCGGCCACGGAGTAGCCGCCGACGGCCAGATCGCCCGGCAGACCGGTCGGCAGCTTCAACGACGTCGGCGGCTCGTCGGGGACCGCGGCGGCGACCCAGGCGGCGTCGCGCTGCAACGCGGCCACGGTCTGGTCGTGGTAGAGCAGGCTGACCGCGACCGCCAGCGGCACCAGGAACAGCGCGACGGCCAGGGTGGTCACGCTCACGATGACCACCAGCACCCGCCGCCGCAGCGGCACGCCCCGCTCCGTCACCACTCCAGAGTGGCAGACGGCAGGTAAACGTCCGGAAAGCCGGCAGGTCAGCGGGCCTCCAGGAGACCCCGGCCCCGGCAGCGCGAAGCGCCCTCCCCCGTGACGGGAGAGGGCGCTCCGGCCTTGGACGGGGCTCAGACTCGGGTCACCGTCCACCGCTGCAGCAGCGTCTCGTCGTTGTGGGTCCAGATCTGCATCTTGTTGGGGTCGTCCCAGCGCGGTTCGAGCGCCCTGCCCTTGCCGAACGTGCTGTTGTACCAGTTCTGGTGGGAGCGCCGGCTCTGGAACTCCACGCCGGAGGACAGCTCGGCGATGTACCAGTGCTGGGAGTTGGTCTCATAGCAGTCCCACAGGTGGACGCGGGTGCCGCTGGCCACGCTCCGGTTCGACAGGTCGAGGCAGTTGTCGCCCACGACGCTCTTGATCCGGAAGTAGGGCACGGAGATGTTCTGCGGGTTGGTGCACACCCCTCTCGGGATGCCGGTGGTCGGATCGATGATGTTGCTCCATCCGCCGCATTCCGCGAAGGTGTCGGTGCCGACGTACTCGATGCGCCACTTCTGGTTGTCGGCGCCGCTGCACGGGTAGTGCCCGGCCCAGGTGCCGTTGTGGGTCGCCCAGCCGATGACGTCCAGGCAGGTGCCCATGGCCTTGTTCTTGATCTCTACGGTGGCGGAGAGCGGGACGGCCGCCTGCGCGGGGGCGGCCGTCCCGAACAACACCAGCATGACGCCGGCGCCGACGGCGGCCACAGCTCGTTTGAACGTTGCCAGCATGAGGATGACGTGTCCTTCCGTTGGTGGGGTACTCACGTCCTTCGCCACCGAGCTTCCGGCCCACCGCGATCACCCGCCTAGAGCAGCCGCTCTACTCCATCCGGGCGGCCTCGGTCACCCCACTACTCACGTGAGGGACATCCACGGACGCCGATCATGCGAATCGACCACCGGGGGACCACGGGTGGAAGGGGGCATCGGATGCGTCAGTGGCCGTTCGCCGGACGGGACGACGTGCTGACCAGGGTGGCGGGCGACTTCGCCGGCCGGGAGCTGCACGCGGTGCTGCTGCTGGGCCCGGCCGGGGCGGGCAGGACCAGGCTGGCGCGGGAGGCGCTGCGGCTCCTCGGCCGCCGGCGCGTGTGGATCGCGGCGACCAGGGCGGCGGCCGCGATCCCGTTCGGGGCGCTGGTGCCGCTCGTGCCCGACGACCTCCCGCCGACGGCCGGGGCCGCCGCGACTGTCAGGGCCGTCCGCGCGCGGGTGGACGGGTGGGGTGGGCGGGACGCGGTGGCGATCGCCGTGGACGACGCCCACCTGCTGGACGCCGCCTCCGCCACGGTGATCGCCCAGCTCGTCGCAGGGGGCAAGGCGTTCGTGCTGATGACCGCGCGTACGCGGGAGCCGCTCGCCGACGGTCTGGCCAGGCTGGCCGCTGACGGCGTGGCCGGGATCCTGGAGGTGCCGCCGCTGCCGGAACCGGCCCTGGACCGGCTCATCGACCACAGCACGGGCGGCTCGATCGACGCGGCCCGGCGCCGGAGCCTGCGGGCCTGTTCCGGCGGCAACCCGATGGCGCTGCGGGAGCTGCTGCACGGGGCCGTGCCCGGCGGGCTCACCGAGCTGGTCGTGTCCCGGCTGGAGAGCCTGGACGCGGCCACGCGCGCCGCGGTCGAGACGGTGGCCTGCGGCGAGGTGGTGCCGCTGGCCGTCCTGGAGAAGCTGGCCGGCAGCCCGGCGGTGGCCGCGGCCGAGGACAGCGGGCTGGTGGTGTGCGAGGAGCACGCCGGACGGGTCCAGGTCCGGCTGGAGCATCCGTTCCACGGCGAGGTGCTGCGCGGGCGGATGGCCAGGGCGAGGGCCAGGCAGATCTACCGGAACCTGGCCGAGCGCCTGATGGCCACCCCGTTGCGACGCAGGGAGGACGCGCTGCGCGCCGCGCTGTGGCAGGTGGAGAGCGGCCACGTCGTACGGCCCGACCTGGTGCGCGAAGGCGCCAGGCAGGCCGTCGGGCACGCGGGCATGGCCCTGGCCGAGCGCCTGGCCAGGGCGGCGGCGCAGGCCGAGCCCGGCGGCCGGGGTGACTGGCTGCTGGCGGAGCTGCTCGAGTACCAGGGGCGCAGCGGTGAGGCGGCCGCGCTGCTGTCGCCCGACCCGCCCGACCGGCCGGACGAGCGGGTCGGGTGGGCGGCGGTGCGGGCGGCGTCCCTCTACTGGGGGCACGGTGACCTGGCGGGGGCGATGCGCGCCCTGGACGCGGCCGGGGCCCATCCGGCGATCATGGCCTCGCGGGCGTCCCTGCTGTTCTTCTCCGGGCAGAGCGCCGCCGCGCTACGGCTGGCGCGGGCCGTTCTCGACTGTCCCGACGCCGATCCGCGGGCGCAGGTGTGGTCGGCGGCGACGGCGACGGCGGCGCTGGGCTTCCTCGGCCGACTGGAGGAGTCGGAGAAGACCCGGACGCACGGCAACGCGATCGCCGGGGCGCACGCGGTGACGCTGCCGCTGGGCGGGTTCGAGATGGAGGCGGGGGCGTGCCTGGCTCACCTGGCCGCGGGCAGCCCGGCCGAGGCCGGAGCCATCGCCGCCGCCGGTCGCGGCGGCCCCATGGCCGGTGACACGCCCGTTCCCGGCAGCGTGTGGGCGCTGTTCGGCGGGCTGGCCGCGCTGGCGGGCGGCGATCCGGCCGCCGCGCAGCGGCTCCTGGCCGAGGCGCTCACCGGGCTGGAACGCGCGGACGCCAAGCGGCTGCGCCGCTGCTGCCTGGCCGCGCTGGCCGGGACACGCGCCCTGCGGGGCGACGATCGCGGGGCGGGCGAGCTGATGGCCGCGGCCGACCGCCTGGAGGACGGCACCAACGCGATCTTCGAGCCGTGGATCGAGACCTGGCGGGCCTGGACGGCGTGGGCCGGCGGTGACAGTGACTCCGCCTGGTCGTACGCGCGGGGCGCGGCCGATCGTGCCGCAGCGGCCGGCCTGCCGTGCGTCGAGGCGCTGGCGCTCTACGACGTCGCCCGCCTGGGCGGAGCCGCCGATCTCGACCGGCTGGACGCGCTGGAGGGTCCGCTGCCCGAGGCGGTCACCGCCGCGGCCCGCGCGCTGGCCACCGGCGACGCGACCGGGCTCGTCCGGGCCGCCCACCTGCTGGAGGCGCTCGGCCATCACCTGCACGCCGCGGAGCTGGCCACGGCGGCGACGCGGACGCTGCGCGTGGCGGGGCGGCGCGGGAGTGCCGGGCTGGCCGCGGCCGAGGCCGTCGCGCTGCGCGCCAGGTGCCAGGACGCGCGTACGCCCCTGCTCGGCGACCTCGATCTCGGCGACGTGCTCAGCGCCAGGGAACGCCAGGTCGCCCTGCTGGCCGTCCGGCACACGAGCAGGCAGATCGCCGCCCGGCTCGGCCTGGCCGTACGCACCGTGGACAACACGCTGGCGCGGGTCTACACCAAGCTCGGGATCTCCGGCCGGGTTCAGCTCAGATCCCTGCTGACGGTCGCCGGCCAACCGGGGCTGGGCCGGGATTCTTGAGGTGTGTCCGGATGAAGCGTTAGATGTCCACTTTGTAACGAAGTATTGACGTCCCAGGATGTGGAGAGTTAACTTCCTTGGACCTTCAGGATTAACGTTCACGTGAACGTTAATCCTCACGTTCTAGGAGGACGACTTGGTAAGCGATGATCTACGTCGCGCGCTGATCGCGGCCGATCCGAAGCTGTCGAAGTTCAACCCGCTGCCCCGCATCCTCGCCTTCGACGAGTTCAACACCGGCACCCACGGCTGGACCGAACTCATCGGCAACCACGACGGCCACGGCAACCTCGACACCGTCGACAAGCACATGCGCGACTTCCGCCCGCCGCAGCTCAGCTCGTGCGACTTCTTCGACACCGGCACGCACGGCGCGATGAGCGGCACGTACGCGCTCAAGGTGGCCACCAGGCCGGTCACCGGGCACACGGCGGTGGCGATCCGCCGGCTGACGATGGCGCGGCGCGGGATCGTGCAGTTCGAGACGTACTTCACCTACAAGAGCGAGGCGGCGACGGCGGAGTCGAGCCTCGGCAACACCTTCGGCGACATCGAGTGGGACGGCAACCTGCACCCGTCGGAGGCGCAGTTCGGCTGCTTCACGATCGCGACCGACCTGTGCGACGGCGACGGCATCCGCTACCACACGGTGATGCGCTACCAGAACACCGACCTGGACAACAAACTGACCAGGCGCTGGGTGTACCCGGTGGTGCCCGAGCCGACGCCGCGGGAGAACCTGCACAACCAGGACAACCTGGTGGCGACCGAGGACTTCACCGCGCCGAACCCCGACGACTGGCACGCGCTCGACGAGGACCCGCAGTTCCTCTGCTACAACGAGGTGCCGACCAAGGTCAACTGGCACTACCTGCGCTGGCAGTTCGACACCCGCTCGCGGACCAACGTCGAACTCCAGGTCAACGACCGGGTGATGGATCTGCGTAACGTTCCTGTGCCGCAATATGCGGACAAGTATGACGGCTTGGAGAACCTGCTGAACTTCTACGTCAGCGTGCGCACCCATTCTCCCGTCCGCAACTTCCTTTTCCTTGATTCCGCCCTGATCTCCGTGGATTGGTGAGCATCGGCATGAAGAACGCTCAGACCGCCGTACTCGAGCGGAACACCACTTTCACCGCAGATTTCACCACCGAACCATACGAATGCGGGTGGGCGGCCGAAGCCCGATGGTTCGTACGTACGCTGGAGCTCGAAGGCGAGCAGCCCAGCCTGCACCTCGTCACCCAGGTCTCCCCCGACGGGCTGCACTGGTGCGACGAGGAGACACCCGAGCTGGTGACCACCGAGCCGGGAATGGTGTCCTGGCGCGTACGCGAGTTCGGTCACTGGCTGCGACTGAGGGCTTCACTTCGCGGGGGCGATCCGAAGGCGAAAGTCCTGATCTACCTGGCACTCAAGAGCTGACAGAGCCTGACAGAGCTGACTAGAAGGTAAGCGACATGGACGATGTAGGCAGGCGCCAATTCCTCACCCTCCTCGGAGGCGCTGTCCTGATCGCAGGATGCGCCCCCGGCGGGCCCGGCTCGGGCTCCGGCCAGGACTCCCCGCTCAGCGCCGCGTTCAACCAGGCCATCAACGACCTGGACCCGCACGGCCCGAGCGCGGTCGACGAGGCGTCGCTGCTGGCCAACCGGCAGATCTACGACACGCTCGTGACCAGGAACGGCGCCGAGCCGGTGCCGAGCCTGGCCACGTCGTGGACCCGGCCCGACGACAAGACGTGGGTGTTCACCCTCCGCGAGGACGTCACCTTCCACGACGGCGGCAAGCTGACCTCGGCCGACGTGAAGGCGTCGCTGGACCGGCTGGTCAAGTCGACGGGCCCGCAGAAGCCGCTGTGGGCCGCGGTCGACTCGGTCGAGGCGCCCGACGCCCGAACCGTCAAGATCACCACCACCGAGCCGCTCGGCGCGATGCTGGTGAACCTGACGCTGGCGTTCATCCTCCCCGCGGCCCAGATGGGCAGGTCGGGCTTCTTCCGCAAGCCGGTGGGCAGCGGGCCGTTCGCCGTGGAGTCGTTCACGCCGTCGTCGCAGCTCGTGCTCACCCCCGTGAAGGACTACTGGGGCGGCGCGCCCACGCTGCGGGGGCTGCGCCTGCCCTACATCCCCGAGGCGTCCACGCGGATGACCGCGCTGCAGAACGGCGAGGTGGACGTCACCTGGATCATCCCGCCCGACGAGCTCCAGCGCCTGCGCCAGGTGTCCGGGATCTCCGTCGAGAGCACGCCGGGCCTCAACTACTTCCTGACCTGGTTCAACTGCGGGCGCAAGCCGTTCAGCGACCCCAAGGTGCGCCGCGCGCTGCACCACGCGCTCGACGTCAAGGGCATCGTCGCCAACCTGTACGGCGAGGCCGCCACGGTCATGGACGCGCCCATCCCGTCGTCGGTGTTCGGCCACGCACCGCAGCAGCCCTACGCCCACGACCCCGACCTGGCCAAGAAGGAGCTGGCCGAGGCGGGATACGCCGACGGCATCCGCACCTCGATGATGTGGTTCAGGGACACCGGGCCGCTGGCCACCGAGCTGGCCCAGTCGTTCATCTCGGCCTGGGCGAAGGTGGGCGTGGTCGTCGAGCCGCAGCAGATCGAGAAGGCCGCCTGGATCAAGCGGCTGACCGCCCTCGACTGGGACATCGAGCTGCAGGTCAACACCGTGACCACGGCGGACGCCGACTACACGCTCGGCCGCCTGTACACCTCCGAGGCCAACCGCATGGGCTACGCCAACAAGGAGCTGGACGCGATCCTCGCCCAGGCCAAGTCCACCGCCGACCAGGACAGGCGCAAGGCCCTGTACGGACAGGCGTGCGAGATCATCTGGTCGGACGCGGTCGGCGTGTTCCCCGCGTCGCTGGCCGCCACCTACGGCGTGCGCTCGACCGTCAAGAACTTCCGCCCGGCGGGCAACAGCCAGCCCGAGTTCAGGACGGTCTCCGCCGATCATGCCTGACGGACGCCGTACGACGCTGAAGGACATCGCCGAGAGCCTCGGGGTGTCGGTCAACACCGTGTCGCGGGCCCTGTCCGACAAGGACAGCGTGGGCGTGGAGACCAGGAACCGGGTCAAGGCGGAGGCGGCCAGGCTCGGCTACGTGCCGAACGTGACCGCCCGCTCCCTGGTCCTGGGCTCCGCGACCACGCTCGGCATGGTGATCACGAACCCGTCCAACCCCTTCTACGCCCAGCTCATCAGCGGCGTGGAGCAGCACTGCCGCAAGCACGGCTACTCGCTGCTGCTGATGGCGACCGAGGAGTCCGTGGACAACGAGCGGCGGGCGGCCGAGGAGCTGCTGCGCCGCGGCGTCGACGGGGTCCTGGTGGTGGCCGTGCAGGAGGGCGCGGAGCACTGGCGGCCGTTCCGCTCTGCTGGGGTGCCGCTGGTGCTGATCAACCGTGACGTCCCCGAGCTGAACGCCGACCTCGTCGGCGTCGACCACGCCCGCGGCGGCTACGAGACCGCCAGGCACGCCGTCGAGCAGGGCGCCAGGAAGATCTACTTCCTGGAGGAGGACCTGGGTGTCTCCTCGGTGGTCGACCGGCTCGAGGGCTACCGCCGCGCCATGGCCGACAGCGGGCTGCCGATGGGGCCCGACGCGGTGATCAAGGTGCCGACCAGGCGGCTGGAGCAGAGCGCGATGCCGTGGGACCCGAGCGAGGCGTACCGGCTGGCCCGCGAGGTGATCGCCACCGGCGATCGGCCGCTGGCGTTCGTCGCGGGCAACGACTATTTCGCGCTGGCGACGTACCGGGTCGCGCACGAGGCGGGGCTGCGCGTCCCCGAGGACGTGCTGGTCGTCGGCTACGGCGGCTACCCCTTCGCGCCGTACGTCATACCGTCGCTCACCTCGGTCGACCTGCCTGCCGCGGACATCGCGGTGTCGGCCGTCGACCGCATGCTGCGGCGGCTGACGAAGTCGGCCACGGGGGCGCCGGAGAAGGTGCTCTTCCCGCCGGCGCTCACCGTACGAGGATCGAGCCGCCCATGACCCTCTTCCTCGCCCGCCGCCTGGCCCAGGCGCTGTTGCAGATCTGGGGCGCGGTCACCATCGTCTTCGTCGCGCTGCGCGTGCTGCCCGGCGACCCCGCCGAGCTGATCCTCGGCAGCCAGGCCACCCCCGAGCAACTGGCCGCGCTCCGCACCGAGATGGGCCTGGACCGGCCCCTCCTCGCGCAGTACTTCGCCCACCTGGGCGACGTGCTGCGCCTGGAGTTCGGCGAGTCCTGGCGGCAGGGCGGCAGCGCGCTGGACGCCACGCTCGAACGGCTCGGCCCCACGCTGAGCCTGTCGGTCTGGGCCATGGTCTTCACCGTGGTGCTCGGCTTCCTGGCCGGCACGTTCGCTGCCAGGCACGCGGGCACCGTGGCCGACCACCTGGTCTCCGTCTCGTCGCTGGTCGGGCAGGCCCTGCCGCCGTTCTGGATCGGCATCATGCTCTCCCTGATCTTCGCCCGGCTGCTGCAGATCCTGCCGAGCACCGCCGACGGCACCATGGCCAGCCTGCTGCTCCCCGCGCTCACGCTGGCGCTGCCGTTCGTCGGCTGGCTCGGCCGGCTGGTGCGCACGGGGATCCTCGAGGAGATGAACCAGGACTACGTGCGCACGGCGCGGGCCAAGGGCCTGAGCCGGCGGGTGGTCTTCTACGTCCACGTGCTGCGCAACACGCTGGTGCCCGTCGTGACCATGCTCGGCCTGCTGATGGGCTTCTTCATCGCCAACGGGGTGATCGTCGAGGTGGTCTTCGCCTGGCCGGGGATCGGCTCGCTGCTCATCGACTCGATCACCTTCCGCGACTACTCGGTGGTCGAGGCCGTCCTCATCGTGGTCACCGTCTGCTACATCACGCTCAACCTGCTGGTCGACGTGCTCTACAGCTACCTCGACCCCAGGATCCAGTTGGAGAACGCATGACGCTCGACACCGCCGTCCTGCGGCGGCTGCCCCTGCGCGGGCGGCTGGCCATCGGGACCGTGCTGCTGTTCGCGGTCGCCGGCGTGGTGGGGCCGATCCTGGTCCCCTTCGACGCCGCGGTGACCAGCCCGCAGGACCGGTTGCTGCCTCCGGGCAGCCGCCTGTCCGACGGGGCCGTCGCCTGGTTCGGCACCGACCAGGTGGGCCAGGACCTGGTGGCCGAGGTGCTGTCCGGCATGCGTACGTCGCTGACCGTGGCGCTGGTGACCGTGCTGGTGGGCGGGTCGATCGGGCTGGTGCTCGGCCTCTTGTCCGGATATTTCGGTAGCTGGGTGGATGGCATCATCTCCCGCGTCGGCGACATCCAGCTCGCCTTCCCCAGCCTGCTCCTGGCGATCCTGCTCGCGGGCGTGCTCGGGCCCAGCATGGTCAACGTGATCATCGCGCTCGCGGTGACCCGATGGGTGATCTTCGCGAGGGTGGTGCGCGGGTCGGCGCTGTCCGTACGGCACCGCGAGTTCGTCGACTCGGCCCGCGTGCTCGGCGCCTCCAACGGGCGCATCCTCATCCACTACATCCTGCCCTCCTGCCTGCCGCCGCTGCTCGTCGCGGCGACCGTACAGGTCGGCCTGACCATGGTCGCCGAGGCGTCGCTGAGCTTCCTCGGCCTCGGCGTGCCCGCCACGCAGGCGTCCTGGGGCGCCACCATCGCGCAGGGCCGCGACTACCTGGCCTCCGCCTGGTGGATCGCCGCCGCGCCCGGCCTCGCGCTGGCGCTCGTGGTGGTCAGCATCGGCGTGCTCGGCGACCTGCTGCGAGACCTGTCCGACCCGATGACGGAGCTGAGCGCATGAACCCCCTGCTGGAGGTCGAGGACCTGGCCGTGGAGTTCGGCGGCACCCGCGTGGTGCGCGGCGTCTCGTTCCAGGTCGAGGAGGGCGAGACGGTGGCCGTCGTCGGCGAGTCGGGCAGCGGCAAGAGCGTGACCGCGCAGTCGCTGCTCGGCCTGGTGCCGCACGGAGCCCGGCTGGCGGGCGGCCACATCCGGATCGAGGGGCAGGACGTCACCGGGCTCACCGACGAGCAGTGGCGCAAGCTCCGCGGCGAACGCATCTCGATGATCTTCCAGGATCCGCTCAGTGCGCTGAACCCGTCACTGACCGTCGGCTACCAGATCGGCGAGATGTTCCGCAGGCACCGCGGCCTGGGCAGGAAGGAGGCCCGCGGCCGGTCGGCCGAGCTGATGGCCCTGGTCGGCATCCCCGACGCGGCCCGCCGGCTGGACGAGTACCCCCACCGCTTCTCCGGCGGCATGCGCCAGCGCGTGATGATCGCCATGGCGCTGGCCCTCGACCCCCGCCTGCTCATCGCCGACGAGCCGACCACCGCGCTGGACGTCACCGTGCAGGCCCAGATCCTGCGACTCCTGCGCGAACGCCAGCGGGCGGAACGCCTCGGCATGATCCTCATCAGCCACGACCTCGGCGTGGTCGCCCGAGCCGCCGACCGGATCGCCGTCATGTACGCGGGCCGGATCGTGGAGACGGGCACCGTGCCCGAGGTGTACGAGCGGCCCGCCCACCCCTACACCCGCGGCCTGATGCGCGCCGTGCCCTCGCTGCGCGACGACCGTCCGCTGGAGATGATCGGCGGCGGGCCGCCCGACCTGAGCAAGCCGCTGACCGGCTGCTCCTTCGCCGCCCGCTGCCCGCTCGCCCGCGACGTCTGCCGCGAGAACGACCCCGAGCCCCGTCCGCTCGGACCCGGGCGCACCAGCGCCTGCCACTTCGCCGAGGAGGTGATCGCACATGCTTGAACTCGTCGATCTCGTCACCACCTACCGCACCCGCAGGGTCGAGGTGCAGGCGGTGGCCGGGGTGAACCTCACCGTGGGCGAGGGCGAGACCGTGGGCCTGGTCGGCGAGTCCGGCTGCGGCAAGTCGACCGTGGCCAGGACCATCGTCGGTCTGGTCCGGCCCACCTCGGGGAAGGTGCTCTTCGAGGGCAAGGACCTGGCCGCGCTGCCCGCCAAGGAGCTGCGGCGGCTCAGGCAGGAGATCCAGCTCATCTTCCAGGACCCGTACGCCTCGCTCAACCCGCGCATGACCGTGGCCGCGCTGATCAAGGAGGCTTGGCGCATCCACCCCGGGCTCGTGCCCCGCGAACGCTGGGACGACGAGGTACGCACCCTGCTCGACCGCGTCGGCCTGCGGCCCGAGCACGCCGACCGCTACCCCCACCAGTTCTCGGGCGGGCAGCGCCAGCGCATCAGCATCGCCAGGGCGCTGGCCGTGCGACCACGCCTGATCATCTGCGACGAGGCCGTCTCCGCCCTCGACGTCTCGGTACGCGCCCAGATCCTCAACCTGCTGCGGGAGCTCCAGCGTGACCTGGGCGTCGCCTACCTGTTCATCTCCCACGACCTCGGCGTCGTCCACCACCTGTGCGACCGGGTGGCGGTGATGTACCTCGGCAAGATCGCCGAGATCGGCCCGAAGGACGGCCTCTACGCCCGGCCCGCCCACCCCTACACCCAGGCGCTGCTGTCGGCCGCGCCCGGCGTCGACGACTGGCGGGACACCGACCGGCAGGAGATCGTCCTGACGGGGGACGTTCCCTCGCCGTTGTCGCCGCCGTCCGGCTGCCGGTTCCGCACCCGGTGCTGGCTGGCCCAGGACCGGTGCCACGAGGAGGAGCCCACGCTGGTCGACAGGGGCACCGGCCACCCGGTCGCCTGCCACTTCGCCGCCTAGCCCCGCGCCGCCCTTTCCGGTCCGGCGCGGCGCCCCTCGGTCACCGGTGTCCGTCGAACAGCTCGGCCCGCCGCGCGACGAACTCCTCGACCGTCTGGGCGGGCCGCCCGGTGATCTGCTCGACCGTGCGGGTGGAGCGGTCGTACCTGTTCTGGCGGTGCAGCCGGGCCATGGTCGCGATGTGCTCCTCGGTGTGCGGCCCCAGCCCGGAACGGGACAGGACGTCGTCCTCCCACCGCCGCGCGGGCACGTCCTCGTAGGTCACCGGCCGGTGCAGCGCCCTGGCGTACTCCTGCGCGACGGCGGTCATCGGCTCCGACCTGGGCCCGGTCAGCTCCAGAACCTTCCCGAGGTACGGCCCCGGGTCCCGCAGGATGGCGGCGACCACGCGGGCGACGTCGTCGGCCGCGACGGGCGACGTACGGCCGGCGCCGAAGGGCAGCCTGAGGGTGCCGCTGTCGGCGATGGACCGCGCGGCCAGCGTGGTGAACAGCGGGTTGTCCAGGAAGACGGTGGGCCTGACATGCACGACCGGCAGCCCGCACCAGTCGAGCACCTGGTCCGACAGCCAGTGCAGGCGCTGCTGGTGCGACTCCTCAGTGCTGAGCGCGTCCATCTGCGACACGGTCATCTGGGACATCGCGACCAGGGCCTCGATCCGGCCGACCGCCCGCGCCACGCTCGCGACCGTGACGGCGGCCTCCAGGTACGACGGCGACACGCTCATGCTGAACAACATCCGGCCGACGCCCTCGACGGCCCGCGCCACGTCGGCCGGGTTCGTGAGATCGCCGACGACCACGTCCGCGCCGAGCGCCCGCAGGGCCTCCGCCCGGTCGTCGTCGTGGTGCACCATCGCCCGCACCGCCAAGCCGCTCTCGCGCAGCAGCTCGGTGACGGTGCGCCCCACTCCCCCGACGCCGCCTCCGGCACCCGTCACCAGCACCAGGTCGTTGTCCGCCATGGCCTCATCACCTCACTCCGACCAGGCTAGAGTCCGCCTCCTGAGGCTTGTCCAACGTGCGGTTCAAGATTGCGCGCGGGCCCGGACACCGGCCGCGGCCCGATCCCGGGTGACGCGGCGGCGCCGGGCCGGCAGGCCGAACAACGGGTTGGCGACGCTCCAGGCCGCTCCCGTGCAGATCAGCTCCTTGTACACGGCGGCCGTCCGGCCGGTCAGCACCGCCCGCAGGGAACGGTCGTCGGCGGTGACGTACTGGATCAGCCCCTCCTTGCGGCCCAGCGAGATGCACTGGTTGAGGTAGCGGATCGGCGCGTTCGGGAGCCTGCCGCCGGTCAGGCGGGCCGCGATCGCGTCGGCGGCCTGCCAGGCGGCCGGAATGCCCGAGGCGCACGACATCCGCAGCGGCTTGTTCCCCGGGCCGATCGCCATGGCGGCGTCGCCGACGGCGTACACGTCCGGGTGCGAGACCGAGCGCATGGTCCCGTCGACCACGATCTGTCCGGTGCCGGTGACCTCCAGGGCGCTCGCCCGCGCGATGGGGTGGACCGCGAAGCCGGCGGTCCACACGGTGACCGCGGCCGGGATGACCTCGCCGTCGGCGGTGACGACCCGGTCGGCTTCGACGCCGGTGACGGCGGCGTGCTCGTGCACGGTGATGCCGAGCCCGGCGAAGACCTTCCGCAGGTGCCCGCGGCCCTTGGGCGAGAGCCAGTCGCCGAGGTCGCCTCGGGTGGCGAGGGCGACGTCGAGGTCGGGGCGGGCCTCGGCGATCTCGGTCGCGGTCTCCACGCCGGTGAGGCCGCCGCCCACGACGACCACGCTCCGCCCGGCGTCGAGACCGGCCAGTCGCCCGCGCAACCGGAGCGCTCCGGGGCGGCCCGCCAGCTCATAGGCGTGCTCGGCGGTCCCGGGGACACCGTGGGCGTCCCAGAGACTGCCGAGGGCGTAGACGAGGGTGTCGTAGTCGAGTTGTCTCACTACCGAGGACTCGATCGAGCTGGTCGTGTCGGTGACGGTGACGGTCCTGCGGTCGACGTCGACGCCGGTGACCTTCGCGAGCCGCAGTTCGACGCCGGTGCCCGCGAACATCTCGCCGAACGGCCGGGGCCTGAGGTCCTGGCCGGTCGCCACCTGGTGCAGGCGGACGCGTTCCACGAAGTCGGGCTCGGCGTTGACGAGGGTGATGGCGACGTCCTCGCGGTGGAGCCGCCTGGCGAGCCGACCGGCGGCGAAGGCTCCGGTGTATCCGGCCCCGAGGACGACGATGCGGTGCTGCATTTGCTGCCTCCTGTCGTGCGTTCGCCCCTTGAACCGGGCGGCCCGCCGTTTCCTGACAGGAACACGATGTGAAGCACCTCACACCGCCCTCACAAGGCGTTGTACAGAGGCTCTCCATGATCGTCGGCCGCCCAGCGCGCGGTCGCGCGTCCGAGCTTGCCGGGGTTGACCTGGATGCGGGAGGCGACGATGCCGTCGGCGGCGACCTCCAGGCAGATGACGGCGACGACCCGGCCGTCGACGACGGCCACGACGGCGGGGTCGCCGTTGGCGGTCGAGGCGTAGAGGCCGGGCGCGCCGCCGACCAGGGCGCGCTTGGCCGCGCCGGGTTTGAACAGTCCGCGCAGGAACTTCGCGACCGCGACGGCGCCCACGAACGGCTTGGCGCGGGACGGGATCTTCCCGCCGCCGTCGCCGACGGCGATGGCGTCGCTGGTGAGCAGGCGTACGAGCGGCTCGGTCCGGCCGCTGGCGGCGGCGGCGAGGAACTCCTCGACGATCCGCCGGGCGGCGGCCGCGTCGATCTCGGTGCGGGCCCTGCCGTCGGCGACGTGCTTCTTGGCCCGGTGGAAGAGCTGCTGGCTGGCGGCCTCGGTGAGGTCGAGGATCTCAGCGATCTCCCTGTGCGGGTAGCCGAACGCCTCCCGCAGCACGTAAACCGCCCGCTCGTTGGGCGAGAGCCGCTCCATGAGCGTGAGCACCGCGTACGAGAGCGACTCGCGCTGCTCGGCGGTGTCGGCCGGGCCGAGCATCGGGTCACCGGCGAGCAGCGGCTCGGGCAGCCACCAGCCCACGTAGGTCTCGCGGCGGGCCCGCGCGGAGGTGAGCTGGTTGCGGCACAGGTTGGTGAGGGCCCTGGTCAGCCACGCCTCGGGGACCTCGATGCGCGCCACGTCGGCGGCCTGCCAGCGCAGGAACGTCTCCTGCACGGCGTCCTCCGCCTCACCAGCGGAGCCGAGGAGGCGGTAGGCGATGGCCTCCAGGCGCGGCCTGGCGGCCTCGAACCGGTCGACGTCGTTCGCGCTCAAGGGCACGGGCCGATCCTAGCCCGCGACGAGCTGACCAGGGCGAGCGCCTACGGCTGCCCAGCGGGGTCGAGATTGGCGTAGAACGCGGTGATACGCGCCTCCGCCGCCCGCGCGTCGGCCTCCGGCGTGCCGGTGGCGATGGACCTGTCCGCCCACCGGCGGCCGCTCTCCGCGATGAACCGCCTGCCGCCGGCGCTCTCGGTCCACGCGTCGACGGCGGCGGCGACGGCGTCTCCCGTGGCCAGGTGGTGAGCCAGGCACAGCAACCAGATGTCCCAGCCGATGCCGGACTCGCCTGCGCCGTACTGTGCCCACCGTCGCGACGCGATGTCGGCAGAGTGGATCACGGTCAGCCGTGTCCCGCTCTTCTCCCCGTCGTCCTCGGCCTCCTCGGCGCGCAGCCGGACCTCTACCAGCGACGTGTCATCCCCGTAGTCCCAGCTCACGACGTAGGACTTGGGAGCGCGACAGCGCCGGACGACTCCGGCGGCGGTGTCCTCGAGCTGGTAACGCCCCTCCACCCGGAGATCGCCGCTGACCGGCCCCAGCCACTGGGCCAGCCGCTCCCGGGTGGTGCACGCCGCCCAGAGGCTCTTCTGGTCCACGGGGTACGACTGGCTCAGGGTCACCGCGGAGACGACCACGTCCTCGTCGGGGGTGGCGGTCAGCGACCGCTCCACCGCGTCGAGTTGGGCTTCGACGATCGATGACTCGAAGTCGGCCACACCTGCTCCTTTCCGGCGACCGTGCGGTCCCCTCACGTTCTGGCGCCCCACAGCGGCTTCCCCGCGGCACTGTAGATCACCACGTTGCCATCGTCCTGAACCTGGAGGAACGCGCCGGGGTTGGGCGCCGTCCTGGTGCTCCACAGCGGCTTCTTGCCGGAGGTGTAGACGGCGAAGTTGCCGTCGCTCTGCATCACCGCGAACGCGCCCGGGTGCCCGGCGGTCTTGCTGCTCCACAGCGCGGTGCCGGCGTGCTGGAGGACGAGGTTGCCGTCGTTCTGCATGACCAGCCGGTACTGCCGCTTGGCCGAGCGCACGTAGTCGCCCGCCTCCAGCACCCGGTCGGCGGTCAGCCTGGCGAAGGTCGTCCGGCGCTCCCACAGCGCCTCGTCGTCCTCGCTGTAGATGACCAGGTTGGCGTCGTCCTGGACGCCGAGCCACGCGCCCGGGGAGTCCGCCGTGCCGGAGGACCACAGCGGCTTGTTCGAAGCGCTGTTGACGACGAGGTTGCCGTCGTACTGCATGACGGCGTAGGCGCCCTTGTTCCCTGCGGTCCCGCTGCCCCAGAGGGGGCGCGGACGCGGACGCGGCGCCGGCCACGACGGGCAGAGGCGACAGGGCGGCTACGGCCCCGAGTATGAGTACGGCAGCGGTCTTCATGGGACTCCGATTCGAGGTCTGGTTCAACGGCTCGGGCCTCCCCGTCGTCACCACGGGTCTCGGGCGCACGTCAGCGCCCGCCGGGGAGGTCCGCCCGAGCGATCAGAAGCCTGGCAAACCGGTCTGTCGCCTTCCTGTCGTGCCGATGTCACGAGCGGCTGCGCCGCCGAGACCGCCGTCGTTCAGCGGGCTCGTTCGGCGGGCTCGTTCCGCAGGACGCTCACCCGACGACGAACGGCAGCCTCGCCGCCGCCTCCCCGAGTTCGGCCCGCTCCGCGTCGGTCGGCGCCCGCCGTCCGGTGCCCACGAGCAGCGCGTCCTTGTCGGAGAAGGACGCGGGGAACGCGAACCCGGCGATCCGCTCCAGCATCGCGCGGGTGCGGGCGAGCCCCTCGGCGGGCGGCCCAGGCACGTCAGGAAGGTAGGCGACCAGGTCGAGGTGGTGCAGCGTCCACTCCAGGACGTACGCGGACAGGTAGTCGCCCGCGGTGAGAACCACGTCGCGGGTGCCGACCCGCAGGGCCGGGTCTGCCAGCTCGGCGGCGCGCCCGGCGGCGGAGCCGAGGTCGTCGAGGTGGAACTTGAGCAGCCAGGGCTCCTCGTACGCCGCGGCCAGCCGGACGATCAGCGCGTCGAGCGGGTCGTCGCCGGTCGGCGGCGTGTCGGAGACCTCCCAGTAGGTGACGGAGTCGCGCGTCGGTTCGGTGTCGGCGGGGGTCACCAGGGTGATCAGGACGTCCTGCGCGTCAATGATCAAATGGCACACCAGGTCTCGCACCCGCCAGCCCGCACAGCCCGACGGCTGCTCGAAGACCTCGTCGGGAAGCTCGGCGACCGCCGTGCGCAACGCCGTCCAAGAGGGTGAGAAGAGATTCATCCCGGCACGGTAGTGCGGCGCCGAGACGGCCGACAAGCGCCGACCACGGGGCACGCCGATTCGGGCCCGAGTCGCTCGGGCCCGAATCGGCTCGGCCAGGGTCAGAGCCGGTCGCGAATCTGCTCCAGCTCCTTCAGCTCCCCCTCCTGAGTGGTGATGATCTGCTTGGCGAGTTCTTTGGCCTGCGGGTTGGCCCCGTCGGCCTCCTCCGTGCGCGCCATCTCGATCGCTCCCCGGTGATGGGCGATCATCTGCTGGACGAAGAGCTTGTCGAAGTCCTTGCCCTGGGCCGCCGCGAGCTTGCGCATGTCCTCCTCCGACATGCTGCCGGGCATGTCGTGCGCCATGCCCGGCGTCGGGGTGGGCTGATGCCAGGAGGAGAGCAGGTCCTTCATCGTCTGGCTCTGCTGCTCCTGCTCCTTCTCGATCCTGGCGGCGAGCTGCTTGACCTCGGGGTCGGAGGCCCGGTGGGAGGCGAGCTTCGCCATCTCGATCGCCTGTTGATGGTGCAGGAGCATTCTTTGGGTGAACTTGACGTCCGCCGCGTCGAACGTGGGCGACGGATGCCCGGCGGTCGCGGTGCCCGTCGGCATCTCGGTGGCGGTGCCCGTCGGCGTGCTTTCGTTCATCGCCTCGTACCCGGCTGTGGAGCCGCTGCCGCCGCTGCACGCCGTCGACAGGGCGAGGGCGCTCGCGGCGATCGTGAAGGAAACCTTGCGACTATTGCTCATGATTGCGTCGCTCTCTCGATTCCGTGCGGACTGTCGGCTTTTTGCGGACAGCCTCGGAGCCCATCCGCGATGTTTCGCCGAGAGCAGGAAAGGGGTTCTGGAGCGGACAATCGCCTCGTGACTAGCGCGTCAGCGCGCTTTCCGACGGTACGCCATTCATCGGCCCTCCTCGGGCTGGACGAACACCCACCTCCCCCATTACTGACCGGGATCGCGCGATCTATTCGCCCGTTCGTGGCAAATCCCGTCCTGGGTCGGGGTTCAGCTCACCGCGCGGGCGGACCGGCCGGCGGCAACGGCCAGGCCCGCCCCCGCCACGGCCGCGACCGCGGCCGCTCCGAAGGCGGCGGCGCCGGTGTCCAGGGGCCCGATGAGGCGGCCGGCGACGGCGGTGCCGAGCCCGTACCCGGCCCACATGAAGGTCTGGAGCCAGGCGAAGACCTCGGTGCGGTAGTGGGCGGGGGTGTGGTCGGCGAGCAGGGTCGGCACGGCCGCGTCCCGTGGCCCGGTCACCAACCCGACCAAAGTGATCAGTACGGCGAGCGTCACGAAGCCCGGCGCCCAGCCCCCGGCCAGCAGCACGGCCGCCTCCGCGAGTGAGAGCAGCACGAGCAGGCGCACGCCGGTGACGGGCCAGGCGCGGGCGCCGTACCCGAGGGTGCCGAGGAGGGCGCCGACCGACAGCAGGCCCATCAGCACACCGGCGGAGGCGGCGGAGCCGAACACGGTGGCCGAGGCGACCGTGGCGACGCGCAGGCAGCCGAAGGCGAACGTGCCGAGGGCGGTGATGCTCAGCAGCAGGACCGTACGCCGGTGGCCGAGCGGCCCGGCCAGCCGGAGCCTGCCCGGCGGAGCGGGTGCGGCCCGCCGGATCACGGGGGAGGCCAGGAGCAGCACCGTGCCGAGCAGGACGGCGGCGCCCGCGGCGGCCACCACGTCGTGCGTTGTCATGGCCAGGGTCATGACCGGCACGAGCAGCGGGCCGACGATGAACATCAGTTCGTTGACCGCGCTGTCGACCGCGTACGCGGCAGGCAGGGCGGGCTCGGGGACCAGTCGTGGCCAGGCGCTTCTGACGATCGAGGAGGCGGGCGGCGTGGTGGCGCCGAGCAGCACCGCCGCGCCGATCATCAGGGCGGGGGGCGCGAGCAGGAGCAGGGCGTAGGCCAGCGCGTGGGCGGCCAGGTAGCAGATGAGGGTGGGGCGCGGGCCGTACCGGTCGGCGATGCGTCCGCCGGGCGGCGCGCACAGGGCCAGGGCCAGCGCGTGACCGGTGAGCACGAGCCCGGCGGTGGCGTAGGAGCCGAGGCGGTCGACGGCGGACAGCAGCAGGGCGAGGCTGAGCACGGGCGGGCCCAGTTTGAGGATGAGCCCCGCGACGAGCAGGTGAGGGACCCCGGAATGGGCGAGCAGGCGGCGGTAGGGGGCGAGCATGGCAGACTCCGTTACCATCTAACAGGACTACGCCTATGACACACGAGAGATTGTTACTAGTCAAATGGAAATAGCCTGTAACGTAACCCGGCAGGCCCCGCTGATCGCCGAGCTGGTCAACCTCGCCACGGCCCACTGGCGGGGCGGCGCCTCCGTTCGTCCGCTGACGGGCGAGGAGCTGGCGACGACGTTCGCGGCCCAGCTCGGCGAGCGTATGAGCGCGGCCGTGCGCGCCGTCCCCGACGCCGGGGCCCGCCTGGCCGAGCTGGCGGCCGAGCTGCGCCAGGCGCTGCTGGCCGAACGTCCCGCCGACCAGGCCGCCCTGATCAACGCCATGATCCGCAGGTACGGCGCGCAGCCGTACCTGGCCGAGGACCTCGGCCAACCCTTCCACCTGCACTTTCACGGGTCGGGTGGCAGCCAGGTGGAGGCGCTGGGCGGCGAGTTCGCCACGGCGCTGGCGCTCGTCGTGGACGGCTACGGCCCCGACCGCTTCGGGGAGTGCGAGGCACACCAGTGCGAGGCGGTCTACGTCGACCTGACCCGCAACGGCTCACGCCGCTACTGCGGCACGGCGTGCACGGCGCGGGCCAAGACCGCCGCCTACCGCAGCCGCCGCCAGTCCTGACGTCGGCCGCGACAGGCGGCAGGGCCGGGGCGGGCCGGGTCCCAGGACTGGGGAGACCTTCACGGCTGGCCGATGTCGCCGTGGACCCTGCGGTAGGCGTCCTTGACCCTGATCAGGTCGCCGTCGAACTCGTACAGGTCGCAGCCGTCCACTCGGTGCGCACGTCCGTACGCGTCCGCGTGCGTGTAGGACCACTGCGCGGCGCCGCGGTCACCGGCGACGAACGCGACGCCGTCGTGGGACTCGGACCCGGCGTCGTAGGCGAGCATCAGCTCGAAGCCGCGGCGCACCTCGGCACGCCCACGGAACGTCGCGCCCGGCTCCGGCCCCACCGACGACCGGAAGACGCAGTCGTCGGCCATGAACTCCATGAGCCGGTCGAGGTCCCGGTCGTGCCACGCCGCGCCGAACTCCGCCAGGCGCTCCACGGTCATCGCCATCTCCACGATCCTTCTTTCGCTTTCGGCCGTCGCCACGGGTGGGCGGCGGGCAGGTCAGGTTTGGCTAGATCGCCGACAGTGCCCGTTCGAGGTCGGCGCACAGGTCGTCGGGGTCCTCCAGGCCGATCGACAGGCGGTAGAACCCGTCGCCGGCCCATTCGCGGTAGCGGCGCAGGTGCTCCTCGTCGAGTTTGAACGTCGTACGCTGCAGGTCCTCCGTACGCGCCTCCAGGATGAGGCTGCGCGACAGGCCCAGCGAGGCGGCGTAGTGGAAGATCCGCAGATGGTCCTTCAGCCCGTCGCCGAATCGTTCGTGGTCGGCGACGGTGAAGGAGATCATGCCGGACGGGCCGCTCATCTGCCGCAGGGCCAGCGCGTACTGCGGGTGGGACGGCAACCCCGGATACCGCACGGAGCGAACCTCGGGGTGATCCTCCAGGAACCGCGCGACCTGCGTTGCCCCGCGCGCGTACGCGGCCATGCGGATCGGCAGGGTCTCCAGGCCGCGCAGGATCAGCCAGCAGTTGAAGGCGCTGAGCGTGCCGCCGAGGTGCACCCCGACCTCGCGTCGCAGACGGTCCATCGATTCGGCCCTGCCGAGCACCGCTCCCCCCAGCGCGTCGCCGTGACCGCCCATGTATTTGGTCAGGGAGTGCACCACGTAGTCGGCCCCGAGCAGCAGCGGGCGGGTGACCGCGGGGGTGGCGAAGGTCCCGTCGACGCACAGCTCCGCCCCGTGGTCGTGCGCCACCCGCGCGAGCGCCCGGATGTCCACCAGCTTGAGCACCGGGTTGCACGGCGTCTCGGCGTGGATCAGGCGGGTGTTCGGCCGCAACGCCGCGCGGACGTCGTCGAGATCGGACATGTCGGCGACGCTCACCTCGATCCCCATGCCGGCCAGCAGGCCGCGGGTGAACTCGGCGGTGCCCGCGTAGCTGACGTCGCTGACCAGCAGGTGGTCTCCGGGTGAGAGCACCTGGATCATCAGCCCGGAGATCGCCGCGATGCCCGTGGCGAACACCACCGCGGCCTCCGCCCCCTCCAGCAGGGCCAGCTTCTGTTCGAGCTGGGCGGCGTTCGGATGGCCCTCACGGGCGTAGGCGAACGGGACCTCGTCCGCCACGGTCGCCTCGGCGCTGAAGCCGATGCTTCCGTACGCGGCCGCGAAGTTCGTCGAGGTCGCGATGTGCGGCCCGATGGCGCCCGTGGACGGGTCGACGCTCACCCCGCCGTGCACGGCGATCGTGCTGAAGCCCATGTCGGCCAGGTCTCGTCCCATCGGCGCGCCTCCTGAGGTTCTCCGGATAGTGCATTAGATTGCACTATATGGTGCATCAGCACAAGGGGTGGTCTCGGCCGGAGGTAGCACCGCCGTCAGGTCTCGGGTACCGGGGACGCCACGGGGCCGGGAGCCCGGTCCCGGAGGGAGATCGTTCCTCCCGTCGATGAACCGGGGCGCGGTCGCCAGCAGGCTGAAAGACATGTCCGGCATCAGCGATCGCCTGCATCGCCTGTTCTTCGGAGCCGTCTCACTTCTTCCCGCGTCCGTTCACGGGCGCCTGCTCCGCCGCTTCTTCGAGTGGGTTCACCAGGTGCCCGACCCGTGGCGGTACGACACCGAGCCGTACGAACGGGACAAGTACGAGACGACGTTGCGGCACCTCCCCCGCCGGGCCTACCGCAGGGTCCTGGACCTGGGGTGCAGCGAAGGGGCGTTCACCCGCCGGCTGGCGGGCGCCTACCCAGAGGCGGAGTGCTGGGGGGTGGACGTCTCGGATCGGGCGATCAGACGGGCGACCGCGAAGTCGGGCGGGACGGCGAGGTTCGTGGCGCTCGACTTCCTCAACGAGAGCCCCGGCGGCACCTTTGACCTGGTCATCTGCGCCGAGACGCTCTACTACGCGGGCCGCGGCGAACGGCTGCGCCGGGTGTTCGAACGGCTCCGCTCGCTGACGGCGCCGGGCGGCGTCGTGGTCCTGGTGCACGAATGGCCCGAGGCGCGCCACCTCTACCGGGACCTCGACGAGAACCCGTCCTTCCGCCGGGTGAGCGAGCACCCGTACGAGCATCCGGCGCGCTCCTACGCCGTCACCGTCTACGAACGCGTGGACCCCGGCAGGCGCCGGAGCCGTGGTCCCGTGGTGGGCGACCCGGGCGCGGTCCCCTCCCGTACGCGCATGCGCCGCTTCCGTACGCTGCTGCCGGCCGTCGTGCTCGCCGCGGGAACGGCCGCCGCCGGCCGGCCGGCGATGGACGAGCTGCCCCTCCCCTCCGCCTTCACCGCCGACGCGCTCCAGGCCCGCTACGCGCCTCACGCGTGGTCGGGCCGCCAGTTCCTGGCCCGGGACAGCACGGGCGACGGCCAGGCGATCGAGGTCGTGGGAGATCTCGCCACGGCGCGCAGGGTCATCGTCTACGTGCCCGGCTCGGGGCAGAGCCTGGCCGCCTTCGACGACTCTCCGGAAAGCCCGGGACGAGCGGCCCACGCGCTGCACGGCGAGGCCGCCACGCTCGGGCCGGGCACCGCCGTGATCGGCTGGCTGGGGTACGACACGCCGGACCTCGTCAACCCGGAGATCGCCACCGTCTGGCCGGCCGACAGGGGCGCCCGGCGGCTGCGGTCCTTGCTCACCGCACTGCCGCGAACCCTGCCGGTCAGCCTGGTCTGCCACAGCTACGGCTCGGTCGTGTGCGCTCGCGCCGTAGCGGGGCTGCCGGTCCGCGACCTCGTCGTCACCGGCAGCCCAGGGCTGGGTGTCACCAGGGCCTCGGACCTGCGTACCTCGGCGCGCATCTGGGCGGCGCTGGGCGACGACGACGACGTCTTCCGGCCCGGCCTGCTGATCGGGCCGTTCGGGTTCGGCACCGATCCCGTGCGCCCCGAGTTCGGCGCGCGGATCATCGACGGCGGCGACGCCCGCCACCACACCTACCTGCGGCCCGGCACCCGGACCCTGGCGCAGATCACCCACATCGCGGTGACGGGGCGTGAGCGTGCGGCGTGAGCGACGCATCGACGTGCTGCTGGCCGCGTCCGTCGCGGCCGGGATCCTCGGGCAGTGGCTCGTCACCTCGTACGTCGTCGCGGACGGCCTCCGCGTGACCGGCCTGCTCGTGGCCCTGCCGGAGTGGGCGCCCGCCACCTGGCTGCTGCAGACCGTGCCCGTGTTCTTCCTCGCCGGCGGATATGCCCGTGGCGGCGAGCGAGCCCCCGATCCGCCGCGACTGCGCCCGGCGCTGGTCTTCCTGCTCGCCTGGGGCGTGGCTGTGGCCGTCCTGTCGGTCAACGGATTCTCCCTCGCCGCCATCGGGGAGATCGTCGGCCCGGCGCTCGCGCCGCTGGAGTTCCTGGCGCCTTACCTGCTGCTGACCGCCATCGCTCCATGGCTGCGCCGGGCGGTGGAGCGACACGGCTGGGTGGCGGCCCTCGTTCCGGCGGTCTGCGTGGCGCTGGTCGATGTCGTCCGCTTCACCTGGCCCGCGCTCGGGTGGCTGGGGCAGGTCAACACGATCGCCGGGTGGGCGGTGCCGTTCCTGCTGGGCCTGGCGTGGCGGCAGGGCCGGGTCAGCGGGGCGTGGCTGCTCGGCGGGGGCGGGCTGCTCGCGGCGGCGCTGATCGTCCTCGGCGGCTACCCCGTCGCCATGGTGGAGGTGCCCGGCGCGCCGCTGTCGAACGTCGCGCCGCCGAGCGCGGCGCTGCTCGCCTTCGCGTGCGCGCAGTGCGGGCTCGCCGTGCTGGCGGGCGATCGGCTCGGCCGCCGCGCCGCCGGGCCGCGGATCGCGACCGTGATCAGCGACGCGGCCTGCCCGCTCTACCTCTGGCACCAGACAGCGCCCGCACTGATCTCGCTGGCCACCGTTCGGCTCGGACCTGTCGCCGGGCTCACGAGCCCGCCGACCGACGCGTCCTGGCTGCTGACCAGGCTCGCCTGGCTGCCGCTCTGCGCGGCGACGCTGGTCGGACTGCTGGCGCTGGCACGGCCGCGCCGGGGGCGCCCGCGAGATCGCGGAAAGGGCGATTGCCGTGCGGTCGCCACCTGTGATGCGGTGGAGGAATGATCGCCAGGAGCCGTCCCTGGGTGGGGGACGTCGTGACGGCCGTGGTGGTGCTGGTCTCCGAGGTGGTCGGCGTCCACCACCCCGGACCGCAGCTCAGGGAGGTGTCGATCGCGGTGGTGGCCGCGGCGTTGATGCTCGCACGGCGGCGGCACCCGATCGTCGTGGCCGCGCTCCTCGGCGTGCTCTACCTGGTGGGCACGCAGCCGCCCCGGTACGACGCGCCGGTCAGCGCCATGGTCATCGCTCTCTACGCCGTGGGCCGGCACACCCCGGCGCCGGTCTCGATCGCCACGGCGGCGACGGTCGCGGTCGGCGGCTGGTTCGTCCACGACCTGTCGTGGGCGTTCGCTCAGCCCGCGGGGTCCCTGGCCCTCGCGCTGGCCCCGGCGCTGCCCGTCGCGGCCGGGCACATCGTGCGCCTGAGCACGGAGCTGTCCCAGCGGCGCAGCCAGCAGATCGCCGAGAACGCGGTACGCGAGGAACGCCGCCGCATCGCCCGCGAGCTGCACGACGTGATCGCCCACCACGTCAGCGTGGTCGGCCTCTACATGGGCGTGGCCAGGCGGACGATCCCCGACGACCCGGAACGCGCCCAGCTCGCCCTGCTCACCGGCGAGGACACCGCCCGCCGGGCGATGGCGGAGATGCGCCGCCTGCTGGACGTGCTGCGCACCGACGGCGAGCCGATCGAGAACCAGGCGGACGTGGGGGTGGCCCGGCTGGGGGCGCTGGTCGAGGAGTCGGGCAACGCGACGCTGGAGGTCACCGGGCCGGTCGTGGAGCTGCCGACGACCGTGGACCACGCGGTCTACCGCATCGTCCAGGAGGCGCTCACCAACACGCGCAAGCACGCGGGCGGGGCCAGGACACGGGTGCGGCTGGCGTACCTGCCCGATCTGGTCGAGGTGGAGGTCGACGATGAAGGGCGGTCGCGTACCGGGGTCGTCCGGCCGGGGTTCGGGCTGGCGGGGATGGCCGAGCGGGTGTCACTGTGCGGCGGCGAACTCCGCGCCGGGCCCTCCTCTGAGGGAGGCTTCACCGTACACGCCCGCATCCCGTTGCCGGAGAAGACATGATCAAGGTACTGCTCGTGGACGACCACGCCGTGGTCCGCGTGGGCCTGCGCCTGCTGCTCGACACCGCGCCCGACCTGGCCACGGTGGGCGAGGCCGCCGACGGGCACGACGCCGTCCGCCTCAGCCACGAGCTGCGGCCCGACGTCGTGCTGATGGACCTGCACCTGCCCGGCCTGGACGGCGTGGCCGCCACCGAACGGATCGTCTCCGAGCTGCCGGCGGTCAGGGTGCTGGCGCTGAGCACGTTCGACCTGGAGGAGCACGTGGTGGCGGCGCTGCGGGCGGGGGCGTCCGGGTTCCTGCCCAAGGACGTGTCGCCGGAGGAGCTGATCGAGGGCATCAGGATCGTGCACCGGGGCGAGGCGACGGTGGCGCCCCGTCTGCTGCTCGGCCTGATCGGCACGTTCGTCCGCCCGGCCCGCCCGCGCGCGGTCGTGCCGCACACCGAGCTGTCCGTGCTGAGCGAGCGCGAACTGCAGGTGCTGGAGCTCATCGCGCGCGGCCTGTCCAACGCGCAGATCGCGGAGGAGGTGGGGCTCTCGGTGTCGACCGTGAAGAACCGGGTGAGCGACCTGCTGGCCAAGCTCCGGATCCGCGACCGCGCCCAGGCGGTGATCGTCGCCTACGAGTCCGGGCTGGTCAGGCCGGGCGACGGACGCGTTCGCCAGGACTGACCGCCGTCGCGGTCCACGCGCTTTCGCCCAGCCAGGTCGCGTCGCGTCTCGCTATAGTGCAGAATGCAATATAGAGAGGAGCAATAAGATGAAGATCTTAGTGATCGGCGCGGCGGGCCGTACCGGCAGGCACGTCGTGGCGCAGGGCATCGAGCGCGGGCACGAGATCACGGCCTCCGCCCGCCGCCCCGACCAGTTGCGGGACCTTCCGGGGGCGGTGGGCGTCCACCACGGCGACGCGCACGACCTCGACGCGGTGCGCAAGGCCGTGCAGGGTCAGGACGCGGTGATCGCCGCCGTCGGCGGGAGCCTGATCGCGAGCACCCTCATCACGGCGATGCGCGAGTCCGGCGTGACGCGGCTGGTGATGACCAGCAGCCGCTCCGTACCGGCCACGCGCCCCCGGCTCGCGGTCACCCTGGCCTGGCTGTTCCTGCGCGCGGTCTACGTGGACCTCGCGCGGGCCGAGGGCATGCTGCAGGCCAGCGGCCTCGACTGGACCATCGCCCGCGGCACCATGCTCAACGACAAGCCGCCGGCCGGGCGCGTGCACATCGACTTCGAGGCCGACGCGACGGGAGGCGCGATGCAACTGTCGCGCGCCGACTACGCGATGGCGCTGCTCGACACCGTCCAAGACCCCGATCTCATCGGCAGGGCGATGGGCATCTGCGGCCCCCGATAGAGACCACCTCGTCGAGCAGGCCGTTGAGGAGGCCCACCCGGCGTTCTGTGTGGTCGGCGGTCGCGACGAGCACCATGCTCACGTCCAGCTCGGGGATCCGGGCGTGCAGGGCACGCAGTCCCGGCCACCCTCCTCCGTGGCGATAGACGCGATGGCCCGCGTGCGACCGGACGCCGACGCCCCACGCGTAGTCGAGGGGAGTCCCGTCATCGAGCCGTCCGGGGGTCTGGACGAGTGCTGCGAGGCCGAGTTCGTCGGCGTTGAGCGCCTGACCCCAGCGCAGCAGGTCGGTGGCGGTGCTCCACACGCCTCCGTCGCCCAGGGACAGCGGAGCGGGACGCGGATGGACGAGCGGAGCGCCGCCCGGCGGCGTCGGGCCGGGTCCCGACCAGTAGCGGGTGTCGGTCATGGCCAGCGGGGTGAAGAGCCGACTCCGGGCGTGACCGGGCAGTGGTCGGCCCGCCGCTCGTTCCACCACGGCGGCCAGGCAGACATATCCGGCGTTGGAGTAGACGTGCGCGGTGCCGGGCGGGCGCTCCGGAGTCGCGAACCGGGCGAGGGCCTCGATGATGCCCTCGGTGGTCCGGTCGGCGGCGCGGGTCAGGAGGGCCTCGACCTCGGAGTCGGCGGGGAGTCCTGCCGTGTGGTGGACGAGGTGCCGGAGCCGTACGTCGTCCGCCCACGCGGGTAACTGGGGCAGCCAGCGTGACAGGGCCGACTCCGGGTCCAGCTCACCTCGGAGGACGAGCTGCGCCGCGCACGCGGCGGTCATCTGCTTCGACAACGACGCCGCGTAGACGAGCGTCGTCGGGCCCAGCGGGTCACCGCTGAGCGTGAGCCCTTGGGCCAGCAGGACGGGAGGCCGTCGGCCGTGCTGCATCCCGACCACGATCGGCTCGTCACGGCGGTATCCGGCCCGGTCGGCGAGGGCGGCCATTCGGTGTCGCCATTGTTCCCTGTCGCGGCGACCGGACGTCCTGTGTCCGGTCAATGTCCTGCTGCCGTCCTGTCAGGGCCGAGGTCAGCGGGGTGAAAATCGATTCGCGCCAGAGAAAGTCCCGTACTACGCCATTCCCGGCGAATCACTTCGCACCTCCAGAAAGGATCTGGTCATGAGGAACGTTCTTGCGGCATTGGCGATCGGCACCGCGGCGGTCACGCTGACCACCGCGACCCCGGCCGCCGCCACGTCCTCGGCGGCGACCTCGACCTTCGTCGCCTACGCGGAATCGAGCTTCGGCGGAAACTCGAGGTCCATCAGCGGCTGCGGGCTGCACACCATTCCCTACCGCGGATCGTACAAGTGGTACTCGAACGGGCAGAGCGGGCACATGTTCAACAATTCGACCGGCAGCGGCGTGCCTCACACCCGCCTCAGCTCGGACGATGACGCTGAGTCCAGAAGCGGCTTCGGGTGGAGAAGCATTCTGATCGTCTGCTGACCGTACCGGACGGCTCGCCGGGTGCCGGAGCGGATGGAGGGGAACCGCTCCGGCACCCGCTTCATGAGGACCACGGCGGTGTCAGGGGAACCGGCTCGTGGGGGACGGACTCGTCCGGGTGAGCAGCGCCGCCGCGGTCGCCAGGACGGGCAGCCCCACCACCACGGCGGCGAGGAACGGCCACGGAACGGCGATCGTGGCGACGTCCCCGGCGCCGTGCGACGTCATCGGGCGGCTCAGCGCCACGCCCGTCGCCGCTCCCGCGACCAGCCCCATCAGCGCGCCGAGCCCGGAGATGTAGAGTGCCTGCCCGGCCACGACCACCCGCAAGGTGCCGGGCGAGGCGCCGATGGCCGCCATCGTCGCCCGTTCCGGCCGCAGGTCGGCGGCGGCCAGGCGGGTGGCGGCCAGCGTGCCGCCGACGACGAGGACGAGAGCGCCGCCGAGCCAGCCCCACAGGCCGGGGTCGGGCAGGTTGCGATAGCCCTCCTCGGAGGCGACCGAGACGCGGGAGTTCACCTCGGCCAGGTCACGCCACAGCGTGGAGTTCGCCGGCAGCCGGTGCATGGCGTAGAGCTGGCGCTCCACCGTCGTGAACCCGGCCGACTCCACCAGGGCGCGCGGCAGCAGGGCACCGCCCTGGTGCTCGTCGGCGGGGCTGGCGAGCACCGCGGGCACCTCGAACGTGCGCGCGGGGCCGGACGTCGAGGAGGCCCGCAGCGCGAGTTTGCCGTCACGCAGCGCCGCCGCGTCGAACACCACGGCCTTGCCGCTCGCCAGCGCCGCGGCGGCCCGGGGATCGTGGCGTCCCTGCAGGAGCCTGAGCAGGGCCTCGTCACCGACGGCCACCGTACGGCGCGTGCGGGTGCCGTTCCAGCGCACCGTGTACCGCAACGCGTACCGGTGGCCCTGGGCGTCCCTCGCGAGATAGCCGACGGCCAGCGGCACGCCCGGCAGTTGGCGCACGGCCTCGGCGCGCAGCCTGGTCCAGGCCGCGTCGCCGACGTTGCCGCCCCAGATCGCCAGCATGCCGGTCGGGCGTGCCGAGGTGTAGGCGTTGCGCCGGTCCATGTACTCGCTGTAGGCGCCGATGCCCACCGCCACGACGGTGGCCGTCACCGCCATGACGGCCGCCACCGCGCTCGCCGTACGGGATCGGTGGCGGACCGCGTCGCGTACGGAGATCCGCAGCGGCAGCCACAACCGCGCGGCCGGCCATCCGGTGCGGCGGACCAGCCACGGCGTCAGCACCACCAGCCCGAACAGGACCAGCAACGCGGCGGCGAACACCCACACCGTGTCCTGCTGACGCCGCGCCACCACGATCGCCCCCAGCCCGGCCAGCACCAGCACGGCGCCCGCCACCGGCCGGCCCGGCCGGTCGGCGGCCTCGGGCGCGCGGCCGGCCAGCACGGTCGCGGTGTCCTGCCGGGCCGCCTGCACGGCGGGCACCAACGCCGCCACGATCCCGGAGAGCAGGCCCAGCGCGGCGACGGCCAGAACCGGCGGCCACGGAATCTCCAGCGGCCCGACCTGGCCGCCCCACCGCGCCAGGGTGTGGGCGGTGAGCGCTCCCGCCCCGATGCCCAGCGGCGTCGCCACGAGGGTGGCGGCGCCGCCGAGCACGAGTCCGTCGGCGAGCACGATCGTCCGCAGATGTCCGGGCGAGCCGCCCTGGGCCGCGATCAGGGCCAGCTCCCTGCGCCGCCGCTTGAGCCCGACCGCGAAGGCGGGCCCGGCCAGCAGCACGGTCTCCAGCGCCACCATGATCACCATGGCGCCGATCCCGACCACGTGCTGGACGTTGAGGTACGTGTAGATGGCCCGGTCCGTCAGCATGGCGGGCATGGTGGCGTAGAGACCGGCGCTGTTCAGTTCGGGCACGTCGGCCCAGGACACGGGCCGGGTGGTGGCGGCGAGCCAGCCGGTGCCGTACTCGCCCATGGGCCCGAAGTCCTCCGCCGGAGCCAGCGGGAGATCGAGACCCGCGACCTTCAGCAGAGACGGCCGGTACGGGTGCTCGACCACGCCCACCACCGTCAGCGGCGCCGTGCCGGACGGCCGCAGGACCTCACCCGGCCGCAGGCCGAACGCGGAGGTCACCACGACCTCGTGGGCGGCCGCGGGCAGGCGGCCCGCGCTCAGCGTCAGCATCCCCGTGGTCAGGGGATCGCGCAGATCGGTCTGCAGTGCCTCGACCCGCTCGGCGCCCAGCAGGAGCACACCGGTGCTGAAGGGGAGCAACCGGGTGCCGGGGCCGAGCAGCGCCGCCACCTCATCGGCCGTGCGTCCCCGCGCGGTCGCTTCTCCGCCGTCCGGCTGAGACATGGACCCGTCCGGCATCTGGCGGACCGACCTGCCCTCGGGGACCCGCACGAGGCGGGCGTCGGCCGTGCCCAGCGCGACCCCCATCCCTTCCCGAGGGCTGACCTCGACGGTCATGGCGAAGGTGAGCAACCCCGTGATCACCAGGACGGGCAGGGCGATCATCGTCATGATGAGCGCGCTTCGCCCCCGGGAGCGCCACGCGTTGCGGCGGGAGATGCGCAGCGCGGCGCGTACGGCGCTCATCGGGCGCTCACCAGCGGCTCCTCGGTGGCGTCGACGACCGTCCCGTCACGGAGGAACACCACCCGGTCGGCCCACGCGGCGTAGCGCGGCTCGTGGGTGACGAGCAGGACCGCCGCGCCCGCGTCACAGCGGGCGCGTAAGATCTGCAGGATCTCGTCCCCCGCGTGGGTGTCGAGCGCGCCGGTCGGCTCGTCGGCCAGCAGCAGGCGGCGTTCGCCGACGAGAGCGCGGGCGATCGCGACCCGCTGGCGCTGGCCGCCCGACAGCTCGTCGGGGAAGCGGTCGGCCAGTTCCTCCCCGCCGATCTCGGCCAGCACCGCCAGGGCCTCCTCGCGGGCGAGGCGAGAACGCACGCCGTCGAGCTCGCGGGGCAGCATCACGTTCTCCGCCGCCGTCAGCGACGGGATCAGGTTGAGGTCCTGGAAGACGTAGCCGACGCCGCGCCGCCGGAACGCCGCCGGATCGCGCACGGCGGCCAGGTCCTGCTCGCCGATCCATACCGACCCCGACGTGGGCCGTTCCAGCCCGCCCGCGACGTTGAGCAGGGTCGACTTGCCCGACCCGGACGGCCCCATGACCGCGACCAGCTCCCCCGCGCCGACCTCCAGGCTCACGCCCTTGAGAGCGTGCACGGCTGTCGCCCCCTCGCCGTGGACCCTGGACACCTCGGTCAGCCGTACGACCGTCATCTCTCCTCCTTGAGAACGGCCTCGCAGTGGTCCAGCCACCGCTGCTCGGCCTCGGCCCGGAAAATCATCGAATCGAGCACCAGCCGCCGGGCCACGCCCTCCGTCGCGCCGCGCTTGGCCTTGGTCAACTGCTGGAGGGTGCGCATGGTGGCGGTACGTTGCCGGCGGATGACGTCGGCGACGTCCACCTCCTTGGCCGCCACAGCCATGGCCAGCTTGATGACCAGCTCGTCCCGCGGCCGGTCGGAGGGGACGATGGGGGTGCTGAACCATCGCGCCAGCTCCTCCCGACCGGCCGTGGTGATCGTGTGGACGACCCGGCCCTGCTCGTCGGACTCGCCCGGCTCGACCAGGCCGTCGCGCTCCATGCGGGACAGAGTCGTGTACACCTGGCCGATGTTGAGCGGCCAGGTCGCCCCCGTGGACGCCTCGAACTCCACCCGCAGTTGGTAGCCGTGCCGAGGCCCTCTGCTGAGCAAGGCGAGCAGCCCGTGCCTGATCGACATGGATACTAAGTATGCATATTCAGTATGCACTCATCAAGCGGAGCGCGATTTTCCCCAGGCGCGGCGGCCGGTCCCGGCCTGGTCTGCCGAGCGGTGGCGGCGTACGGTGAGGGGGTGCCCGACCCCGCTCAGGCCCCATGCGATGGCACGGGGTCCCGACAGTAGAGAGGTGTCCCGGGTGAGCGATCGCATCACCTGTCCCGAATGCCGGGGTCTGCGCGGCGAGCAGGTAGGGCCGAGGTTCCTGGCGTGCGGGTTCTGTCACGGCCGGGGCTGGGTCGGGAGTTCCGTCGAGCCGGCCGAACGCGATGACCGGCCGCCGCGGAAGAGGCCGCCGGCGCGGGAGCACGGCGGGTGGCGCTCCCCCGACCTCGTCCAGGCGGCCAGGGTCGAGTGCCTGCACTGCATGGACGCTCGCGAGGTCGTCTCGCTGCCGGGCGGGGGCGAGCGGGCCGGGGGCTCGCGGGTCATGGCGGTGGGCCCCTGCCCCGTGTGCCAGACCGGCGACGAGACCCCGGCCGACTGAGACCTGCCGGGCCCCAGGGCGTGCCCTGCGGTCAGGGGGTGGTCTGACCTGGGCCGGATGTCCCGGAGGGCTCCGCCGCCGTGGAGTTGGTGGGAGACGGGCGTCCGGAGGATTCTGCCGCCGTGGAGTTGGCGGGGGACGGGCGTCCAGAGGGCTCCGCGGTCGTGGCGGGGCCGGGGGACGGGCTGTCGTAGATGCCGACCGCCCACGCGCCGGGCCGCTCGCCGACCTCCGCCGAGAGGCGGTCGAGCACGTCCTGGTCGCGCAGCGCCCGACCGGCGGACTGCTCGTCGCACGTCGTCGACTCCCCGAGCGGCACGCACCGGCCGAGTTCCTCGGCGACCTCGACGACCGGGGCGTTCGCGGGGAAGACCCACACCTTGATCGACTGCGGGCCCTTGAGCCATCCGGAGGGCGCGGACAGCTTGTCGTGGTGGCCGCCTCCCCCGCCTCCGCAGCGTCCGGAGGTGCCTCCGTCCGCGCCGCCCTTGAGCGGGGACGAGATGACGATCCAGGCCCGGGGATCGCCGCAGACCACCTCGTAGCCGGTGAAGTGGCTCGTCGGCGTGAACGTCACCGTACGGCCGGCGCCCGTCGTGCTGAAGCGCTCGGAGTGGATGAGGGAGAGGGTGGCGCGCTCGGCCCCCAGCACCACGGGAAACTCCTCGCGCAGTTTCGGCGGCACCTCGATCCGGGCCGAGGCGGGCTGCCGGGCCGCCTCGCCCTGCCCCGTCAGGAGGGGCTCCGTCAGCAGGACGGCGGCGGTGGCGGCGACGGCCAGCGCGGTCCCGGCGCCCAGCGCGCGTCTGACCCCGCGTGTCCTGCGGCCCCGCCGGACGATCGCCTCCAGGCGGGGAACCGGCTGCCTGCCGGTCGGGGCGTGGGCGTACTCCTCCATGAGCGTGCGCAGGTCGCTCTCCGTGTGCTTCATCGCTGGAGCTCCTCCAGGTTGATGGTGCGGATGTCCGGATCGACCCGGAGACGGGTCAGGGCCCTGCCGAGCTGGCTCTTGACCGCGCCCAGCGAGCAGCCGACGATGTCGGCGACCTGGGTGAGCGTCCGCCCCTCGAAGTAGTGCAGGACGATCACCGCCCGCTGGCGCGGTGACAGGGCGCCGATGGCGTTCCACAGCACCGCCCGGTCGTCCGCCGCCGTGGCCTGGTCGTGCGGGTCGACGGTCTCGGGCAGGGCCTCGACCGGCACCTCGCCGCGCCACAGCCGGCGCCACCACGAGGCGTGGGTGTTCACGATGATGCGATAGACGTACGGATCGGGGTTGCCCTCGATCCGCCGCCAGGAGACCCAGGCCTTGGCCAGCGCGGTCTGCACGAGGTCCTCGGCCGTGCCCCAGTCCCGGGTGAGGAGGTACGCCATCCGGCACAGCCGTAGATGGCGGTGTGCCACGTACTCGGCGAACCCGTCATCCATCTGTCATCTCCGCCGTCTCCGTCTCTGTCGTCTCTGGCGATGACTACTACGTGGGAGGGGCGTTCGGATGACAGGCGTTCTCGTCGGGCTTCCACCATGCTCAGGCGCTCATGGGGGCAGGCCGGGCACCCGGGCGAGGTGCCCGGCCGTCGCCTCAGCCGTCCTCGGGCTCGGCGGCGTCGCCCTTGCCCTCCTGCTCGTGCTGGTCGTCCGCCTTGCCCTGCTTGTCCTCGTGCTCGCTCCGGTCGTCCGCCGCTTCCCGCTCGCCCTCCTGGCCGTCCTGGCCGTCCTCGACCTCCGTCTTCTCCTCGTTGGGCTCCGCGTTCTCCGTGGGCGTGGCGGCCTTGCTCTCGGGAGCCTGTCCGGTGGAGGTGGGGGCGGGGCTCTGGTGGGTGGAGGAGGCGAACGCGGCGGCTCCACCGCCCGCCAGCAGGACGGCGACGATGGCGAGGCCGGGGACGATCACAGACTTGCGCATTGAGAACCTCCGATGCGTGGACGTCGTTCTGACGCCCGCCAGTCTGCGGAAACGCGGGACAGCGGCAGGTTCGGCCGACCACAACGCGAGGTTAACCCTGCCCTGGGCACCGGTGGTCACGGCTCGTAGCGGTAGCCGCGCCCGCGTACCGTGACGATGCGCTCCATCCCTTCCCCGTGCGCGGCCAGCTTGCGGCGCAGCGCGAACACGTGCACGTCCAGCGTCTTGGTGGGGCCGTACCAGTTCACGTCCCACACCTCGTCCATGAGCTGCTCGCGGGTCACCACCTCGCCCGCGCGGCCCACCAGCACCGCCAGCAGGTCGAACTCCTTGGGCCGCAGCGCCAGCTCCTCCTCCCCCACGAAGGCCCGCCGGGCGGGCAGGTCGAGCCGCAACCGCCCGGCGGTCACCACGCGCTCCCCCTGCCCGGGGCCGCGCCGCCGCAGATGGGCCCGGATCCTGGCCATCAGCTCGGTCAGCCGGAACGGCTTGGTCAGGTAGTCGTCGGCGCCCGCGTCGAGGGCGACCACCACCTCGAACTCCTGCGTACGAGCCGTGAGCACGACGATCACCGTGTCCTGCGCCCCGGCGCGCAGCCGCCGGCACAGGGCCACGCCGTCCACATCGGGCAGCCCCAGATCCAGCAGGATGAGCTGCGGCTGGTGCCGTTCCGCCGCCAGCAGCGCCCCGGCCCCGTCGGCGGCCGACTCGGCCGCGTAACCCTGGGCCGCCAGTGCCTCGACCAGCTCGGTCCGGATGACCAGGTCATCCTCCACCACCAGCACACACGTCATGCGCCCGATGCTACGGTCCGCACCGTCAAGGGAGGTCGAGCGCGTTCGCGGGCCCCGCGCCGATCAGGACGTGCCCGAACGGCGGAGTACGCGTCGCCGGTGCCGTCGCGGGTGCGAGAGCAGGGACCGAAGCCCGGCGGGGAACAGGGTCCGGGGGATGAACGCCTCGGCCTGCAGCGCGGCGAAGCCGATCCGGGGAAGATCGCGGGTGCCCGGGAAGACCAGGAAGCGCGGCTCCCAGTGGGGCCGGAACTTGGCGTTGAACCGGTAGAGCGACTCGATCTGGAACCAGCGCGACAGGAACAGCAAGAAGGCCCGCCAGACGCGCAGGACCGGGCCCGCGCCCAGCCGTTCGCCACCGGCCAGCGCGGCGCGGAACATGGCGAAGTTGAGCGAGACCCGGCGCACGCCCAGGCCCGGCGCGGCCCGCAGCATTTCGACGATGAGCAGCTCGTTGAGCCCCGGGTCGCTGCCGGGGTCCCGGCACATCACGTCGAGGGAGAGGCCGTCCGTGCCCCACGGGACGAACTGCAGTATCGCCCGCACGTCCCCCCATGGGGGTCCCCCGGACGGCGCCGCCGCGGGGTCGTCGGTGCGGTGCGCGGTCACCACCACGCAGCCGGGATCGGCCGGGTCGCCGATGCGCCCCAGGGCCATCGAGTACCCCCGCTCGCGCTCCCGGCCGCGCCAGGCCCGCGCGGCCTGCCGCAGGCGGTCGCGTTCCTGCGGGTCGAGGTCCGTCACCCGCCGCACCCTGCAGACGGTGCCCGTACGCTCGATCCGGTGGATCATCTGCCGGACGTTGCGCATCTGCCTGCCCTGCAGCCCGAAGTCCGCCACCTCGACGATCGCCTCGTCACCGATCTCCAGGGCCGACAGCCCGGCCTCCCTGCACCACACCGTGCCGCCGGTCTGACTGCACCCGATCACCGCCGGCACCCAGGCGTGCCTGCGCGCCTTGTCCATGAACTCCTTGATCGCCCCCGGCCACGCCTCGACGTCGCCGATCGGGTCGCCGCTGGCCAGCATGACCCCGGCCGTCACCCGGTAGGAGACCACGGCCTTCCCGGACGCGGAGAAGATCGCGCTCTTGTCGCTGCGCAGCGCGAAGTAGCCCAGGGAGTCGCGTTCGCCCTGCTCGCGCAGGAGGTCGCGGACGGCTCGTTCCTCGTCGAGGGTCAACCCGGCGACCGGCCGCTCGGGGCGCAGCGCCAGGTAGAGGGTGGTCACGGCGGTGAGCGTGCCGAGCCCGAGCAGGGAGAAGTACACCAGGTCCGCCGTCTGCGCGGTGGTGAAGGCGATCGGCCCGTCGATCCCCACCAGCCCGAGCAGCACCTCCTGCCAGCGGTCGGACAGGCTCACCGTTCCGACCATGGCGTGCGAACGGGTGTTCACCACCGCCCATCCCACCAGGACGTCCACGACGCCGAGCAGCAGGAAGGCCCACAGGGACCGCCACCGCGTACGCGGGTCGGAGAGCGCGTAGAACTCCCTGCGCGAGTCCAGGAGCACCACGAAGAGCGCGAACGTCACGGCGGCCGTGAGAAGGTGTCCCCAGCGCAGCGCCCCGATCAACGCGTTCGCCGGCAGCAGCACGATCACCAGCCGCCAGGCCCGCCGCTTGCGGCGGCGCAGCGCGTGGGCCAGCATGATGAGCAACATCCCCATCACCAGAGACGTGGCAGCGGCCAGCGAGACCGCCGACCCCGGCAGCAGGGCGGCGATCTCGGCCAGGCGGCTGTGCTCGAACCCCGGATGGACCACGCGCAGGATGTTGAAGGCGCCGATCGCCACCGCCAGATAGCCTGCCACGGTGGGTACCGCCGAACGCGACATACCCCTTGTGCTACCCCCTCCACCTGGCGTCGGGCCACGAAAACCCGCGTACGGACAGGCGGAGTTGTCGAATGCGTGAAGCATCCTTTCCCCATCACCCGCCGACGCGGCGCGCGCTCGTCGGCACAGGCCATCCCACATATCCTGCAGGTATAGTGGGTTTATGGCTCAACCATCGGTCGTCGTCGTCGGGGGCGGCGCGAGCGGCGCCCTCACCGCGATCCACGTGTTGCGACTCGCCCGCGCCACCGGGACACCGGTGGCCGTCACGCTGCTCGACCAGTCCGGCCGGCACGCGCTCGGCCAGGCGTACGCCACCACCGACCCGCACCACCTGCTCAACACCCGCGCCGACCGGATGAGCGCCCTCGACGGCGAGCCGGACCACCTGGTGAGGTGGGCGCGGGCGGCGGGCCTGGCGGCGACCGGCTCCGGCTACCTGCCGCGCGCCGTCTACGGCCGCTACCTGCAAGAGACGCTGGCCGCCGCGGAGGACCCGCCCGCCCGCACGCTCCACCGCGTCACCGCCAAGGCCGTGGCGCTGCACGGCGACCACGCGGTCCGGCTGGCGGACGGCCGGCGCGTCGACGCGGACGCGATCGTCCTGGCCCTCGGCAACCGCGGCCCCGCGCCCGTGCCCGGCCTGGGCGCGCACCACCGGTACGTCGCCGACCCGTGGGCGGGCGGCGCGCTGTCCTGGATCAACGACGGCGCGTCCGTGCTGGTGCTCGGCACCGGGCTGACCATGGTCGACGTGGCGCTCACGGTGACCAGGGCGCACCCGGGCACGATCGTGTACGCGCTGTCACGGCACGCTCTGCTCCCCCGCCCGCACCTGTCCCGCCCGTGCTCGCCCGTCCCCGTGGCCCTGCCCGACGGGCCGTTGCGGGTCGCGGATCTGCTGGCCGCCACGCGGCGGGCCGTACGCGACAACGACGGCGACTGGCACGGCGTCGTGGACGGGCTACGGCCGCACGCCCAGGCGCTGTGGCGGCGGCTCGGCCAGGAGGAGCGGCGGCTGTTCCTGCGGCGGGTGGCGCGCTACTGGGAGATTCACCGGCACCGCATCCCGCCCGCCTCCGCCCAGGCCATCGCCGACCTGCGCGCCGACGGGCGGTTGCGGGTGCTGCGCGGCAGCCTGGTCACGGCCGAGCCCGCCGCCGGCGGCCTGCGCGTCCGGGCGAACCTGGACGGCGCCATGACCGACCTCGACGTCGGCTGGCTGGTCAACGCCACGGGGCCGGGCTCCGACGTCACCACCGACCCCTTCGTCGCGAACCTCATCGGCGCCGGCACGGCCCGGCCCGACCCTCTCGAGCTCGGCCTCGACGCGGGTCCCGACGGCGCGCTGCTGGACGCGTCGGGACGGCCCAGCGCACGCCTGTTCGCCCTGGGCCCCCTCCTGCGCGGGACCCTGTACGAGACCACCGCCGTGCCGGAACTGCGCGCCCAGGCGGCGGCCCTCGCCCCGCGCCTCGTCGAGGCGGCGGCCTCCTGTGCCCAGCCGGTGGCCTGAGCGGCAGCCGTAGGGTGAGGCGTCACGGGGAGCGCGCGGGCGGCTGGGAGAGGGTGACCGTACGGCAGGCCAGGTGCAGGGCCAGGCGTTCGTCACGATGGCGCAGGTCGACGTCGAGCAGCCGTTCGATCCGGTGGATCCGGGCGGCCACGGTGTTGCGGTGGACGCCCAGCACCGCCGCGGTCTCGGCGATCGACGACTCGGCGTCCAGGTAGGCCGAGAGCGTACGGATCAGGTCGCCCGGCTGGTCGCGCAGCGGCGCCAGCAGGGCGCGCGCGGCGGGTTCGAAGGTGTCGGTCCTGGTCCACTCCAGCAGCAGTTGCGCCATCCCGAGCTGGTCGACGTGCAGGAAGAAGCCGGCCTCCGGCCGGGTGGCGGCCAGCCGGGCCGCGTCGATGGCCTCGGCGACCGTGTCGATCAGCCCGCCGACCTGCGGGTGCGGGCGGCCCACCCCCATGTGGGCGCCGATCGAGCGGTGCAGCGGCCGGTGGGCGGCGCGCAGTGCCGCCGCCAGGTCCCGGACGCGGGCCGAGGTGGGTTCCTGGGAGAACGTCGTCCACCCGGTCCACCCGTCACCGTGCTCGACGACGACGGCGTCGACGCCTTCCGCGCGCAGCAGGCGGGTGATCCGGGCCGTCCACGCCACGGTGTCGAACGCGGGCGGCGCGCCGATGCGGAGGCCGACGTGCCAGCCGCCGAGCTGCCAGCCCGCGTCGGCCACCCGCCTGCGTACCTGGGCCGACGGTTCGGCGTCCAGCCGGAGCAGGTCGCCGAGCAGCACCGACCGCGAGCGCGCGTCACGCTCCAGCTCGAGCCGCTGGGCGAGGAGCCAGCGCTGCACCGCGGTGGCCGCCACCGACAGCGCGACGGGAACGACGTCCGCGCGGGCGGCAGCCGTCCCCCGCAGCTCGGCCACCAGCCAGAACGTGGCGCGCGGCGTGTGCGGCAGCAGCGCGGGATGGGCCAGCAGCACCCCGTCGGACAGCGGCACGCGCTGGGCCACGACCTCGTCGGTACGCAGCGCGTCCAGAGCGCCCAGCTCGCCGGCCAGCGGCTGCCCACGGTCGTCGAGCAGGGCCGCGGGGACGCCCAGCAGGTCACGCAGCCTGCGTACGACGTCCTCGGGGGCGAGGGTGCGCTCGTCGAAGGCGCGATGGGCGGCGAGCACCAGCCGGGCCCGGTCCAGCTCGGGCTCGGCCAGCGCCAGCCGGGCCGCGACCAGCAGGTCCAGCGGGTCGCCTGCCGCGCCCAGCAGGGGCAGCCCGAGCCGGTCGGCGAGCCGCAGCGTCCCGTGGGCGGCGCCGTCGGCGGGCGCGGGGACGAGCACGCCCTTTCCGCCCGCGTCCACGACGCGGCGCAGCAGGGCGTCGAGGCGCCAGTCGCCGGGCTCGACCGGCGTGGTGAGGATGACCAGCTCGCCCGCGGCGGCCGGGCGGTCGGCCCCGGGGTCGGCGAGCGGCCGGACCGCGCGTACCTCCGCGTCGAGCCCGGCCGCCCCGGCGAGCACGCGTACGCCGCCGCTCAGCTCGGGCAGCGCCAGCAGCCTGCGCAGGGTGGTCATCGACGTCCCCCCAGGAGCACGGGGTCGGTGTCGATGCCGTACGCGCGCGGCGCGAGGACGGCGATCCTGCCCGGTTCGCCGGGCTCCGTCCAGAACGCCGAGATCGCCACCTGCAACACCATCACCTCCATGCCCACCCGCACCGCGTCGCCCGCGATCGGTACGCCTGTGCGGCGGTCCAGCACGGCCAGCACGTCGGGGGTGGAGGCCACGATGCGCCCGTCACGCTGCGCGAGGAGGTACTCGTTCTCCATCTCCAGCCGCACCAGCGCGCCCGAGGCGTGGTCGGCGACCGTGACGCCGCCTCGGGAGAACCCGGCGCGGCCGTGCCGCCGCGGCCCCGGCCGCCGGACGACCTCGACGACCCGCCCGAGCGCCAGGACGCGTCCACCGGTCGCCTCCGCCAGCCGGGCCGGATCGGGCGACTCGCCCAGCGCGAGGATCTGCCGCCCCAGCCGCAGCGCGGCCGACACGGACGCCACCACGCTGCACCTGGCCAGCTCACCCACCGGGATCGGAGCCAGCGCCAGCGCCGCCCAGCCGCCCCCGCTGGGCAGGAACGCCCGCACCGTACGCTCCAGGTCGGCCGGGCCGCCGGTGCCCTGGACGAGCACCTGCCCGCTGGGCTCGGCCAGCGCCGCAGGGGTGACCGGACGGCCGCAGGCGGACAGGGAGAGCTGGTCGAGCCGGGGCACGCCGCGCCCGGACAGGTCGGCGTCCACGGCGGGCAGCCCGAGGTCGCAGGCGGCGACCAGCGGCATCACGCCGTTGAGCCCGCCGATCTCGATGGAGACGACCGCCTCGGCGCGGGTGCCCGTCCAGCGCTCGATGGCGGCCACCGCCGCGACGAACTCGTGGCCTCCCGGCAGCTTCTCGGCGAACACGGCCGTCGCGCCGACGACGCCCACCGGGACCACGGGCGTCTCGGGCGGCAGCTCGCCGAGGGAGTGCACGACGACCTCCGCGCCGGCGGCCAGGTGCCGCCGCAGCAACGTCGTGGCCGTGCGGGTGTCGCCGCCGCCCCCGGAGCCGAGCACGGCCACGCCCCGCTCCAGCGCCGGGACGTCCGGCGGGTCGATGCGCATTCTCCCAGCTTGCCGCACCCGGTCGACTGGCCGCACCGGGGCACCTTGCCGCACCGGGTGGGCTTGTCGCACCGGGTCGGCTTGTCGCATCTGGTCGGCTTGTCGCATCTGGTCAGCGCAGTGCGTAACCGCCGTCCGGGTAGAGCGTCGAGCCCGTCGTGTAGGTGGCGGCGAACAGGAACATGACGGCCTCGGCGACCTCGCCCTCCTCGCCGGGCCGTCCGAGCAGGCTCTGCGCCGAGTACTGGGCGAAACTGGCCTGCCGCACCTCCTCGGGCCGCTGCCGCCACAGGTTGCCGTCGATCGTGCCCGGCGAGACGACGTTCACCCGAATGGGCGCCAGTTCCACGGCCAGCCCTCTGCCGAGCCCCTCGATCGCGGCGTTGCACGCGACGTACGCGGGCGCGGCGGCGGGCGGCCGAACACTCGCCGCGCCCGACATGAGCACGATCGAGGCGTCGGGGGCGAGCTTCGGCAGGGCCAGCCGTACGGCGTGGTACTGGCCCCAGAACTTCGACACGAACGGGCTCCGCGCCTCCTCGTCGCTCAGCTCCCGCATCGGCCCCACCGTGTACGAGGCCGCCGGGGTGAACAGGTGGTCCACCCGGTCCACGGCGGCGAAGAACGCGGCCAGCGACTCCTGGTCGGTGTTGTCCACGACGTGCCAGCTCGCGGCCTCGCCCAGCTCCGCGGCGGCCCCCCTGAGCCGGGACTCGGTGCGTCCGCCCAGCACCACGCGGGCTCCCGCGGCCACGGCGCGGCGGGCGACCTCGAGCCCGATGCCCGAGCCGCCGCCGACGATGACGATGACGACCGTGCGTCCGTTCACCCCTCCTCCTCGACGGGCCGGAAGGGGTGTGGGAGGCCGAAGGCCGCGGGCCCGAACACCGCCAGCGCCTCAGGCGTACGCATGCGCTCGGGCGTGGAGATGCCCACGACCGTGATCCGCTGTCCGTACCGCAGGTTCTCGGTGGTGATCGGCTCGGCCTGCTCCGCCTCCAGCACGCACACCAGGTCGGGCACCACACACCGCACCCGGCCGTCCACGAGCGCCACGAGGTGCTCGTTCTGGAAGGTCAGCTCCAGCTCGTGCCGCCCGTCGAACGACACCGCCGCCGCCCGCCCCCGGGCGAAACCCGCCTCGGTACGCCGCTCCACGTCGGAGACCTTGCCCCGGAACAGCACCCGCAGGTGGCCGTACAGGGTGCCGCGCAGCGCCTCGGCGAGCGCGGCGACCGGGTCGGCGTTGCGCTCGCGGGCGAGCCTGATCGTGCGGCCGATGGTCAGGGCGAGCGACAGCGTACGCGGCACCGCCGTGCGCTTGACCTCGGCGCCGCTCATCGCGTACTCGGCGATGTGCGCCACGCCGCCCAGCCGCACGGTGATCCCGCGGGCCAGCCACTCCATGCGCTTGTTGTCGGCGCCGGTGTCGATGATCGCGGTCTCGCCGCCCTCCCCGGCCACGGCCATCGGCGAGCCGGGCACCCCGTACACGCCGAAGGTCTCCATCTGCAGCTCGGGGAAGGCCCGGCCCATGCCGTCGGCGTCCACCGCGGGCAGGCCGGTCGTGGCGGCCACCACGAGCGGGATCATCGAGTTGATGCCGCCGCACTCGATCGGCATGGTCGCGCCCGCCGTACGGCCGAGACGCGCCTCCAGCGCGCGCAGCGCGGTGACCGGCTCGGTGCCGCGCGGCAGCTTCTCGTGCACCACCGTCGGGGCGCCCATCTGGGCGGTCGGGATGACCAGGAGGTCGTCGTCGAGTTCGTCGGGGTCCAGCACGGTGATGGGCCCGTGCTCGCGGATCGCCTGGCGGACGAGCAGCCGCCCCACGTACGGGTCGCCGCCGCCGCCCGTGCCCAGGACGGCCGCGCCGCGGGCCAGGTCGGGCAGGTCGTCCTCGGTCAGCAGCCAGCTCACCGGGCCGCTCCCACCGGGTCGAGGTCGTAGCCGAAGTACCGCGGCCCGGCCAGCGCCAGGCCCTCCTCGGTGTGCCAGCGCGGATCGGCCGGGGCGTAGATCACGGACACCCGCTGGCCGAACCGCAGCGCCTCCGTGGTGACGGCCTCGCCCGACTCGCGGTCGAGGGTGCAGATCAGGTCAGGTACGGTCGCCCGCGCCTCGCCGTCGATCTCGGCGACCAGGTACTCGTTCTGGAAGCGCAGCACCAGCTCGCCGCCCGCGTCCTCGTCCATGCCGGACAGGGTCGCGGTGCCGCGGGCGAAGCCGGTCGTGGTGCGGCGTTCGACGTCGGTGACCTTGCCGGTGAACAGGCGGCGCCCGCCCAGCCGGGTCACCACGGCGTCCACCGGGTCGGTGTGCGCGGCGCGGGCCCGGTGCACCAGCTCACCCAGCTCCGCGCACAGGCTGAGCGAGCCGGGCACGAGCGACTCGCGGGCCTGGTCGCCGGTCATCGCGTACGACGCGATCATCGCCGAGCAGCCCATGTCGATGGTCGCCGAGCGGGCCAGTCGTTCGGCCCAGTGGTTGTCCACGGCGTCCAGCACGACGCGGTTGCCCTTCTCGTCGGCGATCGACATGGGCGTGGCCCGCACTCCGTACAGGGTGGGCAGCACCATCTGGATCTCCGGGAAGGCGCGGCCCATGCCGTCGGCGTCCACCAGCGGCAGGCCGAGCTGCGCCGCCGCGACCACGGGGATCAGCGAGTTGACCCCGCCCGCCTCCGCGCAGGCGATGTGGGTGAGCCCGCTGCTCAGGTAGCCGGACAGCGCCTGGGCGGCCTTGGACACCTGGTCGATCGAGGGCAGCTTCTCCACCATCACGGTCGGCGCGCCCATCATCGCCACCTGCAGCACGGCCGCGTCCCGCGGCAGCTCGTCGAGCGGGCAGAGGGTGACCGGGCCGTACTCGCGCACGGCGGAGGCGGCCAGCAGGCGGCCGATGTGCGGGTCGCCGCCGCCGCCCGTGCCCAGGATGGCCGCGCCGATGGCGAGGTCGTCCAGGTCGGTCAGGCTGATCTCGCGCATGGTCAGCGTCCCTTCCCGTCGGTGAGCTGGAGCTCCCCGACGGCCTTGGCCCTGATGCGGGTGGCGTTGCCGGGCAGGTACGGGATCGGCACCTCGTCGAAGTCCACGATCCGCACGCTCGACGGGGACGCGCCCGCCGCCACGGCCCGGTCCACGGCCTCCTGCTTGGCGGCGTCCACCACGGTGTCGCGGCGGCCGGGCTCGACGGCGTACACGCGGTCGACCTCGCCGCCGATCTGCGCGATGGCCGCGCCGATCGCGTTGGCGACCGCGTAGTGGGCGGGCCGGTGCACGGCGCCCGCGCCGGCCAGTTCGTCGGGCAGCAGCATCGAGCCGCCGCCGACCGCGACGACCGGCAGCGGCTCGGCGGAGGTGCGCATGCGCTCCACCGCGTCGGCCACGTCCCCGGCGATCCGCCGCAGCGCCGCCTCGACCAGCCCCTTGTCCAGGTGCGCCACCAGGCCGGGATCGCCGATCTCCGCCCGGCCCGCGGCCACCGCGATGTCGGTCGCGGTCAGCGTGTCGCCGCCGAACACCAGGGCCTTGGCGGTCAGCTCGTAGCCGACGGAGTCGGGGCCGACGGTGACGGACCCGGCCTCGCCGCGTACCCGGCTGCCGCCGCCGATGCCGATCGACAACACGTCCGGCATGCGGAAGTTCGTCCGGATGCCGGACACCGTCACGTCCGTGGTGGCCTCGCGGGGGAAGCCGTGCCGCAGCACGCCCACGTCGCTCGTGGTGCCGCCGACGTCCACCACCGCGCACGTGTCCAGCCCGGACAGAACGGCCGCGCCGCGCATCGAGTTCGTCGGCCCCGAGGCGAACGTCGCCACCGGGTAGCGGCGGGCGAAGTCGACGTCCATCAGCGTGCCGTCGTTCTGGCTCAGGTAGAGCGGCGCGGTGATGCCCGCCCCGCTGACCGAGGCCGCCAGGCCGTCCACGATGTGCGCGGCCAGCTCGCGCAGCGCGGCGTTGATGATGGTGGCGTTCTCCCGCTCCAGCAGGCCGATCCGGCCGATCTCGTGCGACAGCGAGATCTCCACCCCCGGCAGCTCCGCCTCGACGATCTCGGCGGCGCGCGCCTCGAACTCGGCGTTGACCGGGGAGAACACCGACGTGATGGCGACGCTGCGGACCCCCGCCTGGCCCATGTCCTCGGCGGCCTTGCGCACCTCGGCCTCGTCCAGCTCCGCGATGTGCCGGCCGTCGAACTCGTGCCCGCCGTGCACCAGGTAGCTGCGTCCGGACACCGCGTCGACCAGCCGCTGCGGCCAGTCGACCATCGGCGGCAGCGACGCCCCCGCGGGCAGGCTGAGCCGCAGCGCGGCGGTCGGAGCCAGCCGGCGGGCCTCCACGAGCGCGTTGATGAAGTGCGTGGTGCCGATCATCACGGCCCGCACGTCCGCCGGGTCGAACGCCCGCTGCCGCTGCAACTGCTCCAGCGCGCTGACGATGCCGGAGGTGACGTCGGCGGTGGTGCTGGTCTTGACGGCGGCGAGCACCTCCCTGCCGTCCAGGAGGACGGCGTCGGTGTTGGTGCCACCTACGTCGATACCGATGCGCACGAGATCTCCCATTCCCCTTTGTCGTTGTTCAGACGGCTACCGCGTCGGCCGTGCGGCGGGCCCCCACACCGCGGACGAGCCCCAGCTTCCCGGCCACCACGTAGAGCACGAACGCGACGACCAGGGCGTTGATGCTGCCCAGCCCCACCTCGACGAACCTCCCGACCAGGGCCGCGACCAGCCAGACCACCAGCGTGGCGGGCACCCAGTCAGGCGCCGTCTCGGGCAGGCCGCCGCTCGCCCTGGCGGCTTCCAGGTCGCCGCGCCAGCGCCGCACCACGAAGTACTCGGCCACCATGATCCCCGCGATCGGCGGGAACACCACGCCGAGCAGCGTCAGGAAGTCGATGAAGTGGCTCAGCACGCCCGCCGCGGCCAGCACGCTGCCCAGCACGCCGATGACGGCCGTGGCCACGCCGCGGTGCACCTTCCTGCCGAAGACCGTGCCGACGAAGTTCACCAGGCCCAGGCCGGACGAGTACAGGTTCCAGTCGTTGATCTTCACGGTGCCGGCGACGATCACCAGGATGCCGACCCAGCCCACCGACGACGTGACGATCGTGGTGATCTCGCTGGTGCCGACGGCGTGCGCCAGCAGCACCCCGGCCAGGCCGATCACGTACTCGCCCAGCGTGATGCCCACCAGCGTCTGCTTGACCACGTCGCCGACGCTGCGGTTGAACCTGGTCATGTCGGGCGTGATGATCGCGCCCACGATGAACCCGCCCGCGACCAGCGTCGTCCCCTGCAGCAGGGTGAGCTGCGGGCCCGGCGGCGCCGAGGCGACGAGCGCGCCGACGTCGTGCCGGGACAGCTCGCTGATGATCGACCAGCCGACCAGGACGAGGAACGCGGGCACGGTCACATACGCCGTCCACGCCATCGAGCCGAAGCCCCACAACACGATCGAGGTGACCACCAGCCCGAACACCAGCGACCAGCCCCACTCGGGCAGGACCCCGACCAGACTGGCCAGCCCCTGCGCGGAGACCGCCGACTGGATGCCGAACCAGCCGATCAGGCTGATCCCGATCGCCAGCCCGATCACCGCGGAACCGGCCCTGCCGAACCCCGTCCAGCGGGCCAGCATGGAGGTGGACAGCCCCTCCCGCACCCCGATCACGCCGACGAAGACGGCGACCACCTCGAGGATGACGGCGCCGAGCGTCAGCGCCAGGAACGCCTGCCAGAACCCCATCCCGAAACCGAGGGTGGCCCCGAGCAGGAACTGGCTCAGCGCCGAGACCTGGCCGAAGCGTTGCACGGCGACCGAGAACCATGAGTAGCGGGCGCTCTCGGGCACCCTGGAGAGCGCGTAATCGTCGACACCGACGCCTGAGGCCATGTCGACCTCCCTTACCAAGCGGAACCTGTGGTTGGACGCTTACGGTAGGCAGTCGAGGGCGAGGTGTCAGTGTGGACATTCCACAGTCGGCGGCCGGTGGCTGTGCACCTTGCACTGCCAACAACGGCGGCGGCCCGAAGGTGAAGCCTAGCCTCCTTCCGTGGCGGGCGGCGCCGAGCGGGTGATCAGCTCGCGTGCCTTGAGCACGATCGGGGTGATCGGGGTGTCGTAGTTGCTCAGGACGACCACGGCCCAGTCGAGGCCGGGGAAGACGTCGAGGTTGGCCGCCACGCCCACGGCGCTGCCGGAGTGTCCCCAGGTGCGGTGGCCCCCGGTGACGGTGTCGCGGAAGCCGTAGCCGTAGAAGCGGGCGTCGGCGGGGACGACGGGCCTGTCCGTGGGCGACAGCAGGACCTTGCCGCTCGTGCAGGCCGCCGCGTAGGCCGGGCTCAGGAGCCTGCCCCTGGTCAGCGCGTCGACGAAGGCGAGCAGGTCGGGCGCGGAGGCGTAGACGCCGTCGGCGGGTCCCCCGACGTGGCCGAAGAACTCGCTGGTGGTGAAGTCGGCCCGCTCTCCTGACTGCTGCGTCCAGTACGGGTGGGCGATCTCCCGGCTCTCGAGGACCTGCGGCCGGGTGTACAGGCCCGAACGCCGCATGCCCGCCGCGGCGATCACGTTCGTGCGCACGTAGTCGTGGTACGGCACGCCCGAGGCCGCCGCGACGACCGCGCCGAGCACGAAGTAGCCGCTGTTGCTGTAGACGTGCCGGGTGCCCGGGGTGAAGGCGGGAGTCGTCTCCTGCTTCCTGATGAGGGCGAGGACGCCGTCCATCAGCTCCCGCTCGCTCGCCCACTCCTTGAGCCCCTGGCGGTACTCGGGGGACTGCGCGTACTCGCCCAGGCCCGCGGTGTGGGTCAGCAGGTGGTGGACGGTCACCTTCGCGGTCTCCGCCGAGAAGCCGTCCAGATAGTCGCCCAGGGGCGCGTGCAGGTCGACCTTGCCACGCTGCACCAGTTGGCCCAGCGCCACGGCGGTGAGGCACTTGCTCACGGACGCCAGCTTGAAGATCGTGTCAGGCCCGTTCTGGATCGAGCGGGCCTGGTCCGCCATGCCGTACGAGCGGGCCAGCACCGGGCGCGAACGGTGCCGCAGCAGCACGGTTCCGGAGAACTGGTCGGCCTGCGCCAGGCGGGCCACGTACGCGTCGAACTCCCCGCCCGGCCGCAGGCTCGGCGGCACGGGCTCGGCGCGGTCGGCATGGGCGGGTTCGGCGTGAGCGGGTGTCCTTCCGGTCGCCAGGTCGCTCACCGCCAGCGACGCGGTGGCCGCGGCGCCGGTCAGCAGGGTGCGCCGGGTGGGGCTGGTCCGGCCGCTCGGGCTCATCTGGCCGCTCGGGCCGTCTTCGGCGGGCCGGTGGTGGTGAGGCGCGGTCATGGCTGCCTTTCCTGGGTTCGCCCTGCTGACGATCACGGCTGTCGCCGGCCGCCGAGACTAGGCGGACCGGTGTTTCCTCCCCGTTACCGAACGGCATAGAAGGCCCCTATCACTCGATAGATACAAACGCTTTGACCTGCGAAGACACCCCGGACGACAGTAGAGATCACCCCGACCGACAAGGAGCCGGAACCATGGCCAAAGTGTTGTGCGTGCTCTACGACGACCCCATCGACGGATACCCCACCACCTACGCCCGCGACGACCTGCCCGCCCTGTCCGAGTACCCCGGCGGGCAGACCCTGCCCACCCCCTCGGCGGTCGACTTCACCCCAGGGCACCTGCTCGGCAGCGTCTCCGGCGAGCTGGGGCTCCGCCGCTTCCTGGAAGCGCGCGGCCACACCCTGGTCGTCACCTCCGACAAGGACGGCGACGGCACCCCCGGCGGCTCCGCCTTCGACCGTGAGCTGGCCGACGCCGACGTGGTCATCTCCCAGCCGTTCTGGCCCGCGTACCTGACCGCCGAGCGCATCGCCCGCGCGCCCCGGCTCAAACTGGCCATCACCGCCGGAATCGGGTCAGACCACGTCGACCTCGACGCCGCCATCTCCCGTGGCGTCACCGTCGCCGAGGTCACCTACTGCAACAGCATCAGCGTCTCCGAGCACGTGGTGATGATGATCCTGTCGCTGGTGCGCAACTATCTGCCGTCCCACCAGACGGTGCTGGACGGCGGCTGGAACATCGCCGACAGCGTCGCCCGCTCGTACGACCTGGAGGGCATGCACGTCGGCACCGTCGCCGCCGGACGCATCGGGCTGGCCGTGCTGCGCCGGCTCAAGCCGTTCGACGTCCACCTGCACTACACCGACCGGCACCGGCTGCCGGAGGAGGTGGAGGCCGAACTCGGGCTCACCTGGCACCCCGACACCGCCTCCATGGTCCCGCACTGCGACGTGGTCACCGTCAACGCCCCGCTCCACCCGGAGACCGAGGGCCTGTTCAACGACCGGCTGCTGGCCACCATGAAGCGCGGCGCGTACCTGATCAACACCGCCCGCGCCCGGATCGCCGACCGCGACTCCATCGTCCGCGCGCTGGAGAGCGGGCAGCTCGCCGGTTACGCCGGAGACGTCTGGTACCCCCAGCCCGCCCCCGCCGACCACCCCTGGCGGACCATGCCCCACCACGGCATGACCCCGCACATCTCCGGCTCCTCGCTGTCCGCGCAGGCCCGCTACGCCGCCGGCACCCGCGAGATCCTCGAAGCCTGGCTGGACGACAAGCCCATCCGCGACGAGTACCTCATCGTCGACGGCGGCGCCCTGGCCGGAACCGGAGCCCACTCCTACAGCACCAGGACGTGACCGAACTTGTCCCTTCGGTCCCGGCCGTTGCCTCCGGGACCGAGGGGACAGCCCATGCGTTTGCGTGCGCCCGGCCGCCCTCGACCTCCATGGAGTAGCAGTGGTCACCAAGCAGGAAGCAGCCCAGGCCGTCCGCCATGCCAAGGAGGTGACCGGCGTGACCTGGGAACAGCTCGCCCAGGCCGTCGGCCGGCCCCTGGCGTGGACCACGGCGGCCCTGCTCGGCCAGCACCCGATGAGCAAGGACGAGGCGGCGACGGCGGCGGCCCTGCTCGAACTCGGCGACGACGTCGCACTCGCCCTCAGGATGCAGCCCACCCGTGGCGGGCTGGAGTCCGCCGTCCCGGTCGATCCGACCATCTACCGGCTCTACGAGGTGATCCAGGTCTATGGACCGGCCATCAAGGAGCTGATCCACGAGCAGTGCGGCGACGGCATCATGAGCGCCATCAACTTCCGTCTCGACGTCAGGCGGGTCCCCGACCCGGCGGGCGACCGGGTCGTCATCACCCTCGACGGCAAGTACCTGCCCTACCAGTGGTGACCGTCCCGGCTGTCGCGGGGGGCGGGCGGGCCCTGGCGGATCAGACGCCGTCGGGGGCCGGTGGTGGCGTCCCTTCTGCGGTGCCGTCCTCGTCCTCGTCCTCGCCCTCGTTCTCGGCGTCGTGCGGGGTGAAGGCGTCGAACGGGGTCGTCGCCGGGGGGATGACGATGCGTTCGAAGGGACCGGTGTCGACGAGCGACTCGAACGACTCGGTGGGGGTGACGACCTCCAGCGGCTCGGTCAGTGCGTCCTCCTCCTGGGCGGCCGATTCCGAGTCGGGGTTCTCCTGCTGGGCGTGGGGCGGGTCGTCGTCCTCCTGACCGGGCGCGGTGGTGTCGAGCGGCAGGACGGCGGCGGCCTCGATGGCCTCCAGCAGCTCCCGCCGCCACATCGAGCCCTCGTCGGGCTCGGCAACCCCGTGACGTGGGGCCAGGGTCGGGGCCGGGGTCGGGATGGACGGGCTCGGCGCCGGGTACGCGGTGGCGGCCGAGCGGGCGCCCGCACGGGTCTTGAGCACGGCGAACACCGCGAACAGAGCCAGCACGGCCACCACCGCCGTGGTGACCAACGTCGGGGTGGACATGCCCGGCAGCGGGCCGGAAGCCGAGGCTTGGAGCTGTGTGGGGAAGGCGGTCGCGGACGTGGTGCCGGTCACCTTCGCCGCCGTCCCGGCGTCCTCATCCTCGACCGAGGAGAGAGTGGAGGCGGCCGTCGGCTCGGACTTGGACGTGGCCGCCGCCTCCGACGGAGAGGCGGTCGGCTCGGGTTCGGGGGAGGCGGCGGGCTCGGTCGACTCGGTCGCCTCCGTCGGCTCGGCCGACTCGGTGGCGGTGTCGGTCGGCGAGGCGGCGGTGGTTTCCGGAGCTGTGGTTTCCGGTGCCGACGTCTCCGGAACAGCGGTCTCTGGAGCCGTGGTCTCCGGCGACGTCTGCGGCACGGAGGCGGTGGCCGTGGCCGAGGGCGTCTCGGAGGTCGGGCTCGCGGTGGCTGTGGGTGAAGTCGTCTCGGAAGGGGTTGGCGTGGTGCTGTCCGTGGGGGACGCCGTCTCCGAAGGGGTTGGCGTAGAGGTGTCCGTGGGGGACGGCGTTTCGGAGGTCGGGGTTTCTGTGGGTGTGGGGCTGGTGGTCGGCGTCCCGGTGCTCTCGGTGGCGGTGGGGGTCGGGGTGGTCGGCGCTTCGGAGGTCGGGGTGGAGGTGGGGGTCGATGTGTCGGACGACGGGGTGGCGGCCGGGCTCTCGCCGGAACTCGGAGCCGGAACCGCCGTAGCAGCCGGAACGTCGCCGGAACTCGGAGCCGGGACAGCCGCCGACGGGACGTCAGCGGAGCCCGGAACCGGGACGGCCGTGGCGGACGGGACGTCACCGGAGCTTGGGGCCGGGGCGACCGTGGCGGGCAGGTGGTCTTCGGTGCTCGGGGCTGGGGCGGGCGCGCTCGGCGGGGCTTCCGAAGCCTGAGCCGGTGCGTGGGTGGGGCGTGCGTCGGTGGAGTGGGAGTCGTCCCGCGCGCTGTCCGAGCCCGGAGAGTCGGCCGGCTCTCCTTGGGAGGGCGGTCCGTCTGCGGCGTCCGTACCCGGGCGGTCGGCGGTGGGCCGGTCGCCCGTTTGCGTCGGGTGGTCGTCGGTCGCCTGAGAGTTCTGGTCGCGAGTTCCCTGGACGGTGTTGTCGCCGGGCTGGCGGTCCTCGCCCGTACGGCCGCCGGACGGCTGGCGGGGTGCCCGGTCGGTGGGCTGTTCGCCGGTCGTGTACGCGTCGGACCGCGTGTCGGAGGGGCCTTGGCCGGGTTGTCCCTGGGTCATGTGGCTGTCAGAGGTCTGGTCGGCGGGTCGGTCTCGGGACGTGTCCTGGCCGGGCCCCGCTTCGCCCGGCCGGTCGTCGGCCTGCTGCCGGGGCGCCTGAGGGCCGGACCCCGCCTGGACGGGGCTGCTCTCGGACCCCGCCTGGACAGGCTGGGTGCCGGACCCTGCCTGGACGGACTGGGTGCCGGGCTCGGCCTGGTCGCCGGATCTCGCCTGGACCGCCTGGATGTTGGCCTGGGTCTCGTCCTGGCGGGACTTGACCAGCTCCGGGTAGCCGTAGCCGACGACGCTGCTCGTGTCGCGTTCCCTGCGCTGTACGACGCCGCCGCCGGTGTTGCCCTCGATGGTGAGGATCTTGTCGCCCTTCACCTTCGTCACGACGCCGACGTGGTCGATGTTGTCGATCTGACCGGTGTCACTCCAGTCGAAGAAGACGAGCGCGCCGGGCTCCGGGGTCTTCCCCCAGGCATGCTGTTGCCGGAACCACTTCGCGTGGTCCACCGTCCACGCGAACTGCCCGATCCACTCCTGGTAGCCGAGCTTGTGCGCCGCCCACGAGAGGTACATGTCGCACCACGGGGCCGAGTTGTACTCGGCGTCGAACCCGACGTTGTTGCCGTACCATTCGCCGAACTTGGTGGACGAGCCCTTGTCGGCATAGCCGACCTGGCTCTGGAGCAGTTCGATGAACCTCTGAATCTCTGGCGTCATGGAAGTGAGGGGACCTCCCGAACAAGACCGGATTTATGCACATAGATCCTGACAAAATTGGTAATCAGGTGACCTATGTGAATAAACCGGAAATCTGCGATAGGGCGAGGGTAGCCTGATGTTTCCGCAGGTCAAGTGCACCCCAAGAGCGGTTCAACAGCCCTTTGGAAGGTAAAAACGCCAGGTCAGAGGGCATGTCCGATGTGTCCCATCGTGGGCGATTCCGGGAAAAGATCTACCAAAATTCAGGCGCCCGACGCCGCCGACCAACCCCTGCCCAAGGCTCCGGAACCACCACTCCACGGCGACCTTCACTACTTGACATGAAGCAGCAAGTACTTGCTATCGTTCGTCAAGTGAGTACGCGCGAGCACGTCGCCCTGGTCCGCGAGCTGGTCGATCTCGTGGAACGCCGGATCACCGACCCCCTGGAGATCCTGCTCGGGTCGGACGACGAGGTGACCCCCGTCCGGCGGCGGTTGCGGATCGAGGCCGAGGTGTGGGCCGCACAACTCCTGGGGCCCGACGACCGGCTCGCCGTCCACATGGCGGCGCGGCTGGTCGCGGCGCTCTTCCCCGGGGACGGCCCGTTCGATCCGCCCGACGAGTGGTGGGGCACGGCCTTCGGCAGGGCGGTGGCCAGGAGCGCCGGCCACCCCGGCAAGGAGGCGGTGCCGTTCGCCACGGCGGGGGCCATGCTCGGCATCACCCGGCAGGGAGTCCACGACCTCGTCAAACGCGCCAAGCTCGACCGCCATCAGGACGGCGGGGTGACCACGGCCTCCGTCCACGCCCGGCTGAACCAACCACAGGAGCCTCATGCCACACGACGTGATCGTCACTGACCACGAGATCGCCCTCGCCGTACGCGACCATGGCGGCGACGGCGAGCCCGTACTCCTCCTGCACGGGCTCGGCGGCACCCTGGAAGCCTGGGACGCGCTGCGCCTCGACGGCCACCGCGCCGTGGCGATGGACCTGCGCGGCCACGGCCTGTCCGGCGACGGCCCGTGGGAGTGGGCGCGGGTGCTGGACGACGTCGAGGCCGTGGTACGCCACCTCGGCCTCGGCAACCCGGCGATCGCCGGGCACTCACTCGGCGGCATGCTGGCCGTCCAGTGGGCGCTGCGCCATCCCGAGTGCCCCGCCGTCGTCAACCTCGACGGGCTGCGCTCGGCCGAGAGCGACCCGGCCAACTACCCGGGGATGGACCCCGCCCTGCGGGACGAGGCGCTGGGGAAGCTCAAGGCCGCGTTCGACGCCCAGGCCGCGGCCATGGGGCAGCCCCTGCCCGCGGAGCTGCGGGCGATGTTCCCCCGGCGGGCCCTCGCGGAGCGCGGCGGGCAGACGTACGCCAGGCCCGGCGCGGACCTCCTCGATGCCGTCAGGTACACGCCCGAGTTCCGCGACACGATCCCGCTGCTGCGCCGGGTGACCTGCCGCGCGCTGGTGGTGATCCCGACCCAGGACCCGCCGGGCATGCCGGGCGGGGAGCTGATGGCGGCGTTCCGGCGAGGAGTGCGCCGCGACCTGGCCGACCTGCCGCCCACCGTCGAGGTCAAGGAACTGGACGGCAGTCACGACCTGCTCGCCGAGCAACCGGCGACGGTCTCCGCGCTCGTCACCGGTTTCCTGCGCGCCCGGTAACCGATCGAGACGTCCGGCCCGGTCATGGGGGGTCGGCTGTCGGGCGGGAGGTTCGTCGCATCCACCCGCTAGGGGCCGCCCTCGTCAGCCCTGGTCCGCGCGTCGCAGGTGGCGCAGGGTGCCGATTTCGGCGGCGTTCTTCATGAGTTCGATGTTCGCCCACGCGAGCACGTGGCCCAGGGAGAGCGTTCCGTCGGCGAACCAGCGGCTGCGTTCGGTGGAGTCCAGGTCCTCCTGGCTCAGCGACTCCACCGCGCCGCTCCACCGATCGCGGCACTCGTTCAGCCATTTGACCGCCGACGCGACGTCCCCGGGCCACGGCGTCAGCGACGCGGCCTGCGACCAGTCGATCCCCGCGGCCGCCGCCTCGGGGTCCCCGAAGCACCGCGTGTGAGCGTGGCTCCACCAGAAGCCGATGTGCCACATCACCCAGCCGACCGTGAGAGCCGGGATGGGCTCGGGCTCCGGCACGGCCCAGTCGGCCGCCCACGTCCCGTCGGGCTGCCGCCGGACGTTCCAGCAGTTCGCGGCGGGCTCCCACAGGGCGTCTTCGTCGGTCACCCGGTCCAGGTGCAGGGACAACAGCGACCAGGACACATCGAGTTGCCAGCGCAACCGTGCCAGTTCGGACATGTACGGATCCTAGTGTCCGAGTCAGGACGATCAATCGAATTACCCGCCGGTCACCCCGGCTGGATCTGGGCCGTCATCGGCTGCCAGGGCGAGGCGTCGAACAGCAGCAGGATCGAGACGATCTTGTCGCCGTCCAGGCGGAAGTGTTCGGCGGTGCGCTGCGTGCCGACCGGTGTGGCGGTGTGCACGTCGTAGACGAGCGTCGCCTCGGCCTCGCCGTACAGCTCGCTGATGAGCTCGACCCCGGTCACGATCGACACGAAGCCCGGCAACGTGGCCAGATGTCCCGTGCGATCCTCGGAGCTGATGAACGGGCTCTGGAACCGGAACGGCTCCCCGAGGTGCGCCGCGGCAGCGGGCACGTCGCCACGGAAGCGGGCCTCGTGATAGCCGCGTACGGCGCGGCGCGTCCGGTCCTGCGCGGTCGTGGTCACGGCTGGGATCCGATCTGGCGAAGGTGGTCGGCGAGACGGTGTTGATTGGCGGCCAGCCGCAGGCACAGGTCACGGAAGGCGAGCAGGTCCTCCGGCGTGAAGCCCGCGAACATCGCCCGCATCGCGAGCCGCGACGGCTCACGGAATGCCGCGATCCACTCCCGCCCGCCGGAGGTGATCTCGGCCAGGACCGACCGCCGGTCCTGGGGATCGGGAACGCGGCGGGCCAGCCCGTCGCGCTCCAGGGTGTCCACCAGCCCGGTGACGTTGCGAGAACTGACCCCGCAGGCGCGGGCCAGGTCGCCGATGCTGATGCCCCGGTCGGCCGTGCTGAGCCGGATCAGCACGTCGAGAGCGCCCGCGCTGACGCCCCTGCCCTCGGAGCCGTGGGCACGCATGCGCTCGACGGCGTGATAGGCGGTGCGGACGGCGGCGCCCGCCTCGAAGGCGAGCAGGTCGCCATCCGCGAGCTGGGCCATCGCCGCCCTGACCCGAGGGTCGTAGAGGAACCCGTCCTGATCGCGTTCATAGATGTGTACGTCCTTCATAATAAAAAAAGAGACTAGTACATACTTCCCGACCATGCCAGCCAACGCCACACATCGAACAGCCGAGGAAGCACAGTGCCCACCTTTGATCTTCTTCTCCGCGGCGGCATCGTCTACGACGGCACCGGCGGCCCAGGGCGGCCCGCCGACGTGGGCGTCCTGGACGACCGGATCGCCGCAGTCCTTCCCTCCGGCGGCGACACCGAGGCCGCGGAGGTCCTGGACTGTGCCGGCCTGGCCGTCGCGCCCGGGTTCATCGACCTCCACTCGCACGCCGACCTCAGCATCACCCACAGCCCGGCCGCCGAGTCCTGCCTGCGCCAGGGAGTCACCACCCTGGTCACCGGCAACTGCGGAATCTCGCCCTTCCCGACCGTCGCCGACGCACCCGGGAGCCAGGGCGGCGGGGCCTCCGCCACCGGCCCGTGGCCGGACTTCGACGCCTTCGCCGCGGCCGTCGAGGCGTCCGGCCCTGCGGTCAACCTCGCCGCCCTGGTCGGGCACGGCGCGCTACGCGGTGCGGTGGTCGGCGCCGAGCGGCGGGAGGCGACCGGCGAGGAGGTGGCGCGGATGCGGCGGCTGCTGGCCGAGGCCGCCGACCAGGGTGTCTTCGGCCTCTCCACGGGGCTGGTCTACGCTCCGGGGTCGTTCGCCGGTGCCGACGAGATCACCGCCCTGGTCGCCGAGACCCGGCAGCACGGCCTCCTCTACAGCACCCACATGCGCGACGAGGGCGACCGGCTGATCGAGGCGGTCGAGGAGGCGCTGACCACGGCCGCGAGCACCGGCGTACGCCTGCAGATCTCGCATCTCAAGGCGATGGCCCCGGCCAACCACGGCAAGGTCCGCGAGGCGCTGCGGCTGATCGACGCCGCCCGCGCCGAGGGGCTCGACGTGGCCTGCGACGTCTATCCGTACACCGCCTCCTCCACCTGGCTGACCGCGCGGCTGCCGGACTGGGCGATGGACGGCGGCCCGCAGGCCCTCCTCGAACGCCTGCGCGACCCGGAGGCCCGGCAGGCGATCGCCGCCGACCTGCGCGCCCGCGCCGGACGCACCTTCCGCCCCGAGGCGACCGTGCTGGCCACGATGCCCGAGGGCCGCTACAGCCGCTGGACCGGCGAGACCCTCCAGCGCCTCGCCGACGCCGAGGGCATCGACCCGGCGGAGGCGGTGCTCGCCGTGCTGGAGGAGCATCGGGCCGATGTTGTGATCGTGAACCACGCCATGGCCCAGGACGACGTCGACACGGTGCTCCGCCATCCCACCAGCGCGGTGGTCAGCGACGGCTGGACGCTGGACGTGTCCGCCGGCGGATATCACCACCCGCGCAACTTCGGCGCCTTCGCCCGCGCGCTGGCCCTCGGCCGCGATCGCGGGCTGCTCCGACTCCCGGAGGTGGTGCGGAAGATGACCGCGCTGCCCGCCGCCCGGCTGGGCCTCGCCGACCGGGGCGTCCTCACCGAGTCCGCCCGCGCCGACCTGGCCGTCTTCGACCCGGCGACGGTCGCCGACACCGCGACCTACGCCGCTCCCCTCTCCTACGCGACGGGCGTGCGGCACGTGGTGGTCAACGGCCGCCCGGTCGTCCGCGACTCCGTCGTCACCGGGGAGCGTCCTGGGCGGGTTCTTCGACGCGTCCGGACGGCCGCGTCCGCCGCCCGGTGAGCCCTGCCGGGTGAGCCTGCTCCTGCGCGTCTCGCCGCCTCTCGAAATGATGGGTGATGTACGCACATAGGCGTAGGTGTCCGAGTAATTGAGCCGATGAGGAGACTCACCATGGGAACCGCCCGTGGATGACGAACGGCTGGCCAAGTTCGAGGCCGCCTACGCCCTGGCCTACGGCCAGATCACGGCCTACGCCGTACGCCGCTGCGACTCGCCGCAGGACGCCGCCGACGTGGTCGCCGAGACCTTCACCGTCGCCTGGCGCCGGGTGGACGAGCTGCCCGAGGGCGCCGAGGCCACGCTCTGGCTGTACGGCGTGGCACGCAAGGTCCTGGCCAACCACTTCCGTGGCGACAACCGGCGCCGGGCGCGTACGGCCGAACTGGACGCCGAACTGGCCGACCTGTACGGGCACTCCCCGGACACCGAGGTCGAGCTGGACGCGATCGGCCGGGCGTTCAGGAGCCTGCCCGACGACGACCGGGAGCTGCTGTCCCTGGTCGCCTGGGAGGGCCTGGAGCGCGAGGAGATCGCCAAGGCGCTGGGGCTGTCGCGCAACGCCGTACGCATCAGGCTGCACCGCGCCCGCAGGCGCCTGTCCCGTGCGCTCGCCGCGGCGGGTGTGCACGTCCACGCGGAGAGCCGGCTGGTCCCGGCGGAGAGACCACTGTGAGGAGCACCGTGAAGAACAGCGACGAGATCGACGCGATCAGGCCGCTGGCCCGGGTCGAACCCGGTGGTCGCGGAGGTGAGCCGTCCGGCGCGGGGGCACGGGCGCTGCTGGCCGAGATCACCGCGCAGGAGCCCGCCCCGGCGGCCACCACGGCGCAGGGGCCCCGCCGCCGCCGGTACACGCGCGGGCGGCTGGCGTTCGGGATGGCGACCGCGGTCGCGCTCGCCGCGGGCATCGTGGCCGTCCCCATCGTGTTGCAGGACGGGGTGCCCAGCTCGTACGCCGTCAACCTGGACGACGGGATGGTGACGATCCAGATCCGCGACTTCGACGACGCCGAGGGGCTGGAGAAGCGGCTGCGGGAGTTGAACGTGCCCGCGATAGTGGACCACGTCCCCGAGGGCATGATGTGCCGGGAGCCGCGCGGGAAGCACGTGGAGAACATCCCGCGCGGTCTGTACAGCGTGCCGGAGAACATCCCCGGCGAGTCCGAGGGCTGGCAGATGCGCATCAACACCACGCTGTTCCGCCCGGACCAGACGTTCGTCTGGTCCATCAGCGGCAAGAACGGAGCGACCACCTCGTATCTGATGGAGGGCCCGATCGCGCCCTGCGAGCCGGTGCCGGAACCCCCGCCGGTCAAGTACGAGCCGGAGTTCCGCCCCGCGACCTTCAAGGGCGGCTCGCTGGAGGGGTTGCGCGTGGACGAGAAGACCGTCGGCGAGGTGCTGCCCGAGCTGAGACGCCGTGACAAGAAGGTGGTCTTCGCGGTCATCGCCGTCCCGCCGGGGAACCCCGGTGGGTACGGCATCAGCTACACGCAGGATGAGCCCGTCGGCGACCACTGGGTCGTCTGGGAGGCGCAGGAGAACGCCAAGGGCGTGATCCAACTGCTCGTGACAGAGCAGCGCCTGGACAAGAACCCCGTCTACGGCGGCCCCCGCGACGCGATCATCAAGGACTGAGCGGCCCCGCACAGGCTGCCGTCCGGGAGGAGGTGAGGACGCGGGCGGGCGCGATGGCCGTGGCCGCCCGGCGACGTGGCCCTACGCCGCGTAGACGGGCGCCAGGTCGACGAAGATGCGGTAGTCCGTGATCAACCCGTCCTCGCCCGTCTGCCAGATGGACACGGCCACGACGCTCGCGTCCTTGCCGTCGAGGCGCTGGTAGGTCACTTCGGTCTCGGCCACGGTGTCGGCCTCGACCTGCCAGCTCCTGACGATCCGGTGCCGGAGCCCGGCGATGGTGGCGTAGAACGCCCGCAGCCCGGCGGTGATGGCCTCGTGCCCCACCAGGGGCTCGGCGTTGCCGAACACCATCCTGGCGTCCTCGGCCAGCAGTCGGACGAACTCGTCCGGCTCGAACGTGTCGACCGCCTGGAAAACGCGCTGTGCTGCCTCGTCGGCCATGACCGATCACTCCTCACGTGGCGGGTACCGCTGCTCGGGGGACGATGCCGACAACCATGATCCACGACCGTGGATCATGGTTGACCACCGGCTGCTCTCCTTCTGAGAGCGCTGGTCCGCGTCGAGATACGCGCCACGAACCTGGGGAGGGCGAGCAGCCGCGCGAGGGAGGTCAGTCCCCGTGGACGGGGTTCTTCGCCACCCGCTTCTCCGACACCAGCAGACGTACCGCACCCTCCCGGGACGGCTCGGCCGCCCAGACGATCCAGTGGTCGCCCACCTTGGCGGACTGCGCCTCAGGGCTCGCCGAGAAGCCGTCCCCGCCGGGGCGGGGTTCGATGATCTGGAACGTCACCTCGAGCCCGCGCCTGCGCGTCTCGGCCAGGACCTCGGCGACCGTGCGCCCGTTCGGGTCGTAACCCTCCAGAGACTCGCCCTTCTTTCTGGCGTCCGCGTTGTTCTGGTACGCCTCCCCCGGTTTGGCCGGGCGGCCCAGGTAGATCGTGCCCTTGCCGCTGAAACCCTTGGACACGGTGACGGTGAGGGCGCAGCCGGGCTGCCCGGGAGTGCAGCCTTCCGGCTCCAGGCCGCCGCCGATGCGGTCCTCCCTGGTGGTGCCGTCGAAGCCGAGCCGGAAGATCTGGCCGACCTTCGTCGGGGAGGCGGGCCGCAGGTCCAGGGCCACGTTCAGGCCCATCGCCTGGAACGCCTCCGTGTAGAGCGCGTGGTCGGCGAACGGGTCCTTGATCGTGGCGACGTAGTCGTCGCCACGCAGTTCGATGTCGATGGCGGAGTTGGCGTAGGCGGTGGGGCCGGATTCCTGGCCGACCAGTATCGGGCCCAGGACGGCCGCGGCGGCGAGCGCGGCGGTGGCGACCAGACCGGCGAACACGAAGCGGCCACGAGACCTGGGCCGGGGAGAGGGGGCGGTGGCCAGCGCGTTCATGAGGCGGGTCTCCTGGGCGGTCAGGGCGTCCTGGGTGGGCGAGGGCACTGCGGAGCGGAAGCGTTCCAGCTCGGTCAGCTCATTCATGGACGGGCTCCTCACTGATGACGGCCATGGGATTGACTCCTCCGAGTTCTTTGCGCAGCCTTTCTCTGGCCCGGTTGATGCGTGAACGCACGGTTCCGAGGCGTACGTCCAGCGCCTCCGCGATCTCCGGATACGTGAGACCGGCCCAGGCGACCAGGAGCAGCGCGTCACGGTGCCCCTTGGGCAGCGTCGCCAGCGCCCCGGCCAGGCGGCGGCGGGAGGACTCGGCGCTCACCCGGTCGTCGCTGTGGTCGGTGAAGGGGGCCGTCACCGGGTCGGCGCCGGTCCGTTCGAGCACGCGTAGCTGGTGCACCTCCGTACGCACGTGGCGGCCGATGAGGTTGGTGGCGATGCCGTACAGCCAGGGGCGGGCGTTCGGACGGGACAGGTCGTAGCGATCGCGCTGCCGGAACGCCGTGAGGAACGTCTCCATCACCACGTCGTCGGCGGCGTCCGGCCCGAGTCTTCTGGTGACGTAACGGGTGAGATCGGCGGCGTACCTGCGAAAGACCTCGGCGAAGGCTTCCGGTTCGCGCCGGGAGCGTTCGAGATGAGCGGCGTCATCGCCCTCCGCTCGGTGAGTTTCGCGCATGTTGTGGCCTTTCGGCGATAAGTCAGGACAGCAGTTGTTGCCAAGTCGGCGGCGAACGGTTCCCGACTCCCCATGGCAGGGGTCGCACTATGGCCGGCGCGGGGTCATGGCGTGGCTCCCGTCGATGCCGGGCAGCACGGTGATCTGCGGCAGGCCCGTACGGGGATGGGCGGTCACGTCGGCCTCCACCTGGTAGACCTCGGCCAGCAGCGCGGGCGTGAGGACGTGGTCGGGCGGCCCGTCGGCGACGATGCGGCCGGCGTTCATGACGCAGATCCGGTCGCAGAAGGCGGCGGCCAGGTTGAGGTCGTGCAGCGCGAGCACGGCGGTCAGGCCCAGGCCGCGCACCAGCCGCAGCACGTCGAGCTGGTGGCGCAGGTCGAGGTGGTTGGTCGGCTCGTCGAGCACGATGGTCCCGGTCCGCTGGGTCAGGGCGCGGGCGATCAGGACCCGCTGCTTCTCCCCTCCCGACAACCGGTCGAACGGCGCCCGCGCCAGCCCGGTGACGTCGAGCGCGGCCAGGGCGTCCAGGATGATCTGCCGGTCGTCGGGGTCGTCGCCCTGGAAGGCCCGCTTGTACGGGCTGCGTCCCATGGCCACGACCTCGTACACGGTCAGCTCGAACTCCCCCGGCGACTCCTGCAGGACGGCGGCCAGCCGCCGGGCGAGCCGTCTGCCGCTCATCCGCCAGACGTCCTCGCCGTCCAGCAGCACCCGCCCCGACGTGGGCCGCCGGGCATGGTAGAGGGTGCGTAACAGGGTGGACTTGCCCGCCCCGTTCGGCCCGACCAGAGACACCACCTCGCCGGGCGCCACGTCCAGGCAGGCGTCACGCACCAGGGCCCGACCGGCGACGGCCACGCCCACGTTCTCGACGCGCAGCGCGCCCGGGGTCATCGGGCCGCCCTCCGTCTCATCAGCCACAGGAAGAACGGTCCGCCCGCCAGCGCCGTCAGGATGCCGATCGGGATCTCCTGCGGAGCGACGAGCGTCCTGGCCGCCAGGTCGGCGGCGATCATGAAGGCCGCGCCCAGCAGCGCCGCGGCCGGGAGAGCGCGCCGGTGCTCGGCGCCGACCAGCAGGCGGACGACGTGCGGGAGCATCAGCCCGACGAACCCGATGGCGCCGCTGACCGCGACGACCGCCCCGACCACCAGGGCGACGAGGACGAACAGCCAGCCGCGGAAGCGGTGCACGTTCAGCCCCATCGAGGCGGCGGCCTCCTCGCCCGCCAGGAGCAGGTTCAGCGGGCGTGACACGCCGAGCAGCGTCACCGTGCCGAGCAGTACGGCCGCCGCGGGGATCGGCACCAGGTCCCAGGTGGTGCCGCCGAAGCCGCCCAGCATCCAGCGCAGCGCCGACTCGGTCTTGCGCGGGTCGCCCGAGGTGATGACGAGGTAGCTGGCCACCGCGGAGAGCACCTCGGCGGTCGCCACCCCCGCCAGGACGAGCCGTACGGTGGTCATCCGCCCGCCGGAGCGGGCCAGGAAGTACACCAGCGTCAGCGCGCCCAGCGCCCCGGCGAACGCGGCCAGCGGCAAGGAGAACGCCCCCAGCAGCGAGACGTTCAGCACCAGGACGAGCACCGCGCCCACGGTCGCCCCCGAGGAGACGCCCAGCAGCATCGGGTCGGCCAGCGGGTTGCGCACCAGCGCCTGGAGCGCCATCCCGCACACCGACAGTCCCGCCCCGACGACGCCGCACAGCAGCACGCGCGGCACCCGTACGTCCATCACGATCGTCTCCCTGACCGGCGGCCAGGTGGGCTCGACGAGCGCGGGCGCGAGCCGGTGCAGCACGATCCCCCACACGTCACCGGCGGCCAGCGCGACGGACCCGGCCGCGATCCCGGCCGTGGCCGCGACGCCGACCACCGCCGCGAGCAGGGCCAGGACCAGCCAGTACGACAGGCGCGCACGGGCCCGCGGCGCCGCCGTGCCGATCACGCGAAGTGGTCCGGGTGAAGCTGGCGGGCCAGCGACTCGACCGCCTCCGGCGCGCGTACGCCGAGCACCGTGGACGACAGCGGCAGCACCGCGAACCGTTGCTCCTTGACGGCGGGCACGTCCTTGAGCGCCGGGTTGGCCAGCAGGAACCTCTTCTTCTCCGCCGCCGTCTGGTCGCCGTAGTCGTAGATGACGATCACGTCGGGCGCGCGCTCGGCGACCTGCTCGAACGACACGTCGCCGAACGCCTTGGCCAGGTCGGCGAAGAGGTTCACGCCACCGGCCCGGCCGATCAGGTCGTTGCCGATGCCCGCGCCGCCCGCGGTGAAGGCGGTCTTGTCGCCGCTGTCGTAGACGAACACCTTGACCGGCTCGACCCCGCCCAGCTTCTCCTTCACGCCCTCCAGCACGCCACGCTGCTCGGCGACGAGTTGCTCGGCGCGCTCGCGCACGCCGAAGACCCGGCCGATCGTGCGGATCTCCTCCTCCAGGAGGTCCATGGTCACCGGGCCGGACGGGCACGCCTCCAGGCTGAGATAGGAGTCGATCCCGGCCTCGGCCAGCGCCTTGCGGCCGCGTCCTTCCTGGTCGTCGAAGGCGCTGGTGAAGCCGCCGTAGACGAAGTCGGGCTCGGCCGACAGCAGCGCCTCGTACGACGGGTACTCCTCGGCGAGCACCTTGACGCTGCGGTAGGCGGCCTCGTACCGGGGCGGGATGCGGTCGTCGAGGTACGCGGTGCCGGCCATCGACCTCTCCAGCCCGAGCGCCAGCATGATCTCGGTCACGTGCTGGTTCATGGTGACCGCCCGCCGCGGCGCCTGCCGGTAGGTGGTGGTGACGCCGCAGTTGGTCACGGTGACGGGGAAGCCAGCGCCGGTCGACGGGGTGCCGGTCGACGGGGTGCCGGTCGACGGGGTGGCCAGGGGCGGGGAGGCGCCGGGCCGGGCATCGCCGCACCCGGCGACCAGCCCGAAGATCAACAGCAGTGCGAGCGGGAGCGAGCGTCGGCTCGTCATGGGCGGTACCCTTCCTGACCGGCCTGACGGAGCGGGATCGTTGGAGAACGCCCCGCCCCGGCTGAGCCGGGGCGGCGGGCAGCGGGAAAGGCGTCACGCCGAGCGCGCGGCATGCCGACCACCGTCCTCTCTTGGGGAGATCCGCCCCAATTTCCACGAGGAGGCGACCGCGTGAGTCTCCTGGCTCTCGGGTCGACGCTCACCCCGGCCTTCCCACCCATGGGCAGTGGCCTTGTCGGGGCTCGCTCACCGATCACAGTGGCGGGACCGCGCCGGATTCACACCGGCTTCCTCGTTCCGCCGTCGCCTACGTCCGGCATCGTCTCATATGCGGGCCAGCTCCAGATGTCACCGGGGGTCCGTTGACGCGAACGGGAGGAAAGGATACGTTCCGGTAGATTTCACGGTTGTCCAAGGGAAATCCGGTGAGATGCCGGTGCGGACGCGCCACTGTATCCGGGACGTTGATCCCGGGAGCCAGGTCGCTTGGCCACCGTGACCTCGCGAAATGGGACGCGTCACCCTGAGGAGGCTCACATGAGCGGGTTGTCCAGCCCGTCCACGATTCCCTTTCCGCGCCTGCGGCCCTGGCTGCTCGCCGTACCGGTGCTGCTGCTCGTGGCGTACCTGGTCCTGATGGACAACGGCGCCGTCTCCCAGACGGGCGCCTTCCTGCACGAGCTGATGCACGACGGGCGGCACCTGCTCGGCGTGCCCTGCCACTAGGGGGCGGGGTGGTACGCACTCTCCTGGCCAGAGGTCTGCTCGTGGGACTGCTGGCCGGACTGATCGCGGGCGGCTTCGCCTTCGTCTTCGGGGAGCCTCGCGTGGACCACGCGATCGCCCTCGAAGAGGCGGCGGCGCCTGCCGCCGAGCAGGCCGCGCACAGCCACGGCGAGGAGGCCGAGGTCAGCAGGCCGGTGCAGAAGGCCGGGCTCTTCCTGGCCACCGGGCTCTACGGGCTCGCGGTGGGCGGCGTGTTCGCCCTCGTCTTCGCGGGGCTGCGGGGGCGGGTGGGGCCGCGTTCTGACGGGCGGCTGGCGCTGGCCGCCGCCGGCACGGCGTTCGCCGCGGTCATCCTCGTGCCCTTCGTGAAGTATCCCGCCAACCCGCCCGCCGTGGGCGATCCCGCGACGATCAACAGCCGCACACTGCTCTACGTGGTGCTGATCCTCGTCGGGCTGGCGGCGACGGCGGTCGCCGTGGCCACGGCCCGCCGGATCACCGGGGATCCCTGGGCGCGCGGGCTGTCGGCGGTGGCGGCCTTCCTCGTGCCCGTGGTCGCCGCGTGGTGGCTGCTGCCGCCGGTCGACGAGGTGCCCGACGGGTTCCCCGCGACGCTGCTGTGGGAGTTCAGGCTCGCCTCGATCGGCACGCAGCTCGTGTTCTGGACGGCGTTCGGCGTGCTGTTCGGCTGGGCGAGCGACCGGGCGGCGCGGCGTACGGCGGCTCCGGCGCGAGTGGCGGCGCCGGGCTGAGCGAGATGCTGTTCGTACGGCACGCCACGACGCCGGGGATGCGGGCCGCGTTCTTTCCCGTCGACGAGGACGCCGACGCGGCCGGTCTGACCAGGGCCGCCGCGTTGCGGCCCGCCACGGGGGCGGCCTGGGTCGCTCCCACCAGGGCCGCCCGGCAGACCGCCGCCGCCATGGGGCTGGCGGCCCGCGAGACGCCCGCCCTGGCGGAGGCGGACTGCGGGCGGTGGCGCGGCCTGCCGTACGAGCGGGTCGCGCTGGAGGAACCGGAGGCGCTGGCGAGCTGGCTGGCCGACCCGAACGCCGCCCCGCACGGCGGCGAGTCCCTGGCCGCGCTCGCCGCCAGGGTGGCGGGCTGGCTCGACGCGACGCGCGGCGAGCCCGAGCGCGTCGCCGTCTGCGACGCGGGCGCCATCAGGGCGGCGCTCGCCCACGCGCTGGGCGTCGGCCCGCTGACCACCGCCCGCTTCGACCTGGCGCCCCTGTCCACCACCGAGCTTGCCACCACTGGGCTTGCCACCACCGGGCCGACCGGCTGGCGGGTGGCTCACGTCAACCGGAAGGTCTGAGTTTTGATCGTCACGTATCCGTTCAGCGCCGTCGTCGGCCTCGGCGACCTGAAGCTGGCGCTGGTGCTGAACGCGGTCTCGCCCCGGGTGGGCGGGGTGCTCGTACGCGGGGAGAAGGGCACGGCGAAGTCCACGATCGTCCGCGCGCTGGCGGCCCAGTTGCCCGCGGTCGCGGTGGTGCCCGGCTGCCGGTTCGCCTGCGACCCCGCCGCGTCCGACCCGGGATGCCCGGACGGGCCGCACGAACCCGGCGTCCAGGGCACGGAACGACCGGCCGCCCTGGTCGAGCTGCCCGTCGGCGCGTCGGAGGATCGGCTGGTCGGCTCGCTCGACGTGGAACGGGCGCTGACGGAAGGCGTGAAGGCGTTCGAGCCGGGCCTGCTGGCCGCCGCCCACCGCGGCGTCCTGTACGTCGACGAGGTGAACCTGCTGCACGACCACCTCGTGGACCTCCTGCTCGACGCGGCCGCCCTGGGCACCTGCTACGTCGAACGCGAGTCGGTGTCGGTACGCCACGCCGCCCGCTTCCTGCTGGTCGGCACCATGAACCCGGAGGAGGGCGAGCTGCGCCCGCAGCTCCTGGACAGGTTCGGGCTGACGGTCGAGGTCAGGGCGTCCCGAGACCCCGGCGAACGGGCCGAGGTGGTGCGGCGGCGGCTGGCCTTCGAGTCGGACGCCGCGGCGTTCGCGGCCCGCTGGGCGCGCGAGGAGTCGGCGCTGGCGGCCCGGATCGCCGTCGCCCGCTCCAGGGTGCCCGGCGTGCGGTTGCCGGACGCGCGCCTGCGGCAGATCGCGACCGTCTGCGCGGCCTTCGAGGTGGACGGCCTGCGCGCCGACCTGGTGACGGCGAACGCGGCCATCGCGCACGCCGCCTGGCAGGGGCGCGACGTGGTGACCACCGAGGACGTACGCGCCGCGGCCCGGCTGTCGCTGCCCCATCGCAGGCGGCGCGACCCGTTCGACGCGCCGGGGCTGGACGAGAGGCTGCTCGAGGAGCTGCTGGAGCGTACGGCGGAGGACGACGACCAGCACGACCCTGAGGACGACCGCCCGAGCGGCGACCCCGACGATGACGGCCCTGACGGTGACGGCCCTGACAGCGGCGGCCCTGACGGCGGCTCGGGCGGCGGCGGGCCTGGCGGTCTCCAGCCCGACGTCTCCGGCTCCGACGGCGACGGCGGACCGGCGCGGACGCCGCCCCCGGCCGAAGGCGCCGACCCTGCCAAGCGCACCCGGCCGGGTGGCGCCGGGCCGACGCCGGACGACGCGAATGGCCCCGAGCCCTCGTCCAACGGCGGACAGCCGGGGGAAGGCGGTGAGGAGGCGGCCGGCACAGTGGCGGGGGTGACGGCGCCGTACCGGGTGCCGCTGCTGGAGGTGCCGGGGATCGGCGAGGGAGCGGTCGGCCGCCGGTCGCGGTCGCGGACCCGGCGCGGCCGGAGCACCGGCGCACGCCGCCCGTCCGGCCCGGTGCGCGACCTGCACGTGCCGGCGACGCTGCTGGCGGCGGCTCCGTACCAGCGGGAACGCGGTCGCCGCGGCCCCGGGCTGGTGCTGCGCGGCGACGACCTGCGCGAGGTGGTGCGCGAGGGCCGGGAGGGCAACCTCGTGCTGTTCGTGGTGGACGCGAGCGGCTCGATGGCGGCCCGCAGGCGGATGACCGCCGTCAAGACCGCGGTGCTGAGCCTGCTGCTCGACGCCTACCAGCGGCGGGACAAGATCGGGCTGATCACCTTCAGGGGCGCGGGCGCGGAGGTGGCGCTGCCGCCCACGTCGTCGGTGGAGGCGGGCGCGGCCCGGCTGCGTTCCCTGCCGACCGGCGGGCGTACGCCGCTGGCGGCGGGGCTGGTGCGCGCGGCCGAGGTGCTGCGCGTGGAACGGCTGCGCGACCCGGCCAGGCGTCCGCTGCTGGTGCTGGTGACCGACGGCCGCGCGACGGCGGGCGGCGACGTGGACCGGGCCGCCGCGCTGCTCCAGGGCACGGCGGGGGTCGTGGTGGACTGCGAGAGCGGGCCGGTGCGGCTCGGCCTGGCCGTCCGGCTGGCCTCCCGGCTGCGGGCCCGGCTGCTCCCCCTCGACTCGCTCACCGACCTCGGCACGGCCGTCCGCGACCACAGAACCGGCCACGGGAGCCTCCAGCACCACGGGAACCCGCACCACCACAGGAAGGCGGTCTGAGCATGCCGCAGGGGAAACCGGCCGTGGTGCCCGACGACGGGCTCACCACGCGCCAGCGGCGCACCCGTCCGCTGCTGATGGTCCACACCGGTCCGGGAAAGGGCAAGTCCACGGCCGCCTTCGGGATGGCGTTGCGGGCCTGGAACCAGGGCTGGCCGATCGGGGTGTTCCAGTTCGTGAAGTCGGCCAAGTGGCGCATCGGCGAGGAGCGGGCGCTGAGGGTGCTCGGCGACTCGGGCGAGGGCGGCGCGGTGGCCTGGCACAAGATGGGCGAGGGCTGGTCGTGGATCCAGCGGCCCGGCGCCGAGGAGGACCACGCGGCCGACGCGCGTGAGGGCTGGGAGCAGATCAAGCGCGATCTGGCGGCCGAGACGTACCGGTTCTACGTACTGGACGAGTTCACGTACCCGCTGAAGTGGGGGTGGCTGGACCTGGACGACGTGCTGGCGGCGCTCACGAGCCGGCCGGGGAGCCAGCACGTCGTGATCACCGGACGGGACGCGCCCGAGCGGCTGGTCGAGGCCGCGGACCTGGTGACGGAGATGGGCAAGGTACGCCACCCCATGGACGCCGGGCAGAAGGGCCAGAAGGGCATCGAGTGGTAGTCCCCCGGCTGGTGATCGCCGCCCCGTCGTCGGGCAGCGGCAAGACGACGGTGGCCACCGGGCTCATGGCGGCGCTGCGGGCGCGCGGGCTGCGGGTGTCGCCCCACAAGGTGGGCCCCGACTACATCGACCCGGGCTACCACGCGCTGGCCGCGGGACGTCCTGGGCGCAACCTGGATCCGTGGCTCGTCGGGGAGTCGCTCGTCGCCCCGCTGTTCCTGCACGGCGCGGCGGGATGCGACGTGGCGGTGGTCGAGGGCGTGATGGGCCTGTTCGACGGCAAGGGGGTGACGGACTTCGCCTCGACCGCGCACGTCGCGAGGCTGCTGGACGCGCCGGTGGTCCTCGTCGTGGACGCGGCCAGGCAGAGCAGGTCGGTGGCGGCGGTGGTGCACGGGTTCGCCACGTTCGACCCGCGCGTACGGGTGGGCGGGGTGGTGCTCAACCGCGTGGGCTCCGACCGGCACGAGGAGCTGTGCAGGGCGGCGCTGGCCGCGGCGGGGGTTGCGGTGCTGGGCGCGATCCGCCGGGACGACGCGGTGTCCACGCCGTCCCGGCACCTGGGGCTGGTGCCCGCGGCGGAACGGGAGGCCGAGGCGGTCGCCGCCGTGGACCGGCTGGGCGCGCTGGTGTCCCGCTCGTGCGATCTCGACGCGCTGCTGCGGCTGGCGCGGTCGGCTCCCGCTCTGGACGCGTCCGCCTGGGAGCCGCCGCACCGTGAGGCCCGCGTCAGGCCGGTGGTCGCGGTGGCGGGCGGCGCCGCGTTCACCTTCGGGTACGCCGAGCACGTCGAACTGTTGCGGGCGGCGGGCGCGGAGGTGGCCGTCTTCGACCCGCTGCGCGACGAGCGGCTGCCCGGCGGGACAGGCGCGCTCGTGATCGGCGGCGGGTTCCCCGAGGTTTACGCCGCCGAACTCGCCGCCAACGAACCCCTGCGCGAACAGGTCGCCGCCTTCCCCGGCCCGATCGCGGCCGAGTGCGCCGGGCTGCTGTACCTGTGCGACGAACTCGACGGCCGGCGCATGTGCGGGCGCGTCCCCGGCCGGGCACGGATGACGTCCCGGCTGACGCTCGGCTACCGGGACGCCGTCGCGCTGCGCCGTACGCCGCTCACGAGGGCGGGCGAGCGGCTGCGCGGGCACGAGTTCCACCGCACCGCCACGGAGTACGCGGGCGAGCCGCTGTTCCGCTGGGACAGCGGCCACGACGGCTACGGCGACCCCGGCGTGACCGCGTCCTACCTGCACCTGCACTGGGCCGGTGCGCCCCACCTGGCTCAGCGGCTGGTGTCGTCCTCCAGGTCGCCTTCGGTCTTGAGGTAGACCTCCTGCAGGCCACGCAGGATCTCGGGGTCGGGGTGCTGCCACATGCCGCGCTCGGCGGCCTCCAGCAGGCGTTCGGCGATGCCGTGCAGGGCCCAGGGGTTGGCGCGGGCCATGAACTCCTGGTTCTCGGGGTCGAGCACGTAGGTCTCGGTGAGCTTGTCGTACATCCAGTCGGCGACCACGCCGGTGGTGGCGTCGTAGCCGAACAGGTAGTCGACGGTGGCGGCCAGCTCGAAGGCGCCCTTGTAGCCGTGGCGGCGCATGGCGGCCAGCCAGCGCGGGTTGACCACCCGCGCCCGGAAGATCCGCGAGGTCTCCTCCGACAGCGTACGGGTGCGTACGGCGTCGGGGCGGGTGCTGTCACCGACGTACGCGGCCGGGGCCTTGCCCGTGAGCGCGCGGACGGTGGCGACCATGCCGCCGTGGTACTGGAAGTAGTCGTCGGAGTCCGCGATGTCGTGCTCGCGGGTGTCGACGTTCTTGGCGGCGACGGCGATGCGGCGGTAGGCGTCCTCCATCTGCGGGCGGGCGGCGACGCCGTCGAGGTCGCGGCCGTAGGCGTAGCCGCCCCACACCGCGTACACCTCGGCCAGGTCGGCGTCGTCGCGCCAGTTGCGGCTGTCGATGAGGGGCAGCAGCCCGGCGCCGTACGCGCCGGGGGCCGAGCCGAAGATCCGCATGGTGGCCCGGCGCTCGTCGCCGCCGGTCGCGCTCACGTGGGCGCGTACGTAGTTGTCCTCGTCCGGCTCGTCCAGGCTCGCGGCGAGCCGTACGGCGTCGTCGAGCATGCCCACCACGTGCGGGAACGCGTCGCGGAAGAACCCGCTGATGCGAACCGTCACGTCGATGCGCGGGCGGCCCAGCTCGGCGAGGGGGATCGGCTCCAGGCGGGTGACCCGGCGCGACGCCTCGTCCCATTCAGGGCGGATGCCGAGCAGCGCCAGGACCTCGGCCACGTCGTCGCCCGCCGTACGCATGGCGCTGGTGCCCCAGACCGACAGCCCGACCGAGCGCGGCCACTCGCCGGTGTCGGCGCGGTAGCGCGTCAGCAGGGAGTCGGCCATGGCCTGGCCGGTCTCCCAAGCCAGGCGGCTGGGCACCGCGCGGGGGTCGACGGAGTAGAAGTTGCGGCCGGTCGGCAGCACGTTGACCAGGCCGCGCAGCGGGGAGCCGCTGGGTCCGGCCGGGACGTAGCCGCCGTCCAGGGCGTGCAGGACGTGGTCCAGCTCGTCGGTGGTGCGGGCCAGGCGCGGCACCATCTCGGTGGCGGCGAAGCGGAGCACCCGCTCGACCCTCTCCTGAGGCAGGTCCCCGCGCTCCTGAGGCAGGTCCCCGTGTTCCCGCGGAAGGTCCCCGCGGTCCTGAGGCAGGTCCCCGTGTTCCCACGGAAGGTCCCCAAGGACGGCGCGGGCCACCTCCGCCGCCGCGTCCACCGCCCAGCCGCGCTCCTCCATGCCCTCCACCAGCGCCCGCGCCGTGGCCTCCGCCCGGTCGACCGCCCCCAGGGCCGCCGTGCCGTCCTCGGCCAGCCCCAGGGCTTCGCGCAACCCGGGCAGCGTCTCCCTGCCCGACCACATCTGCCGGGCCCGCAGCATCGCCAGCACCAGATCCACCCGTACCTGCCCGACCGGCGCCTGCCCGAGCACGTGCAGCCCGTCGCGGATCTGCATGTCCTTCACCTCGCACAGCCAGCCGTCCACGTGCAGGATGAGGTCGTCGAACTCGCTGTCGTGCGGCCGGTCGGTCAGCCCGAGGTCGTGGTCCAGTCGGGCGGCCTGGATCAGCGTCCAGATCTGGGCCCTGATCGCGGGCAGCTTGGCCGGGTCCATGGCGGCGATCGTGGCATGCTCGTCCAGGAGCTGTTCCAGCCGGGCGATGTCGCCGTAGGTGTCGGCGCGGGCCATCGGCGGCACCAGGTGGTCCACCAGGACGGCGTGCGCCCGCCGCTTGGCCTGCGTGCCCTCTCCCGGGTCGTTCACGAGGAAGGGGTAGATCAGCGGCAGGTCGCCGAGTGCGGCGTCCGTGCCGCAGGCGGCCGACATGCCCGCCGACTTGCCGGGCAGCCACTCCAGGTTGCCGTGCTTGCCGACGTGCACCATCGCGTGCGCGCCGAAGTCGGCCGACAGCCAGCGGTAGGCGGCCAGGTAGTGGTGGCTGGGCGGCAGGTCGGGGTCGTGGTAGATGGCGATCGGGTTCTCGCCGAAGCCGCGCGGCGGCTGCACCATCACGACCAGGTTTCCGGCCCGCAGCGCGGCCAGCACGATGTCCTTCCCACGGTCCTTTCCGTGGTCGCTCTCGTGGACGAACAGCTCCCCCGGCGGCGGCCCCCAGTGCCGCTCCACCTGCTCGCGCAGCTCCGCGGGCAGCGTACGGTACCAGCGCTCGTAGGAGGCGGCGGAGATGCGCACCGGGTTGCCCGCCAGGTGCTCCTCGGTCAGCCAGTCCTGGTCCTGCCCGCCGGCCGCGATCAGGGCGTGGATGAGCGCGTCGCCGTCCTGCTCGGCCGCGCCGGGGAACACGCCGGGGAACCCGTCGCCCAGGTCGTAGCCCGCCTCGGCGAGCCGGGCCAGCAGCCGGACGGTGCTGGCCGGCGTGTCCAGCCCGACGGCGTTGCCGACCCGCGAGTGCTTGGTCGGGTACGCCGACAGCATCACGACCAGCCGCCGCCGTTCCGGAGGGGTGTGCCGGAGCAGGCCGTGGCGTACGGCGATGCCCGCCACCCTGGCGGCCCGCTCGGGGTCGGCGACGTAGACGGTCAGCCCGTCCCTGTCGACCTCCTTGAACGAGAACGGCACCGTGATGATCCGCCCGTCGAACTCCGGGATCGCCACCTGCGAGGCGGCGTCCAGCGGCGACAGCCCGTCGTCGTTCTCCTCCCACGCCCGCCTGGAGGTGGTCAGGCAGAGGCCCTGCAGAATGGGCACGTCGAGGGCCGCCAGCGCGCCCACGTCCCATGCCTCGTCGTCGCCGCCCGCGCCGGCGGTGGCCGGGCGCGAGCCGCCCGCCGCGAGCACGGTGACCACCAGCGCGTCCACCGTGCGCAGGGTGTCGAGCAGCTCCGGCTCCGCCGTGCGCAGGGAGGAGCAGAAGATCGGCAGCGCCTGCCCGCCCGCGTCCTCGACGGCGGCGCACAGCGTCTCGACGAACGCGGTGTTGCCCGCCATGTGGTGCGCCCGGTAGTAGAGCACCCCCACCACCGGACCGCTCCGCGACCGGGCGGGCCGCTCCAGCCGTCCCCAGGAGGGCGCCGCCGCGGGCGGCTCGAACCCATGACCGGTCAGCAGGACCGTGTCGGACAGGAACGCGTGCAACTGCGCCAGGTTGCCCGCTCCGCCGTGCGCCAGGTAGGCGTGCGCCTCGGCGCAGACCCCGCCGCTGACCGTCGACAGCTCCATCAGCTCGGCGTCGGGCGCCTGCTCCCCGCCCAGCACCACCACCGGGCGCGGCCCGGCCAGCAGCGCGTCGAGGCCCTCCTCCCAGGCCCTGCGCCCGCCCAGCAGGCGTACGACGACGAGGTCCGCTCCGGCCACCAGACCGGGGACGTCCTCGGCCGTCAGCCGGGCCGGATTGCCCAGCCGGTAGCCCGCGCCACTGGCGCGCGCGCTCAGCAGGTCGGTGTCGGAGGTGGAGAGCAGCAGGACGGTACAGCGGTCGCCAGGCACGACGCATTCCTCCCTCGGGGTCCTCGCCCCGGTCGTGGGTGACGCGACGGCCGGAGTCTCCTGGCTCCCGGATCGACGCTCACCCCGGCCTTCCCACCCGTCGCCGGGCAGTGACCTCGTGGTGGGGTTCGCTCCCCGGTCACAGTGGCGGGACCGCGCCGGTTTCGCACCGGCTTCCTCCCATTGCCATCGCCTACTGCGAAGCTTACGGCAGGAGCGACGCCCCCATAAGTGGCGTTACGCTCCTCATCGTGCCCATAGCTGACTTTTCCGGACGCATGCGTCCCGACGCCTGTCCGGGGGCGCTCCAGGTGCACGAGGCCGCCGACGGGCCGCTGGCCCGCGTCCGCCTGCCCGGCGGCGCGGTCTCCGCCGCGCAGCTCCACGAGCTGGCCTCGTGCGCGGCCGAGCTGGGCATCGGCGTGCTCGAATTGACCTCGCGAGCGAACGTGCAGGTGAGAGGGTTGAGTCGGCCCGAGGTCTTCGCCGGGCGGATCGCCTCGGTGGGCCTGCTGCCGTCGCCCGCGCACGAGCGGGTGCGCAACATCGTGGCCTCCCCGCTCAGCGGGCGCGGACCGGCCGGGGTGCTGGACGTGCTCGCGTCGGCGGACGCCCTCGACCGTGCGCTGTGCGCGCGGCCCCGGCTGGCCGGGTTACCGGGGCGGTTCCTGTTCGCCCTGGACGACGGCACGGGCGACGTGCTCGGGCTCGGCGCGGACGTCACGTTCGCGGCGACGGGGCCGCGCGACGGGCGGTTGCTGCTGGCGGGGACGGACACCGGGCTGACGGCCGGGACGGACACCGGGCTGACCGCAGATCCCGGCTCGGCGATCCCGCTCATGATCCGCGCCGCCGAGGCGTTCCTCGACGAGCGGCCCGGCGACGCTCCCCGCGCCTGGCGCGTCCACGAGCTGGCGAACGGCCCCGCCCGGATCACCGCCCGCCTGCGCGACTACCCACCGCCCCCGGCGAACGGCCACACCTCCGAACCCCGGCAATCACCAACCCCAACGGACGACTCCGCCTCCGAACCCCGGCCCGCACCGCCCACGGCAGGCCGTCTCCCCGGTCCGCGGCCGCCCGCCGCCATCGGCGGGCGGCGGGCTGGGCGGGTCGCCCAGCGGGACGGCCGGGTGGCGGTCGAGGCCGTGGTGCCGCTCGGCCGGTTGACGCCCGCCCAGGCCAGGACGCTCGCGGACGCCGGTCACCCCGTCCGCCTGACCCCTTGGCGGACCACCGTGCTGCTGGACCTCTCCCCCGCCGAGGCGGACCGGGCCACGAAGGCACTCGACGCCGCGGGCCTCGTCACCGACCCGGACTCCCCGTGGTCCGCGGTCACCGCCTGCACCGGACGTCCCGGCTGCGCGAAGGCGCTCGCGGACGTGCGGGAGGACGCGCGGCGCTGGGTGGAGAGCCTGGCGGGCGCCCCCGGGACGCCCGTTCACTGGGCCGGTTGCGAGCGGCGCTGCGGTCTGCCGCGCGGCCGGGTCGTCCAGATGATCGCTACCACAGACGGATACGAGGAACGCCAGGAGTGACCGACTACCTCCGCGACGGCGCCGAGATCTACCGGCGTTCGTTCGCGACCATCCGCGCCGAGACCGACCTCACGGGCATGCCGCCCGAGGTGGCCCAGGTGGCGGTGCGCATGATCCACGCCTGCGGCATGACCGACCTGGTCACCGACCTGGCCTGGTCCCCGTCGGTGGTCGCGCGGGCCCGCGCGGCCCTGCGCGGCGGGGCCCCGGTGCTGTGCGACGCCATGATGGTCGCCTCGGGCGTGACCAGGCGCAGGCTGCCCGCGGCCAACGAGGTGCTGTGCACGCTGGGCGACCCCCGCGTGCCCGAGCTGGCCGAACGGCTCGGAACCACCCGCAGCGCCGCCGCCCTGGAGCTGTGGCGCGACCGGCTCGACGGCGCGGTGGTGGCGATCGGGAACGCGCCGACCGCCCTGTTCCGGCTCCTGGAGCTGGTCGCCGCGGGGTCGGGACGGCCGGCCGCCGTGCTCGGCATCCCCGTCGGGTTCATCGGGGCGGCCGAGTCCAAGCAGGCGCTGGCGGACAGCGACCTGGAGTACCTGGTGGTGCACGGCCGTCGCGGCGGCAGTGCGATGACGGCGGCGGCGGTCAACGCCATCGCCAGCGAGACGGAGTGAGCGCGATGACAGGACGCCTGTACGGAGTCGGCCTCGGCCCCGGTGACCCCGAGCTGGTCACGGTCAGGACGGCCCGGCTGATCGGCGAGGCCGACGTGATCGCGTACCACGCCGCCAGGCACGGCCGCAGCATCGCCCGTTCGATCGCCCTGCCGTACATGCGCGCGGGGCAGGTCGAGGAGCTGCTGCTCTACCCGCTGACCACGGAGACCACCGACCACCCCGGCGGCTACCAGGGCGCGCTCGACGACTTCTACGCCGACTGCGCCGAGCGGCTGGCCGCCCACCTGGACGCCGGCCGGACGGTGGTCGTGCTGGCAGAGGGCGATCCGCTCTTCTACGGCTCGTACATGCACCTGCACAAGCGCCTGGCCCATCGCTACCCGACCGAGGTGGTGCCCGGCGTCACCTCGGTCAGCGCCGCCTCCGCCGTGCTGGGGCGTCCGCTGGTGGAGCGGGACGAGGTGCTGACGGTCCTGCCCGGTACGCTGCCCGCGCAGGCGCTGGCGGAACGGCTGCGCGACACCGACTCCGCCGCCGTGCTCAAGCTGGGCAGGACCTTCGAGAAGGTCCGCGACGCCCTGGCCGAGGCGGGCCGCCTCGACGACGCCTGGTACGTCGAGCGCGCCACCATGGACGCCGAGCGGGTCGCGCCGCTCAAGGACGTCGACCCGGGCGGGGTCCCGTACTTCTCGCTGGCCCTGCTCGCCAGCCCGGCCGAGCGCACGTTCGTCCCCGAACGGCCGGCGGCCGAGGGGCGGGGTGAGGTGGCCGTGGTCGGCCTGGGCCCGGCCGGGCGGCCGTGGCTGACCCCGGAGGCGCAGGAGGCGCTGGCGGCCGCGACGGACCTCGTCGGGTACGGCCCGTACGTGGACCGCGTGGCCCCCAACCCGCGCCAGCGCCGCCACCGTACCGACAACAGGGTCGAGGCCGAACGCGCCAGGCACGCGCTGGAGCTGGCCCGCGACGGCGCTCGCGTGGCGGTGGTGTCGTCGGGCGATCCGGGCGTGTTCGCCATGGCCAGCGCCGTGCTCGAAGCCGCGGCCGACTTCCCCGGGGTGCCGGTCCGGGTCGTACCCGGGCTGACCGCCGCCCAGGCGGTGGCCGCCAAGGCGGGCGCGCCGCTCGGCCACGACTACTGCGTGCTGTCGCTGTCCGACCTGCTCAAGCCGTGGGACGTGGTGGCCGGCCGGCTCACCGCCGCCGCGCGGGCGGACCTGGTGCTGGCGATCTACAACCCGGCCTCGCGCAGCCGTACGTGGCAGGTCGCCGCAGCTCGGGACCTGCTGCTGGAGCACCGGGCACCGGCCACCCCCGTGGTGATCGGCCGCGACGTCGGCGGCCCTGAGGAGAGCGTCACCGTCACCACGCTCGGCGAGCTGGACCCGGCCCAGGTGGACATGCGCTGCCTGCTGATCGTCGGCTCGTCCACGACCCGCGTCGCGGAGAACGGCGTCGTCTACACCCCTCGCCGCTACCCCTGAACCCAGGACACCGCCGCCGCCACGTCGTGGGCCACTCGAACGCCCGGGTGCGGCGGCGGCCGGTCCACCATGATCACCGGCAGCCCGGCCTCGCGGGCCGCGACGAGCTTGGCCGTGGTCAGGCGACCGCCGCTGTCCTTGGTCACCAGCGCCTCCAAGCGGTGCTCCCGGATGAGGGCGCGCTCGCCCTCGACGGTGTACGGCCCGCGGTCGAGCAGGACCCGCACGTTCGCGGGCACGGGCGGCTCTGGCGGGTCCACCGACCTGGCCAGCAGCCACACGCCGGGCAACGAGGTGAAGACCGGCAGGCTCCGGCGACCGGTGGTGAGAAAGACCCGCACCGCACCCGCCAGCCCGGCCCCGCGATCGCCGGTCGACCGCGGCTCGCCGCCCTGGCCGGGGCCGGGACCGCCGGTCGGCCACGGCTCGCGATCGAATCCCTGGCCGGGATCGCCGGTCCGATCAGGGCCGCGGGCGCCCGTTCGCCAGCCGCCGGTCGCGAGGAGGTCGGCCGCCGCCCGCAGGGAGCCGACGCGCAGCCAGGAATCGCCCGGCTCCTCCCGCCACCCCGGCCGCCGCAGGACGAGCAGCGGCACCCCGACCGCCTCGGCGGCCGTGACCGCCGACGCGGTCATCCGCTCCGCGAACGGATGCGTGGCGTCCACCAGCGCGTCGATCCGCTCGCTCACCAGCCAGCCCGCCAGCCCTTCCGGCCCGCCGAACCCGCCCTCGCGCACCTCGCCCACCGGCAGGCGCGGGTTGCTGACCCGTCCCGCCAGCGAGGACACGACGCGCAGCCCCGGGTCGGCGACGAGTTCGGCGGCCAGGGCCCGCGCCTCGGCCGTGCCGCCCAGGATCAGGACCCGCCGCACGCCCGCTCCCTGTCCGCCCGCTCCCTGGCCGCGCTGTAGAGATGGCTGTCGGGGAACTGCGTCGCCGACAGCACCCGCCCGACGACGATCACCGCCGTCCGCCTGATCCCGGCCTCGTGCACGCGCCCGGCGATGTCGGCCAGCGTCCCACGCAGGATCACCTCGTCGGGCCTGCTCGCCCGCGCCACCACCGCCACCGGGCAGTCCGCTCCGTACGAGGGCAGCAGCTCGGCCACCACCGCGTCGATCCGCTGCACGGCCAGGTGCAACACCATCGTGGCCCGGCTCACACCGAGCGTCGCGAGGTCCTCGCCGTCCGGCATGGGCGTGGCACGGGCGGACGTACGCGTCAGGACGACCGTCTGGCCGACGCCGGGCACCGTCAACTCCCGGCCGAGCGCGGCCGCCGCCGCCGCGAACGCGGGCACCCCCGGCACCACCTCGTACGGCACGCCGAGCGCGTCCAGCCGGCGCATCTGCTCGGCCACGGCGCTGAAGACGGACGGGTCGCCCGAGTGCAGCCGCGTCACGTCGAGGCCGTCGCGGTGGGCGGCGGCCAGCTCGGCGACGATCTCGTCGAGGGTCAGCTCGGCCGTGTCCACCAGCCTGGCCCCGGGCGGGCAGGCGTCGAGCAGTTCGCGCGGCACCAGCGAGCCCGCGTACAGGCACACCGGCGACGCCTCCAGCCGCCGCAGGCCGCGCAGCGTGATCAGGTCGGGGGCGCCGGGCCCCGCGCCGACGAAGTACACGGTCACGGTCGGTCCCTCTGCTCGGTAGTTTGCTTGGTGACCGACCACACGGTCACCGGCATGGCCGCCCGCCACCCGGTGAACCCGCCCACGGGCGCGGCCCGCTGAACGGCCAGGCGTACCAGGTCGCCGCCGAGCCTGGCGTACCAGTGCGCGAGGACGGTCTCGGACTCCAGGGTGACCGCGTTCGCGACGAGCCTGCCGCCGGGGCGCAGGGCGGACCAGCAGCGTTCCAGCAGGCCCGGCGCGGTCGCGCCGCCGCCGACGAACACCGCGTCCGGCTCCGGCAGCCCCTCCAGCGCGCCGGGGGCCCTGCCCTCCACCACGCGCAGCGCCGGCACGCCGAGCCGCTCGGCGTTGCGCCGGATGGCGGCGGCCCGGTCGGCCCTGTGCTCGATCGCCACGGCCGCGCACGACGGGTGGCCGCGCAGCCATTCGATGGCGACGCTGCCCGCCCCGGCTCCCACGTCCCACAGCAGTTCGCCGGGGATCGGGGCCAGGCGGGACAGGCTCACGGCGCGGACCTCCCGCTTGGTGAGCTGCCCGTCGTGCTCGTACGCGCCGTCCGGCAGCCCCGGCACCCTGGCCAGCGGTTCGGCGTCCCTGGCGAGGACGCACTCGACGGCGATCACGTGCAGCGGGGACACTTCGGGGGCCGTCCAGCCGTCGGCCGTGCCCCGCCGCTCCGACTCCGACGGGGCGCCCAGGTCCGACAGCACGGTCATCGGGCTGGGGCCGTACCCGTGCCCGGCGAGCAGCTCGGCGACCACGGACGGGGAGTCTGGGCCCGCGCCGAGCACGATGACCCGGCGGCCGGGCAGGAGGGCGGCGGCCAGGGCCGCGGGCGGGCGGCCGACCAGGCTGACCACGTCGACGTGCTCGACCGGCCAGCCGAGCCGGGCGCAGGCCAGCGACAGGGAGGACACGTGCGGCAGCACCCGGACGCGGTCCGCGCCCAGCAGCCGTACCAGGGTCGAGCCGATGCCGTGGAACATGGGGTCGCCGCTGGCCAGCACGCACACCTCGCGGGCGGCGTGGGAATCCATGAGCGCGGGCAGGGCGGGCAGCAGCGGGGACGGCCAGGCCACCCGTTCGGCGGCGGGGGCGGGCACGAGGTCGAGCTGCCGTACGCCGCCCATGAGCACCTCGGCGCCCTCCACCGCCCGCCGCGCGGCCGGGGTCAGACCGTCCCAGCCGTCCGCCCCGATCCCGACGACGGTGATCACACGTTGCCCAGCACGCGGGTCACCTGGATCTCCACGACCACCCGCGACGGGTTGACCCGGGGTGGTTTGTAGCGGGCGGCGTAGCGGCGCTCCGCGTCGGCCACCTGCTCCGGCTCGGCGCGTACGACGGCCCGGCCCTCCAGGGTCGACCAGCGGCGGCCGTCCACCTGGCAGAGCGCGACCTGCGCGCCCGAGGCACCGATGAGCCCGGCCTTGTGGGACGAACCCGAGGTGATCACCCTGGCGATGCCGGTGGCCAGGTCGAGCGTCGCGCCCACGGGCACGACGTGCGGCGGGCCGTCGGAGCGGGCGGTGGCGAGCGTGCACAGGTGCCGCTCCTGCCAGAAGGCGGCGAACGCGTCGCCCTGCGCGGCCAGGTCCACGATCCTCCTCGGGCCTATGGGGTCTTTCGGCTGGCGGGTAGCTAGCGGGGTAAATCGTATATCCGGCGTTCTGGCAGACTTTTCCGGGTGAAGCGGCTACTCGTCATCGGGATCGGCGCTGGCGATCCCGACCATCTCACCCTGCAGGCGGTCAAGGCCATCGCCGCCACGGACGTGTTCTTCATCGTCGACAAGGGCGAGACCAAGCACGAACTGGTCCAGCTCCGCCTCGACCTGATCGCCGAGCACGGCCGCGGGCCGTACCGGATCGCCGAGGCCCGCGATCCGGAGCGCGACCGCGTCTCTCCCGCCTACACCGCCGCCGTCGAGGACTGGCGCTCGCGCCGCGCGCTGGCGTGCGAGGCCCTCATCCGCGACGAGCTGGGCGCGGACGAGACCGGCGCGTTCCTGGTGTGGGGCGACCCGGCCGTGTACGACAGCACGCTCGCCATCCTCGACGAGATCCTCCTGCGCGGGAACGTCGCCTTCGACGTCGAGGCCGTCCCCGGCATCAGCAGCGTGGCCGCGCTCACCGCCCGCCACCGCGTCGGCCTCACCCAGGTGGGGCGGCCCACCCACCTCACCACCGGCCGCCGCCTGGCCGAGCGGGGACCCACCGCCGACGACGTGGTGGTCATGCTCGACGCCCACTGCTCGTTCGCCGGGCTGGACGACTTCCACATCTACTGGGGCGCCTACCTGGGGACGCCGGACGAGATCCTCGCGTCGGGGCCGGTCGCCGAGGTCGGCGACCGGATCCGCGAGCTGCGCGACGAGGCCCGTGCCCGCAAGGGCTGGATCATGGACACGTACCTGCTGCGCCGCATCCCGGCGGCGGACCACTGACCTGGCCCACCCGGGCGCGCATGTTTGCAAGTTTGCGCAATTATCTGGCAATGTGGCTGGGTACGTCGTCACCGCAGATGAGTTCCGAGCCGGACGGTCCCGGCCACCTCGTGGGTGCGGTCAGCGGGAGAGGGGCCGCGCGATGGGCCTGCTGCGGTGGCCGACGGGCTCCGACCGGCCGGGAGAGGGCACCGCGCGCCGGCGTACGCGCTGGTCGTGGCCCGACCTCGTGGTGGCGCTCGGCATGCTGGTGGCCCTGTATGTGGTGATCAGGGTCGGTGAGGGCACCACGACGTCCTTCACCCCGTCCAGGACCCCGGAGATCGACACCGACCCGGCCAACCTGCCCTACTACGCGGCGCGCAGCCTGCTGCGGATGTTCGCCGCACTGGCCCTGTCGCTGGCCTTCACCCTGGTGTACGCGTACGTGGCGGCGCATTCGCGCAGGCTGGAGCGGGTCCTGATCCCGGCGCTCGACATCCTGCAGTCGGTGCCGATCCTCGGCTTCCTGACGGTCGCGGTCTCCGCCCTGCTGGCGTTGTTCCCCGGCTCGATGCTCGCACTGGAATGCGCGGCGGTGTTCGCGATCTTCACCTCGCAGGCGTGGAACATGACGTTCGCCTTCTACCACGCGCTGCTCACGGTGCCCAGGGAACTGGACGAGCTGTCGCGGGATCTGCGCCTGACCCGGTGGCTGCGGTTCTGGCGGATCGAGCTGCCGTCGGGGGCGATCCCCCTGGTGTGGAACGCGATGATGAGCTTCGGCGGCGGCTGGTTCTTCCTCGTCGCCTCCGAGCTGATCACGGTGTCGGGCACCGACTACACGCTGCCCGGAGTCGGCTCGTTCGCGGGTGCGGCCATCGCCGAGGGGAACCTGGCCGGGATGGGCTGGGCGATCGCCGCGATGGCGGTGCTGGTGACCGGGGTGAACGTGGTGTTCTGGCGGCCGTTGGTGGCCTGGGCGGAGCGGTACAAGGTGGAGCAGACCGAGGCGAGCCAGGTCCAGCGTTCACTGGTGCTGGACTTCCTGCGCCGGGCGCATTGGCCGCGGCTGCTGGCCCGCGCGTGCGCGCCGCTGCGCGAGCTGGCGATGCGGGCAGGACGCGTCCTCGGCCGGGACGACGGGCCGCTGCAGGTGGATCTCCGGCGGCGGCGGGCCGGTGACGTGGCGTTCTGGGGCGTGACAGGGGCGCTGCTGGCCTGGGGGCTGGCCGGTCTGGTCGGCTATCTCGACGATCACGGCGGGTTGTCGGTGTTCGTCGAGCCGCTGCTGCTGGGGTCGCTGACGTTGGCGCGGGTCGTGGTGCTGGTGGCGGTGGCGACGCTGGTCTGGGTGCCGATCGGCGTGTGGATAGGCTCGTCGCCGCGGCTGACCCGGATCGCCCAGCCGGTGGTGCAGGTCCTGGCCAGCTTCCCGGCCAACTTCCTGTTCCCCCTGGCCACCTGGGTGTTCGTGCGGACCGGGCTGTCGCTGAACGTGGGCGGCATCGTGCTGATGGCACTCGGCGCGCAGTGGTACATCCTGTTCAACGCGATCGCCGGGGCCATGGCGATCCCCACCGACCTGCGCGAGGCCATGGACGACCTGGGTGTGCGCGGGTGGCAGCGGTGGCGACGGCTGATCATTCCGGGGATCTTCCCCGCGTACGTCACCGGCGCGATCACCGCTTCCGGCGGGGCCTGGAACGCCTCGATCGTGGCCGAGGTGGTCACGTTCGGCTCGGCCACGCTGACCGCGTCCGGGCTCGGCGCCTACATCGCCCACGCCACCCAGTCCGGCGACCATCCCGAGCTGCTCGCCGGGATCGCGGTCATGTCCCTGTACGTCGTGGCGCTGAACCGGCTGGTGTGGCGGCGGCTGTACCTGCTGGCCAAGACCCGTTACGCCTGGTGAGAAGGGAGGCCCCGCGGATGCGCACGGAACTGCTGAGTGTACGCGGCCTGACCAAGAGCTACGCGGGCGCGGACGGGGAGCTGCCGGTGCTGGCCGGGATCGACCTGAGCGTCGCCGAGGGGGAGATCGTCGCCCTGCTGGGCAAGAGCGGCTCGGGCAAGTCCACGCTGCTGCGCTGCCTGGCCGGGCTGATCCCGCCCAGCTCCGGCACGGTCTCCTATCGGGGCGAGGTGCTGCGTGGCGCCAACCCCGGCGCGGCCATGGTGTTCCAGACCTTCGCCCTCCTGCCGTGGCTGAGCGTGCTGCAGAACGTCGAGATCGGCCTTGAGGCCCGCGGGGTGCCCGCGGCGCGCCGCCGCGAGGCCGCGCTGCGGGCCATCGACCTGATCGGCCTGGACGGGTTCGAGTCCGCCTACCCCAAGGAGCTGTCGGGCGGGATGCGGCAGCGGGTGGGGTTCGCCCGGGCGCTGGTGGTGGAGCCGGACGTGCTGCTGATGGATGAGCCGTTCTCCGCGCTGGACGTCCTGACCGCGGAGAACCTGCGGGGCGAGCTGATGGAGCTGTGGGAGTCGGGCCAGTTCCCGACCAAGGCCATCGTGGTGGTCACGCACAACCTCGAGGAGGCCGTGCTGATGGCCGACCGGGTCGTCGTGCTCGGCTCGCGGCCGTACGGCACCATCCAGGCCGGCTACCGGGTCGAGCTGGAGCGGCCCCGCGACCGGGGCGAGCCCGCGTTCGCCGCGCTGATCGACGAGATCTACCGGACGATGACCGGCCGCGGGCCTGCCGAGGCACCGCTGCCGCCGTTGGGCCGCGACCTGGAACCGGCCCGCCGCACCCCGGCCAACACCCCGCTGCCGCCCGCCGGCGTGGACGCCCTGTCCGGGCTGGCCGAGATCCTGCTCCAGCACGAGGGCAGCCTGGACCTGGCCGCCCTGTCGGAGGAGCTGAGCCTGGAGGTCGACGACCTGCTGCCGCTCGTGGACGCGCTCGACCTGCTCGGGTTCCTGTCCGTGGACGGCACGCTGCTGGCGCTCACCGGCACCGGCCGGGCCTTCTCCACGGCGGACGTGCAGGAGTCGAAGAAGATCTTCGCCGCGGCGGCGCTCACGCTGCCACTGATCCGGCTCATCACCACCAGCCTGGCCCACAGCGCCGACGGCGGGCTGCGGTACGGCTTCTTCCGGGACATCCTGGCCGGTCACTACACCAGCGAGCAGGTGGCCCAGCAACTGGAGGTGGCGACCGACTGGGGCCGCTACGCCGAGCTGTACTCCTACGACGCCCTCCACGAGGAGTACACCCTCGACCCCGGCCACCGGCCAGAGCCGGAGACCTAGCCGGGCGGCGTCGGGCGGTGCGGCGTCAGGCGCCAGCCGGGCGCGGCGGGGTCAGCTTCAGTTGCCAGGTGGGCCGGGCGGCCTGCGGCGCCGTCGCCACGGCGCCGGTGCCTCCGCCGTCGTCGGGTGGGTCGATCACCCCGGTGACATAGCCGGCGAGCAGACCGGCCTCCGTCAGCAGGGCCGCGACCTGGGCGTTGGCCGCCCGGTAGAAGATCCGGGTGCCGTCGCGCCGCCCGATCACCAGCCCGGCCGCGCGCAGCTTGGCCAGGTGCTGCGACACCGCCGCGATGTGCGCGCCCACCAACTCGGCCAGCTCCCGCACCCCGCACTCTCGCTGGGAGACCGCCGACAGGAGCTGGAACCGGGTCGGATCGGCGATCGCCTTCAACACCTCCACGATCGCATCGACGGACACGACCGGTGAATCCGAAGGAACTTGCGCAACCATGCAACAATTCTACGCCCACAGTGCGACCCCGGCACCAGGACGGGCCCTCCTCGGCCGCCGCACGGCTGCCCGTTGCCGCCCGGTCTACCCGGCCTCCAGCGCGCGGCGTGCGAGCGCCAGGGCGAACTGGAGGCCGAGCTGCGCGAGCAGTCCAGCGCCGAAGGCACCGGCGATGGCCAGGACGACCGACTCGGTCAACGGGAACAGCCGGCGTACGGCCTCGGCGAGCCCGTCCGGCAGCGGCAGGTGGGCGAGAGTGATGGTGATGGTCATGATCGGGACCTCCTCGCAACGCTTCACGCGCACGCGGGCACCCGCCGCGACACGGCCAACAGGCCGACGGCTCAGAGAAGTCCGCAGGTCACAGATGGCAGCGTACGTGCGATGTTGACGCGGATACGGATGGCTGGGACGGCGAGAGGAGACTCCAGCACCTTCAGTGAACCTCCACCCGCAGTCCGTTGTCAAGCGATTGCGCAAATAAGAAAACATAGCGTAGGAAGGAAGGGGGACTCCGCTCAGCGCAGCCAGCCCTTGCGCCGGATGTACCACAGGGGAATCAGCGCCGCGATCAACGTCAGCAGCGTCGTGACCAGGAAACCGTGCTCCCAGGCCAGCTCCGGCATGACGGTGAAGTTCATGCCGTAGAACGTGGCGATCAGCGTCGGCGGCAGGAACACCGCGGTGATGATGGTGAACACTTTGACGATCTGGTTCTGCTTGACGTCCAGCGAGGTCATGATGGACTGCTGCAGATAGCGCACCTTGTCGTGCTCATAGCTGGCGTGCTCCTTCACGCCGTCGATGTCGGCGATCAGGATGTCCAGCAACCCGGCCAGGCGGACCTGTTCGACCTCGAGTTCCGCGCGCAGGTGACGGGCGGCGCGGGCCAGCAGCAGTTGCGTCTCCTGCGACCGCGACACGATCTCCTCGGCCTCGTTCATCCGGGCGATGGTGTCCTGCATGTCGCTGACGCCGATCTCCCTGCCCCGCCGGTTGTAGCCGTTGGTGGCCATGGCGATCTCCTCGTTCATCGCCTCCAGGGCGTCGCCGGCGTGGTCGATCACCCGCTCCGAGGCTTCGTTGAGCGCGTACAGCAGGGCGTACATCACCCCGTACGGGCTCTCGGCCAGGTACGGCGTGCGCCGCATCCGTGCCAGCGCCTTGTCGAAGACCGGGAATCGCGCGCTCGGCTGCAACGTCACCAGCACCTCGCGCCCGAGCGCGAACACCACGGCCTCGCGCCGGACGGTCTCCCCGTCGCGCAGGTTCACCACGACGGGCAGGTAGACGAACGCGTCCGTCTCCCACACCCGTCCGGCCGCGGCGGCGAAGTCCACGCCGGTGGTCTTGGCGACCCTGGCCAGCTCTGGCTCGTCGTCGGCGGGCGCCCGCACCCACCGGCGGTCCAACACGGCCGGGTTGTACCCGACCGCGACCACACGATTCCGCATCTACACGTCTCCTTCCGGTTTCACAGGGGGTCGCGGGTCAGGAGCCCGGGTTGTACGGCGAGGTCGACGACGTCCCCGAGTCACCGGGCGGCGTCGCGGGTGCGAAGTAGTGCACGGCGAGCAGGGCGGCGCAGATGAACAGGTACAGCCCGATCGTGAACGCGATCGCCTGACGCTCCAGATTGGGCCGGTTGACCTGCGGCTTGCCGGTGCCGTTGGGGACGAGCGTGGTCATGACGTACTCCTCACGGGTGAATCACGCGACAGACGGAAGCAGGCGGGCGGCAAGGACAAGGCGGGGGCGCGCGGACGTCCGCGCTCACCCCGGAAACGGGCCGGCGGGCGCGATCAGGAAGCCATTCGGGACTATACGCATAATTTGCATACATACGCAAATAGCTGGCGATGCCGCCCACGGCCACCGGCTCCAGCGGCTCCAGCGGGCCCAAGGGCGGGCCCCCGGGACCGGCGCCATGGCGAGCGATCCGCACATGGACCGAGGGCCGCCGGTGTGATACTGAACCACATATGCGCTTCTTCAATGTGCACGCCAAGGGCTTGCCGGCGCGGCTCATCGGACGGACGCAGACCATGACCGGCGAAATTCGGGCGGCACGGCCGGAGGCGACCCCCGGCCCCGGTGAAAACACCTCGCCGACACCGCGGGCGAACCAGGACGAGATTTTAAAGGATTTCGCATTAGAGCGGTACAAATACATTCTTCAGCAGATCCACGCGTCGAACGAGAACGTCTACAAGTTCCTCGCCATCTACCAGGCGATGGCCAGCACGCTGGCGACCGCCGGCATCGCGCTCTTCATCGGATACAAGGGGTGGGGAATCACCCCCGTGGTGACCAGGGCGGGGCTCCTCGGCCTTTTGTCGCTGATCACCGTCATCGGCGTGTTCACGATGCTGCTCGTTTTCGTCGGGGTCCTCACCTGGCTGGACTACCGGAACGAGGAGTGCGAGCTGACCGACGAGGTCGTCCACCCGGGGTTCAGGAAGAAGCCCAGGGTGCGGAACCTCTTCCGCTGGTACGAGACGTACATCATCGCGTTCATCGCCACCTCCATCGCATTCATGTGGTGGTTCGCGGCCACGTTCATCCTGCCGTTCGTCAAATAGAGGGAATGCGTTTCATGGGCCGTCCGGGTTTCGATTACGTCGGCGTGGGGGTCGGGGCCGTCATCTTCGGCCGGGGAAATCGGGTGTTCCTGGCCCGGCGCGGGCCGAGGGCGCGCAACGAGCCGGACACGTGGGAGTTCCCCGGGGGCGAGGTCGAGCTGGGCGAGCCGCTGGAAGACGCGATCAGGCGTGAGTTCCGCGAGGAATATGGCATGGAGATCGAGCTGACCGACGCCCTGGGTGCGTTCGACCATTTCCTTCCCGGAGCCGAGCACTGGGTGTCGATAACCTATTGCGGCAGGCATGTTCGCGGCGAGCCGGTGATCCGTGAGCCGGACAAGTGCGCGGAGATCGGCTGGTTCGAGCCGCATGACCTCCCGGAGCGGCTCTCGGAGATCACCAAGAAGAACGTGGCGGAGCTGCGTCGCCAGAAACGCCTCCCCGAGGAGACCCCCGCTCCTTGACCTCAACCGGGGTTGAGATTGCACGATGAGTCGCCGGAGCGCGCCCTGTCCGTGGCCCTCGCCACAGTCGGCGGGGCCTTTCCCGAAAGGAACAGCACCGACGATGGACATCGGAATCGGGTTGCCTGGCCATGCTCCGTGGAGCGATGGCCGCGCCCTGGTCGAGTGGGCCCGTCGCGCGGAGAAGCGCGGGTTCTCCACCCTCAGCGTCAGTGATCGCCTGGTCTGGTCCACGCCCGAGCCGCTCATCATGCTGGCCGCCGCGGCGGGCGCCACCTCTCGCATCCGGCTGCTCACCAGCGTGCTGCTGGCGCCGTTGCGTACCAACCACGCGTTGTTCGCCAAGGCCGTCTCGACGCTGGACCGGCTCGCCGGTCCCGACCGGCTGCGGCTGGGCCTGGCCCCGGGGGTCAGGGAGGACGACTTCGTCGCGGGCGAGGTCGAGTACGGCGTCCGGGGCAAGCGGTTCGACCTCCTGCTGGATCGCCTGGCCGCGATCTCGGCGCCCGGCGATCCGGTCGGACCGCGACCGGCCACACCGGGTGGGCCCCCGTTGCTGTTCGGGGGCGGCTCGGCGGCGACCCTGCGCCGCATCGCCACCCACGGCACGGGGTGGATCGCCGGAGACGCCACCGTCCAGGACGTGGAGGACTTCGCCCCCCGCCTTCGCCGGGCGTGGGCCGAGGCGGGCAGGGCCGGATCCCCTCGTCTGGTCGCCTCGATGATGTACGCCCTCGGCCCTGACGCCGAACAGGCGGTCTCCGACGCCATCGGCCCCTACTACGCCTTCGCCGGCGAGGAGTACGCACAGTACGGCGTCTCCCTCGCCCACACCTCCCCGGAGCAGATCACCGCCGCGATCAGCGATTTCGAACGCATCGGCTGCGACGAGCTGATCTTCATGGGAAACGATCCCGACCCCGGACAGGTGGACCGCCTGGCCGACACGATCGGCCTCTGAGCGCCGGCGGTCAACCGGCCCGGGCGGCGATGACCCGCGCGCACTCCAGGGACTCGGTGCGGGTGGTGTCCACCTCCAGGTCGTAGCGCACGCCCTGGTGCACCGACTCCGCCTGCGAAGCGGCCATTCCCCGGGCCCGGTCTCCCCGCGCGATCTCGCGACCGGCCGCGACCGTGCTCTCGCACCTGACGCCCACCCACAACACGTCCAGGCCGACGAGCGCCTTCTGCCACCGTTCCTGGGAGGCCGCTCCGCCGAGGAAGACGTCGTCGATGATGATGCGCGCGCCCGCGCGGGCCATGGCGGCGATCCCCTCCGCCCACGCCGCGTCCAGGGCCCGGAACTCCGGTCCGACGTTGACCCCGCCGTCCGGAGCGAACTCGATGCCCGTCTCCGACGCCTGCATGGCGGCGGGCAACGCGTCGACCAGGGTGTCGACCCCGAGCGCGAGCCACGGATCGGGCAGGACCGCCTGCAGGCACCGGACGATGCCGGATTTGCCCGAGCTGGACCCGCCGTTAAGCAAGATCACCTGAGTTGTCACAACGCCACACTAAGGCGTTCCCGCCAAGGCCCGTGCCGGGCCCTGGCGCCACTCCTCGGAACGGCGTTCAGCACGTCGTGAAACAGCCCGCCCACGGCCACCGACGCCGCGACCAGCGCGTTGTAGCGGGTGACGGCGGCCGTGGTCCCGGCGAGACTACGTGGACGCGCGGGCCCTGCGGGGCAACAGGCGTTCGAACCAGTGGCGGTGGGGCCGGCCGTCCACCGAGGCGTTTCAGTCGTCCTCGTCGTCCCAGTCGTCTTCGTCGTCCTCGTCGGTCCACAGGTCGCTCTCCGGCAGCGGGTGGTCGGCGTCGATGAGGGAGCTGTCGACCGAGCGGCGCCAGGCGCGGCCCTCGTCCGGGTCGGCCCAACTCTCGTCGCTGATCCGCGGGATGGGGATGGCAGCCTGCTGGTGGTCGACCATCCAGGAGTTGCGGAAGAAGTCGAACCGGAGGTGGTAGCAGTCGGCGGACTCGGTGTAGATGATCGGCGGGACGAGGAACCGCGCCACGCCGACCTTGCCTGCCACGATCACGTAGTCATCGGGGATGGATTCGTCGTTCCAGCAGGCGGCGAAGTTCACCGGCTCGAGTGCACCCTCGCCGAGCACGTGGATCAGACCGTCCCTGATGACGAACCGGTCGGGGTCGAGGGCGACGTCCTGGCCGAGCATGAGGATCGGCGCGGGCAGGACGTGCGCCTGGGCGAACGACCGCGCGTCGGCGTACAGCTCGATGATCTCGTCGTGGCGCGTGGGATCGTAGCGTCCTGAGGTGTGGAACGGGCAGCAGAACTCGCTGTTGGGCCGCTCCGGCTCGGGGAAGAACGCCGACTTGTCCACCCGCGTCATGACCGGCCCGCTCTGCCTGGCCCGCAGGAACTCCGGGATCCAGGCGGCGTCGTCGGCCTCGATCACCTCTGTCCGGCAGAGCGCGCGGAACGCGGTGTCGCCGAGCTTGCAGTTGAAGTAGTCGAGCAGGGTGAGCGCGGCGCACTCCGCCAGCGGCAACGCGCCGGTCTTGGGGAACCAGAAGTCGTAGCCGTTGGCCACGAAGTGCACCCCGCGGAACTCCTTGTGGACGAAGGTCTCGCGGGCGGGCCCCGCCCCCAGGCCGCCCCAGTGGGCGGCGGCCACCTGGTTGTAGTACGCGTCGGCGTGCCGGGCCAGCTCCGGCGCGAACACGCTCTCACCGGTCAGGTAGCACGCCTTGCTGAACAGCTCACCGATCTCCGGCGCCTCGGTGACCTCGTCGGCGGTGAAGATGAGTTCGGTACGCAGGAACACCTTGCGGCCGTCGCGGTAGGGGGCGCCCTCGTGCTCGTACCGCTGGTCGAAGATCACGCAGGTGAAGTCGCCGATCTCGCCGAGCGCGACGCCGCCGACCAGGTCCAGCGCGGGCGACCCCGTGCCGCCGGTCAGGTACAGCAGCACCGTGTACCGGGAGATGTGCTGCCGGGCGGCGTCGTAGTAGGGCGTGTCCCGATGCCGGTGGAAGTTCGCGTCACCGGGCTCGAACCGGTTGCACCGGAACACCGGGTTCACGTGCGAGAACCCCTTCGCCACCGCCGGCGGCAACGCGTCGGCCACCACGGCGGTCAACGCCTCGGCCAGCAGTGCCGAGTGGAAGATGAACCGCTGGCCGCCCCGGGTCGCGGCGTTCAGCGGGGGCACGTACAGGTTCAGCTCGTCCAACCGGGTCAGCCGGGCCCTGGCCTGCGGCGTCAACCGCAGTGAGAACGAGAGGACCCCCTCCGCGAGCTCCACCGGCTCGGCCGGCTCCGCCTCCAGCGGCACGTCCTCGAACAGGCGGTCCAAGGGGACGATGTTCTCGAAGGTGCGGAACGACAGCTCGCACGGATCGACGAACACCGCCGCCAGGTAGGGCGCGTCCGCGCTGGGCCGGGCGAACAGGCCCCGTACCCGCTCGTCGATGCGCTCGGCGTCGATGAACCGCACCGACTTGAACCGGGCCGACGGATGCCAGGAGAGGTCCAGCCCGTCCACCGTGGCGGCCGGCTCGGCGTCGGTCGCGTCCACCTCCGCCCGGTAGCGGGCGGCCTCCTCGGCGGACGTGTCCCCGGCCGACAGGGCGAAGAACCGGTCACGAAGCTCGATGCTCACACGTACCTCCACATGCTGCGCAACCCCGACGGAAGACTCTCGGCGTGCGCCAGCATCCGCACGCCGCCCTCGCCGACGTCGGAGTCGTAGAGCCACAGCCGCGCGAGTGACCCGGCGAACGGCGCGGCGAGCAGGGCCTCGACGCCCGCCGTGCCGATGCCGTTGTAGCGCAGATCCAATTCGGTCAGCTCCGGGAAACGGTGCAGGGACGGCATGCCGTCGGCGCTCAGCCCGTTGTACTGCAGGTGCAGGCGGCGCAGCCCGCTCAGGTACGGGGACGCCGCGAGCGCCGCCAGACCGGTGTCGCCGATCCGGCAGTACCGCAGGCCCAGCGCCCGCAAGCGGTCCGCGCGGAGCGAGGTGGCGAGGAGTTCGGCTCCGTCGTGGCCGAGATCCAGGTAGGAGAGGTCGAGCTCGACGAGTCGCCGGGCATCCAGACCTTCGAGGGCCTTCACGCCCAGACGCCCGGGGCGCGGCCCGGGCGCCGGACCGCCTTCCCCCTCCTCGTCGTCCTCGTCCTCGTCGTCGTCCCAGTCTTCCCAGTCTTCGCCTCTGCCCACGATGTTGTGTCTGTCGGCCTTCGCGTCCGGGGTGATTCTCAGCGTGGTGACGAACCGGCCGCGCAACACCTGCTCCACGACCTCGCGAACGTCATCCGACCACTGGACGGCCACCTCCGTGGTGAAGCCGTACCGGCGTGACAGCACGGTCGCCGACTCCGGCCACCCGTCGTCCCACCCGCCCTCGTGCTCCGCGACGAGGTCGGCGATCTCACGTTCGACGGCCGGGCGATCGGCGGGACGGGTACGCGCGAGGCGCCGCTCAAGGCGGATCAACGTGCCCCGGGCGTCACCCTGCTCCACCAGCCAGTCGCTGTAGGCGAGCCACGAGGCGAGATCGTCGGGACGAGCGCGTAACGCGTCTTCGACAGCGGTCGCTTGCATTTGTACGAATGTACGGAGATCGGCTGTTCTGTCAAGCCGCTGCGTCAAGACGGCGAACGGGCCAAGAATGTCGGCGCCGCCGGGTATCGTGCTGGCCCGAGTGATGATCGCCGACGTGGTGAGGCCATGCGGCGCGGCGTACATTACGGCGTCCTCGCGCTGAGTCAGGGGCCGCCTCGACAGGAGGTCTCCACCGTGCATCCACCGGCTCCGGCCCGTTCGACGACCGGCGAACCGGAAGCGGCCCACCCGTCCGTGGCCGAGCCCGGCAAGCGGAGCCGGGACGGGAGGCGGGCATGGGAGTCCGCCGCCCGCGCCTGCTACCGGGAGATCGGCATCCCGTTCCCCGAACGGGTCCTGTGGGTGTCCTCGCCGCTCGTCGGCGCGTTCGCGGCGCCGATCGCCGCCTGCCTGAGCACCGGTCACCGCAACACCCGGGTCCTCGACTCCGTCTACCGCGCGGTGCACGACACGGCCGGCCCGTCCGTCGGCCGCGCCGTCCGCGCCGCGGTCGAGGCGCTGACCGACGGCACGGTGCGCGATCCCGTGCACGGCGCGGCGGCCACCGCCCTGTTCACCGAGATCGACGCGAGGATGAAGGCGGCGAAGGCCGCGGCCGTGCGGGAGACGGGCCCCGTCCCGGCCGCCCGCGAGCAGGGCCCGGGTACGGTGCCCGTCGGCGCGTCGGCCACGGTCGCCGAGGCGGCCCACGCGGCCGTGCGGGCGGCGGTGGACGCGGCGGTGGGCGGTCCGCGGCACGACACGATCCGCGGCGAGATGCGCCGGTTGTGGCGGTCCTACCTGGCGGGCCAGCGGTCCGCCACCTGGCTGTCCCTGGTCGACTGCTTCGATCAGAGCACCGCGCTTCCGTCCAAGGAAAACCCGTCGGAGCAGCCCGTGCCTGCCGGCTGGTGCTGGTGGCCCTTCCGGGACTTCGTCATCTTCTGTCCGCGCCCGGCCGAGTCGCACGTCGAGCAGGTCGGCGAGGGTAGCTGGGCGACGCTCCGGCCGCACCGCGCCGACGGTCCCGCGATCGGCTGGGCCGACGGGTTCGGGCTGTACTTCTGGCACGGCACCCCCGTCCCCCGGGCCGTCATCGACGACACCCTCACCGCCGACGAGATCCTCCGCGAGCCCAACGCCGAGGTCCGCCGTTGCGCCATCGAACGCCGGGGCTGGGACCGCTTCACCACCGAGGCCGACCTGGCCCAGATCGGGCCCGCCATCCCCGACCCGGGCAACCCCGGCCAGACCCTCACCCTGCACGACGTGCCCCACGGGGTCTACACCTCCCCCGTACGGGTCCTGTTGTGCACCAACGGCACCGTCGAGCGTGACGGCACCCGCCGCCGCTTCGGCCTCACCGTCTCCGCCGACTGCACCGACCCGCTCCAGGCCGCCGCCTGGACCTATGGCCTCACTCCGGCGGAGTACGCCCAGGCACAACGACGTTCCTGACGTCGCCCGCCCGCAGACGACCCAGCCCCAGCCCTCCGGTAAAGGAGCCCGATGCCCACCATCGAACAGGCCATCGCCCTCTTCGGCGTCGCCGTCGACGATCATCTCGACCGGCAGGCCGAGATCCCGGTCCTGTCCGGGCTGCAGTTCCAGGGCGATGTCGCCGTCGTGCCGGCGAACCGGGATCCGGCCCGTACCCCTGTCCCCGAGAGCGGCGTCCCGATCGTCCGTGGCCAGAACGAGGCCAACACCCACCTCCTCCTCGCCACCGGCAAGGCGTACTTCACCCCGGAGCGCTCCCTCGGCCTGATGGTGCTCGGGGTGCTGACCGTCCCGGAGGGTGCGACCGCCTACCTCGCGCACCCCGAACACGCCTTCACCGGCATCGCCCCCGGCACCTACGAGCTACGCCGCCAGCGCGAGCAGGGCGACCGGGCCCGGTTCGTCGCCGACTGAGCACGCCCTGCTGAGCACGCCCCGCTGAGCACGCCCCACTGAGCACGCCCCCGAGCGGTCCCCGGCGGCCGTCCCGCACGCGTCCCTACGACTGCGCGGGGACGGAGGCGTCCTCGGCGTCCGACGGCGTCCCGTCCTCCGGCCGCCCGGGTTCGGACGGCCCGGGTTCGGACGGCCCGGGTTCGGACGGCCCGGGTTCGGACGGCCTGGGCGACGACAGTACGGTGGCCGCGAGCAGGAACGCGGCGACGAGCAGCCCGGCCGCGACGCCGAAGGCCAGGTGGTAGCCCTCGGTGAGAGCCGCCGCGGTCGCGAGGTCGCCGCCGGAGCCCGCGCCCTGCGCGTGCGAACTGGCGAGGGTGGCCAGGGCAGCGACGCCGATGGCGCCCCCGATCTGCTGGGTGGTGTTGAGCAGCCCGGAGGCCAGGCCCGAGTCGGCGGGCGTGGCACCCGACATGGCCAGCCCGATGACCGCGGGAAGCGCCAGACCCCCGCCGACCCCGAGCAGGATCACGGCGGGGAGGACGTCCACCGCGTAGGCGGCGTGTATGGGAACGCGGGCGAGCAGCAGGAGGGCGACCGCGGTGGACGCCAGGCCGGCCAGCAGCACCTTACGTCCGCCGAAGCGGGTCATGAGCCGCGCGACCAGACCCAGCGAGATCACCGCGATCACGATGGGACCGGGCAGGTAGGCCAGGCCGGTCTCGATGGCGGTGTACCCGTTGACCGACTGCAGGTACAGGGCCAGCAGGAACTGGAAGCCGAACAGGGCGGCCACGAACAGGATCTGGACGACGTTGGCCCCCCAGAGGTGGCGCGACCGGAAGAGGCGCAGCGGCAGCAGCGGGCTGGCCGCCTTCGCCTGCCGCAGCACGAACCCCGCGAGCAGCACGATCGACACGGCGCCGAAGCCCAGCGTGTGGGCCGAGCCCCAGCCGTGCACCTCGGCCTGGTTGATGGTGTAGACCAGCAGCATCAACCCCGACGTGACCAGGAACGCGCCCAGCAGGTCGGCCCCCGCGCCGAACCCGAGCCCGCGGTCGGCCTGGAACAGCCGGGCGGCCAGGGCCACGATGACGATCCCGATGGGGACGTTGATGTAGAAGATCGAATACCAGCCGACGGCCTGGGTGAGCACTCCTCCGGCGATGACGCCGATCGAGCCCCCCGCCGCGGCCACGAAGCTGAAGACGCCGATGGCCTTGGCCTGTTCGCGCGGCTCGGTGAACATCGTCACGATCATGCCCAAGGTCACGGCGCTGGCCATCGCGCCGCCGACCCCCTGGAGGAACCTCCCGGCGATCAGCACCTCCTGGCTTCCCGACAGTCCGCAGAGCAGGGAGGCCGCGGTGAACAGCGTGATGCCGGCCAGGAACATGCGCTTGCGGCCGATGAGGTCGCCGAGCCGTCCTGACAGCAGGAGCAGGCCACCGAACGCGATCATGTACGCGTTGACGAGCCAGGACAGGCTGGTCTGGGAGAAGCTCAGGGCCGAGCCGATCGTGGGCAGCGCCACGGTGACGATGCTCCCGTCGAGCACGATCATCAATGTGCCCGCGCAGAGCACGTACAGTGCCGGCCAGCGCAGGCGCTCGGCCCGGACGGCTGTCTCGCCCATGGGTCACCCTCATTCCTAGGTAGATGACTTGTTACCGAGGCCATCATTTGTGACCATAGAGGTCGAGCGGAAGAAGGCACATTCATGGTTCAGCGGAACACCGATGTATCAGTGCAGGTCAGCGGCTCGCACGACACGGCGGCCTGCACGGTCATCGAGGTGCTCGACCGGGTCAGCGGCAAGTGGGCCATCGGGATCCTGATCGCGACCGCGCACGGCCCGGTGCGGTTCACGGAGCTGGAGCGGAGCATCAAGGGCATCAGCCGGCGCATGCTGACGCTCACCCTGCGCAACCTGGAGCGCGACGGCCTGCTCGTCAGGAAGGTCTATCCGACGGTGCCGCCCAAGGTCGAGTACACCGCCACGGACATCGCCCTCGAACTGTACGAGTCCCTGGCCTCGCTCACCTCCTGGGCGGAGCGGCACCGTACGGCGATCGCCGCCGCCCGCGACGCCTACGACCACGCGGAGCGGTAGGCGGCGTACGTCAGCACCACCCCCAGGCCGGACCCGTCACTTCAGGCCGTACGCGCGGTGGACGGTCTGGTCGACGCTGTTCCCCTCGCTGTCGGTGGCCTGGACCCTGAGGCCCACGGCGCCCGTCGTCCGGTTCAGCGCGGGTGGGGTGATGGTGGCCTGCCCGGAGCCCGAGGTGCGGACCGGCGTCCAGTGGGCGCCGTCGTCGAAGGTGACCGCGAGCGTGAGGTCGGTGACCTTCGCGTCCGCAACGCCCAGCGAGCCGTGGTAGCCGGTGACGGTGATCCGGTGCGGCGTGCCGGCCTTGACCCGGTTGTCCAGGTCGAGGGGCACGTCGTAGCGGAGGTTCAGCCGCCTGGCCGGCTCGCACGGCGCGGCCTTGCCGGTGACGAACCACGCCAGGCAGAGCCCCTCGTCCGGCGTCGTGATGCCGCCGGTCGGCCGCTTCGAGCGGAACGTCCACGTGCTCTCGACGTCCCTGGCGTACAACTGCGACGGGTTCGGGGTGCGGAAACGGTCGGTGAGCCGGTACTCCGCGTCCCGCTCCGGCAGGTCGAAGGTCGGCACGGTCACCGCGAAGATGCCGAGCACCGCCTGGGCCTCGGTGAGCGGGACCTCCTGGCCGTCGCGGTAGAGGCGCAGTTCGTCCTTGCCGCCGTGCACGTCGCTCTGGAAGTTCGCGTTGTACGCGAACGCCTCCTGGTGGGCGGGGACCGGCCCCATGATCGGGAGGGCGGCCACGAAGAGGTCGTCGGTCCGGCACGGGAAGCACTGCGCGGTCCCGGCGTCGAGCACCGCGCCGGAGACGACGAGGTTCCCCGGCACGCGAGGCTGGCTCCCCCACGCCTCGGTACGCGAGCCGGCGGAGGCGAAGACGTCCATGGCGGTCGCGGCCAGCGCGCGCCGGCTGTAGTAGTCGGCGCCCTCGTCGTAGGTCATCGTGGTCGCGCGGGTCCACACGACGTCCGGTGAGACCGGGCCGACGTACTCGGTCATGGTCGTCCGCGCGCGCCGGTCGTGGTCGAGCGACCAGGGCCCGGCGTACTTGCCCGGGTGGGTCAGCAGGGTGACCGACGTGCTCAGCCCCACCTGGCCGGGCCGGTCGGCGTGGAACCGGTCCTCGATCCGCTGCAGGTCACGCGTGCCGACCGTGTATCCGAGATCGGCGGGGACCCGGCCGCGCTCGGGGAACGCCAGCGAGTACAGGTACGGCGTGGTCGCCGTGCCCTCCGCCCTGACCGTCACCGGGCGACGCCCGGCGAGCGCGGCCAGCGCCCGGCCCTGCTTCGCGGTCAGGCTCATGGTCGGGACGGGATACGTGGGCCAGCTCGCCCCCGGGTCGAGGAAGGCCCGGTTGACGGCCCCGTACCCGAGCACTCCCGCGGCGCCGGCCTGCTGGGCGGCCTTGACCCGGTCGAGGGCGTTGCCGGAGCAGGTCATCGTGGGGCAGAGGTCCGACAGGTCGAGCAGGACGAGCCTGCCGCGCACGTCCAGGCCGGTGAGGTCGGCGCCCGTGCCCGCGTCGACCACCTGGAACGTGCTGCGGCCGTCGAGCTTGGGGGTCTGCGGGTCCACGTTCTGGTAGCGCGGCGTCAGCTCGGGCCCGCCGGGGACCTTCATGGTGATGGCGGGGGCGCCGAGCTGGAAGCGTCCGGCGAGGGTGAACGTCCCCTGGGTGACCTTGCGGGTGGGCAGCAGCACGTAGTTGTGCAGCCCGTACTGCGGGTAGAGCGCGTTCACGTCCACGGAGGCGACGCCGTTGGCGGCGGTGCGCCGGTAGGCGTAGTGCGAGGCGTACGTCTCGGAGTCGCGCGGCGTGCGTACGGACACCTCGCGCGCCTTGCGCAGGTCGAACGTGACCGTGGTGTCCTCGGTGACGTCGAGCTGCGGCTCGGCGGGCAGCGACTGGACCCACTCGCCGTCCGCGCCGCGCCAGGCCAGCGCGGTGGCCACGTGGTAGGTGCCGGGGTAGACCTCGGTCTCGGTCTGCGCGCCTGAGGCGGGGTAGTAGGCGTACTGGAGGTCGTCCCTGTCGTCGGTGCGCATCAGCATCCACGGGATCTCCGTCGGGGCGCTCGCGCCGTCGGGCAGCACCAGCCGGGTCCGCACGGTGACCTTCCTGGGCTCGACGAACGCCCCTACCGCCGTGCTCACCTGGATCTCACCGGCGGCGTCCGTGGCGCGGACGAAGCCCTCGTACCAGGTGTCGGGGCTCGCGGGCGTGAACGTGACGGCGACCGGGGCGGTGCCGTGCGCGGGGACGGTGACCGTGTCGCGGTCGAGGGAGAGCGTACGCTCCGGCAGCGGGCCGCCCCGGTGCGCCGAGACGCCGGTGCGCAGGGTGAGGGTCACCGGCTGGTCGCCGTCGTTGGCGTAGGTGAGGGTCTTGGTGACCGGGCCGTTCTGCGGCGAGGCCAGGAAGCCGAAGTCGACGTTGCCCGACGCGCGTACCTGTTGGGTGACGGCGCGTGCCACGTCGACCCGGCCCGCGCCCTGTTCGTAGGCGCCCTGGCCGTCGCCGTGGACGCTGCTGGTGAGCGCGGCCTTGAGCTGGGTGTTCGTCCAGTCGGGGTGCTGCTGGGCGAGCAGCGCGGCGGCGCCCGCGACGTGGGGGGTGGCCATCGACGTGCCGGAGGCGGCGGTGTAGCCGTCCTCGGCCGGGGTGCCCATGGACGTGCCGTCCGCGCGGGCGGCGACGATGTCCACGCCCGGGGCGCTGAGGTCGGGCTTGAGCCCGTAGTCGATCGCGGTGGGACCCCTGCTGGAGAACCACGCGAGCGCGTCCGAGCGGTCCACCGCGGCGACCGTCAGCGCCGACGCGGCCGTGCCCGGCGAGCCGATCATGCGGTTCTCGCCGTCGTTGCCCGCGGCGACCACGAACAGCGCGCCCGACTCCGCCGAGAGCTGGTCGACCGCCTGGTCGATCGGGTTGCCGGGGCCGGGGCAGCAGGCGCCCAGGCTCAGGTTGACCACGCGGGCCCGCTGGGAGACCGCCCACTGCATGCCGGCGATGATGTCGGACTCCAGGCCGCTGCCGCGGTCGTTGAGCACCTTGCCCACCAGCAGCGAGGACTCGGGCGCGACCCCCGTGTACCTGTCACCGCCGCCCGCGATGATGGAGGCGACGTGCGTGCCGTGGCCGTGGCCGTCGCGCGCGCTCGACTCCGAGCTGAAGTTCTCCGCCGCCGCGATCCGGCCGGCCAGGTCGGGGTGCGTGCCGTCGACGCCGGTGTCGAGCACGGCCACCTTGACGCCCGCGCCCTTCAGCCCGGCCGCCCACGCGCGCGGCGCGCCGATCTGCTCGACGCTGCGGTCGAGCGCGACCTGGACCTTGCGATCGAGCCAGATCTTGGTCGGCCCGGCCTTGGCGGCCGTGTCGATCCCGGACCAGAACCGGGTGGCGGTCTTCTTGTCCACCTTCACGGCCGCGCCGTCGATGCTGGCCAGGGTGCGCGCCCCCGCGACCTGCCCGTGCTGGACGATCAGCGGCAGGGTGGCGCTCTCGGCGTCGGCGTACCCGTTGCCCGCCAGGTAGGCCACGTCGAAGAGGCCGCGGTCCAGGCGTCCGGACGAGACGAGGTCCATGGCGTCGGCCGGGTACACGTAGTAGGAGTCGCGCTCGCGTACGGACAGGAAGAAGACCGGCGCCCCGCCCGGCCGCTCGGCCGGGTCGACGGTCGCCTGCGGGCTCCCGTCAGTGCCGGTGCCGTAGGTCACGACGTCGCCGGTGATCAGAGTGATCTTCTTCGACCGCTCGCCCTCGACGCCGGCCACCGGGGGCGGCGCCGCGGGAGGGACGGCGGGAGTGGCCATTCCGGTGGAGAACAGCAGGCCAAAGGCGACGAGCGACCGGCGGATCATGGGTCTCCTCAGAGATCATCGTGTCCCTGACGAACCATGACAGATCACCGTAAATCCGCGAAAGATAGGACTGCGTCCTCTTTCCGCCACCTACGGAAATAGGACATGCTGGGACCGTGCTGGAGATCATCGGGCTCTCGCACGCCGAACAGGCTCTGTACGAGGCGCTGGTCGAGCGCTCTCCGGCCACGCTCGGCGAGCTGGGCCACGCCGCGCCCACCGCCGCCAGGCTGGAGCAGCTCGGGCTGATCACCCGCCTGCCGGACGACCCGCCGCGCTACGTGGCCGTCTCCCCGGAGACGGGGCTCGACGCGCTGATCCGGGCACGCACCAGAGAGCTGGCCGCGGCCCGCCACCGCGCCGCCCAGCTCGGGGCCCGCTTCCACGGAGCCGCGCCCGGCCAGGACTCCACCGACCTGGTGGAGGTGGTGGTGGGCAAGGACGCGGTCACCCGCGCCTTCCAACGGCTCCAGGAGAGCGCCCGGCGGCTGATCCGCGTCCTGGACGCGCCGCCGTACGCGACGCCGGTGGGCGGGAACGCGGTGGAGTTCGAGCTGCTGGAGCGGGGGGTCGAGTACCGGGCGCTGTACGACAGGCGGGCCATGGAGGTGCCGGGCACCCAGTCGCTCATCACCCGCTACGTGGCGGCCGGCGAACAGGCCCGCGTCGGCGACGTACCGGTCAAGCTGGCGCTCAACGACCACCCGATGGCGATCATGCCGTTGCGGCACGACGGGCACGACGTGGAGTCCGCGCTGGTGGTGCACGACTCGACGCTGCTCGACGCGCTGGCCGCGCTGTTCGAGATGTGCTGGGAGCGGGCCGTGCCGCTGCAGGTCAGGCACGGACGCCTGGCCGAGGCGACCGGCCCGGCCGACGCGCGGCGCGACCTGCTGCCGCTGCTCGCCGCCGGGCTGACCGACCCGGCGATCGCCGCGCACCTCGGCTGGAGCGACCGTACGGTACGCCGCCACGTCCGCGCGATGATGGTCCGGCTGGACGCGCAGACCCGCTTCCAGGCCGGTTACCAGGCGGTCGTCCGCGGCCGGCTGGACGAGCCGTGACACCCTGCCCGCCGCCCACCGCTCGCGGTGCGCGGTCGTGACCTCCCTCTCGGCCCTCGGGTTCGGCCCCGACGAGGAGGCGCTGTACGAGCTGCTGGTCGACCACTCCCCCGCCACCCTGGACCAGCTCTTCGCGGCCTGGCCGCGCGCCGACCTCGTGCCCCTGCTGGCCGCGCTGGAGGCCAGAGGGCTGCTCAGCACCTCTCCCGGCCCACCGGCCCGCTACGCCGCGGTCGCCCCGGAGGTCGCGCTCGACGTCCTCCTGCTCGCCGCCGAACGCGATCTGCTGCTGGTCCGCGAACGGGCCCGCGAGCTGGAGGAGGTGTTCCAGGAGCGCGCCAGGAAGCGAACTCCCCCGGTCGTCGTCGAGGTCGTCACCGGGCGGCGGGCGGTCGAGCAGCGGCACGCCCAGATCCAGCGGGCGGCCAGGCACCAGCTCCGATGCCTGTCCAAGCCGCCCTATTTCGACCCGCTCGGCAGCGTGACCGCCCAGCGGGAGCTGCTCGAACGCGGCGTCACCAGCCGCATGATCTACGAACGGGACTTCGTGGCCCGCGCGGGCGCGCTGTGGCGGATCGAGGCCATGGTCGAGGCCGGCCAGCAGGCCCGGGTGCTGCCCGCCGTGCCGATGAAGTCGTACGTCGTGGACGACCGGCTGGCGCTGCTCCTGCTCAGGCACGAGCCCCCGGACGCGCCCGCGGCGCTGGTCATCCACCCCTCGGGGCTGCTGGAGGCGTTGATCCGGCTGTTCGAGGGGCTCTGGCAGCGGGCGCTGCCGCTGGGCGGCCTGGCCCCGTCGGATCACGATCCGCCCACGGACGACGCCCGGCTGGTCGCGCTGCTGCTGTCCGGGCTCACCGACGAGGCCATCGCCCGCCAGCTCGGCGTCAGCTCCCGGACGGCCGAGCGGCGGATCGCCGGGCTGATGGCCCGGCTCGGCGCGCGTACCCGCTTCCAGGCCGGTGTCCTGGCGGCCAGGTCGAAGGAGCGGGGCGGAGCCTCCTAGGAGGCCGCGAGTCGCGGCGTGCGACCTGTGCAGATATATGGGCGATTTGCCGGAAATTCATGCAGAACCGGAAAGTTCCTTAACCTGAATGATCACTGGAGTGGCCAGGCTCTCCTGGCAGATCGACGTCACACCCCTGGAGTCACCTCGTGCCATCCCGTTCGTTCCGTCTCGCCCTCGGCGCCGCCGCGCTGCTCACGGCGAGCGCCTTCCTCACCCTCCCTTCCTCCGGCGCGAGCGCGGCGGACAGGTCCGCGCGCAACGACGTGCGGATGAACCAGATCCAGGTGATCGCCACGCACAACAGCTACCACCGCGAACTCACCGACGCCGAGAAGGACGTCCAGCGCAGGACGGACGCGAACTGGTGGAACCTCGCCTACTCCCACGCCTCCCTGCCCCTGCAGTTCTCCCGCCAGCAGGTACGCGGCATCGAGCTGGACGTCTTCCCCGACCCCCAGGGCGGCCTCTACTCCGCCCCCCTGGTACGCCGCGACGCGGGCCTCGGCCCCATCACCGACCCCGCCATGGCCACGCCGGGCATGAAGGTGCTGCACTGGGCCGACCACGACTACGGCACCTCCTGCGCGACGCTCGTCACCTGCCTGCGACAGGTACGTGACTGGTCCACCGCCAACGCCGGCCACGTGCCGATCCCGATCCTGCTGGAGCTGAAGACGACCGACCCGAAGAAGGAGGCGGCGGGCGGGGCCAAGAGCCCCAAGTGGGACACCACCCTGCTGGACCAGCTCGACGCCGAGATCCGGTCGGTGTTCTCCGACAACGACCTGATCACCCCCGACGACCTCCGCAAGAAGGGCCTGACGCTCGAACAGTCCGTGCTCGAGCACGGCTGGCCCACCCTCGACTCCGCCCGCGGCAAGGTGCTGTTCCTGATGGACAACCAGGACCCCGCCGTGCAGGGGCCCTACCTCCAGGACCGGCCGAACCTCGAGGGCCGCGTCCTGTTCGTCAACTCGCGGCCGGGCAGGCAGGACGCCGCCTTCGTCGGCTGGAACGAGCCCGCCGGCACCAACACCGCGGTCATCCAGGACATGGTGCGCAAGGGCTACTTCGTCAGGACCCGCTCCGACGTGCCGTTCACCGAGGCCCGCTCCGGGGACACCTCCCGGCTGACCGCGTCCCTGACCAGCGGCGCCCAGGTGATCAGCACCGACTTCCCCGTGGTCGGGCTGGCCGCCCGCAACGGCAGTGACTACGTCGCCGAGCTGCCCGACGGCGGCACCGCGCGCTGCAACCCGGTGAACGCGCCCCGCAAGTGCGACTCCGACCGCCTCGAATCCCTGCGCACCCGTTGACCACCGAGGCGGAGGCAGCCCGCGCCGTGGTGCGGCCGCCTCCGCCGTCGCGGTCATCTCCCCGAGGTGATCGCCGGTTCGCGGTGCTCCTGCGGCGCGGGGGCCAGCCGTTCGTGGAATCCGCCGTCCGGGGAGCGCGTGATGATTCCCGTCTCCACTCCGTGCTCGGCCACGTGGCGGTCCGAGTGCTGGAGCGCGAGGCAGATCCACCGGGCGACGACGAAGGCGATGACGGGGCCGATGACCACGGCGAACCTGAAGAAGATCGTCACGGCCTCGACGGTGAGGTGGAACTGGTGGGCGATGTGGTCGTTGGCCGCGGCCGCCCACATCAGGCCGTAGAACGTGACGCCGGCGACCGCGAGAGCCGTCTTCACCGGCGTGTCCCGTGGCCGGTCGAGCAGGTCGCGCGCGCGTCTCTCCCCGGCCACGCGGCTCGTGGCCTTGGGGCGGCCGAGCGCGTCGCGGCGACCGCGCCGCTCGAGGACGAGACGCTCGGCCATCGGGTACGCGGCCAGGGCCGTGAAGAACACCCCCGGGACCACCAGCGTGGGGACGAGGACGGCGAGGCTGAGCGTGTAGTCGCCGAGGGACAGCTCCCACCCGGGCATGATCCGCAGGGCCCCGTCGAGGAACCCCATGTACCAGTCGGGCACCGAGCCGGCCGAGATCTGCGTCGGCCTGGCGGGGCCGTACAGCCAGATGGGGGCGATCTGGAACCCGAACCCGAGGATGATCAGCAGGCCGACCGTCGTGGCCGCCATCAGCGGGCGCGCGCCGCGCCGCGCCGGCAGCGAGGCGACGAACCGGGAGTGGCCGTGCCGTCGCACCAGCAGCTCGCGGGCGACCAGCAGCGCGGCCAGGACGGCCGAGACCAGCAGGTGCCCGCCGTACATGACCGGGACGACCCTGTCGCCGGGGAACTCCGGGCCGAACAGCAGCGACACCGCCCAGCCTCCCACCACGGGGACGGACTGCGCGACCGACATGATCAGCCACATGCTCCCGCCCGACAGCAGGTCGTCGGGCAGGACGTTGCCGGTCTCGCCCGCCACCATGCCCAGCGCGAGCTGCGTCACCCAGATCAGCCACTGCCCGGTACGCGGGCGGCGGAACGCCCCGGTGAGGAACATGCGCAGCAACTGCAGCACGACGGCCGCCACGAAGACGAGCGCCGCCCAGTGGTGGACCTGGCGGACGAGCAGCCCGCCGCGCACCTCCAGGCTCAGGTGCATGGTCGAGTCGAAGGCCGCGCTGACGAAGAGCCTGCGCAGCGGACCGTACGAGCCGTCGTACCTCACCTGCGACATGCCGGGGTCGTAGAACACCATCAGCACCGCCCCGGTCACCGCCAGCACGACGAACGACCAGACGGCGATCTCCGCGAACATGAACGACCAATGGGAGAACTGGAACGAGCGGCGCTTGGCCGGCGACGAACGCATTTGAGCCCCCTAACCTTCCCTCACCCACGAAGACGGGATCGGGCCGGGGCTTGTGACAGGGTTGGGGCGCGGGCGACGGTGATTCCCGTCACTGTCGCCGGCTCCCCTGGTCAGCCGGTCAGCCGGTCAGTGCCATGGGCCGGTCGCGGCACCGGGCGTGATGAGCCCCGTCTCGTACGCGGCGATCACCGCCTGCACCCGGTCGCGCAGCCCGAGCTTGGTGAGCAGGTTGCTGACGTGGGTCTTCACCGTGTGCTCGCTGACCACCATCTCCCGCGCGATCTCGGCGTTGGACAGCCCTCGGGCGATCATCCACAGCGTCTCCCGCTCGCGTCCGGTCAGCGCCGAAAGCCGGTCAGAGCTGGACAGCACTGCGGCCGGGGGCGCGGCTCTGGAGGTGAAGTCGGCGATCAGTTTCGTGGTGATGGACGGGGCCAGCAGCGACTCGCCGGCCGCGACGACGCGTACGGCGTGGACGAGGTCGTCCCGGCGGACGTCCTTGAGCAGGAAGCCGCTCGCGCCCGCGCGCAGCGCATCGTAGACGTAGTCGTCCAGGTCGAACGTGGTCAGCATGAGGACGCGGCAGTCGCCGTCGGCGCAGATGACGCGGGCGGCCTCGATGCCGTCCATGGTGGGCATGCGGATGTCGAGCAGGAGCAGGTCGGGCCGGTGCGCGCGGACGGCGGCGATCGCCTCTGCCCCGTCGCCCGCCTCGGCGACGACCTCGATGTCCGGCTGGGCGTCGAGGATCATGCCGAACCCGGCGCGTACCAGCTCCTGGTCGTCGGCCACCACGACGCGGATGCTCATGAGGCGGCCCGCGGGAGGCTGACCCGTACCAGGAAGCCGGGCGCGCCCTCGCGCGGGCCCGCGACCGCGCTGCCGCCGCACGCGGCGGCGCGTTCGCGGATGCCGATCAGGCCGTGGCCGCCTGAGGGGAGCGCCGGGTCGCGTCCGTGCCCGTCGTCGGTGATGTCGATCATGAGTGCGTGGTCCTGCCAGGTGAGGGCGACGTCGGCGCAGGTGGCGTCCGCGTGCTTGACGATGTTGGTGAGGGCTTCCTGAACGATCCGGTACGCGGCCACCTCGGTGTCGGGCGACAGCGGCCGGGGCTCGCCCGTGGTGGAGTATGTCACGTGCAGTCCGGTGGTCCTGACCTGCTCCGCCAGGGAGGGCAGCGCGCCGATGGTGGGCTGGGGGCCGCGGGGCCCCTCTTCCTCCTTGAGGACGTTCAGCAGGCGGCGGAGCTGGTCCATGGCGTCGCGGCCGGCGGTGGCGATGGCGTCGAAGGCGGCGACCGCGCGGGCCGGGTTCGCGGTGACGGCCACGGGGCCGGCCTCGGCCTGCACGACCATGACGCTGACCGCGTGGGCCAGGATGTCGTGCATGTCGCGGGCGATCCTGGCCCGCTCGCGCTCGGCGGCGCGTTCGGCCTCGATCTCCCGCTCGCGGGTGAGCCGGGCGGCGCGCTCCTCCAGCGCCGCGGCCTGGGCGCGGGAGGAGGCGGCGGCGCGGCCGATGGCGTAGGCGGCGACGAACAGCACGATGCCGCGCAGCGCGGTCTCGGACGAGCCGACGACGAGCAGGCCGCCGGCGATCGTGACGGCGAACATCGACCAGCGGACCCACCGGGTTCGGGTGGCGGCCACGGTGTAGAAGGCCGCCAGGCTGGCGTACCAGATGGGCTGGCGGGCCACGTCGTCCACGACGTCGTACGAGGCGGTGGCGAGCAGCGTACAGACCAGGACGGTCACGGGCGCGCGACGCCGCCAGACCAGCGGCGCCGAGGAGGCGACCACGGCGGCGTAGCCCCACCAGTGCCACGGCCGCCCCGACAGGTTGTCGGTGGCGAGCAACGGCCACAGTTGCACGCCCAGCACCAGCGCCGCGAGGGCGGCGTCCACCAGCATCGGCGGCAACGCGGCCGACCAGCGGCGGAAGCGCATGACATACCTGGACTCGGACATAAAGCCCATTTTTCCCCGTGGTGTCACGAGACGGCGACGGCGTGGCGTCCGACGGGAGCCTGACGGGCGAGCGAGACGAACGAGATCAGCAGGAAGAGCGCGCCGAGCGGGATGAGGTCCTTGTCGACGAACGGCAGGCTCACGTCGAGCAGCACCAGCACGGGCATCCACGCCTTGACCCGGCGCCGCACGGCGAGCTGCACCATCAGCGCGGGCAGCGCCAGGGAGAACAGGGCCGGCCCGCCGCTGTAGACGACGATCGAGACGCCGGGAACGCTCTGGACGCCGTCGAACAGCACGCCCATGCCCTCGTGGTCGGCGGCCAGGAACCCGACCACGACGTCGATCCCGAACTGCGCGAGCAGCGTCGCGACGCCGACGGTGCCGGCCACGGCGCTCACGGTGGACAGCGCGTCCCGCCCGGCCATGGCGCGCAGCCGCCAGAAGATCTGGGCGAACAGGACGAGGGCCGCCATGAAGGCGAGGTGACCCGCGGTCCAGGCGAAGCCGGGGCCGCGACTGCCGTCGAACCCGTCGACGATGCGCAGGACGCCGTAGGCGAAGACGAGCAGGGGTGCGGCGAGGTAGGCGAAGCGGGAGTTCATGGAGGGAGATCCTGCTCCTGGGAACGGGTGGCGGACATCGCCGGTGAGAGGGATCCGCGGGCTCCCTCTCGGGAGCGAGCCGCTGTTTTGACATTCACCACAGCTAACCGCTAACTATTAGCTAGCCGTTAGGGGGATGGAAGTGCAGGACGCAGTGCTGGCGATGCTCGCCAAAGAGCCGTCGCACGGGTACCACCTACGCGCCCGGCTGCGCCAGAGCCTTGGCCCGCTGGGCGAGTCGATGAACCCCGGTCAGATCTACGTGACCCTGGCCCGGCTGGAGAAGGCCGGGCTCGTCGTCTGCGAGCGGGCCGACGGCCTGCCCGAACGGCCCGAGCGCAAGGTCTACGCGCTGACGCCGGCCGGGCAGCAGCGGGTGGCCACCTGGCTGGCCGAGGTGGGCTGGCCGAAACCGGACCTGGCGGAGTTCCACCTCAAGCTCGCCGCCGCCGCCGCGGCCCGGCTCGCCGACCCGGTCGAGCTGGTGGCGGCCCAGCGCCGTGAGCTGCTGCGCCGCCTGCGTGAGGCGCAGCGCGCGGTGCTGGCCGAACCGGCGCGGTCGGCCGCCGGCCTGCTGCTGGAGGGGGTCGTGCTGCGCCTCCAGGCGGACCTGCGCTGGCTGGCGACCTGCGAACGAGCCTGGTCCGACGCCGCAGAGAGAGCCGAGGACGAGTGAACGTGGTACGTGACGTGGTCCAGGTCCGCGGCCTGGTGAAGCACCACGGTCAGGGGCAGAGCCGGGTCCGCGCGGTCGACGACGTCGACCTGGAGGTGCCCGAGGGGCAGATGCTGGCGATCATGGGGCCCAGCGGCTGCGGGAAGTCCACCCTGCTCCACCTGCTGGGCGGCCTGGAGCGGCCGACCGACGGGGAGATCTGGCTGGCCGGGCGGCGCGTCGACACCCTGAGCGAGCGGGCTCTGGCCCGCCTGCGGCGCCGGTCGGTGGGGTTCGTCTTCCAGGCGTTCCACCTCATGGACGAGCTGTCGGCGGCCGAGAACGTGGAGCTGCCCGCGCTGCTGGCCGGACGCTCGCGGCGCGAGGCCAGGCGGCGCGCGAGCCTGCTGCTGGACCGGGTCGGGCTCGCCGGCCGCGCCCGGCACCTGCCCTCGCAACTGTCGGGCGGGCAACGCCAGCGGATCGCCATCGCCCGCGCCCTGGCCAACGACCCGCTGGTCGTCCTGGCCGACGAGCCCACCGGCAACCTCGACACCGCGGCGACCCGCGAGGTGCTGAGGATCTTCGAGGACCTGCGTGGCGCGGGGCACACCCTCGTGATCGTCACGCACGACGAGCGGGTCGCGGCCACCGCGGACCGGCTGATCTCGATGCGCGACGGGATGTTCGTCGACGACACCCGGCTGGCCGGCTCCCACCCGCGCGGGCTCGGCGGGCTGATCGGGCTGGAGGGCTGAACGTCATGGGCTCCATCGTGCTCGTCGTGCGCCTGGTGCTGGCCGACGTGCGCCGGCACCGGGCCCAGGCCGCGATGCTGCTGCTCGCGGTCACCGTGGCCACCGCCACGATGGCCCTGGGCCTGTCACTGCGCGGCGCGAGCGACGCGCTGTACGAGCAGACCCGCGCGGCCACCGCCGGGCCGGACCTGGTGGCACTCTCCGACAACACGGGCCCGGCCGTGACCTCGGCCCTGGCCTCGCTGGCGGACGACCCCGAGGTGGTCGCCCACCACGGCCCCTACCGCATCGTCTATGCCAACCTCACCACGCGCGAGTCCACCACGTCCCCCGTGGTTGTGCACGGCTTCGCCGAGAAGCCCGGCGCGGTCAACCGCCCGCTGGTGACCTCGGGTCAGTGGGTACGCCCCGGCGGCACGGTCCTCGAACGCGGCTTCGCCACCGCGCTGGGCGTCGGCGTCGGCGACCGCGTCACCGTCGCCGGCCGCTCGTACCCCGTCGTCGGGATCGCCGTCACCGCGGCCACCTCCGTCTACCCCGGGGCGGCGCAGACGGGCCCCGGCGGCGGCCCCGTCGACTACAGCGGCCTGGCCTGGATGACCCGATCGGATGCCAGGCGACTGGCGTCGTCCCAAGACCTCCCGGTGATCCTGGCCATGGACCTCAGGCTGCGCGACCCCGCCGCCACCGAGACCATCATCGACGCCCACCGCCTCTCGTCCACCAGGGTGAGCTTCCACTCCTGGCAGTTCACGGCCCAGCAGGACATGGCCATCCTCAGGAACAGCCAGCCGATCCTGGTCGTCGGTAGCTGGCTGCTCAGCTTCCTGGCCATCACCGGGGTGGCGGCGCTGGCCGCGGGACGCGCGGTCGAACAGACGCGCCGGGCGGGGCTGCTCAAGGCCGTCGGCGCCGCGCCGGGCCTGATCGCCACCGTCCTGCTCACCGAGTATCTGGCGCTGGCGCTGGCCGGCGACGCGCTGGGGCTGGTGATCGCCCGCCTGACCGCGCCCGCCATCGCCAGCCCCACCGCCAGCCGGATCGGCGACGTGGCCGGGCCCGATGGCGCCACCGTCATCACGACGACCGTGCTCGCGGTGGCGGTGGCGGTCCTGTCGACGCTGCGTCCCACGCTGCGGGCCATGCGTACGGCGACCGTCACGGCGCTGTCCGCCACCGCGCACCAGCCCCGCCACCGCCCCTGGCTCACCGCGCTGTCCGCGCTGCTGCCCACCCCGCTGCTGCTCGGGCTGCGGCTGACCGGCCGCCGTCCGGGCCGCGCCGTGCTGCAGGCGTGCTCCACCGCCACCACGGTGATCGCGATCGTCGCCCTGCTGACCCTCTACGCCCAGCCGGTCAGGGGCTACGGCCTGAACGGCTCCTTCGATCTGCCCAACCTGCGGGTCGAGCACGACCGCCAGATGATGTTCGCCGTCACCGTCCTGCTGATCGCGCTCGCCGTCGTGAACACCCTCACGTTCACCTGGACCACCGCCATGGAGGCCAGGGCGGACATGGCCATCGCGCGCACGCTCGGCGCCACCCCGGGGCAGATCACCGCGGGGCTGTCCACCGCCCAACTCCTGCCCAGCCTGCCCGGCGCCGTCCTCGGCATCCCTCTCGGCACCGGCCTGCTCTCGTTCTTCGCCGCCAGGAACGCGGTGGAGGCCCCCTTCCCCTGGCTGCTCGGGGCCGCCCTCGCGACCCTCCTGGCAACGGTGGCGCTCACCGCCCTGCCCGCGCGCCTGGCGGCCCGGCGGCCCGTGGCCCAGGCCCTCAGCGCGGAAACGGCCTGACCGCCCTTGCGCGGCGCCCCGTCGGGCGTCAAGCCGCAGGGAAGGGAGAGGGGGAGGTCGCGGGCGGTGCCGGCGTCCGTACCGGGTCGCCCATCAGGATGACGTGCCGGACGTGCCGCCAGACGGGGTCCCTGCCGTACTCCTTGGTGCCGCGCAGCAAGCCTCCGCCGGCGGCCGCGATGGTCTCGACCTCGTGCCGCGGAATCGGGTGCATCCGCATGGGAGCGGGATAGCGGAGCACCATTCGCTGAATGAGGCGCAGAAGTGATTGGGGAATCACCCGCGCGGCCAGCCCCACCAGCGGATTTTTCGCCCGGTCGGGAATGCCCACGACCACCGCCCCGCCGGGCCTGGCGACCCGGAGGAGTTCGCGAAGATAGTCACGGGCCAGGTCGGGCGGAAGATGTTGCAGGACCCGGTCCGTGTAAACCAGGTCGAAACTCTCGTCGTCGAAGCAGGCGAGGTCGGGCGCCGTTCTGTGCACGAAGCGCACCCGGCCGCCGCCGCGGTCGAGCCGGCGCGCCTGCTCGAGCATGGGCTCGGAGATGTCCACGCCGACCACCTCCGAGAAATGCCTGGCCAGCGCGCTCGTCAACCGCCCGGCGCCGCAGCCGAAGTCGAGCGCCCGGCCGCCGGGGACAGAGATTCCGTGTCGTCCCAGCCAGGCCAGGTCACCGTCCACCTGGCTGATCCCGGTGGCCATGAATTCTTCGTCCGACCATTTACCGTGGCGTTTTCCCGGTTCGGTGAGAACCGCCCACAGCGGGTCGCTCCTGCCTAGCTCGGTCCAGTCTTTCCCGATCTCGTTCAGGCTCACGCTTAGCACCGTAGCCAGCCCTTTACCGCGTTCTCTTCGACACGGAGAAGGAATTGTCAGGCAACGGGTGTTGCGTCGCGCGTCATTCTCGCGGAGGAGCGCCCGCGTCGTGGGCGGGGGTTATCCTCGACGTACGCCATCCATGGGACCTTCGCAAAGGACGCTATGCGATACCCCCGCCGGGCCAACGACGTCCTCCTCACGGTCGGCGCGACCGCGTGCCATCTGCTCGTCTGGACGGCGAACCACGAGCCGCGGCTCTCCGCCACGCCGTTGACGGTCCTGGTCCTGGTCGCCCCGACCGTCCCGCTGCTCTGGCGCCGGACCCACCCCCAACTCGTGTTCGTCGCGGTGGCCGTCGCGTGCGTGGCCTGGTCGGTGCTGGTCCGCCCGTACACGGACGTGCAGATCGCCCCGCTGTTCCTGGCCGTGGCGCTGTACTCGCTCGCCCGCCACGCCCCGACGGCGCGTGCGGTGGCCGGGCTGATCGGAGTGTGCGCCCTGATCGTCGTCGACGTCGTCGCCTCGTCGTGGCCGGACGGGCTGTCGGCCGCCGTGGGCACGCTGGTGGTCCTGCTCGCCTTCCCCATCTGCATCTGGCTGCTCGGGCACGGCCGGCGCCGGATCGGCATCGACGTCCAGCGGCTGCGCGAGCTGACCGGCCGGCTCCGGGCCGAGCGGGAGCTGAGCGCCCGCAGGGCGGTCGTCGCCGAGCGCGCCCACATCGCCCGCGACCTGCACGACGTGGTCGCCCATCACCTCAGCGCCATCGCGGTGGTGGCGCACGCCAACGCCGAGGTGGCGGCGGACGACAATCCGGTGCGGAAGGGGCTGACCACGATCGCCGCCACGGCCGACACCGCGTTGGCCGACATGCGGCGCCTGCTCGGCCTGCTCGCCGCCAGCGACGAGGCCGGGGAGCCGTCGCCGGAGGCGTCCCTCGGTGACCTGCGGCAGCTCACGGAGGCCGCGCGGGGCGCCGGGTGCACGCTCGACGTGAGCATGGACGACGACCTCGACCTGCTGTCGCGCTCGCTCCACCTCACCGCCTACCGCATCGTGCAGGAAGGGCTGACGAACGTCATCAAGCACGCGGCCCCGGCCGACGTCACCCTCCGCGTCCGGCGACAGGGCCCCGAGCTGCGCATCAGTCTCACCAACGGCCCGTCCCGCGCCGTCCGGCACCGCATCGGCGGCGCGGGAATGGGCCTGACCGGGTTACGCGAACGCGTCAAACTGCTCGACGGCACCCTGCGGGCCGGCCCTGCCGACGACGGCGGCTGGCGGCTGCTCGCCACGCTCCCGCTCGGTCCGGAGGCCGGGTGACGAGGCCGCCGCTGCGCATCGTCCTCGCCGACGACCAGTCGGTCGTCCGCGCGGCACTGCGGATGGTGATCGAACGCCGCGCGGACCTCCAGGTGGTGTCCGAGGCCGCCGACGGCGCCCAGGCGGTCGCCGCCGCCTTCGAGTTCAGGCCGGACGTCGTGGTCATGGACGTGCGCATGCCCGGGATGACGGGGGTCGACGCCACCAGGGCCATCGTCAGAGACTGGCCCCACGCGGACCCCCACCCGAAGATCCTCATGCTCACCACGTTCGACCTCGACGAGTACGTCCACGCCGCCCTGCACGCCGGCGCCGCCGGTTTCCTGCTCAAGAACAGCCAGCCCGACCAACTGGCGGACGCGATCAGGATCGTCGCCGAGGGCGAGTCCGTCCTGTCGCCGTCCACGACCCGCCGCCTCATCAACGTCTTCACCCGCCTGCCGACCGCACAGCACTCGGCGGCGGGGCGGGACGACCTGGTCGGCCGGCTCACGGAACGAGAGCTGGACGTCCTGGTCCTGCTGGCCAAGGGCCACACCAACACGGAGATCGCCGACAGCCTCGGGCTGACGGAGTCGAGCGTCCGCAGCCGCGTCAACCGCATCCTGACGCGGCTCCGGCTCGACAACCGCGTCCAGGCCGCGCTGGCCGCCTACCGCGCCGGGCTGATCCCGGACGACGAGCCATGACGACGAGCCATGATGCGCGGCCCCTCGGTCACGTCGCGCCCGACTTGCCCGCCTCGATCACCATGGCTCCGCTGCTCAGCCGGTGGCGGGCGCGCACCTCGAAACCGGCCTCGGAGAGCAGCCGGCCGAACTCCTCCGCCGTTCGCTCGCGACCGTCGACGACGGACATCATGTACAGGTCCATCAAGCTCACCATCCGCGCGTGCGGGCCGCGCGGCGCCCGTTCGTCGGCCGTCCGCTCGATGATCGCGAGCGTGGCGCGCGCCGGCATCGCCCGGCGGCAGACGGCCAGCAGGTCGAGGCACAGCTTGTCGGTCCAGTCGTGGAGGATGTCGCGCAGCACGTACAGGTCGCCGCCCTCGGGCACCTCCGCGAAGAAGTCGCCCGCCACGACCGCGCACCTGTCGCCGACCCCCGCCGCCTCGACCCGCACCCGCGCCTTCTCCACGACGGCCGGCCGGTCGAACAGCACGCCTCGCGAGGCCGGCGCCGCGATCAGGAGGTGGGCCAGCAGGGCGCCGTCGCCGCCGCCCACGTCCACGATCGTGGGATGGTCGGCGAAGCCGAGGGTTTTGAGCTGCTCCAGCGTGACCTCGATGTCGGACGCCTGCGAGGCGTAGAAGACCGATCGCAGCTCGGGATCCCGGCCCAGGTAGGTGAAGAAGTCCAGGCCGAAGATCTCGTCGAAGGCGGGCCGGCCCGTGTGGAGGGTCTCCAGCAGCCCGTCCCACGACCGGCCGACCTCGCCGCCGGCGAGCCTCGCCGACGCCCACGCCGACCCCGGCACGTCGCTGCGCAGGGTCGTGCCGAAGGGCGTGAGCGCGAAGGCCCCGTCCGGCTGCTCGTCGAGCACCTCGAACGCGACCAGCGCGGTCAGCAGCCTGCGGAGCGGGTGCGGCGGTGTGCCGGTCCGCAGCGACAGCTCCGCCGCAGTCAGCGACCGCTCGCTCAGCAGATCCGGGATGCGCAACGCAGCCGCGGCGGACACCGCCGAGGACGCGAGGCGCCCGAGGATCAGCATGCGCATCTTGACGGCGTGGTCGTAATGCCCGGAGTCCAATTCCACCTTCTCCTTCACGCGTCCGCCAGCGACTGCCTGGCCGCCGCTTCCGCCCGCTCCAACTGTGCCGTCCAGTGCTCGTTGAGCCGCCCGTCGAATAGTCCCCGGTAATAGCCGAGATAGGTGAGCAGCCGCTGCGGGGTCGGTTCGTGTTTGGCGAAGAACAGGACGTCGGCGGGGACGATCGGGCGCATCCCGAGGAGCGGGACGGGGCTGGCGAACGGCCGGAAGTCGTCGTTGTGCAGCCCGGGCAGCTCGTGGTCGGGCCAGAAGTCGCCGGCCATGAACCCGGCCTGGACGAACTCGGGCCGCAGCGTGGCGTGGACCCGGTCGACCATCGCCTTCAGCTCCGGTTCCTGCAGCCCGTACGGCACGACCATCGACACCAGGTACGTCCGGTTCGGCCCGAGTGCCGCGCCGCGCCGTACCATGTCCGCGCGCAGGGTCCTGGCCAGGTCCACGAGGGCGTCGTCGCCCCTGGTGGCGTCGTACGACCGCAGGGTCACGTAGTCGTGACGCAGTGCCCGCACCATGAAGGGGCACACCACGCCGTCCCGCCCGAGGTCCGGGTGGGGGTTGGGGGTGTACTCGCTGATCCATCGGCGGGCCAGCTCCATCCGCTCGTCGGGCACGGGGAGTGACACGGGGGCTGACACGGAGGGTGACACGGGGAGTCTCCTTTCGTCATGCGCTGATATGCCGGAGCTGTGGCCACAGGCGACTCCACCGCTCCTTGGGGTCGTGGCAGACGAGCACGGGCTCGTTCTGGAGCCCGAATCGGCCACGTTCCTCACACCTGTCGAACAACTCCGTGAAGTCGGGCTGGACGTTGACGGCGATGACCACCGTCCTGTCGTCAGCGGGCCGCGCGAAGGCGTGCATCGAGTTGTGCCCGCTGTAGACCGGCGGCAGGGCGTTCTCCGGCCCGTACCGGGCGAGGGCGCCGGCCTCGGCGTACGTGCCACCGAACAGCACCGCGCGTTCCCGCTCGCCGGGCGGGAGCGAGCGGTACACGGCGCCGACCTGAGCGGCCAGTTCGGGCCAGCCGATCTGTTTCGTGGTGATCTGAGCGATGCCGAGCACCGGATACCGCGCCAGCCACGACTCCGGGATGACCGGCAGGCCGGCCACCGCCGTGTAGACGCCGTTGCCGGCCAGCGCGGCCACCAGCGCCACGCGGCGCAGGACCCCCGACGTCCATCGCGCCGCCGGCACGCATCCGGCGGCGACCAGCGTGACCAGGCAGCCCATCGCGTAGTGCACCTTGCCCGCGCTGAGCACCACGAGCGCGGCCACGATCAGGAAGCCGACGCCGAGCGCGCGATAGCGCCGCCACCGCGGCCACCGGAACAGCGCGAGCAGCCCCGCGACCCACAGCGGAGTGACCAACGGCCCGATCAGGACGACCTGGAGCGGCAGGAACATCACCCGGGTGGCGGTGCTCCCGATCGCCCCGATCTGCTGGGCCATCTCCAGTTGCGGCCACCCATGGACCGCCTGCCAGGCCAGGGCCGGCGCGGCCACCAGGGCGGCGCAGCCGATCCCGGCCCACAGGTGCGGACCGCGCAGCACCCGCCGCGGCCCGGCCAGCAGTATCCCGCCCACCAGGCCGATCGCGAGCAGCACGACCAGGTTCTTGGCGAGCAGGCCGACGCCGCCGACCAGGCCGGCGACCAGCCACAGGCGCGGCTCCCCGGTACGCAGGATCCTGATCACCAGCCAGCTCATCGCCACCCACACGGGGATGTCGACGGTCGCGGTGTGCAACATGTGGCCCACCGCCGTGGGGAACATCGAGACCGCGGTGGCGACGGCGGCGAGCACCTGGGCCCGGCGGGCGCCGCCGAGTTCCCTGGCGACCAGCGCGGCCAGCAGCACGGTGAGCCCGGCCAGCAGCGCCGGTATCACCCTGATGGCGATCACGGTGTCGCCGAACAACGCGATCTGCAACCGCGCGAGCAGTGGCACGAGCGGCGGCTGGTCGACGTATCCCCAGTCCAGGTGCTGCCCGGCGACGCGGAAGTACAGCTCGTCGGCGTCGTAGCCGTACCGGCCGCTGAGCGTGAGCAGCAGCGCGGTCAACGAGCCGCCCACCGCCGCCACCGGCCGCCACGCCACGGAAACGAGACCGGGGCCTGTCGCCGCGCCCGCCTTCGTACGTGTCCCCGTGCGTGTCCCCGTGCGTGTCTCCGCCACCGGTCAACTCCTTCCCGCGCAGTGCTCGGCGATCCGCTCGAGCGCCAGGAGGAAATCCGCGGCGACGGCCCGGACGGCGGCCTCGTCGTAGCGGTCCTTCGCGTAGCGCCAGGTGAACCGCAGCCGCCCGCCCTCGGCCGCCCCGACGATCTCCACCGGATGGACGGCCCGGTCGGCCGGGCTCTGGTCCTGCCCCAGAGACGGATGGAAGGCGTGGTACAGCCCGTCGCCCGCGCCGCTCTCAGGGAGCGTCCACTGCCCCAGGTAGTTGAACGCGACCTCGGGCTCGGCCGCCCTCGGCCCCGCCAGCTCGGGCCGACGGCCGAGATACCTCAGGAGGCCGAAGCCCAGCCCGTTGCCGGGGACGGCGCGAAGCTGCCCGCGAACCGACCGGACCAGTCCTGGCCAGTCCGTCTCCTGGACGGTCAGGGCGACCGGATAGGCGCTGGTGAACCAGCCGACCGTACGGGTGAGGTCGACACCGTCGAAGATGTCCTCCCTGCCGTGGCCTTCGAGGTTGACCAGCACCCGGTCCCGCCCGGTCCAGCGCGACAACGCCCAGGCCAGGGCCGCGAGCAGGACGTCGTTGATCCGGCTGCGGAAGACCGCGGGCGCCTGCCGCAGCAGCGCGTCCGTGTGCCGCTCACCCGCCTCGACGGAGAGCGAGCCCGTCGACGGGCCGGCCTCCGGGGAGGGGACGAGGCCGGAGACGACGTCGCTCCAGTGGCCGAGTTCGTGGTCCAGCTCTCCCTTCTCCACGTGCCGCGTGAGCCGCTCGGCCCAGTGCTGGAAGGAGGTGGTCTTCTCGCCGAGGTCGACCGGCTCGCCGGAGCGCGCCTGCCGGTAACCCGTCTCCAGGTCCTCGGTGAGGATCCGCCAGGACACCGAGTCGACGACGAGGTGGTGGATCGTGAGGAACAACCACAGCCGCCCGCTCTCCCGCTGCTCGAACACGATCGCCTTGGCCGGCGGTCCCGCCGTCAGGTCCAGGGACGACTGCGCGGCCACCGCGGCCCGCTCCATCTCCGGCCACCCGGTCACCACCCGGCGGTCGAGGTCGATCGACCGGTCCAGGTCGCCGTGGTACTGCCGCCAGCTCCCGTCCTGGCGCTCGAACCGCAGCCGCAACGCGTCATGGTGGGCGACGATCCCGTGCAGCGCGGTACGCAGTGCCGCTTCGTCGGCGCCCTCGGCCAGCTCGACCAGCATCGACTGGTTGAAGTGCCACGGGCGGGCCCGATCCGTCCCGAAGAACCAGTGCTGCACCGGGGTCAGCGGCACCTCGCCGTCCACCGGGGCGTGCTCGCCGACCGGCGACCCGGTCACCTCGCCCGCGGCGGCGGCCAGCTCCGCGACCGTCTGGTGGGCGAACAAGGTCTTCGGGGTCACCTGGACACCGGCCCGCCTGGCGCGGGCGACCATCTGGATGCCCAGGATGGAGTCGCCCCCGAGGTCGAAGAAGTTGTCCAGGACGCCCACCTCGGCCACGCCGAGCACCGCGGCCCAGATCTCGGCGAGGACGCGTTCGGCCTCGGTGCGCGGCGGCACGTGGTCGGCCGTCCGTCTCACTCCCGCGGGCTCGGGAAGGGCGCGGCGGTCCACCTTCCCGTTGGCGGAGAGCGGAAGCCGGTCGAGCAGCACGACGGTGGACGGCACCAGGTAGTCGGGCAGCGACGCGCGGGCGTACTCCCGCAGGCCGTCCGCCACAGTGTCCGCCACGGTGTCCGGCGCGGTGTCCGGCGCGGTGTCCGGCGCGGTATCCGCCACGGTGCCCCGCGCGGCCACGGCGTAGGCGACCAGGTGGGCGTGCCCGGCCTCGTTCCGCCGGGCCACGACGGCCGCGTCCGACACCTCGGGATGCGCACGCAGGACCGCCTCGACCTCGCCCGGCTCCACCCGGAAGCCACGGATCTTGACCTGGTCGTCGGCCCGGCCGACGAACTCCAGTTGTCCGTCGGCCCGCCACCGGACCACGTCGCCGGTCCGGTAGATCCGGCTGCCCGGCGGGCCGAAGGGATCGGCCACAAACCGTTCGGCCGTGAGCCCCGTCCGCCCCGCGTAGCCGCGGCCCACGCCGGCGCCGCCGACGAACAGCTCCCCGTCGGTCCCCGGCGCCACCGGGCGAAGGTCCGGGCCGAGCACGTACACGCGCACGTTCGCCAACGGCGTGCCGATCGGGACGCGGGTCAGGCCCGCCGTCGCCTCCGGCCCCCGTTCGACCAGCCACATGGCGGTGACCAGGGTGCACTCGCTCGGACCGTAGAAGTTCGCGAACCGCGTACGGCGCGACCACTCCCCGGCCAGTTCGACCGGGCAGACGTCGCCCGCCGACGCCACCGTCTCCAGGCTGGGCAGCGTCTTCGCGTCCAGCGTGGCCAGGAGCGCCGGTGGCAGCACCACGACCGTGACGCGCTCCTGCCGGATCTGCTCGCCGAGGTCCTCATCCCGGCTCAGGCACAGGGTGCCGCCCGCGACGAGGGTGGTGAAGATGTCCCAGATCCCGCCGTCGAAGCTGATCGGCAGGTGCTGGAGCACCCGGCTGGCCGGGCCGAGTGCGAACCGGGTGGCGTACTCGGTGGTGATGTTGACCAACGACCGGTGGCTGATCAGCCCGCCCTTGGGGCGTCCGGTCGAGCCCGAGCTGAACACGGCGTATGCGAGGTTCTCCGGGCTCACCACGACGTCCGGCGGCGTGTCCGGAAGGGCCGGGTCCAGCAGGTCCGTGTCCAGCGGGACGATCTCCACGTCGGCGGGCGGGAGCCGGTCGCGCAGCCGTCCCTGGGCCAGCACCGTGGTGACCCCGGTGTCCGCGACCATTCCCGCCAGCCGCTCCACCGGATAGCCCGGGTCCAGCGGAACGTACACGCCACCGGCCTTCAGCACGGCCAGTGCCGCGACGACCAGCTCAGGCTCCCGCCCGGCGCAGACGCCGACCGGCGTCTCCGGACCGACGCCGTGCGCGACGAGGCCGTGGGCCAGCCGGTTGGCCCGCCGGTCCAGCTCCGCGTAGGTCAGTTCCCGCGCGCCGTGCAGGACCGCGACGGCGTCCGGATGGGTCCGCGCCCGCGCCGCGATCAGCTCGTGCACGCCCTGCCGCGCGGGGTACGGCGCGGCCGTGTCGTTCCACTCCACCAGCAGGCGGTGCTCGTCCGCCCCGGACAGCCAGGGCAACCGCGACAGCGACCGCGCCGGGTCCGCCGCGACGCCGGACAGCAGCACGCGCAGGCGCTCCGCCACCCGTTCGATCGTCGCGGGGTCGAACAGGTCGGTGTTGTACTGCAGGGCCGCGTGCAACCTGCCGTCCATCCGGCCGAACTGCACCACCAGGTCGAGGGTGGAACTCCTGACCGGCAGCGGGAACTCCTCGATCCGCAGATCAGGCAGGCTGGGCGGCGCCCCTGGGGTGTTGTGCAACAGCACCATCGCCTGCACCAGCGGAGGCCGGGAGGGGTCCCGGTCCGGCTGCAGGGCGTCGACCACCACCTCGAACGGGGTCTCCTGGTGGTCGAAGGCGTCCAGGACCGTGTCCCGCACCTGCTCGAGGAACTCGCCGAACGCCTGGTGGGGCCGCACCGGGGAACGCAGCACGACGACGTTGACGAACAGCCCGACCAGGCTCTCCAGCTCGGCCCGGTCGCGGCCGGACACGGCCGTGCCGACCGACACGTCGTCCTGCCCCGACCAGCGCCAGAACAGCACCTGGCAGGCGGCGACCAGGGTCATGAACAGGGTCGCGCCGCGCTCGCGCCCGATCTCCTCCAGCCGGTCGGCCACGTCGGCGGGCAGCTCGAACCGGAGGGTCGCACCGTTCCCGGTCTGTACGGCCGGCCGCGGCCGGTCGGTCGGCAGCTCCAGCGGCGTCAGTCCGGTGAGCGCGGCCCGCCAGTGGGCCAACTGGCGCTCCAGCTCGGGGCCGGTGAGCCGGTCCCGTTGCCATGCGGCGAAATCGACGTACCGGACCGGGAGTTCGGGCAGCCGGGCGTCGCGGTGCTCCAGCGCGGCGGCGTAGAGGTCCTGCAGCTCCGTACTGATCACGCCCATCGACCATCCGTCGGTCACGATGTGGTGCAGGCACAGGACCAGGACGTGTTCGTCGGCGGCCGACCGCACCAGCAGGACGCGTACCAGGGGGCCGCGCCGCAGCTCGAACGGGCGGGTCAGCACCGACTCCACCAGCCGGTCCAGCTCGGCCGCCCGCGCCCGCTCCGTCAGCTCCGACAGATCGGTGACCGTCAGCGGCAGCTCCGCCGGCGGGTGCACGACCTGCACCCCCCGGCCGTCGGCCGAGTCGACCGTGGTCCGCAGTGACTCGTGCCGGGCGACCAGCGCGTTCAGCGCCCGGTGCAACGCGGCCGGATCCAGCCTGCCCCGCAGCCTCAGCCCGAGCGGCGTGACGTAGTCGGCGCGGCCCGGCTCCAGCTCGTCCAGGAACCAGAGCCGCTGCTGGGCGAAGGACAGCGGCAGCGGGCCGCCGGGATCCACCACCGGGATGGGGTCCTGGGCGGCCTGCCCGGCGGGCAGCTTCGCGGCCAGCGCGGACACCGTGGGGTTCGTGAACAGTTCGCGGGGCGAGAGGTCCACGCCGAAGGCGGTCCTGATCCGGGAGATCACCTGGATGCTGAGGATGGAGTCGCCGCCCAGCGCGAAGAAGTCGTCGTGGACCCCGACCCGGTCCACGCCGAGCACCCCGGCCCAGATGGTCGCGAGCGTGCGCTCGACGCCGGTCCTCGGTGCGGTGTAACCGGTCTCGATCTCCGGACGGCTCCCCGGCGCGGGCAGGGCCGACCGGTCGATCTTCCCGTTCCGCGTCAGCGGCAACGCGTCGAGGCTCACGAACGCGGCCGGCACCATGTGGTCCGGCAGCGCGGCCGCGGCGCGCTCGCGGAGGTCCGCGACGCCCGGCTTCGCGCCGCTCCGGGGCACCAGGTAGGCCACCAGGCGCGACAGGTCACCGTCCGACCGGGCGACGACCGTCACGTCGGCCACGTCGGGGTGCGTGGCCAGCACCGCCTCGATCTCGGCGGGCTCGATCCGGAAGCCGCGGACCTTCACCTGGTCGTCGGCCCTGCGCAGGTAGTCGAGGCCGCCGTCGGCCCGCCTGCGGGCCAGGTCCCCGGTCCGGTACATCCGCGTCCCCGGAGCGCCGAACGGATCGGCCACGAACCGTTCCGCGCTCAGCGGGGCGCGGCCCAGGTAGCCCCGTGCCAGCCCGGCGCCGGCGACGTACAGCTCACCGGCGACGCCGACCGGCACCGGGTTCAGGCCGGGGTCGAGCACGTAGACCCGCAGGTCGGGGATCGGACTCCCGATGGGGCTGCCAGCCGTTCGCGGGCTCGTCCCGTCGAGGGGCGCGTACGTGACGTGCACCGTGGTCTCGGTGATGCCGTACATGTTCACCACCCGCGGCCCGCCGTCCTGATGGCGTTCATACCACGGGACCAGCCGGCTGACCTGCAGCGCCTCGCCCCCCAGGATCACCGAGCGGAGGGCGAGCGCGGAGTCGTCCTCCCTGCGCGCCTCGGTCAGTTGGGAGAACGCGGTCGGTGTCTGGTTGAGCACGGTCACCCGCTCGCGCGCCAGCAGCCGCAGCAGCCCGCGCGGGGAGCGGGAGACGTCTCTCGGCACGATCACCAGGCGGCCGCCGTGGAGCAGAGCCCCCCACATCTCCCACACGGAGAAGTCGAAGGCGCTGGAGTGGAACAGCGTCCAGACGTCGTCCTGGCCGAACCCGAACCACTGTTCGGTGGCGGAGAAGAGCCGGACCACGTTCCCGTGCGGGATCAGCACGCCCTTCGGCCGCCCGCTCGACCCCGACGTGTAGATGACGTACGCGGCGTTGTCCGGCAGCACGGCGACGTCCGGATTCGTCGTGGGACGCTCCGCCAGCGGGCCGTCCACCGCCAGCACGCCGATGCCCGGCTCCAGCCGTTCCGCCTGACGGGAGTCGGTGACCAGCAGGACGGGCGCGGCGTCGTCCAGCATCGACCTGAGCCGCTCGGCCGGGTACTCCGGATCCAGCGGCAGGTAGGCGGCGCCGGCCTTCAGCACCGCCAGCAGGGCCACGATGAGGTCCGCCGACGGCGGCAGCGCCACCGCGACCAGCCGTTCCGGTCCGGCGCCCCGCTCGATCAGGTGGTGGGCCAGCCGGTTCGCCCTGCTGTTCAGGTCCCGGTAGGACACCTCGACCTCGCCGCAGGAGACGGCGACCGCCTCGGCCCTGTCCGGCACCCGGCCTTCGAACAGCGCGTGGATCGTGGCCTGCGCCGCCTCGGCGGGCTCCCGGCCGGTGCCGAGGAGGTACCGCCGCTCGGCCTCGGTGAGCCAGCGCAGCCGGTGCAGCGGGCGCGACGGATCCGCGGCCAGCTCGCCGATCAGGAGGCGGAGGCGTTCGCCCAGCGTCTCGACGGTCGCCCGGTCGAAGAGTCTCGGGTCGTAGCCGAGGCGGAGCACGAGACGGCCGTCCACGTGCGCGTTCACCGTGAGCGGGAAGGTCGTGGTGTCGGTTCCGCCCAGGTTGCGGGCCCGCAGACCGCGCGCCCGGACCTCGTTCTCGTCGAACGGATAGTTCTCGAACGCGACGACGCTCTCGAACAGCGGGACGTCGGCGGGCAGGTCGCTCCACGCGCGCATCTGCGCCACCCCGACGTGGTCGTGGTCGCGCGCCTCGACCTGACCGGCCTGCAGTTCCCCGAGCCAGGAGAGCGCGTCCCGGTGCGGGTCCACCCTGACCCTGACAGGGAGCGTGTTGATGAACAACCCGATCATCGAGTCCACGCCGGGCAGGTCGGCGGGCCGTCCGGCGACCGTGACCCCGAACGTGACGTCCTCTTCCCCGCTGTAGCGCGACAGGGCCAGGGCCCAGGTCCCCTGCACGACGGTGTTCAGCGTCAGCCGGTGCGCCCTGGCCATCTCCTGGAGCCGGTCGAACTCGGGGCCCGCCACGGCCAGGGTGACGGCGGCCGTGGACTCGGCGCGATGCGTCTGCGTCGGTGGCCGGTCGTACGGCAGCGGCGTCGGCGTGTCCAGGCCGGCCAGCACGTTCCGCCAGTGACGTTCGGCGTCGGCGGGGTCCTGTTCGGCGAGCCAGCGCACGTAGTCGCGGAACGGCGCCCGGACCGGGCGGTCCCGCGCTCCCACGTATTCGTCGAAGACGTCGGTGACCAGGTGCACCGTGCTCCAGCCGTCCACCAGGAGGTGGGGCGAGGACCAGACCATGTCCACGGTGTCCGCGTCGATGCGGGCGATGGCCACCCGTACGAGCGGCGGCTCGGTCAGGTTCATGCCCCGCGCGCGGTCCTCGCGCAGCAGGGCGTTCCTGCGGCGGTCCCGCTCGGCCTCGGACAGGTGCCGCCAGTCGTGGTACGTCACCGGCACCGTCACCCCCCGGTGCACGACCTGCACCGGCTCGCTCACCTCCTGCCACGCCACGCTGCTGCGCAGCACCGGAGTGCGGTCCACCGCGCGCTGCCAGGCCGCGCCCAGGTCCTCCGGCCTGCGCACGCCGCCCACCCGCAGGACCAACTGGTTGTGGTAGGCCCCGGAGCCGGGCGTGACCAGGCTGTGGAACAGCATCCCGACCTGCATCGGGGTCAGCGGATAGACGTCCTCCACGGCCCGCCCGTCACCGACGAGCCGGTCCACCTCCGACTGGCTGAGCCCGGCGAGCGGGAAGTCCGACGGGGTACGCCCGCCCGCCTCCGGCCGGTCGCAGTGCGCCACGATCTCGTCGAGGGCGCTCACCACGTCAGCCGCGATCCGCCGGGCGGTCCGCTCGTCGTGCACGTTGGCCGAGTAGGCGAGGTCGAGCCGCAGCCGACCGTCCTCCACCACGCAGATCAGGTCCAGCAGGCTTGCTCTGATCGCGTCCGGGTCCTGGTCGCTGCCGAGCGGCCGGGCCCGGCTCAGGCCGAGCGCGCCTCCCGCCTCGGCCTCGAACTGCCCGTGGTAGTTGACGGTGACGGGCGGCTGCGGACGATCCCGCAGCGCCGCACCGGCCTCGGTGAGGTGGCGCAGGGCTTCGTAGCCGAGTCCGCGGCCGGGGACGGCGCGCAGTTGCTCCTTCACCGACTTGATCGTCTCGCCCCAGCCGCCGGTGGCGGGAATGCGCAGCACGACCGGGTACTGCGCGGTGAACCAGCCGACCGTCCTGGTCAGATCGACGCCGTCGAACAGCTCCTCCCTGCCGTGCCCCTCCATGCCCAGCAGGACCCGGTCGTCCGCGGTCCAGCGGGAGAGCACCCGGCCGACGGCGCTGAGGAGGAGGTCGTTGATCTGCGTCCGGTACACCCCAGGCGCCCTGCGCAGCAGGGCGTCCGTCCGCTCGGCCGGCAGCTCCGCCGAGACCGTCCGCACGGAGCCGGCCGTGTTCGGCCCGTCCAGGTCGACCGGCAGGCCGACCGGCGGCGCGGCCCGCCACACCCCGCTCCAGTACGACAGCTCGGCGTCCAGCCGTCCCTGCCGGGCGTGCCTGGCCAGCCGCCGCGCCCACTGCGCGGGGGTCGTGGTCTTCGGCCCCAGGTCGATCGGCGCTCCCGTGGCCGCCTGCCGGTAGGCGGTCTCCAGGTCCTCCAGCAGGATCCGCCAGGACACGCCGTCGCAGACCAGATGGTGCACGGTCATCAACAGGACGGGACGCGCCCCGGCACCGGCGTCGAACAGCGCCGCCCTGATCACCGGGCCGTGCCACGGGTCCAGGCCGGACTGCGCGGCCGACGCCAGCTCCTCCATGGCGGCCCGCCGCGACTCCTCGTCCAGAGCGGACAGGTCGTGCAGCGCGCACACCTCCGCCGTCTCGGCCGGGACGACGACCTGCCGCAGGTCGCCGTCCACCGCCTCGAATCGGGTCCGCAGGGCGTCGTGCCGGGCGACCAGCGCGCCGACCGCGCTCATCACCGCCGTACGGTCCGCGTCCTGCGCGAGTTCGACGGTGGTGGACATGCTGAACCGGTGGGAGCCGGCCGCGTGCGTGTCGAAGAACCAACGCTGGATGGGGCTCAGCGGAGCCGGACCGACCGGTTCTTCCTCCTGAGTCACGGTGTCCGCCCGGCCGGCGGCGACCGCGAGCCGGGCGACGGTCTGGTGCGTGAACACGTCCTTCGAGGTCAGCGGGAAGCCCGCCTGCCTGGCCCGCGCGACCAGCCGCATGCTGAGGATGGAGTCGCCGCCGACCTCGAAGAAGTTGTCCTCCACACCGACCTGGTCGAGGCCGAGCACGTCGGCCCAGATCCCGGCGAGCGTTCGCTCGGCCGGCGTGCGGGGCGCGACCCGGTCGCTCCCCGCCTGGTCGCCGGGCGCGGGCAGGGCCCGGCGATCCAGCTTGCCGTGGCTGGTGAGCGGCAGGGTCTCCAGGGAGACGAAGCTCGTCGGGATCATGTAGTCCGGCAGGCTCCGGCCGAGGAAGCCGCGCAGCTCCGCGGCCGTGGGCGGCTCGGCGTCCTGGCTCGGCACCACGTACGCGACCAGCCGCTCGTGCGTCGCGCCGTCCTTGCGGGCGACCACCGCCACGTCGGCGAGGCCGCGATGCGCTCCGAGCGCCGTCTCGATCTCGCCCAGCTCGATCCGGAATCCGCGGATCTTGACCTGGTCGTCCGTCCGGCCCAGGTACTCCAGCAGCCCCTCCGCGTTCCAGCGCACCACGTCTCCCGTGCGGTACATGCGCTGTGACGTGCCGAACGGACTGGCCACGAACCGCTCGGCGGTCAGGCCGGGCCGGTTCACGTATCCCCTGGCCAGTTGCACGCCCGTGAGGTACAGCTCACCGGCCACGCCGACGGGGACCGGCCGCAGCGCCGCGTCCAGCACGTACGCGCCGACCCCCGGCATCGGCCGGCCGATCACCGGAGCCCGGTCGTCCAACCGGTGGATCACGGCGTCCACCGTGCACTCGGTGGGGCCGTAGTAGTTGTAGCCCGTCGTCCCCGGGGTCGCGTAGATCTCCTTCCACAGCGTCTCCCCCAGCGCCTCGCCGCCGACGGAGAGCACGGCGACGCGATGGCGGCCCGGGTCGAACAGTCCGGCGGCGATCAACTGCTGGGTGTAGGTGGGGGTGAGGACGACGTAGTCGATGCGGGCGCGGTCGAGGTAGTCCACCAGCAGTTCGGGCGAGCGCCGTACGTCGTCGCCCACCAGGTGCAGCTCGTGACCGGCGAACAGCCACAGCAACGAGTCCCACGAGGCGTCGAACGAGAACGCGGTCGCCTGGGCCACCCGGAAGCGGCCTTCTGCGTTCGCGTACACCTCGTCCCGGTGGCTGCGGAAGAGGTTCGCGATCGACCGGTGCTCGATCAGCACGCCCTTCGGCCTGCCGGTGGAGCCCGAGGTGTAGATGACGTAGGCCGGGGACTCCCGCCGCAGGGGCGTGATCCGGTGGGCGTCGGTAGGGCAGACGCCGGGATGGGCCCTGATGGCCTCCAGGACCCCGGGTTCGTCGAGCACGCGGACCGGCGACACGTCAGGGACGCGCGCGGCCGTCTGCGAGGTGGCCAGGACCAGCGCGGGGGCCGCGTCACCCAGCACGTACGCGATCCTGTCGCGGGGCTGGGCCAGGTCCACCGGCAGGAACGCGGCCCCCGCCCCCAGCACGCCCAGGATCCCCACGATCATGTCCACCCCGTGGGGCAGCGCGAGCGCCACGACGCGTTCCGGGCCCACGCCCTGCGCGATCAGCCAGTGCGCGAGGCGTCCGGCACGGGCGGCCAGCTCGCCGAAGGTCAGCGTGCCCTCCTGCGACACGAGCGCCGTCGCGTCGGGGGTACGGCGAGCCTGCTCGGCGAAGAGCGCGGGCAGCGTCGGCGTGGGCGGCTCGTGGCCGTGGCCCTGCCACTCGGTGAGCAGCCTGCGGCGCTCCTCCTCGGAGAGGAACTCGAGGTCGAGCAGCCGGCTCTCGGGACGCTCGCCGACGAGGCGCAGCAGCCGCACCAGATGGGTGATCATCCGCTCGATCGTCGGATAGTCGAACAGGTCGGTGTTGTAGTTCACGACACCGGCCAGCTCGCCGTCGCGCTCCCGGAAGTCGACGGTCAGCTCGAAGCTCGCGACAGACGCCGGCAGCGCGTACTCCGACACCCGCAGGCCGGGCAACGCCGGCGGTTCGCGGTGGGCGTTCTGCAGCGACACCATGGCCTGGACCAAGGGGGTGCGGCCGGGGTCGCGTTCGGGCGCGAGCAGGTCCACGAGCCGGTCGAACGGCACCTCGTCGTTGGCGAAGACGTCGAGCATGCCGGTCTTGACCTCGTCGAGGAACTCGGCGAAGGTCAGGCCGCCGAGCACCTGCGACCGCACCACGACCGTGTTGACGAAGAAGCCGACGAGCGGCCGCAGCTCAGGACGGTTGCGGCCGGACGTCACGGTGCCGACCGCCACGTCCTCCTGGCCGGTGTACCGGGCCAGCCACACCTGGCACGCGGCGAGCAGTGTGGTGAACAGCGTGGTGCCGTGCGCGCGGCCGAGCTTCTCGACGGCCGCCGCCGTCTCCGCGGGCACGGTGAACTCGTGGAGCGCGCCGGCCGTGGTCCGCACCTTGGGCCGTGGCCGGTCCGTCGGCAGCTCCAGCGGCGCGACGCCGTCGAGCCGGCGCCGCCAGTACGCGAACTGCCCGTCCAGCGCCGAGCCGGCCAGCCGGTCGCGCTGCCAGGCGGCGAAGTCCGCGTACTGGAGCGGCAGGTCCGGCAGCGACGGCGGCTCGCCGTCGTGGTCCCGCAGGAGCGCCGCGCCGTACAGCGCGGCCAGGTCGTCCAGCACCACTCCCATCGACCAGCCGTCGATGACGATGTGGTGCGCGCTGAGGACGAGGAGATGTTCCTCGGCTCCGGTACGCACGAGCAGGGCGCGGAACAGCGGTCCCGCCTTCAGGTCGAACGGCCGCTCGATCTCCGTCCGCACCAGGTGGTCCAGATCCCGCAGGCTCCCCTCGACCACCGGCAGGGCGAGGCGCACCTCGTCGTGCACGATCTGCACGCCGGAGCCGTCGGCCGAGTCGAAGGTGGTGCGCAGCGACTCGTGCCGGGCCACGACGCCGTTGACGGCGGCGGCGAGGGCGGGGACGTCCAGCGGTCCCGACAGCCGCAGCGCGATCGAGGTGTTGTAGTCGATGCCGCCCGGCTCGTAGTCGTCCAGGAACCACAGCCGTTGCTGGGCCGGTGACAGCGGCAGGACACCGTCCCGTGGCACGGGCCGGATCTCGTCGGCCGCCTCGGCGGCGCCCGCCAGCCTGCGGCGCAACTGGTCCCGCAGGGAAGCGGGCAGGGCCGCGATGCGGTCCTCGCGTGACGAAGGTGTGCCCATCTACTCTCCTCCAGTCCTGGCGGCGTGTTCGAGGTCGAGGAGCACCTTCTCCTCCACGAGGTCGGCCAGGGCCGCGACGGTTCTCGCCGACAGCACGTCACCGGGCGACACCGTCACGTCGAAGGCCGTCCTCATGCGGAAGGCGACGTTGAGGCTGAGAATGGAGTCGCCGCCCAGCTCGACGAAGCTGTCGGTCACGCCGACGCGGTCCTCCGACAGGCCGAGGACGCCGGACCAGATGGTCACCAGCGCCCGTTCTGTCGCGTTCCGTGGCGCGACCTGGCCCTCCTGCGGATCGGGCGCGGCCGGGGCGGGCAACGCGCGCCGGTCCACCTTTCCGTTGGGGCTGAGTGGGAGACGGTCGAGCGGCACGAACAGCGACGGCACCAGGTGGTCGGGCAGCGTACGGCCGAGGAACTCGCGCAGTTCCGCCCCGCTCGGCGCGGCCCGCCCAGGCACGACGTAGGCGACCAGCCGCGCGTACCCGCCCGTGCCGGTCCAGGCGGTCACCGCGGCCCCCGCGAGATCCGGATGCTCGCGCAGGGCGGCCTCGACCTCGCCGGGCTCCACCCGGAAACCGCGGATCTTGACCTGGTCGTCCACCCGCCCGGCGAACTCCAACCGGCCGTCCTGACGCCACCGCGCCCGGTCGCCGGTCCGGTACATCCGGCGCCCCGGCGCGCCGAACGGATCGGCCACGAACCGTTCGGACGTCAGCTCCGGCCGGCCCGCGTACCCCCGGCCCACGCCGAGGCCGCCGACGTACAGCTCGCCCGGCACGCCCGGCGGGACCGGCCGCAGATCGGGCCCCAGTACGTAGGTCCGCACGTTTGGCATCGGCGACCCGATCGGCAGCGAGCGGCTGCCCTCGACCGGCGAGCCGACCCGGAACATGGTCGTGACCAGCGTGCACTCACATGGCCCGTAGACGTTGACGAAGTCGGTGTGACGGGCCCACTCCGCGGCCAGCGGCACCGGGCAGACGTCGCCGCCGGACGCCACCGTCGTCAGGCTCGGCAGCCCTTCTGGGTCCAGGGTGGACAACAGGGCCGGTGGCAGCACCAGGACGGTGATCTCCTCCTGGCGGATCTGCTCGGCCAGGTCCACCGGCGCCGCCCGGTCGTACGCCCGGCTGAGGCACAGCGTGCCCCCCGACACGAGCGTGGTGAACAGGTCCCAGATGCCGCCGTCGAAGCTGATCGACCGATGCTGCAGCACCCTGCTGTGCGGCCCGATCCGATACTCCCGGCCGAACGCGGTGGTGATGTTGGCCAGCGATCGGTGGTCGATCATCGTCCCCTTGGGGCGTCCGGTCGATCCCGAGCTGAACACCACGTAGGCGAGGTTGCCCGGACGCGCCCGCCGGTCGAGTGCCGCCCCGTCCGCCTCGGGGAGGTCGCGGTCCAGGCAGATCGCCGTCACCTCGCTGCCCGCCAGGCGGTCGAGGAGCCGCGTGTGCGTGAGCACCAGCGCCGCGCCCGAGTCCTCGACCATGAGGCTCAGCCGTCTGTCCGGATAGTCGGGGTCGAGCGGCAGGTACGCGCCACCCGCGACGAGCACGGCCAGCGCGGCGACCACCTGGTCCGGCCCGCGTTCCAGGCAGACGCCGACCACGACCTCCGGCCCGACGCCGTGCCCGGTCAACTGCCGCGCCAGTCGTTCGGCCCGCGCCATCAGCTCGGCGTAGGTGAGCCGGTGCCGCCCGTGCACGACCGCGACGGCGGACGGTTGCCGCCGTGCCTGTTCGGCCACCAGCTCGTGCACGCACCGGTCCGCCGGGAACTCCCGCGCCGTGTCGTTCCACTCCACGAGCAGCCGGCGCTCCTCACGCTCCGGCAGCCAGGGCAGCCGCGACAACGTACGCCCCGCGCCCGCCCCATCGGCCGTCATGCCGGTCAGCAGGACCCGCAGGTGCTCGGCCAGCCGCTCGATCGTCGACGCGTGGAACAGGCCGGCGTCGAACGTGAACCGCAACGCCAGCCGTTCGTGCGGGTAGACCGCGACGACGAGGGGGAAGTTCGCGCGTTCGCGCACTCGTAGCTCCGACAGCCGCAGGCCGTGCCTGGCCGCCGCGTCCTCGTCGACCGGGTAGTTCTCGACCACGACGGCGCTGGTGAACAGCTCGGTGCCCGCAGGAGCCCCGCTCCAGGCGCGTACCTGCGCGAGCGACACGTGCTCGAACTGCCCGGCCCGCGCCTGCTCCGCCTGGAGACCGCGCAGCCAGGCCGTCAGGTCGGCACCGGGGTCCACCGTCACGCGCACCGGCAACGTGGTGAGGAACATCCCCAGGATCTCGGCTGCGCCGGGCAGGTTCACGGGGCGGCCGGAGACCGTCTTGCCGAAGCACACCTCGGACCTGCCGCTGTGACGTGACAGCGCCAGCGCCCAGGCGCCCTGCGCCAGCGTGCCCACCGTGACCCGGTTGTCCCTGGCCCACTCGTACAGGGCCGCGCTCTCCCGTTCGGACAGGGCGAGCACGAACCTGCCGGTGGCGCCGGACGGCCGCCCGTCGGCCGGCAGCGGGGTCGGCTCGTCGAACCCGGCCAGCGCACGCCGCCAGTACGCCTGCGCGTCCGAGGTCTCCTGACCGGCCGACCAGGCCACGTGGTCCCGGAACGGCCGCCGCCTGGGCAGGTCCGCCGGCCGCCCGCCGCACAGCGCGGAATAGCACGCGAAGACGTCTTCGAGCATCCGCGCCCCGCTCCACCCGTCCATCAGCAGGTGGTGGAAGCTCATGAACACCCGTACCGAGGTCTCCGACAGCCGGGCGATCGTCACCCGCGCCAACGGCGGCGTGGACAGGTCGAAGGGCTCGGCCAGGTCACGCTCGAACAGCGCGTCCAGTTCCTCGGCCCGTTGCCGCTCGGACAGGCCGGTCCAGTCGGCGTGCCGGATCGGCACCACCGTGTGCCGGTGGACCATCTGCAGCGGCTCCCCTGCCTCCCGCAGGGCCACCGACGTCCGCAGCACCGGCGTACGGTCCACGACCATCTGCACGGCCCGGCCGAACAGCGCCGGATCCGCCACCCCGTGCAGGACGAACGCGTTCTGCTCGTGGTAGAAGCCGGACCCGGGCTCGTCGAGGCTGTGGAAGACCATCCCGGCCTGCGTCGGGGTGAGGGGGTAGACGTCGTCCACGCCGTGCCCGTCCCCGACGAGCCGATCCACGGTGGCCTGGTCGAGGCGCGCGAGCGGGAAGTCAGAAGGAGAGCGCCCACCGGCGGCGGGCGACGCGCAGTGCCCGGCGATCTCCTCCAGCGCGGTGCAGAACGCCTCGGCCAGCCCGTGCACGGTCTCCTCGGTGTGGCACTCGGCGGAGTACACCCAACTGGTCTCCAGCCGGCCGCCCCGGACCTGGCAGATCACGTCGAGCAGGTGCGGCCGGACCTCGGCGGGATGCTGGTCGAGCCCGAGCTCCACCTCCGTGCCGGGATCGAACTGGCCGAGGTAGTTGAAGCCCACCTGGGCCGCGGGGGCGTCGAGACGCCCGCCGGACTGACGCAGCGCGCCGAAGCCGAGCCCACGGCCGGGGACGGCCCGCAGTTGTTCCTTGACCGACAGCAGGGTGGCCCGCCAGCCGCTCTCGCCGGGTACGCGCAGGGCCACCGGATACTGGCTGGTCAACCAGCCGACGGTCCTGGACAGCTCCACGTCGTCGAAGATCGTCTCGCGACCGTGTCCCTCCAGGTCGATCAGCACCCGGTCGCGGCCCGCCCACGAGGTCAGCGTCCGGCCGAGCGCGGCCAGCAACACCTCCTCCGCACCGGCGCGGTACGCCGCGACCGCCCCTTGGAACAGGGCCCGGGTCCCGGCCTCGGAGAGCCGTACGGTGTGGCTGCGCAGGTCCTCCACCGTGTTGCGGCCGTGGCCGTCCACGGGAACGCGCGGGTCGCACCCGTCCAGGGCGGCCGTCCAGTACGCCACCTCGCCATCGAACCCGCCGGAGGCGGTGTGACCGGCCAGGCGGGCCGCCCACTCCCGCGCCGGCGTCCCGGCGGCGCCCAGGTCGGGAGCCTGCCCGCGAAGGGCCTGCGCGTAGGCGGTCTTCAGGTCGTCGAGCAGGATCCGCCACGACACGCCGTCCACGACGAGGTGGTGCGCGGTGAGCAGCAGCCGCGGCCGCCGCCCGTCGCCCAGCAGGAACAGCACCGCCGCCAGCAGCGGCGCCCGATCCAGCGCGAAGCCCGGGTCGTGGCCGCGCATCCGACGGGACTGCTCGTCGGCCGCCGACCCGGACAGGTCGACGCGCTGGAAGGGCACGTCCGTCCCAGGACCGGCATCGTGCTGCGCCCAGCCGCCCTCCACCCGCCCGAACCTCGTCCGCAGCGCGTCATGGCAGGCCGGCAGCGCGCGCACGGCCGTGCGCAGCGCGTCCTCGTCCACGTCGGGGTCGAACTCCACCAGCGCCCACTGGTTGAACCGCTCGGGGGCCACCTGGAAGGTGTCGAAGAACCAGTGCTGAATCGGCGTCAGCGGCGCGGGACCGGTGTCCGCCTGCCGGTCGCGCTCCACCGTCCGGTACGGCTGAGCCGCCACGGCCAACTCCGCGACCGTCTGCCCGAGGAAGACGTCCTTGGCCGTCACCGCGAGCCCGGCCTGGTGAGCCCTGGAGGCCACCTGCATGCTCAGGATCGAATCGCCGCCGAGTTCGAAGAAGTTGTCCTCGACGCCGACGTCGTCCACCCCGAGCAGCTCTGCCCAGATCCCGGCGAGCAGCCGCTCGGGTTCGGTGCGCGGCGCGACGTACCGGCCCGAGGCGACGCCCGGGTCCGGCTCGGGCAGCGCGCGGCGGTCGACCTTCCCGTTGGGCCCGAGCGGCAGCCGCGTCAGCGTCACGAACGCCTGCGGCACCAGATGGGCGGGAAGCGACCGGCCGAGCGCCCGCCGCAGCTCGGCCGGATTCGGCGCCCGGCCGTCGACCGGCACCACATATCCGATGAGCCGCTGGTCGGCGCGCACCGCCGCGACGGCCGAGGCCACCGAGGGGTGTTCGCGCAGCGCGGCCTCGACCTCGCCGAGTTCGACCCGCAGCCCCCGCACCTTGACCTGGTCGTCGCCGCGGCCGACGAACTCCAGGTTCCCGTCGGGTCGCCATCGCACGATGTCGCCGGTGCGGTACATCCGCTCGCCCGGCGGCCCGTACGGATCGGCGACGAAGCGCTCCGCGGTCAGCCCAGGCCGGTGCAGGTATCCGCGGGCGAGCCCGATTCCCGAGACGTACAGTTCGCCCGCCGTGCCGGGTGCGACCGGCCGCAGATGGGCGTCCAGGAGGTGGACGCGCACGTTGGCCAGTGGACGCCCGATCGGCACCGCGCCGCCCTCGTGCCGCCCGGCCCACCAGGTGGCGTGGATCGTGGTCTCGGTCGGGCCGTAGCCGTTGACGAACAGCCGCTCGCGGGACCAGAACTCGGCCAGCTCGTCCGGCACCTGCTCCGCGCCGGTCAGCACCGCCCTCAGCCGGGGGAGCGCGACCCTGGGCAGGCTCGCCAGCACCGAGGCCGGGACGTGCACATGGGTGATCTCCCGTTCGGCGAGGAAGTCCGCCAGCTCCCGCCCCGCCAGCGCGCCCGGCGGGATCACCAGGCAGGCCCCTGACAGTGACGCGAGCAGCAGTTCGGCGACGGACACGTCGAAGCTCGGCGAGACGAACTGCATGACTCTGCTGGTGGAGTCCACCTGGTACGCGGCCCGCTGGTGCGCCGCCACGTTCGCGATCCCCCGGTGGGAGACGACCGTCCCCTTCGGCCGCCCGGTCGACCCCGACGTGTAGATCACGTAGGCCGCGTCGAGCAGCCAGGACCTGCCCGGCGGGCGGGCGGACGAGCGGGCGCGGATCGCGTCCGCGGTGGTCTCGTCGTCGAGCACGACGCGCGCCAGCCCGGCGTCCGGCAGCGTCGCCGCGATCGCCGCCTTGGTGATCAGCGCGGCCGGTCCCGCGTCGGAGAGCAGGTAGGCGATCCGTTCGGCCGGATACTCCGGATCCACCGGGAGGTAGGCGGCGCCGGCCTTGAGCACGCCGAGCACGGAGACGAGCAGGTCCGCGGAACGCGGCAGCGCGAGAGCCACGAGGTCGCCCGCGCCGAGACCGCTCGCGACCAGGTGCCGCGCCAGCCGGTTCGCCCGCGCGTCCAGCTCCCGGTACGTGACCCGGAGCCCGTCGGCCTCCAGCGCGTCCGCCGCGGGTGTCCGGTCGGCCTGTGCCTCGAACAGCTCCTGCCAGGTCGCCTCCGGCACCGCGCGCACCGGCCCGGTCAGCTCGGCGGCGACGCGGTCTCGTTCCGCCTCGGTCAGCGTCGGCAGCCCGGCCACCCGGCGGTCGGGATCGTCGGCGATCGCCCGCAGCAGCACGCTCAGGTGCCCGGCCAGGCGGTCGATCGTAGGGGCCTCGAACAGGTCGGTGTCGTACTCGATCACGAGCGTCAGCGAGTCGCCGTCGGGCCAGAACTCCAGCAGCAGGTCCAGCCGTGAGCCCACGCGCGGCATCTCGTACTCGCTGATCCGCAGGTCGCCGCTCAGGCGCGGCTCGCACAGCGGGTTCTGCAGCGTCACGCCGACGTCGACCAGCGGGTGCCGGCTCGGGTCGCGTTCCGGCCCAGCGGCGTCGACCACCTGCTCGAAGGGCACGTCGTGCTCGAAGGCCCGCAGCGTCGTCGCCCGCACCTCGTCGAGCAGTTCGCCGAACGACAGCGCCGGGTCCACGTCGCTCCGCAGGACGACCAGGTTCACGAACAGTCCGACGACCCGCTGCAGCTCCGCGCGGTCGCGGCCGGAGGTCACGGTGCCGACCGCGACGTCCCGCTTGCCGCTGTACCTGGCCATCAGCACCTGCACCGCGGCCAGCAACGTCATGAACGGGGTCGCCTGGCGCGCGTGGCTCAGCCGCCTGAGGTCCGCCATGAGCCCGGCCGGGAGCCGGAAACTGCGGATCGCGCCCGCGGACGTCGACACCGCCGGGCGCGGCCGATCGGTGGGCAGGTCGAGCGGCTCCAGGCCCTTCAGCTCACCCTTCCAGTACGCCGCCGAGCCGGTGGTCCCCGTCCTGGCCCGGTGCCAGGCGGCGTAGTCGGGGTAGCCCACCGGCGGTTCGGGCGGCCACGTGCCCGCGTACAGGTCGCCCAGCTCTTCCACGAGCACCTCGGCCGATCGGCCGTCGCCGACGATGTGGTGCAGGGTCAGGCCGAGCACGTGCGCGTCGGCCGCCAGGCGGATGAGCACGGCGCGGATCAGCGGCCCGCGTCGCAGGTCGAAGGGGTGGGCCGCGTCTTCGGCCAGCGCCCGGCGCACCAGGGCGGCCTGGTCTCCGTCTGCGCCGGACAGGTCCAGCACCCGCGTCGGCACTTCACCGGCCTCGTGGACGATCTGGATCCCCTGGCCGTCCTGCCAGTCGAAGGTGGTGCGCAGCGACTCGTGCCGGGCGACGAGGGCGTCGAGCGCCCTGGTCAGCGCGTCGGTGTCCAGCACGCCGTCCAGGCGCAGCGCGACGGAGGCGTTGCTCCCCCCGGTCTGGGACGGGAACTGCTCCAGGAACCAGAGCCGCTGCTGCGCGAACGACATGGGCAGCGGCCGGTCCCTCGGAATCCGAGGGATCACCGATTCCTGCCCGGCCGGTTCCCGCCCGGCCGGTTCCTGCCCGGCCGCGTCTTGGCAGGCCCGCAGCGCGGCAGCCAGCGCGGCGATCGTCGGGTGGTCGAACAGCGTGCGGGTGGTCAGCTCCACGCCGAGTTCCGCCCGTACGCGCGTCACGAGCCGCAGCCCGAGGATCGAGTCGCCGCCCAGCTCGAAGAACCGGTCGTGCACGCCGGGTTCCGCCACCCCGAGCACCTCGCCCCAGACCTCGGCGAGGACCTCCTCGGCGCGGGTGCGCGGCGCCACGTACGCCGTGCTCGTCTCCGGCTCGGGCGCGGGCAGGCCGCGCCGGTCGACCTTGCCGTTCGCGCCGAGCGGCAGGGCCTCCAGCGCGACGAAGGCGGAGGGGACCATGTGGCCGGGCAGGGTGCGGCCGAGGAACTCCCGCAGCCGCCGCGGGCTCGGTGCGGCCCGGCCCGGCCGGGGCACGACGTATCCGACGAGCCGCCGGTGGCCGCGCGTGCCTTCGACGGCGGTGACGGCGGCCTCGGCCAGGTCCGGGTGCCGCCACAGCGCGGCCTCCACCTCGCCCGGCTCGATCCGGAACCCCCGCACCTTGACCTGGTCGTCCACCCTGCCGACGAACTCCAACTGCCCGTCCGCCCGCCACCGCACCAGATCGCCGGTACGGTACACGCGCGTTCCCTTCGGACCGTACGGCGCGGCCACGAACCGCTCCGCGGTCATGGCGGGGCTGCCGACGTACCCTCGGGCGAGCCCGGCCCCGGCGATGTACAGCTCGCCCGCGACACCGACGGGGACGGGGCGGAGCCTGCCGTCGAGCACGTAGTGCCGCACTCCCGCCAGGGGCGAGCCGATCGGCAGGCTGGTGTACGTGCCGGCCTCGTCCAGCGGCCGGTCCAGGTGGAACATCGTGGACACGAGGGTCGTCTCGCTGGGCCCGTAGATGTTGGCGAAGGAACGCCCGCGTGACCAGGCCCGCGCCACCGCGACCGGGCAGACCTCCCCACCGGACATCACCGTGCGCAGGCTCGGCACGGTGTCGGGGTCCAGCTCCGCCAGCCGCAGCGGCGGCAGGCCGACGACCGTGATCTCCTCCTGCCGGATCTGCTCGGCCAGGTCCACCCCGCCGTGCCGGTCGTCCGCGCGGCTCACGCACAGCGTCGAACCCGACAGCAGCGTCACGAGGACCTCCCACACGCCGCCGTCGAAGCTGAACGACAGGTGCTGGAGCACGCGGCTGGCCGGTCCGAGCCCGAACCGTCCGGCGAAGTCCGCGACGCTGCCGCAGAGCGACCCGTGCCGCACCATGACGCCCTTCGGCCGGCCGGTCGAGCCGGAGGTGAAGACCACGTAGGCGAGGTTGTCGGGCCCGATCCGCGGGTCCGGCGCCCGCGCCGGGCGCGCGGCGATCCGGCCCTCGTCCCGTTCGAGGCACACGACGGCCACGTCGTCGCCTACGGGCAGCCGGTCGAGCGTCCGCTCCCGGTCGACGACCAGCACGGGCACGTCGCCCACGCCCACCATGTAGGCCAGCCGCTCGGCGGGATAGCCCGGGTCCAGCGGGACGTAGACCCCGCCCGCCTTGAGCGTGGCGAGGGCGCCGATCGCGAGGTCGAGGCCGCGTTCCATGGCGATCCCGACCAGGACCTCCGGGCCGACGCCCAGCCCGACCAGGTGGTGGGCCAGCCGGTTGGCCCGTTCGTCCAGTTCGGCGTAGCTCAGGCGGTGCTCGCCGTGCACGACCGCGGTCGCGTCCGGGTGGGCGCGTACGTGCCCGGCGAACAGCTCCGGCGCGCACGTCCGCGCGGCGGGGCCGGTGTCGTTCCACGTCACCAGCAGGCGGCGTTCCTCGGCGGGCGTGAGCAGGCGCTGCCGCCAGAGCGGCCGGTCGGGTGCGGCGGTGCCGCCGGCGAGGATCTCCCCGAGGTGCCCGGACATCCGCTCGATCGTCGCCGCGTCGAACACGTCGGCCCGATACTCGATCACCAGCGACGCGCGCCGGCACCGGATGACCAGGTCCAGGGAGCCGGGCAGCTCCGGCGGGTCCCCCGTTCCGAACGTCACCACGACCCGCGCTCGCTCCGCCACCGCCGCGTCGGCCCCGGGTTCGGCCCCGAGTTCGGCCCGGATCCGGGCCGTCAGGGCGGCGAACGACTCCTCCGGCGCGTACCGGCAGCGCAGCACCCGGAGGCGCGCGGCCTCGGGAGTCCACACGCCCAGCGCGAAATCGTCCTGGCCGGTGTGCCGGGCCAGCACCACCTGGCACGCGCCCACGATGACGGCCGCCGCGCAGCCGCCGAGGTGGTCGGGCAACCGAAGCTCATGGACGGCCCGGCCGAGGTCGGCCGACGCCGCGTTACCAGTGATCACAATCCGTCCCCTTGTCGGCGTGCCAGGCGACCGCCCACCACGATCCGGTCGATCCGTCCCGTCCCGGCCGCACCGAGGAACCGGCCGGTGAACATCACCTGCTCCGTACGCAGATCCGCCATCGCGAACACCAGGCCGGGATAGAACGTCAACCGTGCGAACGGCTTCCCGTTGTTGGCGAGGTAGCAGCCGCCGTCCTGGTCGGTCACGAAGGTGTACTCGGTCTCACCGTTGACGTAGCGGCCGAGGCACTCCCGCGGAGGTTCGATCGGGCTGCCGTCGGGAACCCCCGCGTGGCTGCCCACGTCCAGCCCGGCCATCCGCAGCTCCGCCACGAGGTCCTCCCACAGGGCCAGCCCCGTGTTGGCGTTGGTGGTCAGCGCCACCACGTGACGTCCCGCGGGGTCGAAGCGCAGGTGGCAGGACGTCCCGTCGGCCGTTCCGTCGTGGCCCCACCAGTCGGCCCCGCCGGTGCGGAACAACGCCAGGCCGAGCCCCCAGCCGTCGGCCGCGCCGAACGGCTCGGCCGAGGGGATCGCCGTCCGCATCTCGGCCAGGTGCGCGGCGTCGAGCGGCGCGGACCCGCCGCCGGGCAGGTGCGGCCGGGCGAGCCGGGCCAGATCGGCGGCGCTGAGTGCCAGCGCGCCGGTCGGCCCCTCGGCGTACGAGATCATCTGATCGACCCGGACCGCCCTGCTCCTGGCGGCCGTGACGGAGTGCCCCGACACGAACGGACCGCCCGCGACCCGCGAAGGGGCCACCACGAAGGACGGTTCGATCCCCAGGGGCCGCAGCAGGATCGACTCCATCGCGGACCACCAGCTCATCCCGGTGATCACCTCGATCAGGTGCCCGGCGAGCACGTACCCGATGTTGGAGTACGAGAACGCGGTGCCCGGCTCGAACAGGGCCCCGCGAGCGCAGCACCCCATCGCCAGCCGCCGGGGCGTGGCGTGGTCGGCGCTCGCCGGTCGGTTCGCGATGACGCCACCGGTGTGGCTCAGGAGGTGGCGCAGGGTGGCGCGGGTCGCCAGCTCCCGTGAGGCGCGGTGCAGCTCCGGCAGGTACTCGCCGAGGGGGACGTCGAGCTCGATGTCCCCCTCGGACACCAGCGCGATCGCCAGCGTCGCGGTGAACGCCTTGGTGATCGAGCCGATCGGGAACCTGGAGTCCGCAGTGACGGGCTCGCCCGTTCCCGACTCCACCTCGCCCACGGCCGCGACGGCGCGCACGCCGTGGTGCTGGAGGACGAGCTGGGCGCCGGGCACTCCGTGCCGGGCGGTCAGCTTGGCCAGCAGCTCCTGCAGATCGAATTCGGTCACGTATCCCTCCCAGCCGGCTCAGTCGTCGGGCCACTCGGCATATCTGCGCAGTCCGTACAGCAGTGGTCGCCGCCTCGACACCACGGCCACCTGGAGCACCTCGCCGAAGACGACCACGTGGTCGTTGATCAGCTCGGCCCGGCTGACCCGGCAGTCGGCGATCACGTGCGAGTCGTCCGGCAGGTGCGGACCGCCGCTGTCGGCGGGCTCGCTCCACCGGACCCGCGCGAACCGGTCCTGCGCGCCGGAGGCGAACAGCTCGGCGGTACGGCGGGCGCTGTGATGCAGCAGGTTCACCGTGAAGGTCTCCCTGCGCACCAGCGCGTCCAGGGTCGGGCTGCCGTCCCGCAGGCACACCAGCAGGGTCGGCGGATCCAGCGAGACGCTGCACAACGACGAGCAGGTCATCCCCCACGGCCGCCCCTGCGCCCCCATCGTCGTCACCACGCAGACCCCGGTGGGGAACCCGGCCATCAGCGACCGGAACCGGTCGGCGGTGGCCCTCGGCTGGTCGACCGGCTGACTGATCGGTTTCACCATGACGCGCCCCGCTCCGACGCGGAGACCCGCAGGGCGGGCACCCGCACCCGTCCTGGCCGGTCGATGAGAGAGAGCAGCGGTCCGGTCATCGCGGTGGTGGTCAGCGCCATCACGACCAGGGCGAGGTACAGGACGGGCGTGAGGACGCCCAGGCTGTAGCCCGCCTGCAACACCGCGATCTCGGTGAGGCCGCGGGTGTTCAGCAGGACGCCCAGCCGGACCGCGGTCACCCGGGGCTCGCCGCCGCGCCGCGCGAGGACGTACCCGCCGCCGATCTTGGCCAGGACGGCCAGGACGGTCGCCGCGATCGCCGTGACCAGCACGACCGGCGGGGGCACGCTCGCCGAAGCGGTCCACATCGTCAGGCCGGTGTGCACCAGGAAGACCGGTATCAACCAGCCGCCGACCCTCGACACCATCCCGGCCGGCAGCCCCCAGCGGGCCCCCTCGGGCCCGGTGGGAATCGCCAGTCCCACCACGAACGCCCCGAACACGGCGGTCAGCCCCCACGATTCCGCGGCGACCGCGGCGCCGAGCGCGCACCCGGCGATCACCACGGCCACGCTCCTCGGCGCCCGCGCGCAGCCCGCCAGCACCCGAGGGGCCGTGAGCAGGCGGCGGACGAGCAGGGCGACGGTCAGGCCGGCCACCACGATGCCCGCCGCGACCACGACGCCGCCCGCTCCCCCCTTGACGATGCCGGCCACCACCGCGAGCAGCAGCCACGCGACGGCGTCGACCGCGACGGCCGCGGTGATCGCCAGCCGGCCGGTCCGCGTCGCCGACAGGCCGCGGTCGACGAGGATCCTGGCCAGCACCGGCACGGCCGACACCGCCAGCGCGATCGTCATCAACAGGAGGAAGGCCGCGGGCGGCGCGTCGCCGCGCAGCTCGGAGCGGCCGGTCCAGAGCACGACACCGCCGAGCAGCGCGCCGGCCAGCGCCGACGGCACCAGCGCGCCCACCGTCACCCAGCCGACGGCCCTGTCCCGCAGCGCCTCCCGGTCGAGCCGCAGCTCGTGGGCGACCCCGACGATGAAGAGCGCGAGCCCCGCCTGCCCGACCAGGTGCACCAGGTCCAGAACCGGCCCCGGCAGCAGCACGTCACGGGCCAGCGGCACGGGGGCGGTCAGCAGCGCGAGACCCAGCAGCAGGCCCACGGCGATCTCACCGACGACCGGGGGCTGACCGAGCCGGCGGGCGGCGGCCCGCCCGCCGGACGCGGCGAGCAGCACCGCGCCCAGCACGACCACCGCGTGGCCGACCGTCATCACGAGGCGTCCGCTCGTTGTTCCGGCGGCAGGTCGTGCAGGTGGGCGAAGTAGCTGTACTGGGACGGCAGCCGGTTGACCAGGTCACGGGCCTGGTCGCCGATCGCCTGGAACTCCTTGGCCGCCGCCGTCCCGTCGAGGAGGCCCAGCGCGGGCGGCGGCCGCAGCGGGATCCCGCCGAGCCCCAGCAGCATGCTCGTGTAGGAGTAGGGCTCGAAGCCGTGGAAGTACGGGAAGATCGACTCGGTGTCGGGCAGCCTGGTCTGCCACTGTTCGAGCCGCTCGGCCAGCCCGTCCGGCAGCGTCCGGGTCTTCGCGTCGCGCCAGTAGGCGTTGTCCGCGCGCGCCGCGCCTCGATAGTGCAGCACCAGGAACTCGCGGACGCCGTCCATGCACCGGGCCATCCGCTGGTTGTAGGAGTCGCGCTGGCGCTCGTCCCAGGTCTCGGCGGGGAAGTGCTTCACCAACTGCTCGATGGCGTGCTGGATGAAGAAGATGCCGGTCGACTCCAGCGGTTCGACGAACCCGCTGGACAGCCCGACCGCCACGCAGTTGTGCACCCACGACCTGCGGCTGCGGCCGATCCGCATCCGGATGTGGTTGGCCTCCAGGTCGTCCGCCGCCGGGCCGACGAACTTGCGCAGCGTGCTCTCGGCCTCCTCGGGCGTGCAGTAGTCGCCCGCGTAGACGTATCCGGTGCCGATGCGGCCGTACAGGGGGATGGTCCAGATCCAGCCGGCGTCCATCGCGGAGGCGGTGGTGCACGGCCGGATGCCGGTCTTGGCCATGTCCACCGGCACCCGCAGCGCGACGGCGCGGTCGTTCGGCAGCGTGTCCTGGTAGGACTCGAACGGCTCCGCGAGCGCCTGGTTGATCAGCAGGCCGCGGAAGCCCGTGCAGTCGATGAACAGGTCGCCCTCGATCTCGCCGAAGTCGCGGGTGACGATGTGGCTGATCCAGCCGCGCTCGTCGAGGACCACGTCCACCACGTCGTCCACCACGTGGACGGCGCCGCGCTGCTTGGCGTACTTCGCGAGGAAGCCCGCCAGCAGGCTCGCGTCGAAGTGGTAGGCGTAGGGGAACTGCGTGTCCTGCTCCGCCAGCGTGGTCCGGTACACCGGCTGGTCGCCGTTCTCCACGAAGTCCTGCTCGAACAGGCGGCCGCTCTGGTGCCGGGGCGAGCGCATGGCGTCGCACAACGACGCGATGACGAAGACGTCCTGGTCGAAACGCTCCGACGGCCGCTGGTGCAGCCACCACTCGCTCAGCGGGAATCCGTCGACCACGCGCAGCCGTTCGAAGGGGTGGTAGAAGTGGTGGCCGGGCCTGCGCCAGTTCTCGAACCGGATGCCCAACTTGTAGGTGGCGTGGCACTCCGGCATCCACTCGCGCTCGTCCAGGCCGAGATACTCGAAGAAGTGGCGGATCGTGCTGAACGTCGCCTCCCCGACCCCGATGGTGGCCACGCCCGACGATTCCACCAGGGTCACCGAGATCCGGTCGCCGAACGTGGCTCGCAGGTAGGACGCTGTCATCCAGCCGGCAGTGCCCCCGCCGACGATCACCACTCTGCTTTGCATGTCACATCTCCTCCGACTATGTCGGGCGACTTGGTCAGGACTTTTCGGGATTTTCTGGGTGGCTCACTCTCGGACGAGCAGATACAGCCAGGTCGACGGCGAGCCGAACTGCTCGCGGCGTTCGACCCGGAGCCCCGCTCCGGCGAAGGCGTCCAGGTACGTGTCCGCGCCCACGATCGGCGTCTCCATGTACGCGTGCAGCAGCTCGAACCCCAGCGAGAACGCCGGCAGCGGCCCTTCGTGCCCGGCCCAGTTCACGGCCGCGGTGTCGGCGATGAGGAATCGCCTGGCATCGGGAAACACCTCGATCAGCTTCCTGACCGCGTCGGCGGGCTCCTCGACCGCCGCGAACAGGTCGTGCAGCATCAGGAAGCAGGTCACCAGGTCGACGCCGGGGAAGCGACGGCCGTCCCACCGCCGCGCGTCGTCGCGGACGATCGTGACGCGATCGGAGAGCCCCGCCTCCGCGACGGACTTGGTGGCCGCCTCGCAGGCCCGCTCGTCCGCCTCGACCCCGAGCCCGCGCCGCGAGCCGTCACGGCACATGCGGATCAGGCGCGAGCCGTCCCCGCAGCCGAGATCGGCGACCGACTCGAACGCGATCCCGTCGAGCACCTTCCGCTCAATCGGGCGCGTCAGCATCCGGCCGACCAGGCCCGAGCCCTCAGCCACCTTCTCTCCGTCCCTGCCGAGGTCCCGCCCGAACGTCGCGGCGCCGAGCGCCACGTCGGCCAGCCTGCGGAGCAGCTCGCCGTGGCCGCCGACGGCCCAGGTGAAGAAGCCCCGCTGGGCGGCGAGATCACGTCCTGCCGCCGTCAGGGCGACCGAGCCGGACCGCCACTCGACGTAGCCCAGCAACGCGGCGACCCGCACCAGCGGGAGGAGCTTGGCCGGATCCGCCCGCGTCTCGGCGGCCAGCGACGCCACCGGCCGCGCGCCGTCGAGCAGGTGCTCCCAGACGCCCAGCTCGTTCAGCGCGAACACCGCGTTGGCTCCGACGTAGCTGTTGAACAGCTCCGTGGGGCCGACGGCCGCCAGCGTCGGGACCGGCGAACCCGAGCGGTCGCCCAGCCCCGCGAGCGTCGGGACCGGCGAACCCGAGCGGTCGCCCAGCCCCGCCGACGCCGCCCGTGAAGAGGGCTTCGACGTCGTGGCGGCCAGGGCGGCGCAGAACCGGTCCACCTGCTCGGGCGTGCCGACCGTCACGCGCAGGTGGCCGGGCAGCCCGAAGGCGGCGAGGTCCCGTACCAGCACTCCGTGCTCGTCGGCCAGACGGGCGGCCAGGGCGGCGCTGTCGGAGGACGCGCGAACCAGCACGAAGTTCGCCGCCGACGGCACGAACTCCGCCCCGAGCAGCTCCAGCCCGGCGCACAGCCGTTCGCGCGCCGCCACCGTACGTCTCCGCATCTCCTCGGCGAAGCCGTCGTGGTCGAGGGCGGCGATCGCGGCGCGCTGCGCGACCCGGTTGACGCCGAACGGCAACGTCTGCCGGCTCCTGCCGATCCGGCCGATCAGGTCGGGCGGGCCGAGCGCGTAGCCGACGCGGAGCGCGGCCAGCCCCCACAGCTTCGAGAACGTGCGCAGCACCAGCAGCCTGCGCCCGGCGCGAACGGCGTCGACGGCGTACTCGTACTCGGGCCCCGCGAACTCCATGTACGCCTCGTCGAAGACCGGGATCACGCCGGCCACCTCGGCGCTGGTGAGGATCCGCTCCACCTCGGCCCGGTCGAGCACGGTTCCGGTGGGGTTGTTCGGGTTGCAGATGAAGACCAGCTTGAGCTCTTCGGTCAGCGCCGCGCAGATGGCCGGTGCGGAGATGCGATATCCGTCGGCGGGAACAGTGCGGACCTCGGCGCCCGCCATGGTGGCCGCCATGGCGTAGCCGGGAAAGCTCATCTCGCTCACCAGCACGGGGTCGCCGGGCCGCAGGAAGGTCAGCGCGGTCAACATGATCAGGTCCTCGGACCCGTTGCCGATCGCCACCGACTCCGGGTCCACGCCGAAGTGCCGCGCGACCCGGGTGCGAAGCGCCGTGCACCCGCTGTCCGGATACGCGGCGCACCACTCCTCCAGCTCGGCCCCGGCCGCCAGGACGGCTCCGGGCGGCGGGCCGTACGGGTTCTCGTTGCAGTGCAGCCTCAGCAGGTCGGCGGCCGGGGCGCTCATCGCTCCCCCACCGGCTCCAGCTCGAAGACGACCTCGCCGACCGCGATGTCGATCAGGTTCCGCTGGACCACGCGCCAGCCGCTCTCCGCGAACGCGGATTCCCACTCCTCGACGGTCGGCAGGTAGACGCCCATCAGGTCGTGACCGAACTCGAAGCCGAGCGTGAAGACCGGCAGCCGGTCGTCGGGGACCCCCACGGTCCTGGTGGCGTCGCCGAGCACGAACCGCCGTACGTTGGGGAACGCCTCGCGCAGCCCGCGCAGCAGCGGCACGCACCGCTCCTTCGGCCAGAAGTCGTGCCCCATCATGAAGCAGGTGAGCAGCTCGACCTCGGCGAAGTCCGGACGGTTCGGCAGGTCGAGCACGTCGGCCTCGATCAGCGTCACCCGGTCCGCCAGCCCGGCGGCCTCGACGTCCGACGCGGCCACCGCCAGGGACGGCCTGGCGATGTCGATTCCCAGCGTGCGGGCCTTCGGGTAGCGCCGGCTCAGTTGGATGACCCGGCCGCCGCTGCCGCAGCCCAGATCGGCCACGGTCGTGACGTCGAAGTCCACCCGGTCCAGCGCGGCCAGGAACGCCGGGTCGTAGCAGTGGATGTTGATCTCCCGGCAGGCGAAGGCGATCGCCGCGGCGTCCCTCTCGAAGTACTCGCCCGTCCTGTTCTCGTTGCGCATCACGTGGGGTATCTGGGTGAACAGCGCGGCGGAGCCGCGGCAGAGCCAGTGGAAGAACGCGCGGTTGCGCAGGACCTCCTCGAAGTTCGCCCCTACCCTGACCGTGTTCTCGCCCCGTTCGACCACGTGCACCGCGGCGAGCGAGCGGAACAGCCCGATCGTCGACCGCAGGTCCAGGTCGTGGTCCTCGGCGAACTGCTCGACCTTGAGCTCTCCGCACAGATCCAGCTCGTCCAGCAGGCCGACCTCCCATGCGGCGCTGATCGCCCAGGCCGCCACGGTGGAGTTGTAGATGTCCGCGACGGCCCTGCTCCGCTCGTCGCTCACGATGTCCGTCACTGGCCCGGCCTCTCGCTCCGTCCGTCATGGGCAGTTCCGGCCGCGGTCTCCGCCATCGACTCGCGCAGACTCTTCGGCCGCAGGTCGGTCCAGTGCTCGTTGACGTAGTCGAGAGCCGCGCTGCGCGCGGCGGGGCCGTACAGGGTCCGCCATCCCGCCGGGACGTCGGCGAACTCCGGCCACAGCGAGAACTGCTCCTCGTCGTTCATCAGGACGAGGTAGCTGCCCTCGGGGTCTTCGAACGGATTCGTCGTCACCAGTAGCCCTTTCCCGTGATCCGGAGAGACCCCAGGCGGCAGCGAGCCACCGCAGGGGTAGCCGAACATTTGTCTGCATGCGTTTCCGGCCGTGCCGCGGCCGACTTTGTCCGGGTTTACCAGGCGAAACGCGCTCTCAGTTCGTGCTTGTCCGTCCAAGCACGCCGAACCGATCTGGGGCAGACGTTACCCAGAGGGCGGGCCTAAAGGCACGACACTTGTTCAGGGAACACGGCGAAAGATGAAGAAGCAGCTTTCCACCGCTCATGTACTGTATTAACAGCAAAGCGGGAAAATCACTCCTGGGAAGCCGTGGCCGAGTGGAGAGCTCGACAATGACCCAGAGAACTGGCAGCCACCAAGCCCCCGAAGGTCCGGCGGCCGCCGGGGTTCAGCGGGTGGCGACGAACATCGCGGTATGGATACGCCTCAGCAGCGCCGCGGTCGGGGGTCTCGTCGCGGTGGTCGGCGCGGCGCCGCCCGCCCGTCCTCACTGGGTCGCGATTAGCGCGACGACTTTTCTGGTATGGGCGGGCACGTTCGCCTACGTCGCACTGAAACGCGGCCTGTCGATTCCCTTGGTCGGCGTCGATGTATTGGTGGTCGTGGGGATCTGCCTGGTGTACGGCAACGTCGTGCCCGCCGGAGCGCTGGCGTCCGTGGCCGGCACGAGCTGGGTGGACCTGGTCGCGAGCACCGGCGTCTTCGTGGCGCACACCGGCCTGCGGCTGGCGCACGGCGCGCTGGCCACGGTGATCATCGCGGTCGCAGCCGCCATCGGCAGGTCCGTGGTCAGCGAGGTGCCGGTCGTCCTGGTGCTCCAGGGGGTCCTCGCCGGCGGGATGATGGTGCTGCTGCGCAGCGGCGCGGAGGCCGCGGACACCGCGCTGGCGAAGCGGGCCGCCGCGTTCGTCGACGCGGCCTCCCGCGCCGCGGTGCGCGCCGACGAGCGCGACCAGCAGCGCCGCCTGCACGACACCGTCCTGGCCACGCTGACCATGATCGGTACGGGCGCCATCTCGCGGGGCTCCCCCATCCTGCGGGTCCGCGCCGCCGAGGACCTGGCCACGGTGAACCAGCTCCGCTCGTATCCCGACATGGAAGCGGGCGGCTCGCAGTGTTCGCGGCTCGATCTGGCCCTGCTCGCGGCGAGGTCCGTGCCGCGGCCGGGGCTCAGGCAGCTCGACGTGGACCTCGACGCGCCGCCGATCGAGCTGCCCAGGCAGGTCACGGCCGGGTTCGCCGACAGCGTCGCCGAGGCGCTGACGAACGTGGCACGGCACGCCGACACCGGCTCGGCCGTCGTACGCGCCAGCGACCGTCCTGACGGCGTCGTCGTCGAGGTCATCGATTCGGGCCGCGGGTTCGCCACCGACTGGATCCCCCCGTACCGGCGGGGATACCGCGACTCGATCGCCGCCAGGATGAGGGCGATCGGCGGCGACGCGCGGATCACCTCCCGCGAAGGCGTCGGCACCCTGGTGACGCTCTGGTGGCCGCATGATTAGCGGTCACGGCGAGCTGGTCGCGGTGCGCATCACCCGCGCCGTGAACATCGGGGTGGCCGGGGTGGTCTCGATCTGGCACTTCGGCTACCACGGGTCGAAACTGATCACGCACTGGTCCGACTACCAGTCGCAGGCGGCGACGCTCGCCTCGTGGACGGCCCTGGCCGTGATCGACGTCATAGGCTCGGTCGCCCTGCTGCGCCGCCAGTCGCACGCCGCTCTCGCCCGCACGCTCGCGGTGGCCATCCTGGTCGTCGGCTCCATCGGCACGGCGGCCGGTCCGCCGGGCGGCGCGATCGCCGACTCCAGTTGGGCGTGGAGTTCCGTGGGCTGGTTGGGGGTGCTCGTACTGCTCCGGCGGCCGATCGTGGAGCTGGGCGTCCTGCTGACCGCCAACCTCGGTGTCACCGCCGCCTTCCTGGCGCTCGACAACGCCTTCGACGAGCCGATGATCATGCGATTCGTCACCGTGACCTGCATCGCCGTCGGGGCGAACGTGATCGTCGCGCTGGCGAGCCGGTTGATGCAGGAGGCGGCCCAGCAGACCACGGAGATCGCGGAGGCGGAGGTCGAGTCGTACGCCCACAAGCAGGCCGCGGACGAGGTGCACGCCAGGCGGCAGGAACGCTACGAGTACCTGCGCGGCCAGGTCGAATCGGTGCTCCGGGGCCTGGCCGACGGGACCCTCGACCCGGCCGACCCGGCGGTGCAGCGCCGATGCGCGATCGAGGCCGCGCGGCTGCGCCGACTGTTCGCGGAGAACGACGACGTGCCCAACCCGCTCCTGCACGAGCTGCTCACCTGCGTGGACATCGCCGAACGACGGCAGGTCGAGGTGGACCTGTCCACGTTGGGCGACCTGCCGTCGATACCCATCGCCATCCGACGAGGGCTGACCGAGACTCCCCTGGCCGTCCTCGCCACGGCGGTGTCGAGCGCCCGGGTGACCGTGGTCAGCAACCGGGACGAGGTCATCGTCAGCATCGTCGCCGACGCTCCCCCCGATGCCCAGATCACCTGGACCACCTGCCCCGCTCTGTCCACAGTCCGCTATCGGGAAGGAGCCAATTTATGGGTGGAAACACGCTGGAAGCGCCCGTCACCGTTAGCATCGTTGACGACCACCCCGTAACCATCGAGGGAATCCTCACCTGGTTGCGGGCGGAGCCCAGAATTCAGGTGATAACGACCGGGGCGACGATTGAAAGTCTCGGACCGAGTGCCATTCCACGGGCACGGGTGCTGCTACTCGACCTTAACCTGGATGGCCGGCTCGCCATCCCTCATGTTGCCGAACTGGCCGACGCGGGGCACCGGATAATCGTTTATTCGCAGTTCACGGAGCAGAAATTGATTATGGCGGCGCTGGACGCGGGCGCCCGGGAGTTCGTGGCCAAACGCGAAGGACGAACCCACCTGGTGAATGCCATTCTTGCGGTCGCCGCCGACCACCCCTACGTGACGCCGACCGAAGCAGGGGTGCTGGCCGAGGACCATCGCGAAAATCGTCCCGTGCTGTCCGATCGCGAACGGACCGCGTTGCTGCTGTGGTTTCGTTCGACGTCGAAAGCGGCGGTGGCGCGGCGGATGGCCGTCTCACCGCACACCGTCGACATGTTCATCAGGCGGGCGCGGCTGAAGTACGCCCAGGTGGGCAGATCCGCCGTCACCAAGTCGGACCTGCTGGCCCGCGCCATCGAGGACGGCCTGATCCGTCCCGAGGAACTGGCGAGCTGAAGCTCCGCGGCCTCGCGGTCCCTGGGGGCCGCGTCGCGCGCCCGCCGGAAACCTGATCCCGGCCGTCGGCACTGAAGTCATTCGCTCTGCGGGACACGTGCGGGGTGTCGGACACACCGGCCCCGCAGAGGAAGTGGTTTCGTGCGACCACCCGGCGCCTGCTCGTCGGCCTGCCGCTCGTGGCGGCGGCGACGGCCGTCGCGGTGGCCGCGTTCTCGTCCGGGTGGGTCGGGCCGCAGCGCGCCAAGGCGGGCGGCGCTCTCGTTCCAGCGCGAGGACGGCTACCTCGTCGTGCGGGTCCAGGACCCGAACGCCGATCCCGAACGTTACCGGGAGGAGTTCCGGCAGCGAGGTATGGACATCCGACTCGAGCTGGCCCCCACGAGCCCCGACCGGGCCGGCAGGGTCCTCTTCCTGGAGGACCGTGCCGACGACCCGGCCGGCCGGATCGAGGCGGTCGAGGGGTCGGTGGACTACCGGTCGTACGCCAACATCGTCTTCGGCCGTTCGGCGGAGCAAGGAGAGATGTACGACACGGGTCCGGGAGACGAGCCGGGCGCGGGCATCGGCCTGCCCGGCATCGACAGGTACACCGTGGCGGACGCGGTGGCCATCCTGCGCGCGCGTAACGTGGCCGTCGAGTACCGGTACCAGTACCGGGGCTCCGACCAGCCGTACCCGAACGGGGTCCCCGCCGACAAGGTCGAGCCCGGCTGGTACGTCCACGACGGCCTGCGCGGCTCGGCGGACCAGGCCATCCTGTTCGTGGGCCCGGACCCCGAGGGCTGACGGCACGCGGCGCTCGTCGGTGCTCGTGAGTGCTCGTCAGTGCCGCAACAGACCGTCCACCTCATCGGCGAACAGCAGCGAGGGGTCGATGCCCATCCCGCCGAAGTGGCCGGCCAGCTCAAGGGACAGCACCCCGTGCAGCCGGGTCCAGAAGGTCAGCGCCCGGCGCAGGACCGCCGCCGGCGCCGACGGGTCGGCCACCCACTCGCGGTGACCGTCGAGATGGGCCTCCAGCGGACTGCCCGCCGACGGGCCACCGGCCTTGCGGAACGCGTCGATCAGCACGGTCATGATCTCGTTCGAGATCGCGGTGGTGTCGGCGGGGGCGTGGTAGCCGGGCACGGGGGTGCCGTAGATCAGGAAGTACCTGTGCGGGTCGCTCAGCGCCCATTCGCGCACCACATGAGCCAGCCCGGCGACGTCGGCACCCGAGTCGTACGCGGCGCGGACGGCGTCGGCGAGGCTGCGGTAGGCGTCCCGGATCAGCTCCGTGACCAGCTCGTCCCGGCCGGCGAAGTACCGGTAGAGGGCGGGGCCGCTCATGCCCAGGTGCTTGGCGATCGCCTTGAGCGACAGCGCCGACACGCCCGTCGTGGCGATCTGCCCCCACGCGTGCTGCTTGATCTCCGCCTGCACCTGCGCTCGGTAGCGCTCGCGCGGGCTCGTCACGTCTGCGTCCATTGGCGCCTCGCCGTCCACTGCTCACCATGGCTGGTTACAGGCTATCACCGTTGCTATTGACGGCAACGGACTCCGGTAATAGCGTGTAACTAACGCGAGCCCGGCTAACCAAGCCTCGCAGGATCCCACCCCTTCGCATCGAGGAGAAGACGTATGTCCCGCTTCCGCCGCCAGATCGGCCGCTCAGCCGCGCTGCTCCCCCTCCCGCTCGTCATGGCCGGCGCCCTCGCCGTGGCCGCACCGTCATCCGCCACCACCCACCAGGCCCAGAACGCCACCACCAGCCCGACCCCGAACACCACCACCCCCGGCCAGGTCCCGGCGAAGAGCCCCAGCGGGACGCCGCTGACCTGCGGCGGCCAAGGCGTCGACCCGGCCGCCAAGATCCGCTACCGCGCCGAGACCCTGATCAAGGCGCCCCTGCACACCATCTGGAAGCTGCAGACCGACGTGGAGCGCTGGCCGTCGTGGCAGCCGCCGGTCACCAGTATCAAGCGCCTGGACCCGGGCAAGCTGCGCGCGGGCTCACGGTTCCGATGGACCACCCCAGTGCCGGAAACGCTCACCACCCCCGCCACGACCCTGGTCATCACCTCCACCGTCCAGCAGATGGAGAACAACCGGTGCCTCCGCTGGACCGGCCCCGCGATCGGCGAGGGACTGCGCATCGACCGGGGCGTCCACGTCTGGACCTTCACCAAGGTCAAGGGTGGCGTGCTGGTGCGTACCGAGGAGACCTGGACCGGCGACCAGGTGGAGGCCGACGTGCCCACCTCCACCGCCTACCTCGGCGCCGGTCTCGAAGCCTGGCTGACCGACCTGAAGACCACCGCCGAGTCCATGGGCTGACGCTCACCCGCCCAGCGAGCCGCCCCTCCGGCCCACCCGCGGCGCGCGAGGCACCACTCGCGCACCGCGGGCCAGACATCAGACCGCCGAGGGCATCCGGGACGCTGCGACAATGGCCCCGACAAGGGCTCAAGGAATGAGCGGCAATTCCCTCGCCATACAATTACCCGCGCTACAGCATCGGCGCACGGGATCCGTCAGGGCTGAATATTGATGAAGGGGTCCCAGTAGTAGTAACCCTGCTTCTCACCCCGATGGTTGAGAATCATGAAGCTGAAGTTGTAGGTGACCGTCCCCGTGTCCAAGACCTCGCATTCCCAGTAGTAACTGTTGACCTTCTGGATCGTGGGGTTCAAAGGGTCGTTACTGTTCGGCTGCGGCTCGTTGAGAGACACCGACCTCGGTACGGGGGCACTGATCAGATCCTGTCCGGACAGGGCGTTGAACCTGTAGAGGACGCTGGTGTACTCCGAGTTGAGCGACAGCGTCGTCTCTCGCCATCTGATGATGTCCATGGGAGAGGCGTTGACCGTCAACTCGCTGCCCGGGCTGCTCCCGAGCTGGTTCTGCCGGGTGGTCATGTAGATCAGGTTGCTGCTGTCGGGGATCGACGTCGGCTCGTTCGGATCGGTGTTCTTGCCGAACTTCCCGATGATGGTCTCCGCGTCGATGGCGATGAGGACGTTGATGAACTCCGACATACAGAAATTCTCCCTGTCGTATCCGAAAACAGGCCGTAGCACAGAATCCAGCAACCAGGAATGGGCCGCGCACGTCACCGCGAAGCACGCGGGAAACGGGGGGCGACGCACGGGGCCGAAGGCGGCTGGACGAACGCCTCCACCATGGACTTTGCGTAAAGTGCTGTCAAGGCCGCATATCGTGACGTAATAGGGCCGCATATCCTGTAACGCTTCGAGCCGACGCGATGAGCAGCCGGAATGCGCCATTGGAGACCACGAGCACGCGCCCCGCCCCGGGCAGATGTGGCAGGCAAGTCAGATGTGCATTACCCGGGCGTTCGACTCCACTTTTAATATGTAAGTTTTTCACTCCTTCTGGGCCGCGCGCCCGAGGGACCTGGGCCGGATCTTGATCTCGCGCAGGTCGGTCACCGCGAGCCGCAAGATCTCGTACGGGTGCCCGTGCGCCTCCAGCGCGGCCATCGCGCCGAGCGCCGCCTCGTCCTGGCCGTCGTCAGGCCCAGCCTGTACCTGGCAGCGGAACGTGAAGGCCGTGACGCCCTGGTCGTGGGTGAACGTCCCGGCCTCGGTGTAGGCGGTGCCTCCCGCGTCCAGGACGGCGGCCCGCCCGGCGTCGTCGAGCCCGGTGAACTTCCCTCTGATCGTCACCCTGAACAACTGCTCATTCCTCTCGTACGGCATAGCCGAGCAGGCGCTCCCCCATGAGCCCCGCCGCGGCGTCGATCAACTCCAGCACGTCCCCTGCGATGACACCCGGCCGATCACCGGCCGCGGTCCGCCGGCCGATCTCCGACAGGACCATGGTGTGCAGGCCGCCGAGCTGCCAGGCGACGGCCCTCGGCAACGGGTCGCCAGGCGCGGCACCGGTCTCAGCGGCCAGTTGGCCGGCCAGCTCGGCGATCATCTCGTGGGCGAGCCGCTCCAGCCGGGCGGTCAGCGTGGGCGCGGCTCGCATCATCTCCAGCACACGGCCGAACCCCTCGCTCAGCCCGAGCCTGCGCTCGCGCCCGCGCACCTCCTGCCGTAGCCGCGCCAGGACCGCGTCGGCCGCCGACTGGCCGACCCGACGCTCGCGCACGATCTCGGCCAGCCGCCGCGGGGACGCCTCCTCCGGCGGCAGGACGAGGTCCTCTTTCGCCTGGAAGTAGTTGTAGACGGTGTTGACCGACACTTCGGCGGCCACGGCGACCTCGGCGATCGTGACGTTGTCGAAGCCGTGCGCGACGAACAGATCGAGGGCCACGCCAGAGATGCGTTGCCGGGTCTGTCGCTTCTTGCGCTCACGCAGCCCTTCTGACATGACTGCAGTCTACTCCAAATTTGGAGTCGACTGCAGATTTTTTCGGCGCGGCCTTTCACGACAAGCCAAGGCGAGCCCTCCTCGCTCACCCCGGCGCCCCACTGCCGACAGTCCGGCCTCCTCAGCAGTTCGTCGGCCGCCGCGACCGCTAGACGAACTGGCTCTTGTAGAAGACGCTGGCCTGCCGCACGCCGTCGGTGTTGGAGTGGAACCCGAACGCCAGCCGCGGGCCGCTGGAGTGCGTCCAGATGGCCATGCCCTGCGGCTCACGGCCAGGCAGCGACTGACCGGCCGTGGTCTCCGCCCGGTCGACCACGGTCGACTGCCCGACGCCGTTGAGGTCGACGACGGAGAGGTACGACGGACCGTTGGCCCGGCCCTCCAACAGATACGCGTAACGGCCATAGGCGGCGAAACCCTGGAACGGGTTGTCGCTCCCCCACGCGCCCCGGGACGGAAGGGCCCGCTCGGCCAGGCGGTACGAACCCGACAGCCGCCCGGCGCGGGCGTCGCTCAGCTTGAAGACGACGATGCGCGGCTGGTCGGCGCCGGTCTTGTAGCGCACGAGCAGCCGGTCGGTCCCGGGGTCGATCGAGGGCTGCGGATTGATCATGGCGTCGCCGATGGAGGGCGTACGGTCCTGGATCGCACCACTGGTCTTCTCCAGGACGGCGCCGTCCTGGAACGCGAACCGCCCGACCTTGGTGCCGAACCCGCTGTCGCTCGACATCCACTCCGTCCACAGGTACACCGACCCGTTGTACGGCTCGGCCGCGATCGACACCCCGTGCCCGAAGTTGTGCAGCGCCATCGACCCCAGTTGCCGTCCTGTCGTGTCGGTCTTGGTGATCCACAGGTCGCCGACGTGGTCCGGATCAGAGTTCTGGGAGTTCGTCTGCGCGAAGTAGATGTGCTGGTGGACGCTGTCGTACGCGAAGGACTGCATCACCCAGTTGGCGTGCAGCGACTTCTTCCAGACCGGGTTGCCGCCCGCGCCGCCCAAGTCGAAGCGCACGGAATCCGGCACCTCCGCGTGCGCCGGGCCGGCGCCCACGAGCAGACCGGCGGCAGCCGCCGTGAGACCCCCGCCGACTCTGAACAGCCCTCGTCTGCTGACGGCGCGACGGTCTCCGGGAGAAGGGACGTGACTCATGGACTACCTCCACGGCGCAGGACGCTTTCTTTGACGATCATCGTCACACACGACCGGCGGTGATGGTGAGCCTGCGCCGAACCGATGATCGCCTCCTGCCATCGGCGAAGTGGCGGCGGCGAAGAGGTGGCCGGACGGCCGGGACCGGATCAGCCGTTGACGGGCGGCCCCAGGAGTTCGGCCAGGGCGATGTCGATCAGGGTCGTGGGGTCTTCGTGCACGATCGCGAGCCGGCGCAGCGCGGCGATGCCGAGGTAACTGGCGTATCCGGCCAGGACGCGGCGGCGCGCCTCGGGCTCGGGCCGACCGGTCTCGACCAGGGTGGCGCACATGAAGGACATGCGCCGCTCGTTCACCCGCTTGGCCACCTCGGCGATCCGCGGGTCGTCGGCCTCGCTGATCAGGCGGAAGGAGATGGCCGCCGCCGCAGGATCGGCGAAGGCCCACTCCAGCAGGGTGCGCAGCCGTTCGCGCGGGTCGGGGATGCGGTCGAGACGAGCGGTGATCTTGTCGGTGTCTCTTTCCCAACGCTCCAGGGCGGCCTCGACGAGCGCCTGCCGGTTGGGGAAGTGCCAGTAGAAGCTGCCCTTGGACGCGCCCAGGCGAGCGGCGAGCGGTTCCACCGCCACCGCGGCGAGGCCGCCCTCCGCCAGCGCGGTCAGCGCCGCCCTCGCCCAGTCGTCAGCGCTCAACCTACCCATCCGGACAGCCTGCCATACGGCAGCGTATAGTCGAACCATACGCCACCGTATGGAGGTCCATTTCATGGTCTGCAACGTGCACGAACGCGTCATACCCGGCAGCCCGGAAGAGGTCTGGGCGGTCCTCGTCGGCATCGAGCAGCTCTGGCCCGCGGACATCGGGTCGTTCCGCCTGCCGGACGGCGTCCACCCGGGCGCGCCGGTCCACCACGGCCCCTGGCGTTACGTGGTCGGCGCCGTCGAGCCGGGTCGCAGGCTCTGGTTCGACACCGGCAAGGTGATCAGCGAGGGGCACGGGTTCGTGCTGATTCCCGTCGAGGGCGGCACGCTCGTACGGCACCAGCTCAAGGGGAGGCTGTCGGGGACGTTCAGGCTCCTGTGGCCGCTGGTCGTCCGGCGCCTCCACGACAAGGTCGTGGAGCACATCCTGGAGGCGCTCGAACGCGAGGTGACCCGCAACCACGCGCGCTGAACAGGCCACGGATCTGGGCGCGCTGCGGGTGACCTCGATGACGTGTCCGACGTTACGGTCTCAGCGGACGCCGAAGCTGACCCGCCGTCACCTCGAATCCGGCGACGCGGTGCCGCCCCGGACGACATCGCAGCTCGCTGGGGGTTGCCCTGCCCGCAGCGCTTCAGCCGGGCGTTCAGGAGGGCCTACGGCATCGCGCCACGGGACTACCGGCGGTTGACCTTGTACGGCGGAGACGTTCGCGAAGAAGGTCTCACGTAAGGAGGCAGCGGACGCCTCCCGCCGGGCGGTGTCCCCTGTACCGCGACGCGCCTGGCACCCGGAAGGCCGCTTCAGCCGAGTTCAGGTTCGCTTCAGGGTTCGCTGGCGAAGGTGAAGCCCCATGACCGACTTCCGAACGCCGCTCGCGATCGCCGCGGCGGCGGTTGCCGCCCTCACCGGTTGCGCTCCCTCGGGCGGGACCCAGCCGTCGGCGACCCCCTCCCCGGACCGCGCCAACCAGCAGCGCCAGAGCCAGGCCCAGCTCGCCACCTGCATGAAGGGCAAGGGCTTCGCCTACCACCCGATCGTTTCCCCGCCGGAGCTGCCGGAAAGCGTCAAACAGGAGATGTCAGGCGACTACTCAGCCATGCGGAAATATCGGGAAAAGTACGGCTTCGGGATGGCCGCCTCCTTCGTCTATCCCAACGAGGGGATAGGCCGGGTGTCCCGTCAGGTCGGCGACGGCAACGAGGGCGAGAGCGACGACCCCAACATGAAGGTCATCGCCGGGCTGTCGAAGACGCAACGCGAGGCGTACTTCAACGCGATGAACGCCTGCACGCTCGAGATGGTCAACAAGGCCACCGGCAAGAAGCTGAAGTCGATGGACGAGCTGTTCAAGGCCCAGAGCGAGCTGGTGAAGCAGGTCATCGGCCGCGAGATCGACGGCGACGCCAAGCTGGTGGAGCTGGCGGGCGCGTTCGCCGACTGCCTCAAGGGCAAGGGTTACCGGGTCACCTCGCAGCGCCCCTCGGAGATCGTGCGCAGCACCGAGGACCCGTTCATGAAGGAGCTGGGCGCGTTCGGCCAGAAGAATCCCACGGCGGACGAGGCGCGGCCGATGCTGCGGCGCGAGATCAAGGCGGCACTGGACGACCTGGAGTGCGGCAAGGAGTTCTACGCCGTCTACCGGCCCAAGGCGAACGAGGTCTACCAGCGTGCCCAGCTCATGCCCGGCGTCGGCATGGCCATGACGGCCACGCGGTAACGTGCGCAGATCCAGAGTGCTCGCCCTCGTCGTGGCGGGAGTGCTGGTGGTCGCGGGCGCGGGCTGGGTGGTCGGTTCCCGGCTGCGTTCCCCGGCCGAGGAGGCGGCAGCGCGCCGCCCGCCCACGCCCTCCCTCGTCACCGCGCCGGTCGAGCGACGCAAGCTCACCAGCACCGTCACGGTCAGCGGCACGCTGACGTACGGCTCGCCGCTACCGGTCACGCTGGCCGGGACGGTCGGCGGGACGATCGGCGGGGCCGGCGGCGGTCCGAACGGTTCCCCGCAACGCGTCACCAAGGCCCCCGATCCCGGGCCGATCCGCGCAGGTGACGTGCTGATGCAGGTCAACGGGCGACCGGTCTTCGCCCTGCGCGGGAAGCGGCCGATGTACCGGACCCTCGTGCCCGGCACCCAGGGCGACGACGTCAAGCAGCTCCAGCGCGCGTTGCGGGTGAAGGCGACCGGCGTCTTCGACGCGGCCACCGTGGCGGCGGTGAAACGCTGGTACGACAAGCGCGGATACCAGGCACAGGAGCCCGACCTGGAGTCCCGCAAGTCGCTGCAGCAGCTCCGCCAGGCCGTACAGACCGCAGAGGAGACCCTGGCCGCCGACAGGAAGGCGCTGGACGAGGGCCTCGACGTGCGGCCGTTGCGGCTGCGCCACGACAACGCCCGCCGCGACCTGAAGGCCGCGCCTACACCGTCATCGGCATCATCGGCGGGCTGAAGCGCGAGCAGATCCTGGCCAGCGCGGTGCTGGTCCCGCCCGGCCTCGGGCCCGACTTCGGGCTGAAGGACGTCACCCGCGTCCTGGTCGCCACCCAGCTCGGCGCCGCCGAACTGATCGCCGGCCAGGCGCCGCTCGCGCTCAGCCCCAACCGCAGCGGGGAGCTGCAGGTGAACGCCCCGCCGAGCCCGAAGCGGGCGCGCGACGGCGCCCAGGACGATGTCAACGGCCTCTTCCTCGTCCTCGGCCTGGTCTCCCTGGTCGTCGGCGCGGTGGGCATCGCGAACGTCACCCTGGTCACCGTCATGGAGCGGGTCGCCGAGATCGGCCTGCGCAGGGCGCTGGGCGCGGCCCGCCGTCACATCGCCGCCCAGTTCCTGCTGGAGTCCAGCCTGACCGGGCTGACCGGCGGGGTGATCGGGGCGAGCCTGGGCATGGTGACCGTCGTCGGGGTGGCCGCCGTACGCCAGTGGACCCCGGTGCTCGACGTACGGCTGGCGCTGGCCGCGCCCGTGGCGGGTGCCCTGGTCGGACTCCTGGCGGGCCTGTATCCCGCGTTGCGGGCCGCGCGGATGGAGCCCGTCGACGCGCTGCGCTGAGCCCGTCCGGCGGGGGCGCGGTCAGCTCGAGGACGGCCTCGTCCGCGTCGCGGTGGGCTGGGAGGCGAGCCTTGACGAGGTCTTGGCCGGTGCGGCCGCGCTCGACGCGGGTGTGCCGTGCGTGAGGATCCGGGTGAGCGCGGACTTGACGTCCTGGAGACCGTCGGTTCCGACGACGACCGCCCACCGGGTCTCCAGCTCGGCGAAGTAGGCGGCGCTGACCTCGGCGGCGCGCGTCCCCCGGTCGGCGAAGACGACGACCCGGCCCCGGCCGTCGGTCGGGTCGGGGACGCGTCGCACGTAGTCGTGCTGTTCCAGGTAGCCCACGAGTTCGCTCATCGCCTGCGGGGTCATCCCGGCTCTGCGGGCCAGGGTGGTGGGCCGGGTGCCGTCGCAGTCCATCAACCGGAACACGTTCAGGTAGTGGGTGGGGCGCAGATCCTCGTAGCCGTAGTCGACGAGGTGCTGGTAGAGCCCGTCGAGGATCAGGTTGAACGCCTGGCCGATGAGCTGCGGCAGGAACGGGTCCGCGGTTGTGGATTGTTCGGTCACCTTATAACCTAACCTTCTAAAGCTCCCTTAGTACTTTTATCCTACCGAAGGTGAACCGATGCCCCAGCCTCGCCCCGTACGACCAGGCCCGCTCCGGGCCGTGAGGATCGTCGGTGGGACGCTCCTCACCCTGCTGGGTCTCCTGTGGATCCTCCAGGGTGCCGACCTGATACGGATCGATCCCGTCCTGTGCGTCGCCGAGTGCCGGCCCGTCACCGGCGGGTCACCCGCCTGGCTGGCCATCGGGGTGGTCGCCGCCGCGGTGGGGCTCGCGCTGGTGGTCGTGCGCCGGCGTCCGCGCCGGGGCGTTCACGAGTAGGGCGTGCGGTCGCCGGTGCTGTCGTTCGGGCGGAAGATGAGGTGCGGCGTGCCGGTCCCCGGGGTGGAGGTGACGTGGGCGTCGACGCCGAACACGTCCCTGATGAGGCGCGGTGTGAGGAGGTCGCGGGGAGGTCCGTTCGTGATGACGCGTCCCTCGGCGAGGACGTAGAGGTGGTCGCAGTAGGTGGCGGCCAGGTTCAGGTCGTGCAGGGCGGCGACCACGGTGACGCCGGTCGAGGTGACCAGGTCGAGCAGTTCGAACTGGTGGCGGATGTCGAGGTGGTTGGTGGGCTCGTCGAGCACCAGCACGGGCGCCTGCTGGGCGAGTGCACGGGCGAGCAGGACGCGCTGCTTCTCGCCGCCGGACAGGGTGGCGTGGCGGCGGTGGGCCAGGTGGGCGACTCCGGCGTGGGTGAGGGCGTCGGCGACGATGGCGGTGTCCTCGGCGGTGTCGGGGGCGAAGGGGCGTTTGTGCGGGGTGCGGCCCATCGCGGCCATCTCCCAGGCCGTGACGTCGAAGTCGGAGCGGGTCTCCTGGGGCAGCGCGGCGACCAGTTGGGCGGCGCGGCGTGGGGTGAGCCGCCACAGGTCCGCGCCGTCCACGGTGATGTGCCCCCGGGCGAGGGGCAGGTGCCGGTACACGGCCCGCAGCAGGGTGCTCTTGCCGCTGCCGTTCGGGCCGATGATCCCTACCCGGGTGCCGGACGGCGCGGTGAGGTCGACGCCGGTGACGATGGGGGTCCCGGCGATGGTGACGTGCACGTCGTGCAGCTTCAGGGTGGGCATGGCGGTCAGAGTCCGGTGGTGTCGCGGGCGCGGGAGTGTACGAGCCAGAGGAAGAGCGGGGCGCCGACGACGCTGGTGACGACTCCGACCGGCAGTTCCCGCGGGTGCAGGGCGGTGCGGGCGGCGAGGTCGACGAGCACGAGGAAACCGGCGCCGGCGAGGGCCGCCACGGGGAGCAGGCGGCGGTGGTCGCTGCCGACGAGCAGCCGGGCCGCGTGCGGGACGATCAGGCCGATGAAGCCGATGCCCCCGGCGAGGGCCACCATCACGCCGGTGAGCAGGGCGATGAGCAGGAACAGATGGCGGCGCAGGCGGGTGGCGGGGACACCGAGACCGGCGGCGGTCTCGTCGCCGAGCAGCAGGGTGTTGAGCGGTCTGGCCTGGGCGAGCAGGGCGATCACCGTGGCCGCGAGCACGACGGCGGGCAGCCCGAGCGCGGCCCAGTTCGCCTCGGCGAGGCTGCCGAAGAGCCAGAACAGCACCGACTGGGTGGTGCCGGGGTCGTCCGCCTGCAGCACGAGGAAGCTGGTGACGCCGGACAGCGCGTAGGTGACGGCCATCCCGGAGAGGATCAGTCTGAGCGGGGCGAGCGTGCCTCCCGCGCGGGCCAGGACGTAGACGACGGCGAACGCGCCCAGCGCGCCGACGAAGGCGGCCACCCCCGACGAGACGCCGCCGAGCGGGGCGAACCCGGTGACGATGACCGCCACCGCGCCCACGGCCGCCCCGTAGGTGAGGCCCAGGACGTACGGGTCGGCCAGCGGGTTGCGCACCAGCGCCTGGGTGGCGGCGCCCGAGACGGCCAGGCCCGCGCCGACGAGAGCGGCGAGCAGGGCCCTGGGCAGTCGCAGGTTCCACACCACGGTGTCCTGGCTGACGGTCCAGGTGGCCGGATCGCCGTGCCCGGTCAGGTGCCAGGCGAGGATGCGGGCCACGGTGCCGGCGGGCACGTCGACGGTGCCGACCAGGATCGAGGCGGCCACGCCCACGACCAGCGTCCCGGCCAGAACGGCGTACGGCGCGACGCGGCGGCGGGAGGGCCGCGGCCGGGCGGTCGCCGCGAGCGGGCCGCGCTGCGAGGCCGTCATCCGGCGGGGGACAACTGTGCCGCGAGCTGGACCACGGCCTCGGCGTTGTTGACGCCGCCGACCGAGGCCGCCTCGTAGGTCAGCCGGGCGAACCGTTTGCCGGTCACCGCGCGTACCCCGCGCAGCGCCGGGCTGCCGAGCAGGAACCGCTCGGCCTCGGCGAAGCGGGCGTCGTTGGCGGCGGGGCTGCCCTGGTCGTAGATGATGACCAGGATGACCTGGGGATCACGGGCGACCACCTCCTCCCAGCCGACCTTGACGTACGCCTTGTCCTGGTCGCCGAAGAGGTTGTGGCCGCCGGCGGTCTCGATGACCGCGTTGACCGCCTGCCGGTTGCCCGGCGCGTACGGGGTGGCGGTGCCCTCGTCGTACTCGAAGGGGAAGACGGTGGGCCGATCGGCGAGCTGGGCGACCTTGGCCTGCACGGGGGCGATCTTCTGTTTCATCTCCGTGACGACCCGCCGCGCCCGATCGGGCACCCCGAAGATCCGGCCGAGGTTCTCCAGGTCCCGCCACACCAGGTCGAAGCCGGTCTGCGGGCCGGTCACGGCCGACTCGCAGGCGGTGGACAGGGCCAGGTAGGACGGGATCCCGTCGGCGGCCAGCTCCTTCTGGGACATGGCGCCGGGGGCGTCGAAGTTGCTGCCGAATCCGCCGAGCACCAGGTCGGGCCGGGCGGCCAGCAGTTCCTCCCGTGGCACCGGCTGGTAGCCGCTGCCCGCGGTGTACCTGCCGGACAACGACGGGATGGCGGCGGCCTGCCGGGAGAAGCGTTCCGGCAGGGCGCCCGGGCGGGGCTCCTGGCCCAGCGCCGCGACCCGTTCGCCGAGGTCGAGCCAGAGCAGCAGCTCCAGCACGCTCGGCGTGAGCACCACCGCGCGCCTGGGCGGGGACTTGACGACCGACGTGACCCCGTTGCAGTCCGTGACGGTGACCGGGGTGAAGCCGGGTGTCCCGCTCGCCTGGATCCGGCTCGGAGCGGCTTGCGCACACCCGGCGGCCAGCAGCACAGCCGCCGCAGCAGCGGCGACGCGGACGGCCGGGTCGCGTACGGCCGGGTTGCGTGCGGCGCGGTGGCGGGAGCCGCCTGCGGCCCCGCGTCGCCGGTGATCGGACCGGAACACGTGCATCAGGAGCCTTTCTCGGACGGTTGATCGAGGGCCGTCGGCGCCGGCCGGACGGCGAGGAGCGGCGCGCCGAGGGCGGCCACGACGGCGGCGAGCACGGCGAAACCGGCAGCCGCGGCGAACACGGCGGCCGTCCCCGCGCCCGCGCCGACGAGCGCCGACGCGACGAGGTTGCCCAGCGCCGACCCGGTGAAGGTGGCCGTGATTCCCCAAGCGAATGCCTCGGTCAGGGTGCCCTCGGGAGCGCATCGGCCGACGAGTTCGAAGGTGCAGATGACCAGGGGGGCGAGGCAGAGACCTGCGGGCACCGCGAGCGCCGCCAGCGCCGGCACGTTCGGGGCCAGCGCGAGCGGCGCGACGCCGCAGGCGTACCCGGCGAGGATCACCCGCATCCGCACCGCCGCGTCGGAACGCCACCGCCGCGCGCCGTAGACCAGCCCGCCGACCAGGCTCCCGACGCCAAAGGCAGCCAGCGCCAGACCGCCGGCGGCCGGATCGTACGCCCTGTCGGCGAACTCCACGAAAGCGATCCGCAGGACCCCCAGCAGCGCCCCGGCGAGCACGGAGACGGCCAGCAGCACGACGATGCCCCATGACCGCAGCGGCCCGGCGAGACCGCTCGCGCGACGAGCCGGGGTCCAGGACCGCGACGGCGGCAGCGAGCTGAACCACAGCGTGCCGCCGAGCAGCACCACCGCGCAGCCGCCCACCGCCCAGCCCGGACCCGTCACCGCGCTGACGGCGGCGACCAGCAGCGGCCCGGCGATCAACGCGACGTCGAGCACCATGGCGTCCACCGCCAGCGCGGTACGCCGGATCTCGTCGTCGGCGACCACCCGCGACCACAGCGCCCGCGCCGCGGCGGCCACCGGCGGCAGCGAGAGCCCCACCGCCGCCGACCACCCGGCGAGAGCCCCGGGCGTCGGCCGCAGGTGGGCCGTCAGCAGCAGACCGGCGAAGGCGGCGGCGTTGAGGCCGGTCGCGACCGTCAGCGACCAGGTCTGCCCGAACCGGTCCACGAGCCGGCCGTGCACCGGCACCCCTGCGGCGTAGGCGACCCCGCCCGCGGCGGCCACCACACCCGCCGCCGCGTACGAGCCGGTCCGCTCCACCGCCAGCAGCAGCACGGCGAAGGTGTACGCCTGCAGCGGCACCCGGGCGCACGCCCCCACCAGCAGCAGTGACGGCACCCATCGATGCCGCCACAACCGCCGGTACGCCTCGCTCATCCCCCGGCGCCTTCCGCCCGGACGTCGGCGGGGTGGGCCGCCACGAGCCGACCAGGATCGGTGAGCCCGGCCCGGCTGATTCCCGCGGGCAGGCCGTTCTCCCCCAGCACCGGAAGACCGGCGCCGAACATGTACAGCACCCCCTCGGAGAACCCGTCCAGGCCGAGCGCCTCGTCGAGCTCCCCGTCACGGAACGCCGCGCTCTGCCAGGCGCCCAGCCCGACCGCGGTCGAGGTCAGCACGAAGGTCTGGCCCAGATGCCCGGCCGACAGCAGCGTCACCCGCAGCGCCCGCGAATGCCGGTACTTGTACATGGTCCGCTCGAACACCACGCTCACGAAGCAGACGAACGCCGACGGCGTGCACATCTCCGACTCGTACGTCAGCCGGTGCAGCCGTGCCCGGTCGAAACCCGCGTCGACCAGCTCCAGAGCGTGCGCCTCGGCGTTGTAGTGGTACAGCCCCTGCGGCACGTCCTGGACGTCGAGGACTGCGACGTAACCCTCCAGCTCGTGCCGGGCGCCTCCGCACGGGCTGGTCCGCAGCATCAGCGTGCCCAGGTCTCCCGCGTCGTAGAGCTGCATCGGCGCGAACGTGTAGTACAGCGCCGTGGACAACTGCGCCAGGCTCACCGGTTCGCCGGTGAACACGCGATGCGTCCGTCGCCGGGTGAGCACCTGCCCGAACGAGTCGACCAGCGGCAGGAACGCCCGCGGCAGGTAGACCCGGGGCGCGTCGGGATACGACTTGAAGATGGCCGGGGGCCGCCCGCCGGTCTCCCGCACCCAGCGGGCGTCGGCCCGGCGTTGTTCCAGGCTGTCGCCGGTGTAGATGGTGTCGCGGGTGCCGAAATGGAAGAAGCGCGCCTCCTCGCCCCAGTCGCCCCACGCCTCCAGGAACCGCTCCTCGCGCCTGGCCGTGGCCCGGTCGATCAGCAACCCGGCCTCGGCCAGCGCCAGTACGGCCTCGCGGACCGAGCCGGCGTCGAACTCCCCGAGGCGCGCGGCTGCCTTCTCGGCCGTCGACCAGTCCGTGAAGTGCTCCAGCAGCACCAGCGCCTGCGCGTCCACGGCGACCGCGTTGTCGGTCTCCACCTCGGTGGAACGACTCTCCAGGTAGTTCTCGGCCGTCAGCTCCCCGTCGTGCCAGTAGATCATCAACGTCCGAGCCCGTCGGAACTCCGTCTGCGTCACGCACGCTCCTTCGGCTTGCGCCGTACAACGGCAACCTGACCGGACCGGCCGCCGCCGGGCGCTCCCCGGCGGCGGCCGTCACCTGACGGGAACCTGTCAGCCGTGGTTGTTCAGCAGGCGGCTACGGGTCTTCTTGCGCCGCACCACGATCTTGAGCGACTTACTCATGAACGATCCTCCTCTCCCGGAAGCGGCTCGGCCGGCTCCCGGTTGCCGGGTTGCGGACAGTCCAGTAGTCGGACGCGGGCCCCGGACGGTTCCCGGCGATCGCCGGAAATTCGGCTCCCCGACGTCCGAGCGCGTCTTTCCGTGAACGGCACGGACGGTCAGGCGGCGGCGAGCCAGGACGCGGACAACTGGTGCCGGGCCCGCGCCACCCTGGAGCGCACCGTGCCCACCGGGCAGCCGAGCAGTTCGGCGGCCTCGGCGTACGGCAGGCCGAGGACCTGGGTGAGCACGAAGGCGTGCCGCCGTTCGCGCGGCACCTCGGCCAGGAGCGCGGCCAGTTCCACCCCGTCATGTGCGCCGGGCAGGTCGTGAGGCTGGCGGCGTTCCACGGCGGCCTGCCAGTTGGCCAGGTCCGCCACCACGGGCCGCGCCCGCGCGGCGCGTAAGCGGTCGACGACCACCCGCCGGGCGATCGACAACAACCAGGACCTGGCCGACGACCTTCCTGCGAAGCGGGGCAGGCCGCGCAGGACCCGGAGGAACGTCTCCTGGGTGAGGTCGTCGGCCGACTGCGCGTCGGTGAGGTAGGTCAGGAAGCGGCGCACGTCGGCGTACACCGCCTCGGTGAAGGCCGCCACGTCGGCGGGGTCGCCCTCGCGGGCGGCCAGGGCGAGGAAGGTCAGGCGGCGGTCGTCGGCGTCGTGTTCGTCGGTGACGGCGTTCATCACGGTCACTCCCTGCGGCTGATAGCAGGACGAAGTGCGGTCTTCCGCGCCGGCGAAGCGCTCCGGCGTACGGCGGCAGCCGGGCGGAGCGAGCCGTGCAGGCGGCAGGGGCTGGCGTGCCACGTCAGGGCACGCCTGTTACGGGAGCGCCCGACTCGGCGGACCGGCGAGTGCGGGCGTCAGCGAACGGTCAGCGGCTCCGGCGGCCCGCGCCGGAGCATCGTCCGCACGAGTTCAGGGCTGCGGTACGCCTCCGCCTCGGCCAGCAGCACGACCCGGACGGGCGTCTCCACCGGCTCGACCGACCCGACGAGCAGCCTGCGCAGCTTCGGCCGCGGAGCCATCCCCCACAGCCGCACCATCAGCCAGAACGTGCTCTCCCCGCGGTACAGCCACCACCCGCTCACCGCCGCGACCACCAGGTGCGCCACGGTCATGCCCGCGCCGGGCGGGCCGGCGTGCGGGTGCTCGGCGTACCACGCGGGAACCGGAGCGCTCCTGGCGAACAACTCGTGCAGCAGGAGCTGCGCGGCGGCCGTCACCCCGATGATCACCTCGGGCCCGCGCTCGCGTCCGCAGAGCACGAAGGCCAGGACGAACGCCGCCACGGAGCCGGCGAACAACGTGGGCACCGCGACCGGAGCACCACCGGCGAGGACATGGCCGCCCGCGGACATGAAGACGCACACAGCCGCGAAAACAGCGGCTCGTGCGTGGCGCGAGACCCGTTCCAGGGCGGACACGGCACTCATCCTTCCAGCCGGGCGTCGCGGTGAGAAGGCCGCGCCGCCCTCGCCGCCTCAGACGCGCTCGCGGCGGGAGAAACCGCGGCTGCTGGGCACCAGGGCCGCCGCGGCGGGGGCCAGGAAGCACACCACCGCGCACCCGGCCAGGACCGGCTGCCAGCCGAAGACGTCGATGGCGGGCGCGAGGAAGGCCAGGCCAACGGGGGCCAGGCCGTAGGAGACCAGGAAGTCCAGCGAGGAGACGCGGGCCAGCAGGCGCGGCTCGACCTCGCGCTGGGTGGCGGTGAACCAGGGCACGTTGAACAGCTCGATGCCCAGCCCGGTCAGCGCGTAGGCGGCGAACACCACCACCGGGTGCACCGGCAGCAGCAGACTCAGCGGCGCGAAGCCGTAGAAGGCCAGACCGGCCAGCGCCACCCATCCCTGAGCGCGCGGCTTCCACCTGGCCACGAGCACCGCTCCGGCCAGGGCGCCGACCGTGTACGCCGTCAGCGCCGCCGCCAGCACCGCCTCCGTGCCGTAGCGGTCGCGGCTGACCAGCGGAAGCGCCACCCCCGTGACGGAGTAGCCGGTGAAGACGACGGCGGCCAGCGCGCCCAGACCGGCGAAGAACCAGGGATGCCGGCGCGCCTCGCGTACGCCCTCGCCGAACTCCTTCAGCAGCCGCGGCCGCTCCCCCGTGGGCGCCGGCGCGGGCAGCCCGCGAGGCGGCAGGAACGCGGCGAGCAGCCAGAGCAGCCCGGTGCCCACGACCAGCAGCCCGGTGTCCAGGACGACCGCCAGCAGCGCGGTGCCCGCCGGCGCGACCAGGGTGGTGACGCGTACGGCCAGCGTGATGGCGGCGTTGGCCTGCTGCCGCCGCTCCGCTTCGACCACTTCGGCGGTGAGCGCCTGGAACGCGGGCCGGCACGCGCCCTGACCGGCCCCGACGACGGCCGCCGCGACCGCCATGACCAGAACGGAACCGCCCAGCCCGAGCGCGATCACCGGAGTGGCCACGGCGGCGGCCAGCCCGGCCCACAGCACCACCGCCCGGCGCGGGTACCGATCGGCCAGAACGCCGCTGACCGGCACCGCGAGGAGAAAGCCCACCGTACGGGTGGCCAGGACGATCCCGAGACCGGCCGCCGTGAGCGTTCGGTCCAGCACGGCGAGCCCGAGCACGAAGGGCAGCGCCCAGGTCGCCAGGCCCGAGGCGGTGGTGCCGCACCACAGCCGGATGAAGCGCCCGTCGCGGACGACGGACCGTGCGGGAGGCCGGAACGTGTCCGAGTCGGAGGGCGTCGGCACGGTCACAGGGGGCACTCCTCCGGAGCCGTTCAGTTGCAGATCATGCGCAGAAACACAATCTTCGCAGATATGCCGCCACGAGAGGGACCTCGACGGCCAGGTGCCGCGCGAAGGTCGCCACCGTTGTCGGCACGCCGCCCGGGACGTCGGCAAGTTGCACAGCTATTGTTGTTGCGAGTTATATGCAAGTAGGAGCTTTGGAGGATAGACGTCATGGGTCAGTACACCCTTCCTGACATGCCCTACGACTACGCCGCGCTGGAGCCCGCGATCACCGGCGAGATCCTGGAGCTGCACCACGCCAAGCACCACGCCGCCTACGTCAAGGGCGCCAACGACACCCTCGACCGGCTGGCCGAGTCCCGTGACAAGGGCGAGTTCGGCGGGCTGGTCGGGCTGGAGAAGACGTTCGCGTTCAACCTGTCCGGCCACGTCCTGCACACGATCTTCTGGCAGAACCTCTCCCCCGACGGCGGCGACCGCCCCGACGGCGAGCTGGGCGACGCCATCGACGAGCACTTCGGCTCGTTCGACGCCTTCAAGAAGCAGCTCACCACCGCCACCGCCACCGTCCAGGGCTCCGGCTGGGGCGTGCTCGCCTGGGAGCCGCTGGGCCGCCGCCTGGTCGTCGAGCAGGTCTACGACCACCACGGCAACGTCGGCATGAACACCACCCCGCTGCTCGTCTTCGACGCCTGGGAGCACGCCTACTACCTGCAGTACCGCAACGTGCGCCCCGACTACGTCGAGAAGCTGTGGGACCTGATCAACTGGAACGACGTCATCGCCCGCCACGACGCCGCCCGCGGCGCCTGAAACACCCCATGCCGGCGACGCCCGCCCGGCCCGAGCTTGGTCCGCGGGGCCGGGCGGGCGCCGCCACCTTCGAGATCCGGCTCGTCCCTGCCGACGACGTGCACCGAGTCCTGACCGCCGCCGCCCTCTGGTGGCTCGCCGCCCGCCCCGAGCCGCCGCCGCTCGGGTCGCCTGACCGGGATCGGGTGGTGTCGGTCAGCCGGTCTTGTGGCGTTGGTAGTGGCGGGCGACGCGGACCCGGTTGCCGCAGCGGGCGGCCGAGCACCAGCGGCGGCGCGGATGGGCGGGCAGGAACAGCAGGACGCAGTCGTCGGCCGCGCATTGCCGGATCCTGGTGACCGCCGGGTCGGAGAGGAGGTCGGCGGCCGCCTCGGCGAGCCAGGCGGCCAGCGGCGCGCCGATCGGGCCGGTGCGGCGACGCTCGGCGGTGATCGCCGAGCCGTTCCAGGTCAGCTCGCTGATGGCGGGCGCGGCGCGCTGGATGTCGTTGAGCGCCGCGAGGTCGGCCTCGGCAGGAGGTTCACCTCGTAGGAGGCGGTGCAGGGCGTCGGCCGTGTGCTCGCGCACGGCACGCACCGCGGCGAGGTCGTCGGGGCAGGGATCGGCCGCCGCCTGCCCGTCCGGCAGCCGTCCCACCTGGAGTTCCAGCCAGGCACGCAGGTCATCGGCGGTGGCGAGAAGATCACCGACGGCCGTACGGGTGTTGACCAGATCCAGGGCCAGGGGCTCTCCGGTCAGTGGGACGATGACACTCACATATCTAATACTACTTCCCCGGATTGACACGTTAGTCAGAGGATCGCAAGATGTAACGTATCTTCCCGACGGAAAGGCATTAGATGCTGCTCCCTCCGATTGCCCGGACCGTCCACCGGCAGGTGGACGTCGACGGTGTCCGCGTCTTCTACCGCGAATCGCTCCCCGACCGCGCCGACGCGCCCGTGCTGCTGCTCCTGCACGGATTTCCCTCCGCGTCGCACCAGTTCCGCCGTCTCATCGACGTGCTCGGCGGCCACTACCGGCTCGTCGCCCCCGACTACCCCGGCTTCGGGCACACCCAGGCCCCCGACGACTTCACCTACTCCTTCGACCGGCTCGCCGACATCACCGAAGGCTTCGTCCAGCGGCTCGGCCTGACCCACTTCGTGATGTACGTCTTCGACTTCGGCGCACCGGTCGGCTTCCGGCTCGCCGAGCGTCATCCCGAGTGGATCGCCGGCCTGGTCGTCCAGAACGGCAACGCCTACGCCGACGGCCTGTCGGACGGCGCACGCGACTTCATCGCGCTGCGCCCCGGCCGGCCAGGTGCCGAGGAGACGATCCGCGGCCTGCTCACACCCGAGGGAACGCGCGGCCAGTACGAGACCGGCGTCACCGACCCCGAGCTGATCGCCCCGGACGGCTGGACGCTCGACCAGCACTTCCTCGACCTGCCCGGACGCAAGCAGGCCCAGGTCACGCTGGCGTTCGACTACCACTCCAACGTCGAACGCTACGACGCCTGGCAAACCTGGCTGCGCGAGCACCGGCCGCCCACGCTCATCACCTGGGGCGCCGGCGACCCGTTCTTCCCGGAGCCCGGCGCGCACGCCTATCTACGCGATGTCCCCGATGCCGAACTCCACGTCTTCGACACCGGCCATTTCGCCCTCGAAGACCACCTGCCGCGGATCGCGCCACTCATCGCCGACTTCCTCGACCGCACCTGGAAATGAGCGGGACGCACGATCGGCCGGGGCACGTCGGGGAGGCTGCGCCCACCACTCCCCTCCACTTTCACCTTATATCAGACTCGCGCGCCTCATGAGGCCTCGAAAAGTGCTCCATACTGCCCGTTGCGAACCGACCCGACGAACGATGGGGCATCGGAATTGGGCTACGTGATGGGTTTCCAGCAAATCGACTCGACGAACCTCGCGGACGTCGGCGGAAAGGGAGCGCACCTGGGCGAGCTGTCGCACCTCGATGGCATCCGCGTGCCGGACGGCTTCTGCGTCACGACGGACGCCTTCCAGCGGGTCGTGGCCGCGGCGCCGTCGATCGACGCCCAGCTCGACCTGCTGGCGCGCGTGGGACCGGACGACCGCGCGGCGATCAGCACGGTGAGCGCCGAGATCCGCCGCGTCGTCGAGGGCGTGGAGATTCCCGACGATCTCGTGGCGGCGATCGGCGAAGCGCTCGCCCGGCTCGGGGAGCAGGCTTCCTACGCGGTACGTTCCAGCGCGACGGCCGAGGACCTGCCGACCGCGTCCTTCGCGGGCCAGCAGGACTCGTACCTGAACGTCGTGGGCCTGGCGGCGATCCTTCGGCACGTCCGGCGGTGCTGGGCCTCGCTGTTCACCGAGCGGGCGGTGACCTACCGGTGCCGCAACGGCTTCGACCAACGGAAGGCGCGGATGGCCGTGGTCGTCCAGCGGATGGTGTTCCCGGACGCGGCCGGGATCCTCTTCACCGCGGACCCCGTGACCTCGAACCGGAAGGTCGCCACCGTGGAAGCCGGTTGGGGGCTCGGCGAGGCGCTCGTCTCCGGCCTGGTCGCCGGGGACGTCTACACGGTGCGCGACGACCAGGTCGTCACCACAGCGGTCGCCACCAAGCCGCGGCTCGTACGGGCGTCGCCGGAAGGCGGCACCCAGGACGCGCCGGTCGAGCCGCGGCGGCAGACGCAACCGGCTCTGACGGAGACGCAGGTCGTACGCCTGGTGCGGCTGGGCCGGCGCATCGAAGCGCACTTCGGCCGGCCCCAGGACATCGAATGGTGCCTGACCGGCGACGACTTCCACATCGTCCAGAGCCGGCCGATCACCACCCTGTTCCCCGTCCCCGCGACCGACGACCAGGAGAACCACGTCTACGTCTCCGTCGGTCACCAGCAGATGATGACCGACGCGATGAAGCCTCTGGGGCTCTCCCTGTGGCAGTTGACGACCCCGCGGCCGATGCACGAGGCGGGCGGGCGGTTGTTCGTCGACGTGGCCCCCGTCCTGGCGACGCCCGCGGGCCGCGCGACCCTCATCGGGACCATGGGGAGGGCCGACCCGCTCGTCCGGGACGCGCTGCAGACCGTCCTCGACCGCGGCGACTTCGTCCGCTCGCTTCCGGGGGAAGACTCCGGCACCGCGCCCGCCGCCGACCCGCCCGCCCCGATCGAGACCGATCCGGCCGTCGTCACCCAACTGATCCGGGACGTTCAGGCGTCCGTCGCCACCCTGCGGGACAAGATCCAGAGCCTGTCCGGGCCCGCGCTGCTCGACTTCATCCTGGCCGACCTCGCGGAGCTGAAGCGCCTCCTGTTCGCTCCGCGGAGCAGCCAGGTGATCATGGCGGCGATGGAGGCGACCTGGTGGCTCAACGACCACATCGAGGCGTGGCTGGGCGAGAAGAACGCGGCCGACGCGCTCACGCAGTCCGTCCCGCACAATGTCACGTCGGAGATGGGGCTGGCGCTCCTCGACGTCGCGGACACGATCCGGCCGCACGCGGACGTCGTGACGTTCCTGCACCGGGTCGTGGACGAAGGCCGGGAGGACGACGGCTTCCTGGACGAGCTGGCCGGGCTGCCCGGCGGCCGGGAAGCGCGTGACGCCATCCGGGGCTACCTCGACGAGTACGGCATGCGCTGCGCGGGCGAGATCGACATCACCAGGACGCGCTGGAGCGAGCGTCCCGCCACGCTCGTGCCCGCCATCCTCGGCAACGTCCAGAACTTCGAGCCGGGCGCCGGCAAGCGACACTTCGAACAGGGACTCCAGGAGTCCCGGCGGAAGGAACAGGAACTGCTGACGCGACTGCGCGCCCTGCCCGACGGCGAGCAGAAGGCCGAGGAGACCAAGCGGATGATCGACCGCGTCCGCACCTTCGCCGGATACCGGGAGTACCCCAAGTACGGCATGATCAGCCGCTACTTCAGCTACAAGCAGGCGTTGCTGCGGGAGGCCGATCGCCTGGTCCGTTCGGGCACCCTGCGCGAGCGGGATGACATCTTCTTCCTCCGGTTCCAGGAACTGCAGGACGTCGTACGCACCGGCGACGCGGACGCCGAACTCGTTCGCGACAGGCGGGAGGCGTTCCGGTCGTACGAGGGGCTCACACCGCCCCGGGTCCTCACCTCGGACGGCGAGGCCATCAGCGGCCGGTACCTGCGTGACGACCTCCCGCCCGGCGCGCTGGCCGGGCTCCCGGTCTCGGCCGGGGCCGTCGAGGGCCGGGCCCGGGTCGTCATGGACATGGCGCGGGCCCAGCTCGAGGCGGGCGACATCCTGGTCACCGCCTACACCGACCCGAGCTGGACCCCTCTGTTCGTCACCGTCGCCGGACTGGTGACGGAGGTGGGCGGCCTCATGACGCACGGGGCGGTGATCGCGCGTGAGTACGGCTTGCCGGCCGTCGTGGGTGTGGCGCAGGCCACCCGGCTGATCAGGGACGGGCAGCGGATCCGCGTTCACGGCACCGACGGATACGTCGAGCTCCTCGACTGAACCACCGTACCGACCCCGCTCAGGAGCGCGGAGACGGTCGGGGCGCTCTCATCCCACGCTTGAGCATGGCCGCCCCCGACTGCCGCCCGGATCTGGTCAAGTGGGACGGCACGGAGTTCCGCAGGACGGCGGAGAGGGCGACCCGCGTCTCCTGACCGACCCGCGACGGCGGTTCGCAGCCAACCGGTGAACGACTCACGGTGAACGATGTCCTGCGGTGGAACAGTTCGGCGTCGCCGACGCCTGGCCCGGCCCCACACCGACCCCGGTTGACCTGGTATTTGTGCCGCGGACCCGTGCTCAGGGCCGGGTGTGTCCCCGGGCGTGGGGAGCGGCCGATTCTTGACGGTCCGCCGCCGCTGCGCTGATGCTTGAAGGCCGGTCCGATCATGTCGAGGACTCATGGTCAACGAGCTGGATGCTGGAGCTACTGGTGCCGCCCCGCGGCTGCTGACGTCACCGGTTCTGGTGGGGAGGGAAGCCGAGCTCGACACCGTGGTGGCGGCGATGCTGGCGCCGCCGGTGGTGGTGGCGGTGGAGGGCGAGGCGGGGGTGGGCAAGACCCGCCTGGTGACCGAGCTGCTGGGCCGTCCCGACGTCGCGGAGTCGCGTCGGCTGGTGGGCCGGTGTCACCCGATCCGTGAGCTGTTCCCGCTGGGTCCGCTGGTCGAGGCGGTGCGCGGGCTGCGGGACGAGCTTGACGGCGCGCGGCTGGGTGCGGTGGCGGGGGCGTTGCGTCCGCTGCTGCCGGAGTTGGCCGACGTACTGCCGCCGATGCCGGAGCCGCTGGACGATCGCGACGCGGAGCGGCATCGGGTGTTTCGCGGCCTGGTCGAGGTGCTCGCCTGCCTTGGCCCGACGGTGCTGGTGGTGGAGGACCTGCACTGGGCCGACGAGCAGACCTGCGACTTCGTCGCCTACCTGGTGTCGCAGTTGCCGCCGCGGTTGGCCCTGGTGGTGACGCATCGGGTCGAGGAGCCGACGGTGCCCGCGGTTCGCGCGCTGACGGCCAGGGTCCCGGCCGGCGTCCGCCGCGAGCGGGTCCGCCTGGGGCTGCTGGACAGGGAGCGCACGGGCGACATGGTGGCGGCGATCCTGGACGGCCAGACGGTGTCGGCGGACTTCGCCGGCTATCTGTGGGAGCGGACCTCGGGGCTGCCGCTGGCCGTGGAGGAGGTGCTGGCGCTCATCCGTGCCCGCGGCATGCTGGTCCGCCACGGCGGGCGGTGGGAGCGCAAGGCGCTGGACACGCTGGAGGTGCCGACCGGGATCCGTGACCCCACCCTGGAACGGGTCGCCAGGCTGCCGAACGCGGCGCAGCGGCTGGTCCAGGCGGCCGCGGTGGTCCAGGTGCCGGTCGTGCCGGACGTGCTGGCGGATGGGGCGGCGGTCGACGAGCGCGCCACCGAGGACGCCCTCGGCTCGGGGCTGCTCGTCGAGCACGACGGCCTGATCGGGTTTCGGCACCAGTTGGCCGCCCAGGCCGTCTATGACGACATGTCGGGGCCGCGCCGCCGCGAACTCCATGGGCGGGTCGCTCATGCCCTGCGTGCGCTGGTCCCGGTTCCGCTCGGCCAGGTCGCCCATCACCTGAAGCAGGCCGGCCGGTTCGACGACTGGGCACACGCCGCGGAACTGGCCGCTGATCACGCCGTCGGACTGGCGAATGAGGTGGAGGCCGTTCGCCTGCTCGAGGACGTCCTGCGTACGGCGGCGCTCGAACCCGTACGGCGCGGCCGGCTCGCGGTGAAGCTGGGCCGCGCCGTCGAGGAGACCCTCAGGGCCGGCGACGTCGTCGATCTGCTGACCGCGGCGCTCGACGAGGAACTGCCCCGTCAGCTCCGCGGCGAGCTGCGGCTGTGGCTGGCGATCGCCCTGAACCAGTGCGGTGACGACCCGCCGCGCCAGCTCCGCCTGCTCGCCGGCGCGGTCGACGACCTGGTCGACCGCTCCGACCTGCGCGCCAGGGCCATGCTCGGGCTCGGCGTGATGTCCCCGCTGACGGTCCCGCTGGCCGAGGACCTGAAGTGGTTCGGCAGGGCCGTCCGGCTGGTCACCGAGTTCGACGATCCCCAGCTCGAGACCTTCGTGCTGGGGAAGGTCGGCATGTCCCTGGTCGTGTACGGAGATCCGGCCTGGCGCGGCCTGGCGGACCGGGTCATGGAGCGCGTCGGCGGGGCCGCTCGGCAGCGCCGGGAGGTGGCCGCCCTGTGGTCCATCGGCGCCTCCGCGTGCTGGGCAGGGCACCTGGACCTCGCGGAACGACTGCTCGGCAAGGGCCTCGACGCCCCGATGGCGCAGGAGAACAGGCGGCTCGAACTCGCGCTGCAGGCCAGCTCGGTGCTGCTGGCCTACTGCCGCGGGCAGTGGGAAGGGCTGGCGGCCGAGATCGCGACGCTGGTCGGCGAGCTGTCCGACTCCCTCACCTCGGAGGTCGGGGTGGACGTGCAGTTGGTGGCCGGTTGCCTGGCTCTGGCGCACGGCGAGGTCGACGACGCGCGGCGGCGGCTGTCCGAGGTGCTCGGCGCGGCGGAGAGGCCGGTCGATTTCCTGCTGCTGCCGATCGCGGTGGCGGCGTTCAGCCGGGTCGCCCTGTTCCGCGGCGACGTCGAGGAGGCCGTGGACCAGGTGAACCGGTGTCTGGAGGTGCTCGCGGCCAAGGGGGTCTGGGCTCCCGCCGGTCGTCTGCTCCCGTCCGCCGTGGAGGTGCTGGTGGCGGCCGGCGAACCTGGCCGGGCCGCCGACCTGGTCGACCGCGTGGAGCGGCAGGTTCGCGGTCTGGACGCGCCGCTGGCGCCGGCCGCCGTTCGTCATGCGCGCGGGGTTCTCACCTCTTCCGCCGACGAGTTCCTCGCGGCCGCGACGCTGTACGAGGCCGCGCGGGCCCCGTACGAGGCCGCCCAGGCGGCGGAGCGGGCCGCCCGCTGCCTGGCCGAGGCGGGCCGCGCCGCGGAGGCCGGTGACCCGTTGCGCGTCGCGGTGACGGTCTATGAGCGGCTGGGCGCGACCTGGGACCGGGGACGGGCGGCGAACCTGGCTCGCCGGTACGGCATCTCCCTGCCGTCCCGCCAGCGCGGCGGGCGGCGTCCGGCGTACGGAACCGAGCTGTCGCCACGTGAGCGAGACGTGGCGGAGCTGGCGAGCAGGGGCCGGACCAACAAGGAGATCGCGGCGGAGCTGTTCGTGTCGCCCAACACCGTTCGCAAGCAGCTCGCGGCGGCGATGTCCAAGCTCGGGGTGCACTCCCGCATGGCCCTCGCGGTTCGCCTCGCGGCCTCGAACCGCGCGAATGGTACAGACGGACCATAGGTCTGCGATCGTCCCGCTGTGCATGGTGTCGGCATGAGCACGACCGATCCAGCTACGCCACGGACCCCCACCGGGCCCGTGTCTCCTGATCCCTGCACGCAGGACGTGACCGGCCACGCCGGCGACGCTCCTGAATCCCGGCGAACCGACGACCCGGCCGTGCCATCGCCCGGCGACCCGTCCCCGGACACGCCGGGGACGGGTGAGACGCACGACGGTGACGGATGGGTGCCGGCGTGACCTCTGTCCGAGTGCTGTGAGTGGTGGAACGCGACGCCGGTCGTCGGGTGCCGCCGCGAAGTTCTCCGTGTTCTCGACTGAAGGAATTTTCATGCGATCGATGCGAATCGGCAGGCGGGGCGGGCTGTTGCTCGCCTGCGGCCTGTCAGGCGTTCTGGCGCTGTCCGTACTGGCACCGCCTGGGGTCTCCGCTCAGGTACAGGCCGGTCCGCCGCTCGGCGGCGCCGCGCAGCCGGGTCCTGACGGCCCCACGGCGGGTGACTCGCACCTGGTCACGCTGGTGACCGGTGACGTGGTGCGGGTGAGCGGGAAAGGGAAGGACAGCACGGCCCAGGTGGTGACCGATGTGGGGCCACAGGGCGATGTGCGGATCATCACCCAGGGCGACGAGCTGTTCGCCTTACCGGGGGTGGCGGCTCCGCTGCTCGCGGCGGGGCAGCTCGACGTGCGGTTGTTCAACCTGTCGCTGCTGGTCCGCGACGGGTACACCGATGACAAGATCAAGCAGTTGCCGTTGATCGTGGACTACGAGGTCCCCGACGGCGCCCAGCCTCCCACAGACCCGGTGGACGGTGCGCAGGTCAGGCGCCGGCTGCCGATCGCGGGCGCGGTCGCGATGGGCGTGGACAGGAAGCAGGGCACGAAGTTCTGGTCCGCGGTCACCGAACCGGTGAAGGGAGCCAGGTCCGGGGCCGCCGCGCCGTTGACGATGGCCCCCCAGATCAAGAAGGTCTGGCTGGACGGCAAGGTCAAGGCGTCCGACGACGTGTCCCGGGCGGCGATCGGCGCGGACAAGGCGTGGACGGCCGGGCTCGACGGTGCCGGGGTGCCGGTGGCGGTGCTGGACACCGGGGTCGACGCCGGCCACGCGGACCTCGCGGGCAAGGTGATCGAGGCACAGAACTTCGTACCGGCCGACCAGCCGGGCGGGGACAGCCCGACCGACCGGTACGGGCACGGCACGCACGTGGCATCGATCATCGCCGGGACGGGTGCCAGGTCCGACGGGAAGAACGCGGGCACCGCGCCGAAGGCGGGCCTGTTCAACGGCAAGGTGCTCAACGACGACGGCGGCGGGTACGACTCCTGGATCATCGCCGGCATGGAGTGGGCGGCCGGCAAGGCCAAGATCGTCAACATGAGCCTCGGCGGCTGCTGCACCGACGGCACGGACCCGATGTCCCAGGCCCTGAACGAGATCAGCCGGCGCACCGGCGCCCTGTTCGTCACCTCCGCCGGCAACACCGGGCCCGTCGTCCACGCGGTCGGCACCCCGGCGGTGGCCGACGAGGCGCTGGCGGTGGCGGCCAAGTCCCGCGACGGCGCCTCGTGGGCCGCCTACTCCTCGTGGGGCCCGCGCGCCGGAGACTTCGCGATCAAGCCCGAGATCTCCGCGCCCGGCACCGACATCCTGGCGGCCAGCGCGAACAACGACGACAACGTCATCTGCTCGACCGACCCGGTCTGCGACGGCAACGGCTACATGCGGATCAGTGGTACGTCGATGGCGGCGCCGCACGTGGCGGCGGCAGCGGCCATCGTACGGCAGCGGCACCCCGACTGGACCGCGCAGCAGATCCGCGACGCGTTGACCAGCACCGCCACCCCCAACGAGGAGTTCGCCTGGGTGCAGGGCGCCGGGCTGGTCGACGTCGGCCGCGCGGTGACCCAGAACCTGCACGCCACCGGGATACTCAACCTGGGGGTCGACCAGTTCCCGTCCGAGACCCAGACCGGCACGATCACCTACACCAACAGCGGCGACGCGCCGGTGACCCTGGACCTGACCAGCCAGTTCTGGCAGCCGAACACCGGCACGACGGTCGAGTACTTCAGAGGCCAGACCGACTGGACGCCGCCGGAGGGGGCGGTCGAGGTCGAGCCCGCCCAGGTGAGCGTGCCGGCCGGCGGCACCGCCACGGCGACGGTCAAGATCGACAACACCCGCACCCCGACCGGCACCTTCTACGGCAGGCTGACCGCCGACGGACCCGGTGGCGTCAAGGTGGCGACCACGCTGAGCTTCACCCACGACCCGGAACGCCACAAGCTGGTCGTGAACGCCACCGACATGGCGGGCAACGCCCCTGACCCGCTTCGCTCCCTCGCCATCGCCAAGGGCGGCGACGTCTCGAGCCTGTGGGTGCAGTACTTCGACGAGGGCGAGTGGTGGCGCGACAAGTGGGTCAACATGCAGAGCGGGGTCGTCGCCGACCTGCCCGCGGACACCTATCGCATCTCCGGCAGCGTCGGGCAGTTCCTCGACCGGATCGCGATATTCGCCGGTTGGACGGTGCGGCACGACCAGGACCGCGAGCTGCCCATCGACACCCGGCAGGCCAGAGAATTCCAGATCCGCACCGATCGTCCCTCGATCAACGAGGCGACCACGGTCACGTACGCCGACGGGGACGTCGAGTACTCGGAATTCGTCGGTCAAGGTTACGGGCTCTACCAGGCCCTCGGGCCGCAGCCGGCCGGGGTGACCGTCAAATACGCATCGATCCGTGTCCCCCAGCCCCTGGAGCTGCGCAGCGGCGACAGCCGGCAGCGAATCCCGGCGTTTCTTCCCCGGGACGAGCAGGCCGTCTACACGGACAACTGGACCTGCATCGGCTGCCGGAAGAAGCTCCCCACCGATGGGGACATCGTGCTGGTCGACGCCGGTGACGGCAGCCCGCGGTCGCCGGCCGGGGCGGATCTGCGCGGCAAGGTCGCGCTGATCAGGGAGAAGCCTCGCACGGACGGCGAGGACGACGCGCTCCTCGCCCTGATCGATGACGAGGTCCGGGCCGCGACCGAGGCGGGGGCGGTGGGAGTGGTCCTCGCGGTCGATGCCGGCTCGCCGGTCAGATACGCCGCCTGGGACCACAAGATCTGGGTGACCGTGGTCTCGACCGCGGACGGTGCGGCCCTGGCGAAGCTGGCCGCCAAGCGGCCGGCGAAGCTGAGGGCCGACTCGAACACTCCGGCGGCATATGACTACCAGGTCCAGTCCAGCCCGGCACAGGCGGTCGCCGATCCGGTCTACACGATCGCCCAGGACAGCCTGGCCACGGTGACGACCCGCTTCCATGCCGCCTACCCGGGAGAGCCGGGAGAAGACAACGTGCGGTTCGGCGTCGGGCCCCGGATCACGGCGGGAACGCTGCCGCTCGTCCGGACGGAGTACGTGATGCCCGGCGCGGAGAAGCTGACGGACAGCCACTGCTCCGTCACCCGCGAGCTGCCGGCTCCGGCGCAGTGCAGGTGGACCGCGGCCGGGTTCAGACCGGCGGTGGCCGCGGGCCAGCAGGTCACCCGTAACCTGATGAAGGCGCCGATGGTGCCGCAACGGACACTCGACCTGCCGTTCGCCACGCACGGCTGGGCCGGACTCTACTGGCGGCACGGCGTGGGCGACTACACCGACCCCGTTCTCGGCGCCGGCGAGGGCTCCGGCGGGCTGTGGTTCTGGGGCAAGAATGTCACCAACCGAACCCGGATCTACCGCGGTGACCGGCAGCTCTGCGACACGCCGAGCTTCCCCAAGGCTTTCGGGCCCGCCGAGTGCCACATCAAGGAGCCTGGCTCGTACCGCGTCGTGGTGGACACCACGCTGGACCCGTATCCGCTGTCGACCCGTACGAGCACGGAGTGGTCGCTGAACCACAACCCCGACCCGGACACCCGGATCCCGCTGGTCATGACCGAATACCGGCTGCCGGTGGATCTGAACAACGCCGTACCGGCCAGGCGGCACCAGGCGCCGATCCAGATCGGCTACCAGCGCGGCGGCCCGGCGGCGCCGGCGAAGTGGGCGGTCAAGGTGTGGGCGACCTTCGATGACGGGGCGACCTGGCAGCCCGTCTTCGACGGCAAGGCCGGGTCCAAGGGCCTGGTCGAACCAACGATCAATCCGCCGAGGAAGCACAACGGGTTCGTCGGGCTGCGGGTCAAGGCCGACGACGGTCAGGGCAACGGCATCGATCAGACCGTGATCCGCGCCTACTACCTCCGGTAACAGGGAACGACGACCGCCGGAACCCGGAGGGCGGTCGCGAGAACGTGGTCCCACCGGCCTTGCCAAGGCCGGTGGGACCACGGCTGTGGAGCGACTTCATGGGGAACACGGGGAACACGGGGAAGTCGGGGATTTCTCCCCTGACGCCGCGACGCCAGGTCGCCCAGACTGTTCGGCGAACGCGTGAGCCGACGTCGGCCGTGGCGCGTCCCCGCGAGGCGCTCGCGGGGAGATGCCGCGTCGGCCCGGTTCGTGTGTCCGAGAGGAAGCGAGATGGACAGGCATGCCATCTCTGTCGCTTGAAGCTAGGGGGAGGGCACTGTGATGGCCCACAACGATCGCTCACCGGTCACCGTCATCGGTCTCGGCCTGATGGGCTCGGCGCTGGCTCGGGTCCTGGTGAAGAACGGGCACCCGACCACCGTATGGAACCGCACCGCCGGGAAGGCCGACGAGCTGGTGTCCTTGGGGGCGACCCGAGCCGCGACCGTTCGCGACGCCGTCGCGGCGAGCCCGACGGTGATCGTTTGCGTGACGGACTACCCGGCCGCGTACGAGGTGCTGGAGTCAGTCGGTGATGCCCTCTCGGGGAGACATCTCGTACACCTGAGCACGGGCACTCCCGAACAGGCCCGCGAGGCGGCCACGTGGGCGGCCGAGCGCGGCGTCCACTATCTCGACGGGGCTGTGATGGCCACGCCGAGCGGTGTCGGGGGGTCTGAGGCCGTTCTCTTCTACAGTGGCTCAGAGGCGGTGTTCGCGGCCGAGCGGGAGATGCTGAACCTCCTGGGCGGCGCCACGTCCTACCTCGGAGCCGATCACGGTATGGCCTCGCTGTACGACTCGAGCCTGCTCGGCGTGGAATGGGGGGTCCTGAGCGGCTATTTCCACGCCTTCTCCCTGGTCGGCACCGAGGGGAGCAAGGCGTCGACGTTCCTCCCCGTCGCCATTCAGTTCCTCAGGTCCATCGAAGCGGTCTTCCACGAGGTCGCCAGGCAGGTCGACGAGGGCAGGTATCCGAGCGACGAAGAGACCCTCGAAATCCACCTGAACGCGATGAACCGCCTGATCGAGACCAGCCGTGCCCGTGGCATAGGTGTTGACGTGCCGGAGTTCTTCAAGTCCGTCATCACCCGTGCGGTCGCCCTCGGCCACGGCGCCGACGGCCTGCCGAGCGCGTTCGAGGCGGTCAAGCGACCGGCCTGACCCGGGCGGGAAGCACCGCACGACGGGAAGCCCGACCTGCACCGGATCCGCCGCCCGCGACCCCGAACTACAATCGCCGGATTGGACAAAGGGTCCCGGACAGGAGGACACGAGCTGGTGGCGGCATCTCACGGTCGAGTCGCGTGCTCCCCGCCGAACTGACCCCCTTCATCGGCCGCCGCAAGGAGGCCACCGAGGTCCGTCGCCTGCTCGAGTCGAGCAGGCTGCTGACCCTGACAGGTCCCGGCGGCATCGGCAAGACGCGGCTCGCGCTGCACACGGCGCGTAAACGGCACCGGGCGTTCCCCGGGGGCGTCTGGTACGTCGACCTCAGCGCGCTGACGGACCCGAGTCTCCTCCCGCAGACGGTGTCCGCGGCGATGGGCCTTCCCGACGTGTCCACCACGTCGCGGACGGGAACGGCACGGACAGAACCGGCGACCGGCCATCCTGCCGGACGGCAAGGGCTGCTGGTCCTGGACAACTGCGAGCATCTGGTCGACGGCTGCGCCCAGCTCGCCCGCACGCTGCTCCGGGCGTCCGAGGGTCTTCGGATCCTCGCGACCAGCCGTCAGCCGCTCGGCCTGGAGGGTGAGCAGATCTTCCAGGTCCCGCCGCTCACGGTGCCGCTGGAGCCCTCGGCAGGAGAGCCCGCCGAGGTCCTGGCGCGCTACGAGTCCGTCAGCCTGTTCGTCAGCCGGGCACAGGCGGTCTTCCCGGAGTTCCGGCTGGAGGCCGACACGTGCCCGGCGGTGGCACGTCTGTGCCGCGATCTCGAGGGGATCCCCCTCGCCATCGAACTGGCCGCGGTTCGGATGCGCTCACTGTCCGTGGAGCAGATCGCCGCCCGGCTTGACGATCGGTTCAAGCTGCTGACGATCGGGCACCGGGCCCACGACACCCGGCAGACCTCGCTCACGGCGATGGTCGAGTGGAGCTACGACCTGCTGGAGCCGCTCGACCGTACGCTGTGGGCGAGGCTGACCGTCTTCGCCGGCGGCTTCGACCTGGCGGCGGCGGAAGCGGTGTGCTGTGACGACGACCTGCCCGCGGAGGAGTTGCTGGATCGGCTGCACAGCCTCGTCGAAAAGTCGATCGTGATCCGGGATGACGACAGCACGGGTGTGCGTTACTGCATGCTCGACACCTTGCGGCAGTTCGGCCGCGCCCGCCTGGACGAGTCGGGCGAGCTGGAAATGACCAGAGCCCGGCACCGCGACTGGTGCGGCGCGCTCGCCTCACGGGCGACCACCGGATGGGCGGAGTCGGAACAGCGTCACTGGAGCCGGCGGCTCAGGTCCGAGCGGCACAACCTCCGGGCCGCGATCGAGTACTGCCTGACGACTCCGGACGAGGCCGTCGGCGGCCTGCATCTCGCCGCGGACCTCTGGCCCTTCTGGCTGGCGCACGCGGTGGGCGAGGGCAGACGCCACGTGGAGCGCCTGCTGGCCGCCCTGCCGAGGGGCGCCGAGGCGGACGCGGCCAGGGTCCGGGGGCTGTGGCTGGCCGGTTGGCTGGGGTTCTACCAGGGTGACGTCGAAGCCGCCCGCCGCCATGGCCAGGAGAGCCGTGCCCTGGCCGAGCGGCTCGGCGACGACCGCAGCCGGGCGTACGCGACCTATGTCCTGGGGCTGAGCGCGGCCTGCGACCACGACTACCCGGGGGCCAGGAGCCTCTTGAGCGCGGCGCGTGATCATCACGAGGTGACGGGCGACCTGCCGGGACATTGGCTCGCCACCGCGGACCTGGCGAGCGTGCTGGGCGCGCTGGGCGAGATCGACGCGGGCGTGGAACTCTGCGGTTCGGTGATCGAGCAGTGCGCCCGCCGGGGCGCCCGCTGGAATCAGTCGTATCTCCTGTGGGTCCTCGCCGACCTCAGGCGCCGGCAAGGCGATCTCGACGAGGCCACGCGCCTGCTCAAGGAGATCCTCGACATCAATCGCGACTTCGAGGACCCGACCGTCATCGGTGCGTGCCTGGAGTCGCTGTCCTGGGTGGCGACCCGGCGAACGGAGGCGGCGTCGGTGGCCTGGCTCCTCGGCGCGGCGCATGCGACCTGGGGCAAAGCGGGGATCTCTCTCCTGCGGTACGCCACGTGGGGAGAGGAACACGCGAACGCCCGTGAGTACGCGCGTGAATCGCTGGGCGAGGCGGCGTTCGAGGAGGCGTACCAGCGGGGCGCGCGGATGACGCCCACGGCCACGATCGACCGCGTTCTCGCGAAACCGGCGAAGGCGTCGCCCCGCGAACCGCGCGTCACGGCGGACGTCGAGCAGCTCACACCGCGAGAGCTCGAGATCGCCGAGCTGATCACCGAGGGGCTGACGAACAAGAAGATCGCCCAACGACTGATCATCGCCCAGCGCACGGCCGAGGGCCACGTCGAGCGGATTCTGCGCAAGCTCGGATGCACCTCCAGGGCGCAGGTGGCGGCCTGGTGGACGTCGCGCACCGCGTCATAGGGCGCGAGCCGGTGGACAGGCCGCCGCCCGCGCCCTGTCACAAGGGCTTCGGGTCAGGCGCGTTTGGCCTTGCGCCACGAGCGGTCGTAGAGCGTGGCGCTGTCGAGGGTCGAGGAGCCGCCCTCGTCGCCCAGCGTCGGCCCGTCGACCGTCTTACGGCTGGAGACGAACCGGTGCTTGCCGGTGGAGTCGATTCCCAGATAGATGCCGACGTGGTCGATGGCCGGGCCGTCGTCCGTGCTGGCGTCCCAGAACAGCAGGTCGCCCGTCTGGAGATCAGCGTAGGACGTGGGTTTGGCCGTTCCGCCGTCGATCACGGTGATCCCCGGGGCGTTGTCGTCGGCCATCTGCACGGCTCGGCGGGGAATCGCGGACTTGCTCAGCGTGTCGCCGATGCCCAGGGGGTAGCCGCCGCGGTAGCCCAGGACCATTCTCACGAAACCGGAACAGTCCAGCGATTCCTTCTGCCGGGCTTCTGGGGGGTCGACCCTGTCGTCGTAGGTCCATGAGAGACCCAGGTAGTCGTTGAAGTCCGAGCCCTCTTCCCGCGTGCCGTCCGGGAGCAGGGGACCGTAGTGGGCGTCGCCCGCGTAGCGCAGGCCGTCGCGGACCTGGGCGGGGGCGTCCGCGAGATACTGCGTGGCGATCTCCAGCAGATCCTCGTCGGTCCTGGCGATGTTGGCCGCCGGCCACGCGGCCGCCCAGGGCGCGGAGGGTGTCCATGGGCCGGGTAGCAGGCGGACCCAGGCTCGGGTCGAGACGGTCGCCTCGGTCGTCGGCTCGGCGAACTTGCGCTGCTGGCCGTAGGTGACGGCGGTTCTGGCGCCTTCCGTCAGGACGGCGCCGACCCGGCCCTGGCTGTAGTAGAGGTTCTGGCCGGACTTGCCGGGGGTGTAACCGGTGAAGGACTGCCCCTGCGCGCAGGCGGTGGCGTCGGCGAACAGGGTGGTGAAGGAGGCGAATCCTTCGTTCAGGGGGCGGCGGTCGTGCCAGACCGGCGCTCCTGCCAGGGGGTCGGCATGGTGGTTCCACCACATCCGGCCGGACGCGTCGAGCGCGTAGACGACTCCCGCTCCGGCGCCGGACGGGCTGCGGTAGTCGTTCCAGCCCTCGCCGGTCACCAGCCCCGTGCCCAGGCCGAAGGTGGTGCCGCCGGCGACCGGATCGGCGTGGTCGTACCAGCGGACCTGTCCCTTGGTGTTCACGCCGTACAGGGTGCCGTCGCGGCCGGTCATCAGGGTGGTGATCGCCGTCCAGCCCGAACGGATGACCTTGCCGCTCCCCGCCGCCCACCGGGCCTCGCCGGTCGTCGGTGCGAGATGGCGGTACCAGTGCAGGTCTCCGGCCTGGTCGAGGGCGTAGATGACCCCGGAGCCGGCCGACACGACGGCCACGAAGTCGCCCCAGCCGTTGCCGATGACCGTGCGCTCGCCGGGAGCCCAGCCGCGCTCGCCGGTCGCCGGATCCAGGTGGCGGTACCACTTCAGGTTTCCGTCGGCGTCGACCGCGTAGATCACGCCGTTGCCGCCGGAGAACACCTTGGCCAGCGTGTTCCAGCCGTAGCCGATCTCCTTGCCGCTGTCGGCGACCCAGGAGCCTCCGCCGGAGGCGCCGGCGCGGTGGCCGTACCAGCGCAGTTTTCCCGCACCGTCGATCCCGTACACCGGCACGACCGCCGAGCAGGTCAGGACGGACGCGGCCACGGCCGGTCGCGGATCGGCCAGGGACAGCAGGGAGGCTCCGACGATGCCTGCGGTCAGGACGGCCAGAGGGGTACGGAGCATGTCCAGAACCTTTCGATCGCACGCCGAGACGGACTTCACACGCCTCGAAGCCGCCAGACTGATCGCGGGAAATAGTCTCACGAATGTGGCCAAGCCGGGCCACCGCCGACCAGTGTTCATGCGTTGGCCTGCTCGGTCTCGGACAGCCGTCACTCCGGGCGCGGGGCGATCGTGCCGAGGAACTCGCGGACGAGTCGCAGCCAGGTCGCGCGGTCGGACTCCGCCAGAATGTGCGCGGCGCCGGGGAGTTCGACGAGCTTGGCCTCGCGGATGCCGGCGGCCAGGCGGTAGGAGCTGTCGGGAAGGACCAGCCGGTCACCGGTCGGGGCCACGACGAGGGTGGGCACGGCCACGTGCGCGAGGTCTTCGCGCACGTCCACCCGCGACACCAGGTCGAAGTGGTCCACCGTTCCCGGCGGCATCCCCTCCTGGGCCTGCGCCACCATGGCGTCCAGGTCGGCCGGGGAGATCTCCGCCAGGCGCGCCGGTGACAGGCACGACACGCAGGCCAGGCGGGCCAGGGCGGCCCACTCACCGGCACGGGCCAGCGTCTTGATGAGCTGGGCGGCCAACGCCAGGACCGGGTCGGCGACGGGGAACCCCGCGGTGAGCACGAGTGCCGTGACCCGCTGGGGGTGCCGCCTGGCGGCCCGGACCGCCACGGCGCTGCCCAGCGACTCGCCCAGGACCGCGAACGAGTCGTGTCCCCGCGTGACGGCGGACGCCACCAACTGGTCGGCCAGCTCGTCGAGGTGCAGCGGTTCCGTGGCGACCGGGGTGGCGCCGGAGCCCGGGTAGTGCGGGCCGATGACGGTGTGGTCACGGGAGAGGTCGTCGAGGACCAGGCCGAAGTTGCCGTGGATGCTGCCGGCGGCGCCGTGGGCGAGCAGGAGCGCGGGGCCGTGGCCTCGTACCAGAACGTCGAGGCGAGGCCGAGGAAGCGCGTGTTCGTTCGTCATGCCGCCGACGCTAAACTCCGACATCGATGTCAGAGTCAAGCCCGGCCGGCGCCGTGCCGGACACGAGCTGGCGGCCGTCAGAGCAGGGCGGCCAGCTCCGCCGGTCGTGAGAACATCGGCCAGTGGCCGGTCGGCAGCTCCACAAAGGTCCATTCGGGTGTGCCGAGCGGGGCGAACGCCGGGTTCCCCGAAGCGATCAGCTCGCGGATCAGCGCCACCGGCATGGTCGAGGCGACCATGGTCTTCGGCGTCGCCGGGATCTCCTCCGGCCGCTGAACCGACTGGGTGGCCGCGCCCCACGGCTGCGGCGTCGCCTTCGCGAGGATCCGCGCCCAATCCTCCTCGGTCAGTCCCGCGAACCGCCCCTCCCCCTGCTCGAAGGAGGGCGCGTCGAGCGCGTAGCCGTCCCCGACCTGGGCGCGCCAGTCCTTCTGGGTGTCCTCGTCATTGAAGTCGATCACCGCCACCCCGGACGGCAGTGGCGCGGTGTCGACGTAGACGACCCGGCTGAGCCGCTCGGGATGCCGGTCGGCGACCGCGGTCACCGGGACGTTCGCCCCGCTGTGCCCGACCAGCACGACCTCCTCCCAGCCGTCCATCGCCGCGAGGATGTCGGCGACATGGGTCTCCACGCCGACCTTCGGCGACAGCTCCCCGGCCCGCTCCGCCAGCCCCGTCAGGGTGACCGCCCGCACCCGGTGTCCGGCGGCGCGTAGGTCCCGCGCCACCTGGTCCCAGGCCCAGGCGCCGAGCCAGAAGCCGGGAACCAGCACGTAGTTCGCCATCTCATCGTCCTTCCAGTGAGCCGATGTCGCTACGCTAATGCCGATAGCGGACAGAATCCGCCCGGATTAAGTGGGTGACCTGTGTCATATCCGGCGACCCGGATGCTGGCGATGCTCGAACTGCTCCAGGCGCACCACGGGCTGGGCGGCCGCGACCTGGCGCGGCGACTCGCTGTGGACGAGCGGACCGTACGGCGCTACGCCGCCCGGCTCGCCGAGCTGGGCATCCCGGTCGCCGCCGAACGCGGCCGCTACGGCGGCTACCGGTTGACGCCCGGCTACAAGCTGCCACCGCTGATGCTCACCGACGACGAGGCCACCGCCGTGGTCCTCGGCCTGCTCGCCGGACGCCGCCTGGGCCTCGCCGCCGAGGCCACCGAGGCCGCCCTGGCCAAGATCCGGCGGGTGCTGCCGAGCACGCTGCGCGAACAGGTCGGCGCACTGGAGGAGACCCTCGACTTCACCCTCGCCGAACGTGCGGCGCCCACGCCCGCGAGCCGGGCCGTGCTGACCCTGGCCGCCGCGATCCGCGACCGCCGCCGGGTCACACTGCGCCACCGCTCCTGGAAGGACGCCCAGACCGAACGCGAGCTGGACGGCCACGGCCTGGTCTTCCACTCCGGCCGCTGGTACGTGACCGGCCATGACCACCGGTCAGGCGAGATCCGCACCTTCCGCGTCGACCGGATCTCCGCTGTCGTCCCTGGGACGGCCTCCTATGAGATCCCCGAGGAGGCCGACCCGGTGCGGCAGGTCACCGCGTCGCTGGCCCAGGTGCCGTACGCGCACGTCGTCGAGGTCGTCCTGCACGTTCCCCTCGCCGAGGCGTCCCGCCGCATCCCGCCGTCGGTGGCCACACTCACCGAGACACCGGACGGGGTCCTCCTGCGTACGCGCGCCGAGTCCCTGGACGGCATGGCCGCCATGCTCGCCGGGCTCGGCTTCCGGTTCACGATCTCGTCGCCGCGGGAACTGCGCGCCGCCGTCCGACGCCTGGCCGAGCGCCTGCTGGAACAGACGTCGGACTGAGCACCCCGCGACCGGTCGACGCCCGACCAGCGCGCCACCCGCCTACTCGCGGGCCCCGAGAGCTTGGGCCGGGTGCGGGCGGAGGGTGAGGCGGGCCGGGATGGCCGTCGCGGCCACGGCCAGCGCGGCGATGACGGCGATGATCGCGACGTAGGTGAGGGGCGGGACGTGGGGAAGGGGCGTACGGGTCATGCCGTTGCTGAAGGCGGTCAGGACGGCCAGGGAGATCAGCGTGCCGAGGGCCACGGCCACCGCGGTGGCGGTGAGGGTTTCGGCGCGGAGCATGCGCAGGAGCTGCCGGCGCGTGGTGCCGACCAGGCGGAGCAGGGCGAGTTCGCGGGAACGGGCCGAGATGGACATGGCCAGCGTGTTGACCACGGCGATGGCGCAGAAGGCGATGATCAGCCCCATCGCGACGTAGTTGACCTCGGCGCCGCCGGTGCCCGCCGCTCCGGCCTCGGCGTGGTCGAGCACGGCCACGCCGGGGAAGGCCCGCTCCAGCGCGGCGCGGTCGCCGCCGGCGACGAGCACGGTGGGCCGGGGGTCGTCGACGTGGCCGGCGACCAGGGCGCGGGGGAGCGTCAGGTCGCCGAAGCCGAGGCCGCGCTCGTAGATGGCGGCCACGGTCACGGTAGCGGGCGAGCCGTCGCCGAGCACCAGGTCGATCCGGTCGCCGACGGTGACGTCGAGCCGCCCGGCGGCGGTGCTGCTGACCGCGGCCGAGGTGGCGGCGCCGCTGGTTGCGGCCGAGGCGTCGGCGCCGCTGGTTGCGGCCGAGGCGTCGGCGCCGCTGGTTGCGGCCGAGGCGTCGGCGCCGCTGGTTGCGGCCGAGGCGTCGGCGAAGCCCTTCAAGGTCCCGGACACCACGCCCAGATCGGCAAGGCCGTCCAGCGTGGTGACGGCCTGCGCGCCGTACTTGGTCAGGTCGATGCGGACCGAGGTGCGCACGATCTCGGCGGCGGCCGTCACGCCGGGCACCCGGCGCGCGGCGGCGGCGGACGCGCCGGGCGCGAGCACGTGATCGGCCGTGATCCCGGCGTCCAGCTCGCGTTGGGCGGCGTGCCCGGTCGTGGTCTGGGAGAACAGGATCGTGCACGTCAGCGCCGTCAGCAGGGTGAGCGGCGTGATCACCGACGCCATCCGGCCGGCGGAGGCGCGCAGGTTCCTGCTCGCCAGGTAGCCGGCGGCGCCGGGCAGCCGTACAGGGAGCGCGGTCACCGCCCGTGCGATCAGCGGGCCGAGCAGGGCCACGGACGTCGTCCAGAGCAGGGCCGTGAGCATGGTCACCGGGCTCGCGGCCGCCTCGGTGGTCAGGCCGGACAGCACGACCGTCAGCACCACGCCGCCCGCCGCGGCGAGCACCCCCGCACCGAGGCGCGCCCACGGCAGCCGCGTGCCGGGCAGCGCGGCCTCGCCCAGCGCCTCGACGGGCCTGACCCGCGCGGCACGGCGAGCCGACAGCCGCGCCGCGGCCCAGGCGGCCGCCACCGTGGCCGGCAGCGCCGCCAGCGCGGGGAACGGGCTGACGACCAGCCCCAGGTTCGGCGGCATGGCGCCCAGGGCGACGAACCTGGACCGCAGCCAGAGACCCAGCAGGATGCCCGCTCCGGAACCGATCACTCCCGCGAGCACGCTGACCAGGAGCGCCTCGCCGCCGACGAGCTTCCTGATCTGCCGGGGGGTCGCGGCGACGGCGCGCAGCAGGGCCAGCTCACGCCGGCGCTGCTGGATGGACAGCGCGAACGTGCCCACCACGACCAGGATCGCCACCAGGAGTGACGTGCCCGCCAGCGCGCCGCCGAGGCTGATCAGCCGGATCCTGGCGCTCTCCGCGTCCTGGAACTCGACCGCGCCGCGGGCGTCACCGGTGTACGCCATGGCGCCCTCGACCTGGACGTCCACCGCGGGAAAGACGCCGATCGCCGAGACCATCCCTGGACGGCCCGCCAGCCGCCGGGCCTCGCCGGTGCTGAAGAAGACCGTGCGCTGGCTGGGCAGGGCCTGGGCGGTGACGCCGACGACGCGGTAGCCGGGGATCTTCGCGGTGGCGTTCGCGGCGTCGACGACCACCTCGCCGTCGGAGCGCGGCGCGCGCCCGCGGGCGAGCGTGAACGGGGTCAGCGCGGCCGACTCCCAGCCGTGCGCGGTGAATCCGGCGAAGGGGAAGGTGACCTCGGTGACGACGTCGGTGACGCCCGGCCGGCGTCCCAGCTCGGCGGCGAGGGAGGCGGGGATCCAGCGGCGTTCCGCGAGTTCCTTGGCCTTGATCTTGCCGTTCTCCTTGGGCTGCCGGACGAACCGGTCACCGGCGACGATCATCGGGGCGCCGGCATAGCGCTCGGGGGCGACGGTGCCGCGCAGGCCCGTCTCCAGGAGCATCCCGCAGGCCGTGACCAGCGTGGCCGCGCACAGCAGGGCCACGAACGAGCCCGCGAAGGCGGCCCGGCGGTGGCGCAGGGTCTTCCATGCGAAGGAGAACATCACTTCCACGCCCCCAGCCGGGTCATGCGCTCGGCGATCTTGTCGGCGGTCGGCGCGGCCATGGAGTCCACGATCTGGCCGTCGGCGAGGTAGAGAACGGTGTCGGCGTAGGAGGCGGCGACGGGGTCGTGGGTGACCATCACCACCGTCTGGCCGAGCCCGGAGACGATCTCGCGGAGCAGGACGAGCACGTCGCGGGCGGTCATCGTGTCGAGCGCGCCGGTGGGCTCGTCGCCGAACACCACCTGCGGCCGGGTCACCAGCGCCCGGGCGAGCGCCACGCGCTGCTGCTGGCCGCCGGACAGTTGGGCGGGACGGTGGCCGGTACGACCCTCCAGACCCACCCGGCGCACGATCTCGGCCAGCCAGTCTCGGTCCACCCGAGCGCCGGCCAGGAGGAGCGGCAGCGTGATGTTCTCCAGCACGGTCAGCGAGGAGACCAGGTTGAAGGCCTGGAACACGAAGCCGACCTGCCGCCTGCGCAGCTCCGTCAGCGCGGTCTCGTCCATGCCCGACAGCTCGGTGCCGCCCAGCCGCACCGAGCCCGACGTCGGCACGTCCAGACCGGCCGCGCAGTGCAGGAACGTGCTCTTGCCCGAGCCCGAGGGCCCCATCACCGCGGCGAACGTCCCCTGGGGGATGCCCACCGACACCTCGCGCAGGGCGGCCACCGCGCCGCCGCCCTTGCCGTACACCTTGCTCACGGCGTCCATCCGCACCACTTCCGTCATGGCGTCAAGCCTGGTCAGCGGCGCCTCCCGGGACCAGAGAGCCGATCACGGCCCGCGCATGACGTCATCATGATTCGGACAAACTGGTAGACATATCCCGTGATCCGCATACTCCTGGCCGAGGACCAGCACATCATCCGGAGCGCGCTGGTGGCCCTGCTGAACCTCGAACCCGATCTGGAGGTCGTCGCGGCGGTCCGGTCCGGGGACGAGGCCGTGGCCGCCGCGCCGGCCCACCGGCCGGACGTCGCCGTGCTGGACATCGACATGCCGGGCGCGATCGACGGCCTCGACGCCGCCGCCGAGATCCACGCCAGGCTGCCGGGGTGCCGCACGCTCATGCTCACCGGGTACGGCAGGCCCGGGGACCTGCGCCGGGCGCTGGCCGCCCAGGTGGACGGGTTCGTGCTGAAGACGGCGCCGCCGGAGGAGGTCACCGCCGCGATCAGGAAGGTCGTCCAGGGCGAGCGCGTCCTGGACCCCTCGCTCGCGGTCACCGCGTGGAACCTGGCCGACAACCCGCTCACCCCGCGCGAGGCCGACATCCTGCGCCTGGCCGCCGCCGGGGCCGAGGCGACCGAGATCGCCGCCCAACTGTTCCTGAGCGCGGGCACCGTACGCAACTACCTGACCGCGATCGTCGCCAAGCTCAACGCGCGCAACCGCACCGACGCCGCCCGCATCGCCACCGAGGCGGGCTGGATCTAGGCCGGCACCCAGGAGCGCGTCGGGACCGTCGCGGCCAGCTCGAACCACTCGCCCTCCCGCGCCAGGTCCAGCCGCCCGTCCAGCTCGGCCAGCCGGGTGGTCAGGTTGCCCATGCCCGCGGATCCGCGCCGGATCGGCTTGGCCTGCGCGCCGTCGTTGCGTACGGCCAGTCGTACCTCGCCGTCCCGCTCGGTGGTGCCGATCGCGCAGTGGCGTGCGGAGCTGTGCCGCAGCACGTTGGTGACCGCCTCGCGCAGCACGGCGCCGAGCGCGGTCTCCACGTCGGCGCCGAGCGTGCCGTGGCCGAGCACCACCGAGACCTCGATGCCCGCCGCGGCCAGCACCGAGCGCGCCGAGTCCGCCTCGCCCGTCAGCGACAGCCTGCCCCGTTCGCCGGAGATGGTCCGCAGGTCGCTCATGGCCTGTCCGGTCATGGCCAGCACGTCGTCCAGCTCCGCCCGCGCCGCCTCCGGTTCGAGCCGCCGGGCCAGTTCGCTCTTGAGCAGGATCGCCGCCAGCGTGTGCCCGAGCAGGTCGTGCAGGTCACGCGCGGCGCGCAACCGCTCCTCCACCACCACCGACCGGGCCAGCCCGTCCCTGGCCGCGCTCAGCTCCCGGTCCAGCCGCGCGAGCGTGAACAGGCCGTAGAGGACCAGCCCCGTCACGAGCGTGCTGAGGGTGTGGTTCACCACCAGCGGGTACGGCAGGCCGATGAGGACTCCGGCGACCGCCACCACCGCCATGATCGCGGCCACCAGCGGCACCGCCACCCTGAGTCGGAAGGCGAGCAGGACCGGCCCGGCGAGGAACCCGGTCGTCCCCAGCCATGCCTGCCCGAACAGCGGGATCGGCGCGAGCGTCAGCACGGCCATGACCGCCAGCGCGGTCATGTGACGGCCCTCGACCGAGCGCAGGTGCATGACGATGATGACGAGCAGCAGGGGCGCCGGCCACCACGATCCGGCCAGCAGCAGGCCCTTGGCCGAGAACCCGACCAGGACCACCGCCAGCAGCGCCGTCGACAGCCGGGTGGAGGGGGCGGGGGTGTCCGGCAGCCTGGTGGCGGGCAGCGTGACCTCGACGACGACCTGGGCGGCGGCGTCGATGCCCGTGGTGAGCGTGCCGCCGGCCGCCGCCACCTGGGCGGGGAGGTCGGCCAGGGACTCGTCGGCGGCGCTGCGGGTGCCGTCGTGGGCGATGCTCAGCCGTACCGTGTCGTCGTCCGTGACGGTCTCGATCACGCAGCGGGTGGCGGCGCGACGCCGGACGATCTCGGTCACGACCTCGCGGAGCACAACGGCCAGCAGCGCGCCGGCCGGGCCGAGCGGCTCCGCGTGCCGCATCCGCACCTCTGTGGAGACCCCGGCGGAGACCAGCATGGCCTTGGCGGTGGTGAGTTCGGGACCCAGCGACATCGCGCGGTAGCCGACCGCCGCGGACCTGGCCGCGCTCAGCGACCGCCGGGCCGTCTCCACGTCGGGCGAACCCGCGCGGGCGCCGGCCGCGATCGTGTCGAGCGCGCTGCCCAGGCTCTGGTTGAGTTCGGCGGCGATGCGCAGCCGCTCCTCGGCCGCCGCGGTCATGGCCAGCGACAGCCGGGCCGCGGTCACCTCGTCGATCCTGTCCACCATCGTGGCCAGGCCGTAGACGACCAGGCCGACCAGGACCATGGTGATCGCCGGGTCGGGCGGCCCCAGCAGCGCCGCGCTGCCCGCCACCACCAGCGCGAGCGGCCACAGCCGGGTCAGCAGCAGCGACCCGGCGACGAAGCCGAGGATGCCGACCGAGGAGCCGAACGCGAACACCGAACCGTAGGCCGCGACGCCCTGCACCGCGATGAGCCACCAGGAGCGGCGTCGCGCGAACAGCACCTGTGTGGCGAGCACCACGAGGGCCAGGGGCGACCCGGCGATCACGTAGACACTGGCGAACGAGGCCAGCACCAAAAAGAAGATCCCCTTTGCCCACGTTTGCACCCATGCAGCCTACGATCGCCGCCGAGCCACCACTGCTCCTACCCCCGCCACCGCCACCGCCGCGACGAGCACCGCCGCGACGAGCCCACCGGCAAGAAGCAGGGTCGTCCCGTCGGGATGGACGAGCGCCTGGCCGCGCTGCGCCTGCCACAGCAGCAGCCCGGTGAGACCGGCGTAGCCGAACGCCGCCACGATCACCAGCGGGACGCGGCGGACCCAGAGCGCGACCAGCGGCAGCACCTGCAACGCGTGCAGCCCGACGAAGTGCGCCACCCGCAGGTCACCCGCGCCGGTCGACCAGCCGGTCAGCGGCATCCCGGCGCCGCCGTCGAGGGCGCCGACGGTGTGCGCGCCGATCGTGGCCAACTCCAGGCCGCCGGCCAGCGCGTGCGCCTGCTCCGGGGTCGGCGCGGTCATCAGGTAGCCGACCGACATCCCGGCCAGCGAGATGGCCACTCCCAGCGGGATCGCCCAGGCCATCGCCCGGTCCACCCGCCGCTGGACCACCAGGAAGATCCCCAGCGCGAGCGTCAGCGCCCAGCCCAGATAGGCGGCCCCGCCCATCACCATGAACACGGACTCGTCCAGCGTGGTGGCGACGTTGAAGTGGCTGCGCACGCCGCGCACCGCCTGGAAGGTGATGGCCGAGATCTCCGGCAGGACGAACCCGGCCACCGCGACCGTGCCCAGCCACCACAGCGTCCGCCGCCACCGGTCCACCATGCTGATCATCCAGGCGAACGTGATCGCGTAAAGGCCGAAGGAGGCGGCGAACTTGAACGGCTTGAGCCACACCCCTTCACCCAGCACCATCCGCTCGTCGACCACCAGGCCGATCCCGCTCACCACGGCGAGGGCCGCCATGGCGATCGCGCATGCGGTGAGCGGGCCGTGCCATGTCCTCTGACGCGGGGCGACCATGATGTCTCCTTCAACTCGACTGGAGACAACCCTGCTGGCCTGGCCTGTCACGAACCAGAGACGTGATCACCGGCTCGGCGTGACCTCGTCACGAATCGGGCAGGTCGGCCCGCTCGGCGTCCCGGCGGCCGGGCCGGATCGCCGTCGGCAGAGGACGCCGTGCCCGGTCAGGCGTAGGGGTCGAACGGGATTCCGGCCGGCTTGGCCTTCGCCAGCTCCCCGCCGAACGAGGAGTCCTTGAGCCCGAAGCTGGCCGAGCCGAAATCGTGCGCCACCAGGCGGTCGCGGAACCCGGCGGGGTAGTTGTCCCAGCCGACCAGCGGCGGGAACTGCCAGGTGCCCTTGTGGTTCTCCGGCTGCTCGTCGAAGTTCGCGAAGCGGAACGCGTGGGTGGACAGCCCGTCCTTGTGGTAGATGATCTTCGGGTGCGTCCCGTCCCACGGGAGCTGCGAGCGCGCGCGTACGTTGTAGGCGCCGTGCTCCGACGCCGCCACGTACTCCGCCGTGCCGTTCTGGACCCAGACCACGACGTGCTCCCAGTCGTGCCGGTGCCCGCAGCAGCCGGGCAGCGTCTGGTCCTTCTCGAAGTAGAGCCCGTAGATGTAGGCGCACCAGCCGTTGTTGCACTTCGAGCGCGAGTAGGAGTTGGTGTTGTCGAGGTCGGACAGGTCGCGGCACTGCCCGTTCACCGCCCCGCCGAGCGCGAGGCCCGGGGCGATGGCGCCGTCACGGCCGATGGCGGGCGTCGGGTAGCAGCCGTCGCCGTCGTAGTCGAACGCCGGCTGGTAGGTACGGTCGTCCGACGGCGCGGCCCCGTCGAGTGCCGTCGGCGGGGCCGCGTACGCGATGCCCGGGACGGCCAGGACGATCACGATGGCGCCCACCAGCGCCCGCAGGGCGAAGGATAAGCGCCGCGATTTCCGGCGACGGGAGTGCGGAATGTGGTTCGTCGGCGTTGGGAGGTGCGTGACGGGCATGACCTGGACTCCTGACAGAGTGAGTGAATACCGGTTATGTCCGTTGTCTTCGTCTCACGAAACCGCCGCACTGACCAGAAACCGCGGAGGGCGTTACCGGAAATGTGGCGAGAACGACCGGTGAAACCCGTCCAGGATTGTCATGGCGAGTCCATGTCGTACGCGACCCCGCCTGGCGATGTTTCCCGGCCGGGCGTCGCCGAAGGACTGTCAAGCGACTCTCAAGATCCATGCAACTCGCCGGATCTATCTTGAGCAGGTCACCCCCGCCCACCACCAGCATCGGAGGCCCAGGGGCATGGCCTACTTCTGGGGCGCTGTGGCCGCCCTCATCATCGGAGCCATCGGCTACGGCATCGCCCGGGTCGTCGGGCAGGAGCCAGGGCCGGCGGCGTTTCTTGGTGGCAGCGCGGCGGTTGCCATGTTCCTCGTCGTGGGATGCGGGATGTCCGAGACGGAGGCCCTGTGCAACACGCTCCTCCCCAGCAATTCGTCGTCGTGCTGACAGCAGGCCGTGCCCGGGACGAGGCTCACCAGCGATCCCAGTGCAGCACCTCCTCCCGCGGGACACGGGGAGCGGGCTTGAAGTCGGTGCCGAGAGTGAAGGCCAGCGGAATGAAGGCCGCCAGCATGACCTCCTCGTAAGGCACGCCGAGCACCTTGGCCAACTCGCGTTCGAGCGGAGCCTGCGCGGTGGTCCACACGGTGCCGAGGCCGCGCGCCCTGGCGGCCAGCATGAAGCTCCACACGGCGGGCAGGATCGACCCCCACGTGCCCGCCTGCTCGGCCACCGGCGCCCGGTCGGTGCGGCCCTCCACGCCGGGGATGACGAACGCGGGCACCCGGTGGATGTTGGCGGCCAGGTACCGCAGGCTGTCGAAAACCCGCTCGGTGGAGCCGGAATGGTAGCTCATGCGCCACAGGTCACGCTCGGTCAGCGGCTGCCCCGTGGCCTGCGTCAGCGCGCGCAGGAAGATGTCGGCCACGGCCCGGCGCTGCTCGGCCTCGGTCACGACCATGAAGTGCCAGCGCTGCCGGTTGCGCCCGGTGGGCGCCTGCACGGCCAGGTCCACGCACTGCTCGATCAGCTCGCGGGGCACCGGCCGGGTGAGGTCCAGGCGTTTGCGCACGGCGCGGGTGGTGCTCAGCAGTTCGTCGGGGGTGAGGTCCAGCGTCACGACGGGTCTCCTGTCAGGTCCCTTGCGATGGCGGGCAAGGCCACGCCCATCAGCGACAGGTCCATCGAGTCCAGGAACACCGCCGCGCACGGCAACACCAGGGCCGCCTGTTCGCGGCCGTCGGCACGTGGCACGATCACTCTCCATCTGAGCACAAACAATTTTCCTACAGACGATTAAAGACCGTACGCCCGCAAATCATCTGCTGTCAAACGATCGGTGACAAGACGAATCCGGTGTAGGCTGAGGCGGAGCGAAGAGGAGACCGATGGCCACCACGACCAAGACAGCCGACCGGGCACGACCGACGTACTTCCCGCGACTGGCGGCCGAGCGGCTGGACATCGCGCTCTGCCGGGCCTCGGCCGCCGTGGCCCGCGCCGCGGACACCCACGCCGGCGAGGAAGGGCTCGGAGTCGGCCAGCACCTCGTGCTCCAGATGCTCGACGCCGTCGGCCCCTGCTCCCAGCAGACGCTCAGCGAAGAACTGCGCATCGACCGCAGCGTCATGGTCAGCGTCTGCGACGACCTCGAACGGGAGGGCCTCGCACGCAGGGAGCGCAACCCCCGCGACCGCCGCTCCTACGCCGTCACCATCACCGACGCGGGCCGACGGCGACTGGACGAGGCGCAGACGTCGATCCCGGCCTTCATCGAGGACACCTTCCAACCCCTGACACCCGACGAGCGCGACCAACTGAGCACGCTTCTCGGCAAGCTCCTGGGAATCGCCACCTGACGCGACGGCGTCGCCTCGGGTGTTTCGGGTGCGCCGCCTCGGCTCCCACAACGCTCCAGAGGAGGCCGACGTCGAGCGGTAGTCGTCCAGGGCCCGCTCCCGCAGCTCCCGGATGTGCCGCCAGGGGGCGTCGGCAGCAGGTTCAGGCGGTAAGGTCCCCCCTCCCGGCGCGGTCGCTCGACAAGAGATCGCCGGAGGGCTCGCGCCCGGGGTCCGCCGCGGGGCCGTCCGGGTCGATCCGCGCCGTACGGAGGTAGCCGAAGGCCAGGACCGCCATGATCAGCATGATGCCGGCGCCCGCGTACGCCGCGATCCGCATCCCGTCGACGTACGCACCGGACGCCGCGGCCGCCAGCGCCCGGCCGACGGCGTCAGGAAGCTCGCCCGCGGCCGCCAGGGCGCCGCCCAGGGTCTCGTCAGCCACCTCCGCGACCTCCCTGGGCACGCCGATGGGCATCTCGCCGGCGAGCGTGGCCCGGTAGACGGCCACCCCGATGCTGCCGAGGATGGCCGCCCCGAACGCCTGCCCGAACTCGGTGGCGGACTCGAACAGCCCCGAGGCCGACCCGGCCTTCGCGGGCGGCGCCGTCGCGACCACCATGGCGGACGCCAGCGCCTGCACCGAGCCGATGCCCCAGCCGAGCAGGAACAGCCCGCCGAACAGCAACGGCAGGTTGACGTCCGTGCCGAGCTGCGAGATCAGCAGAAAGCCCGCCGTGCCGGAGAGCATGCCGTAACCCATGACGTGCCCCGGCCTGACCCATCGCGTGAGCGCCGCCCCGAGCAGCGAGCCCGCCGTCGCGCTGACGGCCGTCGGCAGGGTCATCAACCCGGCCACGATCGGGCTCATCCCGAGCACCGACATCAGATATTGAGTGATGAAATAGAACGTTCCGACCAGAGCGAACACCGCCATCGTGGCGACGACCAGCGAGACGCCGAAGGCGCTGCTGCGGAACAGGGCCAGGTCCAGCATGGGGTCGGGCAGCCTCCGCTGTCTGCGCAGGAACAGCACGACGAACACCAACCCGGCCGCCGCCGCGATCCACACGGGCACGGAGTAGTCCTGCTCCGCGACCTGCTTCACGGCGTAGACGAGGGGCAGGGCGGCGAGGAGGACGAGGGCAGCGCTGAGGAGGTCGAACCGCCCGGGGTCGGGGTCGCGGTATTCAGGCAGGAGCGGGGCGAGCACCAGCAGCAACACCATGATGGGCACGCTGATCAGGAAGACCGCGCCCCACCAGAAGCTCTCCAGCAGCCAGCCGCCGACGATCGGCCCGGCCACGCTGCCGAGCGTGAAGACCGCGGCCCACAGGGCGATCGCCATCTGGAGCTGGCGGGAGTCGGCGAACATGGCCCTGATGAGGGCCAGCGTGGACGGCATCAGCGTCGCCGCCGCGGCCCCCTGCAGGCCGCGGGCGGCGATGAGCAGCTCGGCGCTGGGCGCGTACGCCGCGATCGCCGACGTCACGGCGAACGCCGCCGCTCCCAGCAGGAGCAGCCTGCGCCGGCCGATCCGGTCGCCCAGCGAGCCCATCGGGATGAGCAGGCCGGCCAGCAGGAAGGCGTAGATGTCCACGATCCACAACTGCTGTGCCCCGGTCGGCTCCAACTGGGCGCTGAGCGAGGGCAGCGCGAAGAACAGCACCGTCACCGTGATGGAGATGAGCAGCACGGGCAGCATGAGGACCGCCAGGCCGGTCCCCTCCCTCCAGCCCGCCCTGTCCGCATCGGCGTCCATCGAACACACTCCTCTCGTACTATGTACGCGCGATTGATGTACAGCATACGTGAATAGCGGCAATCAACCAGTGGCGCAAACCAGATTTCCTCTATCCACTCCCAATCTCCTAGATAACCTCTATCGATGCGAACAACCTCGCCCCAGAAACGGTCCAATGAGGTCATTTCGTCACACCTGACCACCGGCTTTTCATCACATAATGGCGGTGATAACATTTCCTCACAGCCCAAGGTGATGTGACGAAATGAGGTCGGCATGCTGACGTGCGCGCAGTGCGGGACAGAGCTCACGGCGGCTCCCCGCGGGCGCAGGCCCCGCTACTGCTCGCGGTCCTGCCAGGCACGCGCCTACCGGGCCCGCCTCGGCGCACGGCCCGACCAGGACACTGACCGGGCGATCGGCGAACGGGGCGCGCCCCCGCCCGCCCCTCCCGCCGAACCCCGCTCCGCCTCCGACGCCGGGCTCTCCCGGGAACGCATCGTCCGCACCGCCATCGGCATCGCCAACGCCGACGGCCTGGAGAGCATGTCCATGCGGCACGTGGCGCACGAGCTCGGCGTCAAGGTGATGTCGCTCTACAACTACATCGACGGGAAAGACGAGCTGATCGACCTCATGGTCGAGGTCGTGTTCAGCGAGGACGACGAGCGCCGGCCCGGCGGCGGATGGCGGGCCGAGCTCGAAGCCGCGGCCCGATGGGAGTGGGCGCTGTACTCGACCTACCCCTGGGTCCTCGAAGTGATCGCCACGGTCCAGCCGCCCCTCGTTCCCAGCCTGCTGGCAGGGTTCGAGCGGGGTCTCAGCGCACTGGACGGCCTGGGCCTCGACCCGGTGACGACCCACCACATCTACCTCGGCGTGAGCGGCATCGTGCAGGGCCTGGCCCTGCTCAGAGTGAGCGAGATCGCGTCCGAACGGCGGGGCGGCCACATCTCGCTCAGCCAGTGGCGAGCCGTGAAGGTGCCCGCGGTGCTGGAGGAGCTGGGCACCGACAGATACCCGAGGCAGGCCGCCCTGCACGACAACCCCGGGGTCCTCACCGACCTGGAGGAGATCTTCGAGTTCAGCCTCCGCCGGCTCCTGGACGGCATCTCCCTCTTCCTGGAGGGGCAACCCAGGCCCTCCTCGGAGGGGTAGGCCGGGCCGCATCCGGCTTTCCTCCGCGCTCTCGTGCTTTTCTGTGCTTTTCTGTGCTTTTCGTGCGACCGCTCAGCCGTCCGCAACGCTTGGGCCTGCCGAGCCCGGCCTTTGCGCACTGAGCACACCGATCCGCACTGGGCCAATCCGACCAGCCCACGGCTATGGATCTTGGACTGGGAATACCGGGTATGGTGCGGCTTTGCTCTACTGTCACAGTCTCCCTGCGTGGGCTCACGCTCACCGGCTTCTGGATGACGCGGAAAGGAGGTAGCGGTGCTCTTGACGCGGCTTGCGGCTCCGCACTTGCCGAGCGGCTGGTCTGGCGGCCTGCCCCCGGTACGCCACCTTGTCGAGCATGGGCTGACCTTCACCCGTCCGGTCACCTTCCTGGTGGGCGAGAACGGGTAAGGGAAGTCGACGTTGGTCGAAGCCATTGCTGATGTGTGCGGCATCAACTCCGAAGGCGGCAAGGCGGGGACCAAATACTCTTCGACCGGCGACCCCACCCCGTTGGGGTCGGTCCTTGACGCCGAACTCACCGCCATGGGGGTGCGACTGCTGCATGGTCCTCGTCTGAAGCGGCGAGGATTCTTCTTCCGCGCCGAGACGCTGTTCAACCTCGGGCAGAACGTGTCAGGCATGCATGGATTCTGGGAAGGCGACCTTGCGGAGCAGTCCCATGGCGAGGGGTTCTTCACTGTGCTCGAACGCATGGTGTCGGGGCCGGGGCTGTATCTGATGGACGAACCCGAAGCGGCCCTGTCGTTTCAGTCATGCCTGCGCCTGGTCGCCCTCATGAACCGCGTCGCAGGCGAGGGCGGGCAGATCGTCTGCGCCACTCACTCGCCGATCCTCGCCAGCCTGCCGGGTGCGCAGATCATCGAACTGGGCGAGGACGGCATTCACCCGGCGGAGTGGGAAAACCTCCAACTGGTTGACCACTGGCGGCGTTTCCTCGCCAAGCCGGATTTCTACCTGCGGTACGCCCTGGACGTGGACTGAGACAGAAGCGGACGGCCTTCAGGCGGTGGTGAGCGGAATGGCCGGAGGCCACCTGTAGGGCGAGCGTGCGCGAGTTCCGCCGGGGTCTTCGCGCAGCGTGCGGCAAGCAGGGGATGTCAGCGACGGCGTGGCGGTTGTCGGTGTGCTGCGGGTCGTGGAAGTGGATCCTTGTAGCGCTGGATCGGGCGGCGTCACAGGCTTGTCAAGACGCAGAGAGTGTTACCGGTTCGCCCCTTCATCGCCCCCTGTGAGATGTTGTCGCGCTCCAATGAGGGCGATTGGATCAAGGGAGTGATCTTCTGCGGTGCTTCGCCAACGGGGGATTCGGGCCGCACCGCCACGCTTCACGGTCACGCACCTCCCCTTTGGACGTCTGGGTAAGACTCGCGCTCAAGGAGGCCACGTCCCATGTCCGATGCCCCTCTGCTGCACTACAGCACCAGCACCGCGCCTCTTCAGGCGGGCAGCCCCGACAAGCCCGCCGCCAACACCATCGACATCACCGTCTCCAGCCCGGCCGGTCAGAAGATCTACTGCAGGAAGATCGACATCGCCGTCCCGATCAACGCACCCGACGACGGAGGCGCGTACTTCACCGAGGACCCGCAGTCCTCGATCAGCGGCAAGTGGAGCACCGCGTCCGCCCGGGTGGAGAGCGGGCGGAAACTCGGCCTCGCCCCGGCCACGAACTATTACCACGTCATTTTCCAGGCCCCGCCCGTGCCGGGGCTCGACCTCATCGACAAACCGCTGAAGATCAGCATCACCGGCAACCTCGCCGCTGCCCCTGGCAGTGAACTCACCTGCCAGATCACCGAAACCTCCGGCACCACCAGCGGCAAATACGCACCCAAGACACCCCAGGCCCTGACCTGGGACACCGCGAAACCCGCCTTCTACCTGCGTAACTTCCTGGCCGGCGGCTCGGACAGGCCGACCGTTCCCAGAACGAAGTTCAACGCCGGTGACGAGGTCTACCTCTCCTGGGAGAGCAACGGCAGCTTCTTCCAGGTGTACGACGGGGACGGTACGACCCTCTACGAGGGAATCGCCAGTTCCTGGACCGTCCCGCAGGGCAAGGTCCTCAGTGACACCACCTTCACCCTGCAGGCATCCGAAACGCAGGAATCCACCGCAGGTTTCCGGCCGGGCTCCCTGTACGCCACCATCACAGTCACCGTCAACAACCCGACTCTCAGCGGATTGACCAGCACCGGAGATATCGCGGCCAAGGCCGGGCTCGAAGTGAGCGGGCTGCTGGACGTCGATAGTCAAATGACCATCGGCGACTTCCCGGTCAGGTCACTCGGCAACTACCTGGGCCTCGAATGCGACGTGATAATCGGCGGGAATCTCCTGGTCAGGGACAGGGAAGATGGCAGAACATTCCTGACTCTCGGCAAGGATCATATGGAATTCAACGGGTTTCTTCGCTTGTACGACCTGTTGGTTCGAGGCGAAAACGGTGTCGGCAAACTGACAACCAAAGACAGCGCCGGACTGAAAGTCGTAAAGCTGGAGTACGAACAGGACATCTGACCACGATCCCGTATACGGTCATGTCGGGTTGCCGGTCGGATTGGCGGCAAGCACACAGGCGGCGGGCGGGTGGAGTTCGAGGGTCTCGACCCGGAGCTGGGTGAAGCCGGCCTGGGTGAGCAGGTCCTGGAGCTCTTGGGCGGCTCGGACCGTGGTGTCCCGGGTGGCTCCCGGGCAGCGGGGCTGGCTGACGAGCGCGATGCGTCCTGCGGGGCGGAGCAGGCGGCGTAGCTCCAGAAGCCGCGCCACCGGGTCGGGCCAGAAGCCTGCGGAGTTGACGGCGAGGATGGCGTCGAGCGGATCGCCGACGCTCGGCAACTGCTCCACGGAGGCGTGCGTGAGGTGCACGCGGCGGGCGCGGACGGCGGCGGCGTTGCGACGGGCGGCCTGCCGGACCATGGCCCGCGAGTGGTCGATGCCGAAGACGTGGCCCCGGGTGGCGCGGCGGGCGAACTCGGCGATGGCGAGGCCGGGGCCGAAACCGACCTCGAGCACCCGGTCGGTGGGCTGCACGTCCAGCAACGACACCGCCCAGATGTTGCGCTGCCGGTTGGAGGGGCGAAGAGCGAACATCCAGCCGTTCGCCCACCCGACGGCCCCCCGGGGGTGATGGGCCTGGCCCACCAGGTATCTGATCACGCGTCGCTTGAGAGAGGTGCCTGTTGTCTGCATGATCGCCAGTCAACGGCTTCAAGTATGCTTGAAGTCAATGGGTGAGCAGTTGACGATCGGCGAGCTGGCGAGCCGCACGGGTGTCGCCACCTCCGCCCTGCGCTACTGGGAGCAACTCGGCCTCCTGCCGGCGCCCGCCCGGGTCTCGGGGCAACGGCGTTATCCGCCGTCGGCGGTCGGGCTGGTCGGTATGGTCGTGATGCTGCGCGCTGTCGGCTTCACGTTGCGGGAGATCAAAGCCTTCGTCGCGGCCCGTTCGCCGGCCGGCGACGGGTGGCGCGAGCTGTACCAGCGCAAGCTCGCCGAGCTGGACCAACGGATCGCCCAGGCGCAGGTGGCACGCACCGCCATCGCCCACGGCCTGGCCTGCCCGCATGACGACGTCCTCGAGTGCGCCAACTTCACCGGCGGGGTCGCGGCGTTCCTGGCGGGATCTTCTCTCGAAGAGGCTCACGAGGAGATCCATTCACGCTGACCTGCATCGCCTCTGACCTCTGCTCGCGGGCGGCCGACCCCGTTCCCGGACCCGTCTCAGCGGCGTGCGCTCCCCCGCGCCTCCAGGAGCGGCAGACCCGCCGCATACCGCCGGAAGAAGCCGGCGGTGGGGGTGTCCGCCGCCGCGACGGCGGCCGGGGTGCCCTCCGCGACCACCGCGCCCCCGTCCGGACCGGCTCCCGGCCCCAGGTCGATCACCCAGTCCGCGGACGCGGCGACGGGAATGTCATGTTCGGCCACGACGACGGTGTTGCCCGAGTCGAGCAGCACATCGAGCGCGTCCACCACCCGCTGGACGTCGGACGGGTGCAGGCCCGAGACCGGCTCGTCGAGCACGACGAGGCCGGCCTTGCGGCTCCCGGCGCCGCGCCGGATCGCGGCCGCCAGCTTCAGCCGCTGTGCCTCGCCGCCGGACAACTCCGTGGCGCTCTGGCCGAGTTGGAGGTAGCCGAGCCCGACCTGGTCCAGGGCTCCCAGAGTCTCCGCGAGCTGCGGGTCGTCGGAGAATCGTTCGACGGCCTCGGCGACGGTCAGCCCCAGCACCTGATCGATGGCCAACCCCTGATACCTGATCTCCAGAGCCTCCGGCCGGTAACGCCGGCCCTCGCACGCGTCGCAGACCACCCACACATCCGGCAGGAAGTGCATGTCCACCAGCTTGCGGCCATAACCGGTACAGGTCTCGCAACGGCCGCCGTCCGCGGTGTTGAAGCTGAACCAGGAGGCAGTGAGCCCGCGCCCGCGCGCCGCCTCGGTCTCGGCGAACAGCTTGCGGACGATGTCGAACGCTTTGCTGTACGTAGCCGGGTTGGATCGCGGCGTCCGCCCGAGCGGTTCCTGATCGACGACGGCGACCCAACTGAACCCTTCGAGACCGGTCACCTTACGCACGGTGTCGGTCGCCGTCCCGTTCAGGGTGGCCTCCGCGCTCGCCCCGAGCGCGCCCAGCAGGCTGCTCTTGCCGCTGCCGCTCACCCCGGTCAGGCAGGTGAGGCGGCCGACGGGGAAACGTACCAGGTCCGCGGTCACGTTGTGCGCGCGCAGGCCGTGCAGTTCCACCCAGCCGGTGTCGTCCCCGGCCGGGCGGCGGGTTCTGCGGAGCCGCGGCCCTCCACCGGTCAAATAGCGCCCGGTCAGCGACTTCGGGTGGGCGGCCGCGTCGGCGGGGAGCCCCGACACGAGGACCTCACCGCCGAGGCGGCCCGCGCCCGGCCCCATGTCGATCACCCAGTCGGCCCGCGCGATCAGCTCGGGGTCGTGCTCGACGAGGAGCACCGTGTTGCCGGCCTCGCGCAGTTCCAGGGCGATGTCGAGCAGTTGCGCCTTGTCCGCCGGATGCAGCCCGGTCCCGGGCTCGTCCAGGACGAAGATGATCCCGCTCAGCTCGGTGCTGAGCTGAGCGGCGAGCCGGGTCCGCTGCAGCTCGCCCCCGGACAGCGTCACCGCGCTCCTGGAGAGCTGGAGATGGGCCAGGCCCAGCCGGTCGAGGATGCCGAACCTGCGGCCCAGGTCCTGCAGCAGCGGCTCGCCCACCTCGCGCTGCCGGGCGCCCAGGTCGTCCAGCACGCGCCTCGCCCAGCCGCGCACCTCGCGTACTTCCACCTCGATCAGTTCCGGGTACGTCAGCCCGCCGAGCCGCACGGACCTGGCCGCCTGGGAGTACCCGCTGCCGCCGCAGGTGCCGCAGGGCCGCTTGCGCATGTACGGCAGGTAGCGCTGCTTGGCGCTGGACGTCCGGGCGTTCACGAACACCCGCTCCACCTCGGCGAGCGCGCCCCGCAGCGGCTGGCTCGAGGTGTAGCTCACCAGGGCCGTCTCGTTCTTGTTCGTCATGTCGACGGTCGCCTCGATCTTCTCGTCACCCGTGCCGTACAGCACGCAGTGACGGAACTCCTCAGGCAGCGACTGCCACGGCCGGCCGAGGTCGACCCCCCGCTTCTCGGCGAGCGCCGGTACGAACGCGTGCTCCCCCGACCGCCACTTGGCGTACCAGGGCGAGGCCCCCGCGAAGAGCGGCAGCTCCGGGTGGGTGATGACCAGGTCCTCCTGCGCCTGCCAGCGCCCGCCCACCCCGTGGCAGTCCGCGCAGCTCCCTTCCGGCGTGTCGCGGTCGAAGTGAGCGGTCGTCAGATGCCCCTCCCCGCTGTCCGCCGCCGGCTCCGCGTCGATCCCGGGAAGGCGCGAGTACAGCAGCCCCAGGTGCCCGTCGATGCCGGTGATCGTCGCGACCGTGGAGCGGGGGTTGCGGTTGAGGCGGCGCTGGTCGACCGCGAGCGTCGGGCCGAGCCCCAGGATGCGGTCCACCTTCGGCCGGTTGCGCTGGGTGATGTACTGCCGGACGAACGGCGAGAGCCCCTCCAGATACCGTAGCTGGGCCTCGCTGTGCAGGGTGTCGATGGCCAGCGAGGTCTTGCCGCTGCCGCTCACTCCGGTGAAGGCGACGACCTGCCCCTTGGGGATGCGCACGGACACGTCCCGCAAGTTGTTGGTACGCGCTCCCACCACGTCAATGGTCTCGCGACCCGGGTCGGCGGCGGCCCAGGGCTCTCGGAGCCGTCCTGGTGTTTCGTGCATCGAGGTCCTTGTCGGTTCGCAGGGGTCCACGTCGGCCGTCGGGGCCGACCGGTGGAGCCATGCTCGCCGCAAAACCCGACACCGTTTGTCATATTTCTACGCCGTCTTGCCCAGCCCGCCGCGCGGCGTCCCTGGCATCCGGGATCTTCACCTGTAGCGTCCGGCCATGGCGTGGAAGACCGCCTTGGGCTCCCAGCGGGTCTCGTCGAGCATCCTGACCACACCGTACGAGCCCAGGTCGGCGGCGCCGAGCCGGGTGTATCCGGCGAAGGTGAACCACAACGCGGTGTCGACGCCCTCCGCCTCGAAGACGTCCACCAGCTCGGTGAGGTAGCGCACCTGCTCCCGCTCGTCGGGCACGGCGCCTTCCGGCGGCTGCCACGCCATGCCGCCCAGCAGGCCGGCGCCCTGGTAGGCGCAGGTGCCGAACTCGGTGACCACGACGGGCTTGCCGTGCTCGTGGTGCGCGCGGATCTCCTCGCGGAAGGTCTCCGCGTTGTACGCGGCGCGGTAGGCGTCCACGCCGACCAGGTCGAACGGGCTCCAGTCGATGGACTCCCACGGGGCCGAGGCATAGGTGACCCGGCCGCGGAACCTGGACCTGACGGTGTCGGCCGCTTGCGCGAGGAAGCCGTTGAGCCGCTGCAGGATCGGGCCGAGCGACTGCCACCAGGTCAGGTCCGCGGTGGCCATGGCCTGCAGGCGGTCGCCGTAGGTGAGGCCCGGTATGAAGCCCTGGCAGAAGGCGCTGGTCTCGCAGCCGGTGACCAGCACGACCTCGCCGTCGACGGCCTGGGCCCGGTCGGCGCAGTCCGCGTAGAGGTCAAGGGCGGCCTCGGGCGTCAGGTCCACGGGGAAGGGCGCGAAGTACACCTCCATCCCGGCCGCCGCGGCCTGCTCGGCGGCGACGCTCAGCCGTCCGGGGTCGCCGCCGGAGACGCGCACCGCCGCGCAGTGCAGTTCGTCGGCGATGACCCGCATCTCCCGCCGGACGGTCTCGGGGTCGAACGCCCTGCGCGAGGTTCCGGGCTCCGGCAGGAATCCGGTGTCATAGTTGATGCCCTTCTTCACGATCCATGTCCCCTTTCCAGGAGGTCGAAGGCGCGCTCGACGTCGGGCCTCAGCCGCTCCCCCGCCTCGCGCAGGCTCATGCCCGCCGCCAGCCGCTCGAAGAACGTCTCCTGCAGGAGCTGGATCGTGGCGATGATCTGCGCCGCCATGAGGTCCGCCATGAGGTCGTAGGTGAGGTCGTCGGGCGCGGGGCAGGACTCGCGGCCGTCCAGTGCCCTGGCCAGGGCCGCGCGCTGGCCGTACTGCAGCCGCTGGACGCCCGCGACCAGCGTGGGGCTCTCGACGATCACCCGCATCCTGACCATGAGCTGCTCGACGTCCACCTCCGCCGCCCGCTCGCCGAGGGCCAGGTAGTGGGCGCGCAGCGCCGCGAGCGGCGTCTGACCGGGGGCGCGGGCCGCCACGACGGCGGCGGTGTCCTCTTCGACGACGTCGAGGACCAGCGCCTCCTTGCTCGGGAAATAGTTGAACAGGGTGACCTTGGCGACCCCCGCCACCTCGGCGATCTCGTTGACGGTCACCGCGTCGAAACCGCGCTCGGCGAACAGCCGCAGCGCCGTCTCGGCGATGTGCCTGCGCCGCTGCGCCTTCTTCTCCTTGCTGACGCCGACCATGGTCAGGACGATAATGCATACCGGGTTCAAAAGTAAACCCGGTTCGCATTATTGTTGCGGGCCGAGGTCAGCGGTGCGGCCCGCGCAGCCCCGCGATGAGGAGTTCGACCAGGTGGCGTGCGTCGTAGCGGGGGTCGCTGTCCGCGCCGATGCAGAGGTTGCCGACGCCGCGCATGAGCGCGTACGCATCGACGCCAGGCCGGATCTCACCGGCGGCGCGTGCGGCTTCGAGCAACTCGGCACAGACGGGCACGAGACGGTCGAGGAAGTAGGCGTGCAGCACCTCGAAGTCGGAGTTGTCGGACCGCAGTACGGCGGCGAGCCCGTGCTTGGTGACCAGGAAGTCGACGAAGAGGTCGATCCACCGCCCCAGTGCGGCGTAAGGCGAAAGGCCGGTGGCCAGCAGGGCCGGTCCGGCCTCGGCGCAGGCGTCGACCTGGTGCCGGTAGACGGCGATGACGAGGTCCGCGCGGGTCGGGAAATGGCGGTAGATCGTGCCGACCCCGACGCCCGCCTCGGCCGCGATGTCACGTACGGGGGCGTTCACGCCTGACGTGACGAAGACCCTGGCGGCCGCGCCGAGGAGGGCTTCCTGGTTGCGCCGGGCGTCCTTCCGCCTGGGCGCGGCCGCCTGCCCCACGGCCTCGCCTCTGTCGTTCATCGCGTCACTCCCCACGCCGCCACTTGCGAAAGCGGAACCGTGTTCCGTATCGTTTCGGAACGAGGTTCCGCTTTGGTGATGATGCCAGAGCACGGGCCTGGTGGCCAAGCCACCCGACACACCGCGCTTCCCCCGCAATGAGGAGACACAGTCATGCAGTACCGCACCTTGGGCCGCACAGGTGTGCAGGTCAGCACCCTCGCGCTCGGCGCGATGAACTTCGGGAAGATCGGGCGCACCACCCAGGACGAGGCCACCGCGCTCGTCGACGCCGCCCTCGAGGCCGGGATCAACCTCATCGACACCGCCGACGTCTACAGCGGCGGCCAGTCGGAAGAGATGGTCGGCAAAGCCATCGCGGGCCGCCGCGACGACATCGTGCTGGCCACGAAGGCGGCCCTGCCGATGAGCGGCGAGCGCAACCATCAGGGCGGCTCGCGCCGCTGGCTGGTCACCGCGCTGGAGGACAGCCTGCGCCGCCTCGGCGTCGACCACGTCGACCTCTACCAGATCCACCGATGGGACCCGAACACCGGCGACGAGGAGACGCTGTCGGCCCTGACCGACCTGCGGCGCGCGGGAAAGATCCGCTACTTCGGCTCCTCGACCTTCCCCGCCCACCGCATCGTGCAGGCCCAGTGGGCCGCCCGCGAGCACCACCTGAGCCGCTACGTCACCGAACAGCCCAGCTACTCGATCCTGCAGCGCGGCGTCGAGGCCCACGTCCTGCCCGTGACCGAGCAGTACGGGCTCGGCGTGCTGGCATGGAGCCCGCTGGCCTCGGGCTGGCTGTCGGGCGCGATCCGCGCGGGCCGGGCCATCACCACCAACCGCTCGACGTTCATGCCGCAACGCTTCGACACCGCCGTCCCCGCCAACCAGGCCAGGCTCGCCGCCGTCGAGCGACTGGCCGAGGTCGCCGACGCCGCCGGCCTGACGATGATCCAGCTCGCGCTCGGCTTCGTGACCGCACACCCCGCCGTGACCGGCGCGCTCATCGGCCCCCGTACGCTGGACCACCTGCACGCGCAGCTCGCCGCCGCGGACACCGTGCTCTCCGCCGACGTGCTCGACGCGATCGACGCCGTCGTCGCCCCCGGCACCGACCTCGCCGCGCACGAGAAGAACGACACCCCGCCCGCGCTGCTCGACCCGTCACTGCGCCGCCGCTGATCGCCCCCGCGACAGCCTGATGGGGAATCAGTCGCGCTCGAGTACTTGCGTCCAGCGGTCAAGACAGCACGTCAGCCGGTGTGACCCGGCACGGGAGTGGAAAGCACACCTGTACGGGAGTGACACGCGCGGAAACAGGTGACCGATGCTCGCGGACCGACCGACGCCTCGGGGCGGGCAGCCGTGAGGCTCGCCGACGCCCACGTCCTCGTCACCGGGGCCTCCTCCGGCATCGGGGCGGCCACCGCGCGGGCGCTGGCCGGCGCCGGCGCCCGGCTGACGCTGGCCGGACGCGATCACGAGCGGCTGGCGGCCGTCGCCGCGGCCACCGGCGGGCGCGCGCTGGCGTACGACGTCGCCACCCAGACCGACGAACTGGTCGCACGGGCCGGGCACGTCGACGTCCTGGTGAACAACGCGGGCGTGGGGTGGGCGGGGCCGTTCGTACGGATGCCGGCCGACACCGCCGAGCGGCTGCTGGCGGTCAACCTCGGCGCGCCGATCGCGCTCACCCGGCTGCTGCTGCCGGGGATGGTGGCGGCGGGCCGCGGGCACCTCGTGTTCGTGGCCTCCATCGCCGGGGCGGTGGGCGTGCCGCAGGAGTCCGTCTATTCGGCCACGAAGGCGGGGCTGATGACCTTCGCGGAGGGCCTGCGGCACGAGCTGCACCACGTGCCGGGCGTCGGCGTGTCCGTGCTGCTGCCGGGGGTGGTGGACACGCCCTTCTTCGTACGGCGCGGCGCCCCGTACACGCGGGCCTGGCCTGTGCCGATCGCGCCGGAGCGGGTGGCGCGGGCCATCGTGGCGGCGATCACGGACGGCCGGCCGGAGTCGTTCGTGCCGGGATGGCTGCGGGCGCCGGCCAGGCTGCGCGGGGCGGCACCGGGCGCGTTCCGGCTGCTCGCGCGGCGCTTCGGGCGCATCCAGGGGTCAGCCGGACCTGATGGCGCGCAGTGACTCCTTCAGCGACCCGATCGTGGCCAGGACGGCGGTGGGCTCGTACCCGCAGTGCGCCATGCAGTTCGCGCACCGGGGGTCACGGCCCCGGCCGTAGGCCGACCAGTCGGTGTCCTCGATCAGCTCGCGGTAGGTCTGGGCGTACCCGTCCGCCATCAGGTAGCACGGCCGCTGCCAGCCGAACAGCGAGTACGACGGGATGGCCCAGGCGGTGCAGGACAGCTCGATCCGGCCCTCCAGGAAGTCCAGGAACAGCGGCGAGTGGTTGAACCGCCAGCGCCGCCGCCTCCCCTCGGCGAACGCCTCGCGGAACAGCGCGCGCGTTTCCCGCACGCCCATGAACTGGTCCTGGACGGGCGCCTTCTCGTAGGCGTACGCGGGGGAGATCATCATCTGGTCCACCCCGAGTTCGTCGTTGAGGTAGTCGAGCACCTCGATGACGGTCTGCGGGCTGTCCGTGGAGAAGAACGTCGTGTTGGTGGTGACCCGGAAGCCGCGCCGCCGGCACTCGCGTACGGCGGCGACCGCCTCGTCGAAGACGCCCTCCTTGCACACCGAGGCGTCGTGGCGCTCGCGCACGCCGTCGATGTGCACGGTCCAGGTGAAGTACCGCGAGGGCTCGAACTCGTCGATCTTCTTGGGGATCAGCAGCGCGTTCGTGCACAGGAACACGTACTTCTTCATGCCGACGAGACGGCGGACCAGCTCGCCGATCTGCGGGTGCATGAGCGGCTCCCCGCCGGCGATGGACACCATGGGCGCGCCGCACTCCTGGATGGCGGCGACGGCCTGTTCCACCGGCATGCGCCGCTTCAGCACGTCGGCGGGGTGCTGAATCTTGCCGCAGCCGGCGCACTTGAGATTGCACGCGAACAGCGGCTCCAACTCCACCAGCAGCGGGTACTTGGTCCGTCCCCGTATCCGCTGGCCGAGGATGTAGGAGCCGACGCGCAGGCTTTGCCGCAGCGGGATCGTCATGGGAAGGCTCCCTTGGGTAGCGAGAACTGGACAGTTCGGTGCCCGGTGGCCGCCGCCCACCGCGCCAGGACGGGGCCGAGGTCGCGGAGCGTGCGGCGGGCGGCGATGCCACGAGGGAGTGTCGCCGGGCTCAGCAGCGGCGCGCCGGGCGTGTCGACGATGACCCGTACGGCGGCCGGCGGCCGTCCCGCGACGGCAGCGGCGTGGGCGGCCAGCGGGCCCGTCTCCATGTCCACGGCGTACGCGCCTTCCGCGGCCAGCCGGCGCCGCTCCGCGCCGCCGACCACGTGATCGGTGGTGACCAGCGGCCCGACCCTGGCCCGCAGGCCCGCGCGGGCCACCTCCTCGGCGAGGAGGCGGGCGGACGGGCAGGGATGGACCCGTCCCGCGAACCGGACCTCGCTCGCCACCAGGACGTCGCCGGGCCGCAGGCTCCTGTCGACCGCGCCGCCGAAACCGGCCACGGCCACCGCCTCCGTGCCCTCCAGTCCGGCGGCCACCCGGGCCGCGCGCCGCGGGCCGACGCCGGTGACGATCACCCGGACGCCGGCGAGGTGCGGCGGCAGGCCGCGCCTGATGGCGCGGGCCTCGATCCCGAGCGCGGCGCAGATCAGCAGCTCCGTCATGAGGGGCCCTGATCTGCCGGTTCGCGGCGCAGGTAACGTCCGAGCGCGCTGATCGGGAAGACGAGCCGGTAGAGGTGGTAGTTGATGTAGAAGTCACCGGGGAAGCCGGTGCCGGTGAAGTACGGTTCGTCCCAGGTGCCGTCCTGCCGCTGCCGCTCGACCAGCCAGCGCACTCCCCTGTCCACCGACGGCGAGCGCTCACCGGCGGCCAGCAGGGCCAGCAGCGCCCAGGCGGTCTGCGAGGCGGTCGAGGCGCCGCGGCCGACCCAGACCGGTTCGCGATAGGAGCGCAGGTCCTCGCCCCAGCCGCCGTCGTCGTTCTGGTGCCGTTCCAGCCAGCCGACGGCGCGGCGCAGCGAAGGATGTCCTGGACGGACTCCCGCGGCGACGAGGGCGGGCACGACTGCCCCGGTGCCGTAGACATGGTTCGCGCCCCAGCGCCCGAACCACGATCCGTCCGCCTCCTGCGCCTTGAGCAGCCAGACCACGGCCCTGCGCAGGGCGGGTGCGTGGGGCGACTCCTTGGCCAGGGCCTCGACGACGTGCGCGGTGACGTCGGCGGACGGGGGGTCGATCACCGCGCCGAAGTCGCAGAAGGGCAGTCTGGTGCAGAGCGTACGGTCGTTGTCGGCGTCGAACGCCGCGAAGCCCCCGTCGGCGCTCGCCATCCCGGTCAGCCAGCGGACCCCGCGCTCGATCGCCGGCCGCGCGTCGGGGCGGGCCAGCCGGCGCAGCGCGAGCACGACCTCCGCGGTGTCGTCGGTGTCGGGGTAACCGTCGTTGTCGAACTCGAACGCCCAGCCGCCCGGCGCCAGGCCGGGTCTCCGCACGGCCCAGTCACCCGCCGTCGTGACCTCCTCGCGCAGCAGCCAGTCGGCGGCTCCGGCGACGGCCGGGTGGTCGGCGGGGGTGCCCGCGTCGAGCAGCGCGTTGACCGCCAGCGCCGTGTCCCAGACGGGTGACTGGCACGCCTCCACCCGGCGTCCCCGCTCGTCGCGGATGGTGAACCGGTCGAGCCCGCCGATCGCCCCGCGCATCACCGGGTGGTCGAGGCGGTAGCCGGACAGGTGGAGGGCGATGATCGAGTACACCCATGGAGGCTGGATGCCGCCCCAGGAGCCGTCTGCCTCCTGGCGTGCGACGATCCAGTCGACGGCCCGCCGCAGCGCGGCCCGGCGCAGGCTCGGCGACGGGCGCCGCTCGTACCGGTGCAGCCCCTTGTCCAGCGCGCCGAACACCGCGGCCCAGCCCCCGCGTGCGGCCCGGCGCGGCGTCCTGCCGCTACGCAGCTCGGGCAGCCCGAACGGCAGCTCGCGCACCGGCCGGTACGCGGTCACGACGGTCAGGGGCACGATCGTCTGCCTGGCCCAGCAGGCCCAGTCGTAGATGTTGAGCGGGAACCACGAGGGCAGGAACATGATCTCGGGAGGCATGACGGGCAGGTCCCGCCACGACCATTCCCCGAACAGGGCCAGCCAGATGCGGGTGAACACCCGGCTCGCCTCGATCCCGCCCATGGTCAGCACCTGCTTGGCCGCGGCACGCATGTGCTCCGCGTCGGGTGGGTCGCCCGCGAGCCGCAGCGCGGTGTACGCCTCGATCGTGGTGGACAGATCCGCCGGCCCGCCGTGGAAGTTGGCCCACGTGCCGTCGGCCCGCTGCTCGGAGCGGATCCACCGGGCCGCCTCCGCCGTCTCCTGCTCGGTGCGGATGCCGAGGAACTCCCGCAGCAGCAGATCCTCCGCGTCCATGGTCACGTTGGTCTGCAGCTCGCCTTTCCACCAGCCCTCCGGCGAGCGCAGGCCGATCAGGTGGTCGCGGGCGGCTTGGAGGGCGTGCTCGGCGTCGGTGAGCGGGCTCTGGGGCGTGTCGAGGGTGGTCATGTCAGTGGTCCCTGGAGGTGATGAATCGGGCGATGCGCAGGAATTCATCGCGCACGTCCGCGGGCATGTCCGCGTCCGAGAGGCACCGGGCCGCGGCGTCGAGGCGCCGCCCGGCCTCCTGCTCCGCCCACGTCCGGCCACCTGCCTCCTCGACCAGGCGGGCGGCGTCGCGCAGGTCGTCCTCCGTGAGCTGTCCCGGCCTGGCCAGCAGTTCGGCGAGGCGGTGTCCGGCCTCCGTGCCGCCGGTGAGCGCGGCCACCACGGGGAGGCTCTTCTTGCGGGCCCGCAGGTCCGACAGCACCGGCTTGCCGGTCACCTCCGTGCTCCCCCAGATGCCGAGCAGGTCGTCGGCCAGTTGGAAGGCCAGACCGGCCTCCGCGCCGAACGCGGCCAGAGCGCCGGCCAGCGGGGCGGGGCCCGCCACCGCCGTCACCCCGATCGAGCAGGCGCAGGCCAGCAGCGAGGCGGTCTTGTGACGCGACATCCGCAGGCACTCTTCCCTCGTCACGTCGTCGCGGTCCTGGAACTCCAGATCGAGGGCCTGGCCGGCGAGGAGCGAGAGCGTGGCGTGATTGACCGCGCGGGCGGCCGCCACGGAGCCGGGGGTGTCCTGCTCCAGCAGCAGCTCCCCGGCCAGGACGAGCAGCGCGTTGCCGCCGAGGATCGCCTCGGAGCGGCCGAAGACCGTCCAGGCGGACGGGCGGTGGCGGCGCACCGGGTCGTCGTCCATGACGTCGTCGTGCAGGAGGGAGAACGCGTGCACCAACTCCACCGCCGCGGCGGCGGGCAGGCACCGTTCGACGTCGGCCTCCGCCGCCCGGCCCGACAGCACGACGAGCGCGGGCCGCAGCGCCTTGCCGCCCGCGACGTGCGGCCGCCCCGAGGCGTCGGTCCAGCCGAAGTGGTAGCGGGCGACGCGAGCGGTGTGCGGGTCGAGGCGGTCGACGGCCTCGCGCAGCACCGGGTCGACGAGTTCGCGGGCGGCCTGCGCCGGTGGCAGGGTGAGGGTCATGAGGCGCTCTCCTGAGGTCGCACATGGTGTCTGACCAGGCGAGCCGCGTGGAGTCCGCTGCGCACGGCGCCCTCCATCGTGTCGGGCCAGCCGGTGTCGGTCCAGGCGCCGGCGAGATAGAGGCCGGGCCAGCGGGTGGCGCCGTGCGGGCGGAGCGCTCCGCTGCCCGGGGCCTGACGGAACGTCGCGCGCCGTTCCCTGGTGACGAAGAAGTCGGTCAACCTGGCCTCGCGCGCGGCCGGGAACACCGAACGCAGCTCGGGGACGAAGGCCGCGCGGATGTCCGCGGTCGGGCGGTCGATCCACGTGTCCGCGACCGACACCGAGACGGCCAGGTACTGGCCCTGGCCGAGCCCGGCCACGCTGGTCTTGTCGAACACCCACTGCACGGGCGAGCCGGCGACCGCGACGAACGGCATCCGCATGACGGGCCGGTCGTAGAGCGCGTGGACGTTGATGATGGGACTGGCGTCCAGGGCGCTCCACGCGTCCCTGCCGGGCGCCGCTCCCGCGGGGACCAGCTTCGCGGCCTGCTCGTGACGTGTGGCCACGACGACCGCCGACGCCTTCGTCCTGACGCCGTCCACGACGACGGCGTCCGGCTCGACGGCCGTGACCTTCGCCGACAGGCGCACCGCCCCGCCGCGCCGCGCGATGGCCTCCTGGGCCGCGGTGTCGTGCAGCCGCCCGAGCGGGACCAGGGGGATGCCGAGGTCGGCGGCGTCGGGCCGGCCGAGCAGTGCGGTCTTGAACACCTTCACCGCCGGGCCGAGCGCGACCTCCTCGACGCCCGTGTTCAGGGCCGCGACCGCGAGCAGGTCCCAGAGCGCCTGCCGGACCGGCGCGCCCTGGCCGTGCGCCGCCAGCCAGCTCCCGAACGTCATCGTGTCGAGCACCGGATCCGCGGGGTCGAGCCTGCTCAGCGCGAGCGAGCCGCGCAGGGCCTGGATCCGGTCGCCCGGCCCGAGCAGGCGGTATCCGGCGAGCGCGGGCACGAAGTGGAGCGGGCCGGGCAGCCAGGCGCGGCGCAGCCGCCCCGACCGGCCGGCCCCGCCGAGCACCCGCACGTCGAACCGGCTCTGCAGGCCGACCAGGGCGGTGCCGCCGAGCCGGTCGAGCAGCCCCCGGTACGCCGTGCAGCAGCGAAGGAAGACGTGCTGGCCGTTGTCCACCGTCAGCCCGCCGCGCTGGAAGGAGTGCGCCGCCCCGCCCAGCCTCGGACGGGCCTCGTACAGCGTCACGGGGCAGCCGGCCTCCGCGAGCGCGAGGGCGGCGGTGATGCCGGCCAGTCCGCCGCCGACCACGGCCACCGGCGCGATCGTCGTCGCGGAGCTGCCGGAGAGCGTCATCGGCACGCCTCTCACGGTGACGACAGCCGTCGCGCCGGCGCCGGCCGCCTCATGGTCACGAGGAGACGGGCCCACCCACCGAGCAGGCGTACGCGGCGCGGCCGGACGGCCCGGCCCAGAACGTCGTAACGGGCGTCTCTCAGCGCGGCCAGGGTCGCATGGCCGCCCGCGACATAGCCCGCGACCGCCGTACGGGCGAAGCCGGACAGCGTCCCGACGATCGCCTCCCCCTCGGCCAGCATCGCCCCGGCCCGTTCGGCCTGTGCGGCCACCACCTCGCGCAATCGCGGTGACGTGGCCGTCGCCGCGAGATGCCCGATCGGGCACCCCGCCCTGCGCAGATCCTCCCCCGGCAGGTAGACGCGACCGCGCCGGTAGTCCTCCCCCACGTCCTGGCAGTGCTCGATGATCTGCAACGCCGAACACACCTTGTCGGACAGGGCCAGCCGGGCGTCGCTGACCTCGCCGAACACCCACAGCACGAGATGGCCGACCGGATTGGCCGACAGCTCGCAGTAGCCGAGGAGCCCGTCGAACGTCTCGTAGCGGACGACCTGCTGGTCGCGCCGGTTGGCCTCCACGAGGCGGTGGAACGGGTCGGCGGGCACCGAGCACTCCCTGACGGTGCGGGCCAGCCCGCGGACCGGCCCGAGCAGGGGCGGGCGGCCGTCGTACAGGCGGGCCAGGTCGGCCTCCACCTCGTCCAGCAGTCGCAGGCGGTCGTCGGGGTGCGCGTCGTCGCCGAGGTCGTCCACCGAGCGGGCGAAGCCGTACACGGCCATGAGATGGTCGCGCTGCCGGCGGGGAAGCAGTCGGGAGGCCACCGGGAAGTTCTCCCGGCGCGCCTTTTCCATCGGCACCCGCCAATGGTTTCTCCCTGACCGCACGACAGGGAACTATCCGCTGCCGGGCGGCGCAAAACATGGGTAATCGGGACTATATTCGGTTGCCCGCTGATTGGCGCTGAATTTACTCGTCGGTGGTTCGGAAAAGGGTGTGGGAATTACCGGGAAAGGGGAGTGGTCCCGTTATACGAACGCGCCCTCGGACGAACAGGGGTGGGTGCGCCTACGCCGTGGTCGCGCAGCGGGCCCACGTTCAGGCCCATGAGCCTGCAGCGGTCCACGAGCGCGGGGAGGGCGCTGAGCGCCGATCGCCAGGAACCAGGGACGGAGGCGTGGTCGGAGTCATGCAGCACGACGGTCGCCCCGCCGCGCAACCCGGCCGACACGGTGGCCAGCACCGAACCGGGCGTGGCCGCCGCCTCCCAGTCCCGCCCCCAGGCGGTCCACAGCACAGGGCGCAGTCCCCTCATGCGGGCGGAGACGAGCGCCTCCAGGCTGAGCGCCCCGTACGGCGGGCGATACCACGCCGCGCACCCGCCCACCGCCCTCACCAGCTCGACGGTTCTGCCGATGTCGGCCGCCGACCGGCCCGGCCGGGCGAGCAGGGGGTTGCCGTGCCGCCAGCCGTGCACGGCCAGCTCGTGACCCTCGGCCACGATGCGGCGGCCCAGCCACTGGTGGCGTTCGAGCAGCTCGCCGAGGACGAAGAAGGTCGCGTGACAGTTGAGCCGCTCCAGCTCGTCCAGGAAGCGCGGGGTCGAGCCGGGGTGGGGTCCGTCGTCGAACGTGAGCGCCACATGACCGGGGTCGCCGACGCCGGCGATGGCGGGCAGCCGTCGCCGTACCGAGGGCAGCCAGGTGGCGGCGGGACCGGCGTGCAGCAGCGCCAGGCCGGCGAGCCCGAGCGGCAGCGCGACACGGCGCATCCTCGCGGACCCGTCGCGGGAGGAGGCGTGGCCGGTCGTGAAAAGTGAGCCGCCCGAGCGGGCGCGGACCGGGCGCGGGAGGCGTCGCCGGGTGCTCATCCTCAGCGCGTCGATGGGCAACGGCCATGACGGGGTCGCCGCCGAACTGGCGGCCCGGCTCGCCGCCGAGAATGCCGATGCCGAGATCATCGATGTCCTCCACCTGTTCCCGTTCCGGCTGGGATCGGCGCTACGTCGCGGGTACCGCTGGATGATCCTGCGCGCCCCCTGGCTCTACGAGGTCATCTACCAGGTCTTCTTCGTCGGCAAACGGTCCGGCGGCACGTCGCCGCTCACGGTGCTCGCCGCCCCGCGCCTGCGCCGTCTCGTCGCCGCGGGGGCGCCCGACGAGATCGTCTCGACCTTTCACCTGGCGGCCCAGATCACCGGACGGCTGCGTGAGCGCGGCCGGCTGCGCTGCCCGAGCACCGTGCTGGTCACGGACTTCGCGGTGCATCACCTGTGGCTGCACCGCGGCAACGACCGCTGCCTGAGCCCGAACGGAGACGTCGTCGGGGAGATCGCCGCCCGCACCCGCCGGTCGGCGCTGCGCTGTGCGCCGGTCGTGCGCCCGGAGTTCGCGCGGACGTTGGCCGGCCGGTCGGGCGTGGACTCCGGCGTACGGTTCGTGCTGGTGTCGGGAGGGGCGTGGGGGGTCGGGGACATCGTCGCGACCGCGCGCACCCTGGTCGGTTCCGGGCGGTACACGCCGCTCGTCCTGTGCGGGAACAACGCGGGGCTGCGCCGCCGCCTGGAAGACGACGGTCTGGGCCGGGCGCTCGGGTGGCGTGACGACGTGCCGGAGCTGATGGCGGACGCCTACGCGCTGGTCGACAACGGCTCAGGAGTGACCTGCTGGGAGGCTTTCTCGGCCGGGCTGCCGGTCGTCATCCACCGGCCCATCCCCGGCCACGGCGTGGCCAGCGCGCGGGCGATGGCCGAGGCCGGCGTGGTCAGCCACACCGGCACCGCGTCCGGGCTGCTGGACGCGCTGGACCTGCTGGAGGACGAGGCAGCGCGCAAGAGCCGGACGGACCGGGCTTTCGCGCTGTTCTCCGCGCCGCCGGTCCAGGCGGGTCTCATCTCCGCGCCGGGGCAGTCGCGCCACGGGTCTGGATGAGCTGTGACCTGGCCAGCACGACGACGCCGTACGCCAGCAGCCCGGCACCTGCCGCCTCGAACACCACCCACGACCCGGTACGGATCGGCTCCCCGAACATCAGCGCGCCGTACAGGATGCCCGCCAGCGGGTCACTGATGGTCAACGCCGGCTGGGCGACCACCAAGGGGCCGCTGTGCAGGGTGTTCTGCAGGAGGAACAGGCTGCACAGGCCCGCGGCCACCATCGCGTACGGCGGCCAGGACACCGGCAGCGCACCCGGATCCTCCTCCAGCATGGTCATGCACTTCTTGATGAGCGTGGCCGTGAAGGCGAAGCCGATGCCCGCGGCCACGCCCAGCAGGGCGGGGCGGACGGGCCCGCCGGCCCTGGCCCCCGCCGCCACCAGCGCGGCGGCCACCGCCGTGGTCACGAGGGCGGCGGCGATCCACGCGGCGGTGTCCGGCACCCACTGCCCCGGGCCCGGATCCGCCGCGGCGAGGAACAGCGCGAGACCGGCCGACAACGCGCCGATCGCCAGCCACTCCCGCCGGTCGGGAACCGTGCCGAACGCCCAGGCCAGAATGATCACGGTGAACGCGAGTTCGACCACCAGAACCGGCTGGACCAGGGAGATGCCCCCCACCGCCAGCGCGGCCGCCTGGAAGACGAAGCCCCCGATCATCGCCACGATCGCCCATCGCCACAGCGTGTTCCCGAGGAGCGCCCAGATCAGGCCGAGCCGCAGTCCCAACTCCGCCGGCACCGTCTGCGCCGCCTGTCGCTGGAGCACCGTCGAAGTGGCGTTGCACAACGCGGCGACCACCGCCAGCAGCGCGGCCGTCACTGACTGGGTCACGCCGGCCACCTCGACCACACACGGCACCGGGGCCCGCCGGAACACCCGGCACTCCGTCGGCGGCGCCGGGTCGCCCTGACCATGCCCTATCCGCCTCTCCCGCGCCTGGCGCGGGCGAGGGCACGCACCGCGACCAGCGACTTCTCCCCCGTCGTCAGCGACATCCTGGCGGCCAGCGCCCGGCCGGGGTCGGCGGCGATGCGGTCGAGCAGGCACCGGTAGATGCCGGCCATGGTGGCCGTGCAGGCGGCGCTGCGGGCGTCCAGCATGGGCAGCAGGCGCATCCCGGCCGCGAACCAGTCGCGCGCCCGGTCCGCCTCGAACCTGATGAGTTCGGCCAGGTGCTCCGGTGGATCGCTGAACCGGCCGTGCGCGTCGACGCCCAGCGTGCAGCCGAACCGTTCCAGGTCGTGGGCGGGCAGGTAGATCCGCTGGGACATCCGGTCCTCGAGCAGGTCGCGGAGGATGTTGGTGATCTGCAGGGCCACGCCGAGCGCGTCGGCGAGCGGTCTGGCCGCCTCGGCGTCGTCCGTGCCGAACACCCCCAGCGAGAGCCGCCCGATCGAGCCGGCGACGCATCGGCAGTAACCGACCAGGTCGTCGAACGTCTCGTACGTCGTCCCGCGTACGTCGGCCGCGCACCCGTCGACGAGATCCTCGAACGCCGCGAGCGGTATCGGATAGCGTCCGGCCGCCTCCAGCAGCGCCACCAGCACGAGGTCGTGTTGCCCGGGAGCGGTCCCGTCGAGCATCCCGCGCACCGCGGACAGGTGCGCCAGCCGCGTCTCGGCGGGACCGTCGCCGTCGGCGATGTCGTCGATCCTGCGGGCCAGCGCGTAGACGGCGCTCAGCGCGCGGCGTTTGCGCGCGGGCAGCAGTCGCAGACCGTACGAGAAGTTGCGGGCCTGACTGCGCATGATCTGCTCGCAGTGGCGGTAGGCGTCATCGACGCTGTGGTACGCGTCGCCGCCCGTCGCACCGGCCGGGTCCCGCGAAGATGCGGAACCCTGCCGTCGCCAGAGATTTGTGGTTCTGGCGAACTTCATGGTTGCGACGGCCGTATGTGTAGATTCCTCCCGGACATGGGTGATGGCTGTCCGAGATCTCACGGCGATAAACTCGAACATCGGCCAGGCGGCGGCTTGCCGGACAATTACCAGGTGAACAATTTAGCTGCGGATGAATGATTCCGCCGGGGCCATAAACACGACAGAGAATCACCCGGTGCCACCGTCACCGTCGGCCGCCTGTGCCGCAGACTCGGCCCGCCAGTGCGGCCGCCGGGTGACGACCTTCCCCCGGAGCGCAACGAGCACCGACATTTCCGGCGTCACCTCGTTGCGGGCGACCGCACCGACGATCAGGGCATCACCGGCCTAGAGCGTGAGGCAGCCCACGAGCGGGACCTCGGGCGGAACGGCGACGGCGCCGACGGGATCGGCGGCGCCACCGGTCGCGCAATTGGCCATCATGATGGGGTCGACCTTCTGGAGCGACTCCAGCGCCTGGTTCTTACTGGGATCGACGACGGCGTGAGCGGCTGAGACCGGGCCCAGAACGAGCGTGGCGGCGGCCAGGGAGACGAAGAGAGCGGGCGGGATGCGACGCATATCGCGGTACCTCCGGTGTCGGGACAGATCAACGAGGGTGATTGCCAGCCACCGCTTTAGCGGAACGTGACTGACGGCTACACACTGTTGTCGCTCGCGATACGTAGCGTCACCGGCGGATGAGTGCCTGCTCCAGGACGGCGTGCACGTAGTCGACCTCGGCGGGCGCGTTGTCGATGAGCAGCGCGGTGCACAGCCCGTCGGACACCGCGACGAGCGCGGCGACGGCCGTGGGATCGTCCGTGCACTGCGAGCCGAGCTTCGCGACGTTCTCGCGCCAGCGCCGCGCGACCGTCCGCAGGGCGGGCCGCCGACCGGCGAGGGTGGACAACTCCCGCTCGGCAAGTGCGCGCTCCCGCCCCGGCCCGGCCGACTCCACGATCAGCTCGGCGAGCCCGCGCAACTTGTCGTCGCGGTGGTCGATGATGTCGCGGATGCGCGCGGTGTACGTGTCCGCGACGCTGGTCAGCGCGGCGATGAGCAGGTCGTCGAGGGTGTCGAAGTAGTACGTGCTCAGGCTGACCGGGATGCCCGCTTCCTTGGCCACCGTACGGTGGGTCACCCCGGCGGCCCCGTCTCGCTGGACGACCGCCAGAGTCGCGTCGATGATCTCGGCCCGGCGCTTCTGGCCTCTGGCCCTGCGTCCGTCCATGATCCCAGGTTAGACGACCTTCACCGCTGAGCTTCCCCGATGGGACGGATGTGCCTGAGCATGAACAGTCCCAGCACGGTCACGGCCAGGATCGCCGCTCCGACGGCGAGGGAGGCGACGTTCAGCCCGGCGACGAACGCTTCCCGCGCCTGCTGGACGGTGTCCGCCCGGCCGGCCGCGAGCGCGCCTTCCAGGCTGGCGGTGATCCGCTCGGCGACCTCGGGCGTGACCTCGGGCGGGGCCTGCGCGAGCGATCGGTAGACGGCCGCGGAGAGGCTGCCGAGCAGCGCGACCCCGGCGGCGATGCCGAACTCCTGTACGGTCTCCGACAACGCCGCCGCCGATCCGGACTTCTCCGCCGGGGCCGCCCCGACGACGATGTCGGTGCCCAGTGCCGCGATGGCCCCGAGTCCCAGGTAGACGAACCCGAACCCGAGCACGACGTTCGTCGCGTCGCCGACCTCGGCCGTGGCGAGCAGGCCGTACCCGATCAGTGAGACTCCGAGCGTCGCCCCCATGACCGTCCCCGGCCGGATGCGCCTGGCCACGATCGGGGCGCCGATGGCGGCGGCGAACATCGCCAGCGCGGGCAGCCCCATCCACAGCCCGGCGACGGCGGGCGACAGCCCCTCCACGAGTTGGAGAAACTGGGTGACCAGGTACATCGTGCCGCCCACGCCGACCAGACCGACCAGCAGCACGGTCAGGGCGGCGGAGAAGGCCCGGTCCCTGAACAACGTCATGTCCAGCAGCGGTGCGGCCAGCCTGAGCTGCCTGCGCACGAACACCGTCCCCGCGGCCGCGCTCACCACCACGAGCACGGGCGTCAGCGCGTCGGCCCCGTGCGTGGCGCCGCTCTTGATCGCATAGACCAGCGGCAGTACGGCGACCAGCGACAACACGACGCTGACCGGATCCAGCCGTCCTTGCCCGGGGGCGGCGTACTCGGGCAGCAGGACCGGCGCCAGGGCCAGCACGACCACCGCCACCGGCGCCGCGATCAGGAAGGCCGCCCCCCACCAGAACCGGTCGACGAGCGCACCGCCCACCACCGGACCGGCCGCCATGCCCAGGGCGAACATGGTCGCCCACACGCCGATGGCGACCGCCCGCTGGCGTACGTCCGCGAACATGTTGCTGATCAGCGACAACGTGGACGGCATGAGCGTCGCGCCCGCGATGCCGAGCAGGGCGCGGGCGGCGATGAGGAGCCCCGCGTCAGCGGCGAACGCCGCGACCACCGACGCGGCGGCGAACGCCGCGACCCCGATCATGAGCAGGCGCCGCCTGCCGATCCGGTCGCCCAGAGTCCCCATGGTGATGAGGAACCCGGCGATGAAGAAGCCGTAAGCGTCCATGATCCACAGCGTTTGCGTGGCCGTGGGTTCGAGTTCGGCGGCCATGCTCGGCATGACCAGGTACAACACGGTGACGTCGAGGCCCAGCAGCACGGTCGGCAGCGCCAGCAACCCCAGCCCCAGCCACTCCCGGACACCGGCCCGCTTGTGCGATTCCATATTTGAACGATAGTACAAGTTGTACCATCGTTCAAATATCTGCCTATGGTCGACCCCCCGCCCTCCCGCCCGGCGGCGATCAGAGCGGCCGTCCACCGCCGGGTGGCCCCCGGCCTGCTCGCCGACGCCCACCAGATCGGCCTCCGCTCCCGATAGAACTTCACCGTGTGCGACAAGCCCTCCGCCCGCGACACGTGGTTCGTGGCCCTCCGGTGCGGGAACCCCGTGACAGAGCACGCTGCTGGAGTGTTAGGCTGCAGGTCGTTGGTGTTGGGTACCGGATGAGAGGGAGGTGAGGTTTGATGACCGCGGTGAAGACCGCTGCCGTGTGCAGCGCCCGGACATTCCTCACGTCCCGGGCTCCGGTCTGACCCACTTCTTGCCTTGCCGTGAGCCATCCGGCTTACGAGGCGGGGTGATTTCTGCGTCTCGTCGGGGCCCCTTCCCGCAAGGTGTCTCACGTTGCCAAACCTCTTCACAGATCCATCCGACGTCGGCCTGTCCCGGTACGGATGGACGGAAACACTCGACAACTCCTTCACAGAACACCGCGAGGCCGGCCTGGTTCCGGCCCGGATCGCACGGGTGGACCGCGGCCTGTGTGACGCGGTCACCGAGTCCGGCCCGGTGCGGGCCGACCTCACGGCGCTGTACTCTCCCGATCCGATCCTGGCGCCGTGCACCGGCGACTGGGCCGCGCTGCGCACAGGCCGCGCACCGGCGCTGGTGGCCCTGCTACCGCGTCACAGCGCGATCGTGCGCTCGTCGGCGTCACGCACCTCCCACGGGCAGGTGCTGGCCGCCAACGTCGACACCGTTGTCGTCGCCGTCTCACTGACCGTTCCGCTGGACGCGGCCCGGCTGGAGCGACTGCTGGCCCTGGCGTGGGACAGCGGCGCCAGGCCGCTGATCGTCCTGACCAAGGCGGATCTGGCCGCCGACGCCGCCGCCGTGCACGCGGAGACGAGCACGCTGGCACCGGACGTGGACATCCTGATCACCAGCGCCGCCACCGGTCAGAACATCGATGTGCTGACCGCGCTGCTGAGCGGCACAACGGTCCTGCTCGGAGCCTCCGGCGCGGGCAAGTCCAGACTCGGCAACGCGCTGCTCGGCGACGAGCTGCTGGCCACCGGCCAGGTACGGGCGCAGGACGGCAAGGGCCGCCACACCACCGTCCGCCGCGAGTTGGTCCCCCTTCCCGGCGGCGGTGTCCTCATCGACACGCCCGGCCTGCGCGGGATCAGCCTCCATGACGCCGCCGCCGGCCTGGAACAGGTCTTCGCCGAGATCGAACACCTCGCCCAGGACTGCCGGTTCGGAGACTGCTCCCACGACACCGAACCGGGTTGCGCCGTCCAGGCCGCCATCGAGGCGGGCGAGCTGACCGAGCGCCGCCTGGCCAGCTACCGCAAGCTACAACGCGAGAACGCGTGGGCGGCCTCACGCACCGATGCCCGGCTGCGCGGCGAGCGTACCAACCGGCAGAAGGCCATCACCAGCCATCTGCGCGCCACCTACAAGTTCAGGGACCAGCAGTCATGACCGACCGCACCCCACCGACGCCGCAGGCGTTCTTCGCCCCGCACCAGCCGTCCCCCGACGAGTTGACGCGAGCCATCCACACGACCCGGACCTCGATGGCGAATCCGCCCTTCCCCAGTGAAGGCTTCGACCTGACCTGCGGCGAAGGATCCGCCCACCACATCACCCTGCGCCACGAGCACGGCACTGACCACCAGCACACCGGCTATGTCCTGCGCCCGCAGGCGAGCACAGAAACGGACTCGAACACTCCCATGAGCACTTCCTGGATCACCCGCACCGAGACCGCCGCCGACCTCGCCCAGATCCGCGAGGTCAACCTCGCGGCCTTCCCCACCTCCGTGGAGGCCGACCTGGTCGAGGCGCTGCGCGCCGACCGACAGGCGTGGATCCCCGGCCTGTCCTGGGTCGCGGAGGCGCCCGACGGCTCCATCGCCGGGTTCGCGCTGCTCACCCGCTGCCACGTGGACGGCTCTCCGGCCCTCGCTCTGGGCCCGTGTGCCGTGCGGCCCGAACACCAGCGGACCGGCGCCGGTTCGGCCGCCATCCGCGCAGCCCTCGACGCCGCCCGTGAGCAGGGCGAGAACCTCGTGCTCGTGCTCGGCCACGCCGAGTACTATCCCCGCTTCGGCTTCGTCCCGGCCTCCGGTCTCTCCATCCGGCCGCCCTTCGACGTCGAGGACAAGTACATGATGGCGCTCGTCTTCGACCCCACCCGGCCTGCGCCGACCGGCACCATCCGCTATCCGGCGGCGTTCGGAGTCTGACCCGGCCATCCAGAGGTTCGGCGCTCTCGGCCTCGGTCCTTGTGACGTGCGTACCCGGATGGCCCTATGAGTCGGGCGGCCTGCCGTCGATGGAACGGCAGGCCGCCCGCCACCCTGCCTCGAGGGTGGCGGGCGATTGTCAGATCCCGTGTATCGATGAGTGTGGTCGGACTTCCCAGGTCGGCCGTTGGAGCTGATCGTTGTACACGATGACGTCGGCGTGGTCGGTTGGGCGGGCTGTGGCGAAGTAGAGCTGTTGGGAGGGGATGTAACGGTTGCGCCAGGACCGTTCGATTTCGACGGTGTCTGCGGTGGATCCGGCCAGCGCTGTGCCTCGGTCCCGGGCGCGATCTACTGTCCGCTCGAACGGGACGGACACGAAGATGCGCAGGTCCCACCGGTCGAGGAGTTCTGGGCGCAGGAGGAAGACGCCGTCGAAGAGCAGTACGGCGTCCGCAGGAGCGGTCGTCGCCGGCGGGGACGATGGGGTGTCGGTGTCTCTGTCGTAGACCCCGTGCTGGAACCTTCGGTCTCCGGCCGGGCCCAGCGGATCGAGCAGGACCCGGCACAGCGCGGCATGGTCGTGGGCGTCGAAGTAGCAGCCTTCGGCCGAGTACTGGCCGCGTCGGTAGCGCTGTGCGCGGGGGACGAGGAAGTCGTCGATGGTCGCGCGGATGACGTCGCGGTCCTGCGCGCGCAGGACGGCGGCGAGTTCATCGGCCAGCGTGGTCTTGCCGGCGGCACTCGCCCGTCTGCGGCTCCGGCGGCTGACCGCGCGGATCAGAATTGAGCGTGGGTCATCGTGTACCACGTCGGGGCGAACACCAGCAGGGCCATCAGGGCGAGGACCGCAAGCGACTTGAGGAGGTGCGGGGTGGTCAGGGTCGACGCCGAGGTGGGCCTGAGGTTCCATCGTCCGACCGCGATGAACGCCGAGACGCCGCCCAGGGCGAGATTCGCGGGTATCAGGGCGTACTCGCCGCGCATGAGATGGAACCCCGTCGCGAGGACCATCGTCAGGGTCAGACCGGCCGCGGCGAGCGGCGTGAGCTTCGGCTTGACGCCCGTCATCGCAGGCAGGACGAGGCCGATACCGCCGAGCACCTCAACGACTCCGATGAAGACGATCAAGGGCTGCGGCGTTGCCGCATACCAGGCCACGGCCCGAGGCGCGGCCTCGTAGAGGGCACCGTCGTACAGGAGAACCTTGCCGAAGCCGTTGCCGGCGAAGAAGAAGCCCCACAGGATTTGAAGGAACCACAGTACGCCGTTCAGCGTCGGTATCGCGGTCCTGGCCTTGCTGGGCAGGCTGTAGAAGGTCTTGGAGGCGGTCATCGCTGTGCTCCTTCGGAGTGCCGCTGTGCTGACAGTCCCAAGGGTCCCCGGCGGGGTTGATACCTCCGCGATGCGCGGACCATGCGTCGCCGATCCATAGGCAGGCCGGTCCTGATCGGCGTACGCACCGACGGCAGCAAGAAGCTCTCCAGGCTTGCTAAGCCTAGCTATTTCAGTCAATATTGAAATGTCTGGCACCAACCAGCAGAGAGGACGGGCGTGCCCCCCGAACACGTGACCTTCGCCGACCCGAGATGACCCGATGACCCCGATCCAGGAAACGCTCTTCCTCACCCTCTACGCCCGGGCGCTGGACAGCCGGGAGCCGAAGTCGATCCTGCACGACGCCTACTCCGACGACGTGGTCCGGCAGGTCGACTACGACTTCGGCAAGATGAGGGCCTCCCCGAGCGTCGTGTTCGGCACGGCACTACGCGGCAGGAAGCTCGACGACGCGGTCCGTGCCTTCTGCCTCAGGCATCCGGACGCGGTGGTGCTCGACCTGGGCTGCGGCCTGGACACCAGGATGCTCCGCTGCGCCCCGCCCACCGGGGTGGACTGGTACGACGTCGACTACCCCGAGGTCATCCAGCTCCGCAAGGGACTGCTGCCCGGCGGGCACCCCGTCGCCGCCGATCTCACCACCACGAGCTGGCTCGACGCGTTCCCGGGTGATCGCCCAGCCATGATCGTGGCGGACGGCGTGCTGCCCTTCATGCCGGGGCAGACCTTCCAGACGCTGGCCCGAAGCCTCACCACGCACTTTCCCGCGGGGGAATTGGCGCTGAACGGCTACACCCGGTTCGCCGCCTGGTCCCTGCGCTACCACCCCGCCATGAAGGCCCTCGGTGTCCGCGGCGCGGCCGGCTTCGACGACGCCCGCGAGCCCGAGCGCTGGGGCGCCGGACTCACCCTCGCCGAGGAGCAACTGCTCACCAGGGCTCCCGAGGTGGCGTCCTTTCCCCAGCCGCTGCGCGCGCTCACACGCCTGATGGCGCGCAGTGACGGCATGTCCCGGCAGGGCGTGCGGATCCTGCGCTACCACTTCGGCTGATCGTCGCCGGTGGCCTGGTCGAGGACCTTGGCCAGGGCGGCGATGGACGTGCGAGCCGAGCGGATGCGGGCGGTCTGCTCCTCGCCGGTCCACCCGAGCTTCAGACCGTCCTCGGCCAGCCGCTCGAAGGCCGTGAACGCGGCCAGCTTCTGCCGGATGACCTTGGACCAGGCGTCGTCCTCGATCCGGTAGTAGACGTTGCGCTCACCGGGCTTGCGGAACCGGCGTACCAGCCGGATGGACGTCAGCAACTGCATGTTCGACGTCAGCGACGCGCGGCTCGCGCCGATGGCCTCCGCGATCGCACCGGCGGTCTGCTCCGGAGGGTCGCAGGCCATGAGCCAGCCCAGGATGCGGCCGGTGATCGGAGCCAGACCCCACTCCTCGGAGACGAAGGTGGCCACCCGCTCGACCCATTCGAGCACCTCCTCGCGCTCAGGGCCTGCCTCCGTCATACGATCCCTCCTCTGTGCCAGTCATTTCAGACCAGACTAAACGGAGCTTGGTACCCGAGGGCCGAGACCGGGCTGGGCACCTCACGGCGACAACCCCTGCCGTCGGGCTGCCGACCTGACGGCAGGGGTCGGCAGCTAGCTCAGATGCCGGGTGAAGAACCGGGCCGCGGCGTCACCCGCGAACTGCGGGACACCGGTGTGCCCGCCCATATTGGCGTGCAGCGTCTTCTCCTTGGAACCGAAGGCGTCGAACAGGTCCAGGGCAGCCTGCCGGTCGTTCCATTCGTCGTCCCACTGCAGCAGGACGTGCAGCGGAATGGTGACCTGCCGGGCCTCCTCGAACATGGTGCGGGGCACGAAACTCCCGGCGAACAGAACGGCGGCCGAGACGCGCGGCTCGACCACCGCCAGCCGGATCCCGACGGAGATCACTCCTCCCGAGTATCCGACCGGGCCGCCGATCTCGGGCAGCGAGAGGAGGGCGTCCAGGGTGGCCTGCCATTCCGGGACCGCCTTTTCCACCACCGGGAGGACGAGCCGGTCGACGATCTCGTCGGAGACCGGCTCGCCGGCCTCCAGTGCCCGCCGCAGGTCGGCGCGGGCCTGCTCGGCGGTGGCCTCGGCGGTGGCGGAACGCGGCCGGTCACCGCCCCCGGGCAGCTCGATGGTGGCCGCGGCGAAGCCGTCCGCCGCGGAGTGCCGGGCCCGGGCCACCAGCCGGGGGTACATCTGGCGCATTCCGCCGGGGTGGCCGAGCAGGATCAGCGGCGCCGGTGCGGACGCGGATCCGGGGGTCCACAGGATGCCGGGGATCTCGCCGAGGGTGAATTCGCGTTCGAGGACGCCGTCGTCGAGGCGCTGCTCGGAGGTGAATCGCATGGTCGTGCCTTTCGGGAGTGCTCTTGAACGGCGCTCCCGGACGACCTATCGCCCGACCGTGACCCCTGAGGGAAGCACCCATGTCGATACTGCGTTCACGGGTACCACCTCCTCGGTCTCTCGCACGGCCACCGAAAAAGTAGCAGTGGTCGCCGTGGCCCGCCAACGGGTTTTTGCGCAGGCTCCGTGGCCGGATGCCACGGAGCCGCTCGCGCGGCAGGCGATCAGAACACCATCGTGAGCAGGTCGGCGAACAGCTCCTGTTCGTCGACCTCGAGCCCGTGGTTCGTGAACCACGTGGCCATGTTGTGGCAGTCGCGCATCAGGAAGTCCATGCCCTTCGGGTTGCCGACGATGTCGACGACCTGAGGCAGGTCGATCATCACGATCCGCTCGGCCTGCGCGAGGACGTTGTACGCCGAAAGGTCGCCGTGCGCGAGCCCCGCGCGGGCCAGTTCGCGCATGCCGTCGCGTAGCTGCTCGAAGTACACACCGAGCAGCTCCTTCGACGGCCGGACCTGGGCGAGCCGGGGCGCGGCGCCGCCCTCGCCGTCGTCGATGAACTCCATCAGCAGCTCGGTGCCGTCCACCTGCACGGGATACGGCACCGGGACGCCGGCCTTCCACAGCCGGTTGAGTGCGTCCCATTCGGCGTAGGCCCACTGACCGGCCGCGACACTGCGGCCGTGCGAGGTCTTCTTCGCCATCGCCCGGCCGTCGCGGCTGTTGCGGGTACGGCGGCCCTCGACGTACGACGCATTGCGGTGGAAGGAGCGGTGCTCCTCGGTGCGGTACCGTTTCGCGGCCAGCAGCGAGGACTTCGCCGGGTTGTCGCCGATGGCTTCGACGGCCCGTTCGAGCAGGAAGACGTCGGCTTCCTTGCCGGTTTTGAGTACGCCGAGCTCGGTGTCGATCGCAGCCTGTTCCGTCACGACCCACGAGGGGCGTGGTTCCGGGCCGCGAGAACCGCGCTCGACCTCCAGCCAGGTGGACCACCGCTGATCCGGGCCCAGCTCCTCGTCGACCGAATGGAACTGGAAGGCGAAGGCCGCGGCTGGATCCGGCCGGGACTCGTCACCGGCGACTTCGGACCTGCGGGAGTGTGGGTCGGAGTGGGTATCAGAGAGTTCGTACTCGGAAGACAACGGGTGTGCTCCTGAACAAAGTGGTGGGACTGATGCGGACATGCCGCAGCACAGTGATGGCCATCCGTCAGCCCTCCTTAGTCCAGGCAGCGCTCTCCGCCGCTCGATCGACCCAGCATGCCCCAGCCGTTTCGGACCCCGCAACGTATTTACCTCGGACATCGGAACCGGCTCGCGGCGCTAGCGTTCCTGCACGCGCATCAGGAGTTCGCCGGGGCTGTTGGTCGAGGTCATGACGCCGCGTACCTGGGCTCCTGGCAGGGGTTCCAGCCGCCATCGGTTCGCGATGGCCGCGACCACCGTCGTCATCTCCGTGCGCGCGTAGGAGTCCCCGATGCACATGTGGCTGCCCGCGCCGAAGGGGATGAACGCTCCGCGGGGAACCGGCGGCCGGTCGGGAAGCCAGCGGTCAGGGTCGAACCGGACAGGGTCGGGGAAGTACCGCGGATTGCGGTGCAGCACCCAGGCGCTGAAGATGAACTCGGTTCCGCCGGGGAAGTGGTGACCGCCGAGTTCGACCTCGGCCATCGCCCGCCTGGTCGTCATGCCTCCGGGGTTGCGCATCCGCAGTGCCTCGTCGACCACCCGTCGGGTGTACGTGAGCCCGCGCAGCGCGTCGGGGGTGAGGGCATCGGTGAGCGTGTCCCGCAGTTCGCGCTGGAGTGCCCGGTCAACGGCCGGGTTCTGCCCCAGTTCGTGGAAGAGCCAGGCCAGGCCACCGGCGGCGGTCTCCGTTCCGGCCACCAGCAGGGTGATCAGCTCGTCGTGGACCTGCTGGTCGGTCATGGTCCCGCCGTCGCCGTCCTGGGCCTGTAGCAGCATTGACAGGAGGTCCTGCTGCTCTGCGTGCGGTTCCTCGCGCCGGGTGCGGATGAGGCGGTCGATGGCGGTGTGCAGCCGCCGGTTCGCCTCCGCCAGGCGTCGGTTGCCGGGAGTGGGGATCTTGTGCCACAGGTTGGTGGGGTCGAGCACCCGGGTGTACGCCCCGCGCAGGACGACAGGCATGGCGCGGCGGATGTCGGCGACGAGGCCCTCGTCGAGGGCATCGGTGATGCCGTTCTGGTTGATGTCGCCGGGCGTCATCAACGTGCTCTCGAACGGTTCCCAGCCCGGCCCGATTTCCTGGCCGGGGGTGAAGTTGTCGGCGCCCTTGCCGTTCCAGACGAAGAGAGTGTGATCGGCCTTCCTGACCGCCGCCAGGTCACCGATCCCGTCGCCGTTGAAGTCGCCGCCGATCGGCCGGGTGTAGGCGCCCCAGTTCGGGCCGATGGCGGTCTTCGGTCCGAACGCGTTCCCGCCCTTGCCGTTCCAGACGTACAGCGTGCCGTTGTGGACGGCCGCGAGGTCGTCGTTGCCGTCCCGGTTGATGTCGCCGAGCGAGGTCAACGTGTCCTCGTACGGCGCCCAGCCCGCCCCGAGCCGCTGGGCGGAGGTGAAGTTGTTGGCGCCCTTGCCGTGCCAGATGTGCAGAGTGTGGTCCTCCTTCCTCGACGCGGCCAGATCGGTGAGGCCGTCTCCGTTGAAGTCGCCCGCGACCGGTCGGCTGTAGGCGTTCCAGCCGGGCCCGACGGGCGTGGCGGAGGTGAAACCGTTGGCGCCCGTACCGTTCCAGATGGTCAGCGTCCCGGTGGCGGCCGAGAAGAGGTCGCCGGTCCCGTCGCGGTTGAAGTCCTGGTTCGCCCCGGTCATCACCGCGTGGTGCGAGCGGAGTTCGGCCGCCGTGAGCGCGCGGTTGTACATCGCGAACTTCCCGATCGCCCCCTTGAAGTAGGAGGCGAAGTTGCGGGTGCCCACCCGAACGGGCGCCGAGCCGGGCCTGGGCTTGACGATGACCTCGTCCTCCTGGCCCGGACGGTAGACCAGGTTGTCGGAGCCGGAGAGCACGCCGTTCTTGTAGATGCGCACCTTCCCGTACGTGCCCTCAGAGGTGTCGAACGTGATCGCGACGTGGATCCACTGGTTGACCGTCAGCGGGTGCTGGAAGGCGGCGCCGGCCCCGAATCCGCCCTCGGGGTTCCACGCGTAGCCGGAGACGCGGTTGGGGCGTTCCGGGTGAGACTTGTTGTACATGCGGCCGGCCCACTCCTGGTCGCCGCCCGCGTTCGACTTCGTGCCCTTCCCCATGAAGTAGACGTAGCCGTCCTGTTCCCCGTCGGGGAAGTTCAGGGCGTGCGGCCTGATCCACGCCTCCACGGTGAACTTCCCGGTGGTGGATATGTGGAAGGCGTTGGCGTCGGGCACCTCGAAGTAGCCCGACGTGCCGTTGAAGACGGCGGCGCCGTCCCTGTTGGGGAGCTGTACGGAGCTCGTGACGCCGCGGAAGGTGCCCTTGTACCCGTTGCCGGCCCGGTCGAGTTCCGTGCCGGCCGACGGGTGGGACAGCCGCCAGTACGCCGCGGGTTTGTGCGAGAGGACCAGTTGGTCATACGGGCTCAGCCCGCTTGCCTGAGCCGCGGCGGGCTCGGAGACGGCCACCACCGTCGACATCGCTATCAGACCGGCGCACACGCCGGATCTCACCCATCTCATGGGCGGCACGGTAGGGAACGCCGGTATACGGATGGTATGTCCACAGGGCGGGACGCCTCGATCCCGCGCCGCGGCCGCCGGGGCGGCCGTGCTCGGTGTGCGTGGACGGGCGGGTGACGACCAGGACGGCGGCCCCGAGAGTTCGGGGCCGCCGACCCGTCGTCACCGGTACGGCGGTTTGAGCATCTCGGGGCTGTACCTGGTCGGCTTCAGCTTCCACTGCAACTGGTACTTGTTCATGAACTTCGCGCCCCAGACGGCCTCGCTCTTGGACGTCACGGCGGGGAGGGTGGCGGCGCCCCGCTTCAGTCGGACCGCGGCGACCCCTCTGGCCGCCTTGTAGGCGTCCCGCCCGCCCTGGTAGACGCGGCCGACACCGCCGCTGGCGGCGCCCAGGGCGCCCGCCAGGGCGAAGTCGCGCCAACTCCAGGTGTCCTCACCCGCGTGCATCAAGGTGTATCCGGTCATGCTCACGGCGGCACCGAGCGCGATCCCGCACACGATGGAGACCCCGCAGGCGACGGTGGCGGCCACCGCGCCCATCACCCAAAGGCCGTTCCCGATGGTCCGCACCGCCTTCCGCCACCAGGGCTTCTTCTTCTTGGCCTTCTGCTTCTGCTCGTCCACCTGCTGCTTGAGCTTTTCGAGCTGACGCTCCAGCCTGAGCTTGTCCATGTTCGCCTTGTTGACCGCCTCCAGGGTCTTGCGCATCTGCTCGCCGTAGTCGGCGTCGGTGACCGAGCGGTAGCACTGGTAGGTCGGGCAGTTCTGCGGCCGGATCTGCGGGCTGCTCAGCGACGGGCGGACGGCGTACTTCCGGGAGATCTTCGCCTTGGGCTTCTTCGGCTTCTTCTTGATCGGCTGGCCGTCCGGGCGGGTGCCCTCCGCCTGGCACTGCGCCCCGTCGCACACCCGCTCACCGGAGGCGTCCTCCCAGGTGACCGGGTTGTTGCTGGCGTAGGCGTAGCCGTTGATCTGCTGGGGATCGGTGAGATCCATGATCGGGTCGACCGAGATGAACCGGCCCGTGTCGACGTCGTACTCGCGGGCGCCGAGCTGGGTCAGGCCCGTCGACTCGTCGATCGTGCCACCGACGAATCCCCGTTCCGTCGGCCAGGAGGCGGGGGCCGTGCCGCGCACGGCGCCGTACGGCGTGGTCGAGCGGCGGGTGTAGGCGAGGCTGGTGGCGTCGACCGACAGCGAACCGGTGTCGTGGTGGTCGGACAGCACGTAGCTGAGCCCGCCGTCGGAGGTGCGGACGACGGTCGACTCCGGGCCGTCGTAGAAACGGGTGCCGCTGACCTTGCCCGTCGCCCGGGTGAGCTTGAGCTCCTGGTCGTCGGCCAGGTACAGGGTGACGGCGTCGGGTTCACGGCGCAGCAGTCGTTCCCCGTCGGCGTCGTAGACGAACGAGGTCTCCTTGCCCCCGACCGTGGAGGTGTCCAGGCGGCCCTCGGGGTCCCAGGTCAGCCTCTGGTCGCCCATGGCGGTGACCCGCCGGGTGGTGTTGCCGGTCGCGTCGTACTCGTAGTCGTCGGTCCGCGCGCCCGGCCCCGTGGCGGTGACCTGCTTCAGCGTGTGCGGCTGGGGCTGGCGCGCGGGCGGGTAGGCGTAGGTCCTGACGGTGTCGCCGGTGTCGCCGGTCGTCGCGTGGCGGGTCTCGGAGACCCGGTTGCCCACCGCGTCGAACGCGAACGACTGCCAGTACGGCTCGGGACCCCCGACCGTGGCGGCGGACGGCTGCTCGTCCGCGGCGCAGTCGCCGAGATCCGTCCACGCCTCGGTCAGCCGCCGCAGGTGGTCGTAGCGGTAGCACTGGGTGTCGGTCAGGGTGTTGCCGTCACGGGCGTTGCGCATCTTCAGCACGTTGCCCGCGGCGTCGTAGCTGTAGACCAGGTCGTCCATGGTCTGCGGCCCGGTACGCTCCCGGTCGTTCACCACCTGGGCCAGGCGGCGGGTGGTGTCCTCGTACACCAGCGTGTGCACGACCCGGGAGCCCACGTCGCCCAGCACGGTCTGCAGCACCTCGCCGAAGGGCGAGTACTGCGTGCCGTTCACGTAGAGCTTGCTGCCGTTGTCGAGCGAGGCGGGCGCGCCGAAGGCGGTGTAGCCGCGGTTGACGGTCTCCGCCGGCAGACCACCCCCTGCCGGGTACGACGTGGTCGCGACCAGCCCCGTGACCGGCTGGTACGTGGTGCTCGTGGTGTACGTGCCCGCCAACGCGCCCTCGGCCGCCGGGATCGTCACCGTGGTGCCGGTCCCCCGGCCCGCGACGTCGTACCCCCTGACCGAGGTCGTGTAGGCGTTGCCGTTGTGCCACCGGGTGTCGGTGACCGGCAGGCCCTTGCCGCCGGGCAGGGTGTCGTAGCTCCACTCGGCGCGCTTCACCGAACCCTCGGTGAGGGTGGTCTTGCGGTCGAGTTCGTCGTAGGTGTAGGTGAGCGTGACCTTGCGCGCGTCGGTGGTGGAGGTGACGTTCCCCTTCGCGTCGTAGGTCGTTCTGGTCTCGCCCTTGTCCGGGTCGGTCGCGCGGACCTGGTTGCCGCGCAGGTCGTAGTCGTAGGTCCAGGTGTTGCCCACGGGATCGACGACGGTGTCGAGCCGGCCCGCCGCGTCATAGGTGTAGCTGGTGGCGTCGTAGGCGGAGGCAGGGGCGTCGAAGTCCGGATCGCGCCCCTTGTACTGGCGCAGTTCGGTGGTCCGGCCCTCGGCGTCGCTGATGGTGAGGGTGGCCGTGTCGCCGTCGGGCGGAACCATGGCGGTGTAGTTGCCGCCCTGGACGGTGGTGGTCCGCCACTTCTCGACGTTCAGCGACTTGTAGACCTCCGCGACCGTGCGGCCCTGGCCGTCGAAGAGCGTCTCGGTCTGGGTGGGCACGAGGTTGTCGGCCACGCCGAGCAGCGTCGTGGAGGGGGCCGCGGAGTTCCAGTAGAGGTCGTTGGTCTTCCACACCCGGCCGTGGGAGTCGTAGAAGCTGTCCTCGACCACCCGGCCGCCGGTGGGCGCCGCACTCTGCGCCTGCCGGCGGCGCAGCAGGCCGTCGTACAGGGTGACCGAGGTCTTGTACGTCCCGTTCTCCAGCAGGTCCTTCCTGGTCACGGTGGTCGGGACGGTGGTGGAGACCGCGTAGGCGAAGGTCATGGTGGCCGAGGCCGTCTTGGCCCGCCCCGGCAGCCAGACCGCGGTGAGCCGGCCGAGCGCGTCGTAGTCGGAGTAGGACATGCGGCCGTTGGCGTCCTTCTCCGACAGGGTCAGGCCGCGCCTGCCGTCCAGCGTGACGGTGGTGACGTGCTCCTTGGCGTTGGTCACGGTCTTCACGGTGGGCAACGCGCCGGTGGCCGGGACGTAGGCCGTGGTGGTGGGGTTGTTCCGCGCGTCGATCGAGGTGGTGACCCGGCCGTACAGGTCGTAGCCCGCGGTGCCGGCCACGTAGACCGGCCTGCCGTCGGCGTACTCCGACAGCGTCTCGGTCCTGGTGACGTTCGCCTTGCCCGCGACCGGCGCGGCGCCGAACGACTGCCCGTCGTAGTGCAGTCGCTCCTCACCGACCGTGTTGGCGGCCGAGGCCGGGGTGGCGCAGGTCGCCGACGTGGTGAGCACGGAGGCGGCGTAGCCGACGAGCCAGTTCCCGGTGTCGCGCGCGGTGTAGGTGGTGCGCTTGCACTCCTCGTCGCCGGTGACGGCCAGGTCTCCCTGGTCGCTCACCTGCGTGATCAGGCCGTCGCCGTTGTAGGACGAGTCGACCTGGGTACGCCGCCACGCGGTCCCGCCCGCCGTCGTGACGAGCGTGCGCGAGCGGACCCTGGCGACGTCCTCCATGCGGGCGGTCAGGGCGGGCAGCCCGGTACGCGCCCGCGAGGCGGTGACGGCCGACAGCCACGGGTCGGAGACCGAGGCCGTGGCGACCTGCCCGTTCTCACCGGTGTAGGTGACGACCTCGCGTACGGCTCCGGCCAGGACGTCGGCGTCGTCCACCTTGCCGCCCTCGGAGTCCTCGACCGTGGCGCTCCTGGTGGAGCCGTCAGCCAGCCGGTCGCCGTCCATCCCCCGGTAGTAGATCGTGTCGCTCTGCGTGCGGTTCCTCGTGCCCTCCTTGACCCGGACCCGCCCGTAGCCGCGGAACATGTTCCACGTCCGGTGCTTGTCCAGGGTGAACTCGGAGTCGTCACGCCGCCAGGCCGCGCCGCCGAGGTACTCGTAGGAGGTGACCTTGGACTCCGAGCCGGTGCCCGCCACCTTGTCGTCCTCGATCACCTGGGTCACGACGTACTTGTGGAACCAGTCCTTGATCGGGTCGATGTACCCCTCGGGCGACCAGAAGGCGGGGAAGCAGCGCTTGGTGTTGGTGTCGGGCTGCGGGGTCGCCCCGTACGTGCAGTCCTTGGCGGAGTAGGTGATCAGGGTGTCGGCGCCGGACTCGGTGCTGATCCTGGTCAGGCGGTACTTGTTCAGCGGCGGCCGGCCCTCGGCCGCGTCCACCCTGTTCTCCATCAGCGTGCCGCCGAACGTGACGGCCGGCAGCGCGATCGCGGTCCCGGACGCCTTGCCCGTGCGGGTGATGGACGACAGCCAGAGCGCGGCGGTCGAGGCGTCACCCGTGCCGGGGAACTGCTGGCCCAGGGCCCAGGAGTCCACGTCCGCGTACGCGGTGCCGCTGAGCACCTGGGTGGTGATGGAGGTGAGCCGCTTGCGGGACCAGAAGGTGGGGGCGATCGACTTGCACGCCTTGCTCAGCGTGCAGTTCTGGTCCACGGGGGTGTCCGGCCAGTTGGCCGCGTGGGCGACGTCGAACGTGCCGCAGTCGGTCAGACAGCGCTCGGACACCCCGAAGACGACCCTGGCCAGGGCGTTGGCCGCGTAGACCTGGCCGGCGCGCAGGCCGTACTCGATCCTGGTCGGGTAGCCGCCGCGCACGTAGGAGGCGGTGGCGGTGGTCGCCTTGTTGGCGGCGTAGGCGCCGCTCTCCTTGGCGTAGTAGTACGCCATCGCGTTGCCGTGCGGGTCGACCACGTAGTCGAGCTGCCAGCGCCACATCTGGTCGCAGGAGGAACCGGCGTACGCGGTGGCGTGGCAGGGCTCGCCCGCGTGGTTGCCGTAGACCGGGACCGAGCGGCCCGAGCCGGTCTCCGGCTTGCCGGTGGTCCAGCCGGGCAGCCGGTTCTTACCGAACCAGTACTGGGTGCCGTCGGCCTTGGTGATCCGCCAGTACTCGTTGTCGTTGTCGCCGTTGGCGGTGTCGGCGGCGGTGCCCTTCAGGCGCTCGGCCTTGGAGCCGTCGTCGTTCGCGAGCCGCCACGTTCCCGTGTCGTCGTCGCGTACCAGCGCGGTGGAGGCGCCGTCCAGGGTGAGGGTGGCGTTGTCGGACTTCCAGCACAGGTCGCCGACCTTGTCCGGGTTGTTGGCGCCCGCGGTCTTGTCATCCTTGCAGGCCACGTAGCTGCGCTCGATGAAGCCGGGGTCGTACTCCCAGCCCTCGCCCAGCCACGACGGCTGGTTGTTGGTCGCCGCGGTCCTGCCGTCGACCGTGGAGGACGAATACTCCAGCGACACCTCGGGGTCCAGTTCGCCGGGGCTCGGCGGCACGTCGATGTCGTAGGAGTAGCCGAAGGCGCCGGAGTTGCCGCCGCCCGTCCACGAGCCGGACGGCGCGAGGGAGGTGGCGGTGTAGGTGCCCGCGGCCCCGGCGGGCGTCGCGGCGGCGGCCAGCACGGTCGCCTCCGCCACGTCGACGTCGGCGGTGAGGGTGCCCGCGGCGGTGTCGTTCCTGGTGGGAAGCGGCTCCCCGGTCCTGCACTCCTCCTTGTCCGGCGTGGTCAGCGCGCAGGCGGGCAGCCGGACGAGGGAGAGCCTGGAGGCCCAGTCCGCGCCGAACGCGCCCTTCAGCGAACCGTAGCCGACCTCGACGGCGGACCGCTCGGAGCCGGTGCCGCCGTCGGCCCGGCGCAGCGTCATGAGCAGGCCGTCCACTCCGGCCCGCTGGGCGGCGGCCCGGTCCGCCACCTCCACTCTGACCTTGGCCGGGCCGCGCGCCAGCCGTACCGGCAGGTCACCGGCGGCGCGCCCGCGGCCTGCCTCGGCGGCGCCGCGCGGCCAGGCGACCGGCGCCTGTGCCTTCCAGGGGCGCTGGTCGGTCTGGCTCGGCGGCGTGGCGGCGTCCTTGGCCACCCGGCCACCGGCGACGGACGTCTCCCGCTGCACGGGCCTGATCGTGAACTCGGGCACCTGCGCGGTCGCGGGCGCGGGGTTGAGGTAGGTGATCATCATCGCGCCGGTGAGGGCGGTGGCGATGAGCCGGGCGGTACGGGTTCTCCCCGCCCGGAGCAGCCGGCGCGTACGGCCGGCCACGGGCGTGTGCGTCATCCGATGAGGTCCCATCAGTAGATGCCGGCCATGTTGCTGGTCCAGTAGGAGTCGCCGACCTGGGTGACAGGTCCGCGGTCCACGGGCGTGGCGGCGTAGAAGTAGAGCAGCCCCGTGTTGTCGACGCCGCCGGACGCGGTCGACCAGATGTCGGGCGTCTCCTGGCCGGCCAGCGGCTGGAAGCGCCTGACCCCGTCCACGGTGACGACGCTGCCCTGCGCGTTGCCGTTGGAGGTGAAGGCGGGACGGCTCGCGAGGGTCCAGCCGCCGGTGCCGTAGGCGCGGCGGGCGGCGAGGGTGTAGGCGCCGCTCTCGTCGCGGGTGCCAGGGTAGAGCCACACCTCGCCGGTGACGCGGTTCCTGGCGAGGAGGTCGGTGACGCCCGTTTCCTCGGGCGCGCCGTCGCCGTTCACGTCGGGGGTGATCTCGCCGGGCATGACCACGTCGTAGTCCGCCCAGCCCGGCGTTCCGAGCACCGCGGGCGCGGCGAGTTCGCCGTTGGCGGCGGTGGCCAGGGGTCCGGCCTGGGTGCCGGAGAAGAGCAGCAGCCTGCCGCCCTCGTTGACCACGAGGTCCACGCCGAGCTTGCCGTCGATGTTGCCAGGGGAGATCACCTGGGTCGCGGCCGACCAGTTGCCGCCGCCCGGGTGCTTCAGCTCGCGGCGGCCCGACGCCAGCGGCTCGCCGAGCCCGTCGCCGGGGTAGAGCCACAGCCGGTCGTCCTTGAGCACGAACACGTCCTCGTAGCCGTCCTTGCCCATGCCGTCCTCGGGGCCGATCAGGTCGCCGCGGTGGGCGAGCTTGGCGTCGTCCCAACCGCTGGGGAAGGTCCGGTTCCAGGCGATCGTGCCGTCGCCCTTTCCCGCGTAGAAGAGCAGGCGGCCGTCCTTGGCGACCGACAGGAGGTCGAGATGGCCGTCGCCGTTCAGGTCGCCGTCCCGGTCACCCTGCACGACACCGTCGGGGTCGGCGACGAACTCGGGCGCCGCGGTGACGATCAGCGTGGTGTTGGTCTCCACCGCGGAGGCCGCGCCACTGTACGGCGAGACGTTGCCGGCCGTGTCGTACGCGACGACGTGCAGGCGGTTGTTGGGCCACCGGGGCGGGGCCACGGTCACGGTCGCGGTGCCGTCGGCGCCCGCCTTCACCCACGTGCCGTTGGAGCACTTGGCGCCGCCGATGGACAGCGGGTGGTTGAGCGTGTAGCAGAAGCCGTCGAGGTGCAGGTCTCTGGAGGCGAGCTTGATCGTCCGGGTCTTGCGGGCCGCCACCTCGGCGACGTCGAGCGGATGGCCGTCGACCGCGGTCACCGTGGGCTTGACCGGGGCCAGTTTGTCGATCTGGAAGCCGCAGTCGCCCGAGCCGCCGGTCATGTCGATGCCGTCGGTGGCCTGGACGGTCCACCGGTAGCCGAACCCGTCCTTGAACGTCGCGGCGGCCACGCTCACATTCGCGATCCCGCCGCTGGCCACGGTGTCCGAGGGCGTCGCCACGGTGTTCCCGCCCACCTGCCAGACCAGGAACTTCCCGGTGACGTTGCCGCCGTTGGGGTCGCTCACCCTGGCGATCATGCTGATCGCCGAGTTGCCGACCACCGGCCAGGTCGCGGGGTTGTTGTCGCAGCGGATCCCCACGTCACTGGAGTTGTTTTGCCAGGCCCCGATGTACGCGCCCTTGGCACCGACGTCGGGCATGTGGTTGTAGGTGACCTCCAGCACCGGGTTGGTGGCGTTGACCCGGAACCGCTTCCAGCTCCGCGGGTCGTCCTCGGTGCCCGGCTCCGCGCGCAGGCCCAGGGTGATCTGGGTGCCGCGCAGGTCGGCGTTCTCCTGCAGGGCCGCGCGCAGCGCGGCGGCGGCGTAGTCCTCGCCGCCGCCGGCACAGGTGGTGGACCAGCCGTGCGCGAACGACTTGGTCTGCAGCGTCTGCTTCCAGGTCGGCTGGTTGTTCCAGGTGGTGGAGGCGCCGATGCCGCCGGTCCAGCCGAGCTGCACCGGCATCTTGGTGCAACTGTAGGAGTAGGTGTTGAAGACGTTGAACGTCGCGGAGACGATGCGGGAGCCCCGGAGGTCGTCGGTGTTCATCTGGAAGTAGGTCCTGCCCGTGCCGCCGGTCCAGTCCTCGTAGCCGACCCGCCCCTCGACCGGGCTCTCACTGCCGATCTTCTTGGCGCCGTCGTAGAACGCGGTGTCGGCCAGCGACGGCGACCCGGCCTGCTTGTACGCGATCGCCCAGTGGTTCTTGTAACCGTCGTTGAAGATCGGGTCGATGGTCACCGGGTAGACGGTGGCGGGGTCGTCGAGCATCGCCCGGTCGGGGACGATCCGGAGCGAGTCGCCGTTCACCTCCGCCGCCATGGGGGCGCTCCTGACCGAGCCGCTCCCCGCCGCGGCCGTCCCGGCCGCCTTTCGCGCGGTCGTCGCCTTGTCGGAGGAGTCCCACATCAAGGGGCGCGGCGCGAAGAGAACCTGCCTGCCCGCGTCGTCCAACGCGGTGAGGCCGCCCCGCGCGTCGGGGGTGAGGCGCAGGCCCCGCCCGCCAAGGCCGAACGTGAGGTTCCGCAGCTTGGGGTTCGCGGCGGCTCGGGCGTCCTCGACGATCAGGTGGCTGACGAAGTTGTCCGGCTCCACCAGGATCTTCAGGTCGACGCCGGGCAGCACCTCGGGATAGGTCAGCTCGCTGCCGGACACCACCGGCGCGGGCAGCCGGGCCGGCCAGGTCAGGGTCAGGCTCTTGCCGCCCTTCACCATGGTCGCCAGGGGTCCCTTGCCGCCGCCGGAGAAGGCCATCCCGAAGGTCGTGGACACCGGGGCGACGGTCCCGTCAGCCTGCTTCCGCAGAGTCGGGTCGATCCGCCGCCACTTCCCGGTAGCCCGGCTCCACACCGGGCGCAGGTGCTGACGGAGGGTGAGGCTGCCGTCGGGGTTCGCGCTCACTTCGCTGGTCTCGGTGCGCCGCTCGACGACCTCCACCTGCCGGCCCGTCTCGGCGGCCCGGATCAGCGCCTTGGCGTCCTCCGGGGTCGGCTCCGCGTCCGGGACGGCCGTCGCGCCGGGCGGCTCCTCGATCGGGGCAGGCCCCTTCTCCTGCGCCGGCGCGGTCGCCTGCGGGGCGGGCTCGGCGTCACCGGTCTGGCTCGGCGGGGCGGGCTCGGCGTCCCCAGTCTGGCTCGGTGGGGCGGACTCCGTGGTAGCCGTACCGGGCACGGGGTCCGCCGCGGCGGACGGCGCGAGGGCGACTCCCGTCATCACGGCGATCGTCATGATCACCGCTCCCGTGCTCCACCGCGGACGCGATGGCCTCATGTTCCTGCTCCGATCTCGCTCATGGCTTGGGTTGTGGCTCACAAGAGCGGCCAGCGGCACTTTAGATCGGGAAGAACGTCAGCAAATCTGTCATTTCGCCCGATATTTCAGGGTGTGTGGTGGGATGACTGAGTCATCGAACCGCAGCGTCTCAGTGGTGGTCCGCCTCACGCAGACGGCGGGCCAGCTCACCCCGGGAGGACACGCCGAGTTTCTGGTACGCGCGATAGAGGTGGGACTCCACGGTACGCAGGCTGAGATGGAGCCGCTCGGCGATCTTCCGGTTCGGCACTCCTTCGGCCGCCAGCCCTGCCACCCGGGACTCCTGCCCGGTCAGCCCCGCGATCGGGCCGGACCCCGTGCCGCCCGTGGCGTCCCGCTCCGCACGGGCCCGGCACGCCCAGGGAGCCGCCGCCAGCCTCTCGAAGATCTCCAGCGCCGTGTCGAGCCGGGCCCGCGCCTCCACCCTGCGTCCCGCCCTGCGCAGCCACTCCCCGTAGACCAGAGCGGTCCTGGCCAGCTCGTATGGCCGCCCCAGCAGCTCGTGCCCCCGCAACGCCACCGTGTACGCCGCGTCCGCGTCCGCGCCCCGCGCCAGCAGGCCACGGCACCGGGCCAGCTCCGCCTCCCCGGCCCGCCCAGTGGCCTCCATCCGCCGCAACGCCTGCCCCGCCGCCTCCGTCCGCCCGCACCGCACGGCCGCCTCGACGAGATCGGCCCCACTCCCCTCGTCCGCCCCCAGGAACCAGTCACCCCATCCGTCCAGTTCGTCCCATTTGCAGAACCAGGGCACGATGTGCGCTTCGGCGGCGGGTTCGAGGTGGTCGGCGGCGTCGCCGTATCGGCCTTGGCCGAGGTCGAGCAGGCCGAGGGCGTGGCCGGCGAGGGCGTCGATCTCCGGGGTGCGGGTCCCGGAGCACTCCGCGGCGAACGTACGACAGCCCGCCTCGTCGCCCCGCGCCGCGGCCAGCCAGGCGAGCCGGGCGCCGAACCGGGCGGCCTGGTGCGACCATCCGATCTCCAGGGCGAGGTCCCGCCCCTCGGCCAGCGCCTGCCCGGCCTCGTCCCACCGTCCCCGGCGGGTCAGGTCGACCCCGGCCATCTCCAGGGCCCCGGCCAGCCGGCCGTACTCCTGCCTGGCGCGCAGCCGTACCAGCATCGCCGTCACGGCCCGCGAGGCCGTCACGTCGTCCCCTGCGACGGGGGTCCGCCGTGCCGGCCGCCCGTCAGCGGCCCCCGGCGCCCACGCGAGCGGGGGCGCCGCCTCCTGCCGTACGTCGGAGGAGCCGCCCCAGGCAGCGGGCGGAGCCAGGTGCGGCGCGAGGGCGTCGGCGCGGGCGATCTGGCCCGCCGCGCAGGCGGAGTCGGCGGCGGCGGTGAGCCTGGCGGTACGTGTCACCGGGGCAGGGGTGAGGTCGGCGGCGGCGACGAGGGCGTCGGCGCGGGCGTCGGCGGTGGGGGCCCGGTCGGCCAGCTCGTGGAGGGCGGCGGCGACGGCCTCGTCCGGGCCGAGCGCGGCGCCGGCGCGGTGCCAGGCGGCGTCCTCGCGGCCGAGCGCGGCCAGCGCGCGGTGGATGTCGGCACGCAGCGAGTACGACGCCCGGCTGTACGCCAGGGCGGGCACGAGGGACTGTTCGACGATCACGTGGCCGTCCGCCACCTGCAGGGTTCCGGCCCGTTCCGCGGGGGCGAGGTCGGCGAGCGAGACGCCCAACGACTCGGCGGCGGGCACGACGGAACGCAGCCCGCCGGTGCTCTCGACGGCGATCAGGGCGAGCAGCGCGACCGTACGCTCCGGGAGGCCGGCGAGGATCGAGGCGGGCCCGTTCGGACCGCCGTGGGAGGCGGCGCGGAGTCCCTCCAGGTGCGCCCACGGGGAGGTCAGGTGGCCCTGGCGCTGCTCGGAGGTGAGGGCGTCGGCGCAGGCCAGGAGCGTTCCAGGGTTGCCGCGGGCGAAGGCGGTGAGGCGGTCGCGAACCTGCCGGACCATGTCGGGGTGCCGCCCGGCCAGGAACGCGGCGGACGTCTCCGCGTCGAGCCCGCCCAGCGTGTGCCCGGGCAGCGGGGCGAGCCGCGACTCGGTCCCCTCACGCTCGGCGGCGACGACCGCGAGGCCGTCGCCGTCCCGCCACCGGCGCAGGGCGAGGACCAGCGCGTCCGCCGACGCCCCGTCGATCCACTGGGCGTCGTCGATGAGGAGCACCAGCCCGCGTCCTCCCCCCTCCGCCACGAGCCGATCACGTACGGCGCGCGCGACCGCCTCCCGGTCCGTACCCGGGGGCATCAGATGGGACAGCGCGGCGGACTCCCCCGGGCGGCAGGCGGCGCGCGACACCGGCGTGCCGTCGGCGACCTCGGCGGCGTATTCCAGCAGGGCCGTCTTGCCGATGCCCGGTCCGCCCCGCAGGACGACGGCGCCGCTCCCGCCGTGCCGCGCCGCCGTCACGAGTCCATCGATCAGATCGCGTTCGAACGCTCGTCCGTACAGCACGGTGACCAGGGAATCAGCAGGCGAGTCTGGCCGTCATCGAGATCGGCCGACTATTCACACATCGTTCATTCCGCCGATCTGACCGCGGAGTACAGTCCCGAGCGTGCTCTACGGGCGGTCTGCTGAACTGGATCACATCGACCGGCTGCTGACGGGGGTCAGAGAGGGCAGGCCGGCGTCACTGGTCCTCCGCGGCGAACGCGGGGCGGGCCGTACCGCGCTGCTCGACCAGGTGGCCGCCACCGCACGTGGCCTGCGGGTGTTCCGCACCCGGGGCATCGCCGCCGAGTCCGACCTCCCGTACGCGGGCGCCGCCCACCTCCTCCACCTGAACGAACGCCGCCACGACCTCCTGGACCCGGACCGTGCGGCGGTCGCGGACCGGCTGGCCGAGCTGGCGGCGGCGGGACCGGTGCTCTGCCTGGTGGACGACGCGCACCTGCTGGACGGGGAGTCCGCCGAGGCGCTGGTCCTCGCGGTACGGCGACTCACCGGGCCGTGCGCGCTGCTCCTGGCGCTGCCCGGCGAGGCGAGCCTCCCCTTCGAACTGCCGGAGCTGCCGCTGTCCCGGCTGGACCTCGCGGACTCCCTCGCGCTGCTCTCTGCGCTGCCCGACCGGCTCGCGCCGTTCACCCGGCGCAAGGTCGCCGCCGCGGCGGAGGGCAACCCGCTGGCGCTGACGGAGTTCGCCGCCGGGCTGGCCGCGGCGCCGGAACGCTCTCCCCTGCGGCTCAGGCCCGAGACGATGCCATTACGCCCACCCCTGCGGCAGACGATCGCCGCCGGGGTCGCCGAACTGCCGCCCGCCACCCGTTCGGCAATGCTCGTCTGCGCCGCGTCGGGACCGTCCGATCTGGCGCCGATCGCGGCCGCCGTGGAACGGCTCGGCGGAGACCTGCGCGACCTCGAACCGGCCGAGCGGTCCGGCCTGATCTCCATCTCCGGCCGCCGCCTCCTCTTCACCCATCCCCTGTTACGCCCCGCCGTCTACCAGGACGCCCCCGCCTGCGAACGCGTCCGCGCACACGCCGCCCTGGCCCACGGCGACGAGCCGGACGCCGCGCACCACGCCGCCGAGGCGACCATGTCCCCCGACGACAAGCTGGCCGACCGCCTCGAACTCCGCGCGTCGCTCAACCTCGACCGCGGCCACGAGGCCGCCGCCCTCGAGAACGCGGCCCAGCTCACCACCGCCCCCGCACCCCGGGCCCGCCGCCTGGCCGCGGCCGCGGAAGCCGCCATCGACCTGGGTGAATACCCCTATGCGGCGGCCCTCATCGCCGAGGCCGCTCCCCTCGCGGACCCGCCGATGGGCCTGCGCCTGTCCCGCCTGACGACCAAGCTCCCCCCTGAACGGCGCCCGCCGAACGTCCTCCCCGCACTGTCACCGCGCGACGTGTGGAAGGAGGCATGGGGGTTGTCGCCGGGAGACGACCTGGAATCGTGCCGAAGGGCGGAGGCGCTGGTGTCCCGGTCCCGTACCCGCGGGATGCCGGGCCTGGAGACGCAGGCGCTGCTACTTCTGGCCATCGTGCAGACCACCGCGGGCCTGCACGGGCTCGCCGCCGGCACCGCGACCCGCGCTCTGGCGCTGGCCGAGGACCTCGGACGCCCCGACCTGGCCGTCCAGGTGACCGGCGTGCTGGCCTGGCTGGCCGCGGTCCGCGGCGCGGAACACGACTGCCACCGCCTCGCCACGGCCGCCGGCGACAACGGGATGGGCCCGTGGGCGCGGGCGCTGCTGGCCCTCGGGTACGGTCGGGCCGCCCCGGCCCTACGCCGGTTCGCCGAGGGGACGCCGCCCCCGATGGTCGCGATCCGGGCCACCCCCGACCTGGTCGAGGCCGCCGTGCAGGCGGGCAGGGGCAATGAGGTCGCGGACCGGATGGAACGTTTCGAGAGATGGGCCGCCGGAACCGGGCGCGCCGGGCCCACGGCGCTCGCCCTGCGCGCGCGGGCGCTGCTCAGCCCGGGGCGGGAGGCCGACACTCTGTACCTGCGGGCGCTGGACCTGCACGCCGCCGCGGGCCAGCCGTTCGAGCTGGCCAGAACCCGGCTGCTGTACGGGGAGTGGCTGCGCCGCAGGGGCCGCCGTAGTCGCGCGTTACGCGAGCTGGGGGCGGCGTTGACGGGGTTCGAGGAACTCGACGCCCGGCCGTGGGCGGAACGCGCCCGCGCCGAGATCCAGGCCGGCGAACGCCACATCCCACCCGCCCTGAACGGCGCCTCTCCGTCTCGCACCCCGTCCGGCGGCGACCTTCCGTCCCGCGCCGCGCTCGGCGGCTTGACCCCGCAGGAACTCCGCGTGGTACGCCTGGCCGCCCGCGGCGCCACCAACCGGGACATCGCCACCCAACTCATCCTGAGCCGCCGCACCGTCGGCAACCACCTCTACAAGGCGTTCCCCAAACTCGGCATCACCTCCAGAGCCCAACTGCGCCAACTGGCCCCCGCCCTCTTCCCCCAGGACACCTGACACCCCGGCCCCTGGAGCAGCAGCAGAGCAGCCCCGAGGCGATCAGCGCGCACATCGTCAAGATCGCCAGGCAAAGTGCTCAGAAGATGAGCACTTCAAGGTCGATGATGAAGGAGTAGACCAACGAGAAAGGCACCACCATGCTGCGAGGACTGACCACGACCTCCTTCTACTCGTCCGATCTGGATGCGGCCAAGCGCTGGTACACCGAACTGTTCGGGATCACGCCGTACATGGACACTCCGGCCTACCTGGAATGGCGTATCGGGGACTACCAGCACGAATTCGGCGTCATCAACGCCGCCTACGCCGACAGCGAGCTGGCCAGGACGCCGTCCCCGGACGCGGTCGGCCGGCCGGCCGGCGCGGTCGTCTTCTGGCACGTCGACAACGTGCCCGCGACCTTGGACAAGCTGGTCGCGATGGGCGCCAAGGAGCACGATGCGCCGCGCGACCGCGGCACCGGCTTCATCACCGCCACGGTGATCGACCCGTGGGGCAACATCCTGGGCCTCATGTACAACCCGCACTACCTGGAGATCCTCGCGTCCGTGAAGGGCGGGTCATGAAGGTCTTCGCGGACGCCGCCGCCTGGCGCGACTGGCTGACCACCCATCACACCTCCGACGGCGAGGTATGGGTCGTGCTGGCCAAGAAGGGCGTCACCGAACCGACCAGCCTCACCTACGAGCAGGCGCTGGAAGAAGCCCTGTGCCACGGGTGGATCGACGGGCTCACCCGCAGCCGCGACGAGTCGACCTACGCCCAGCGCTATACCCCGCGCCGCCCACGCAGCAACTGGTCGCAGCGGAACATCGCCCGCGTGGCCCGGCTGCGGCAGGAGGGCCGGATGCGGCCGAACGGGCTCGCCGAGGTCGAACGCGCCGTAGCCGACGGCCGCTGGCTGGAGCCGGGCGCCTGAGCCTGCTCGCCTCGGGTCGAGGTGGACCGTCAGATCGACCGGGGCCTGACGGTTCACCTCATCTGCGAAACCGATCGTCATTCGCCGAGGAGTTGACTATCCATGTGCATAGGGTGCTACCCTCCCGGGTAATAAACTATGCGCTTGGATAGGAATGTGCAGCAGTGACGACGCCACCACCCGACCCTGAAGACCTGACCACACGCGCACGGATCAGAGACGCGGCCCTTCAGCATTTCGGGGAGCACGGCTTCCAGGGAGCGACCACCCGGGCGATCGCCGAGACGGCCGGGGTCTCCCCGGGACTGCTGCGTCACCACTTCGGCTCCAAGCAGGCGTTGCGCGAGGCCTGCGACGACTACCTGGTCAAGCAGATCAGGTGGCTCAACGAGCAGGTCGGCACCGATCCGACCGCCGGCGCTGTGAACCATGTCGCCACCGCCGTGGCCGCACTCGGACCCAACCGGCAATACCTGGCCCGTGCCCTGGCCGAGGGATGGGCGGAACCGGTGTTCGACGCGATCGTCGAGATGAGCGAACAGTGGCTCGCCAAACTCGACGAACGCCGCACCGATCCTCCGTTCGCCGACCGCAAGGCCAGAGCGACCGTGGGCAGCGCGATGGCCCTGGCCATCACCACCCTCCACAGACACGTGTCCCGATCGCTGGGCGTGGACATCTCCGACCAGGAAGGCGCCCGCCTGCTCGCCCTGAGCCTGCTCGACATCTACTCCCACCCCTGGCTCACCCAGGAAGAGGCCGCCGCCTACCGCGAGGCCCTGGACAAGACCGGCCCACACACCAAGGAAAACTCCGATGACTGACGCGATTTCGGTGACCGGCCTGGTCAAGACGTTCGGCGCCACCCGCGCGCTGGACGGCCTCGACCTCCTCGTGGGCACAGGGGAGGTGCACGGCTTCCTCGGGCCCAACGGCGCGGGCAAAAGCACCACGATCCGCACCCTGCTCGGCCTGTTGCGCGCGGACGCGGGCACCGCCCGGCTCCTCGGCGGTGACCCGTGGACCGACGCGGCCGCGCTGCACCACAGGCTGGCCTACGTACCCGGCGACGTCACGCTGTGGCCCCACCTGACCGGCGGCGAGGTGATCGACCTGCTCGGACAACTACGCGGCGGGCTCAACGAGCAACGCCGCGCCGAACTGCTGGAGCTCTTCGACCTCGACCCCCGCAAGAAATGCCGCACCTACTCCAAGGGCAACCGGCAAAAGGTGGCCCTGATCGCCGCGCTGGCCTCCGACGTCGAACTGCTCATCTTCGACGAGCCCACCTCCGGCCTGGACCCCCTGATGGAGGCGGTCTTCACCGAGACGGTGCGCGAGGAGCGGCGCCGCGGGAACCGTACCGTGCTCCTGTCCAGCCACATCCTGGCCGAGGTCGAGGAACTGTGCGACCGGGTCACCATCGTCAAGGACGGACGCACGGTGGAGAGCGGCACCCTGGCGGGCCTGCGCCACCTCACCCGCACCTCCATCCAGGCCGAGCTGGCGACGCCGCCACGAGGGCTCGCCGACCTGCCCGGCGTCCACGACCTGCGCACAGACGGCGACCGGGTGCGGTTCGACGTCGACACCTCCGCTCTGGACACCGTGCTGCGGCACCTCACCGACGCCGGCGTACGCGGCCTCGTCAGCCGGCCCCCCACGCTGGAGGAACTGTTCCTGCGGCACTACGACCGCAGCGGCGCGGGCAACGGGCGGCACGCGGGATCGGCCCGATGAACGCCCACACCGGCACCGCCCGCCTGGTCCGCCTGGCGCTGCGCCGCGAAAGGGCCATCGCCCCCTGGTGGATCCTGCTGATCGTGACCCTGGCCCTGGCGATGGTCTCCTACATCAACACCAACATGGGCACCGACGCGCTGAAAGTCACGTACGTCAACGACATCATCCGCCCCAGCGCCTTCCTCCAGGGGGTCGGCGGCGGGATCCCGGAACCACGGCTGGAAGTGCTCGCCACCTGGCGCAGCGGCGGGTTCCTCTATCTGGCGAGCGCGTTCGCGGCCCTCCTGTCCGTCGTCCGGCACACTCGCAGGGAGGAGGACGCCGGCCGGAGCGAGCTGGTCCGCTCGTCCGTGGTGGGCCGCCACGCCCAACTGACCGCCGCCGTGCTGGTGGCAGCGGGGATCAGCCTGGTCGGCGGGCTGGTGACGGCCGTCGTGCTGATCGGGATCGGGTTCGAACCGATCGGGTCGCTCGCCTACGGAGCCGCCATCGCGCTGGCGGGCTGGGTGTTCGCGGGCATCGCCGCCGTCGCCGCCCAACTGGCCCGCAACGCCCGTACGGCCACCGCGATCAGCCTGTCGGTGCTGGGCGCCTCGTATCTGCTGCGCTGGACCAGTGACGCGACCACGCAGCCCTGGCTGAAGTACCTGTCCCCGATCGGCTGGAGCCATCTGGTGCGGGCCTACCAGGACGAGCGGTGGTGGATGCTCGGGGTGTCGATCCTGGCGGGCGCCGTTCTGCTCACTGGTGCCTATGCCCTGCTCGGCCGCCGCGACCTCGGCGCGGGGCTGCTCCCAGAACGTCTCGGACGCGCGAGAGCGCCGAAGCTGCGCGGCCCGATCAGCCTGGCCTGGCGGCTGCACCGCGCCCTGCTGGTGAAGTGGACGGTCGCGGTCGCGCTCTTCTCGGCCATGGCCGCCGCGCTGAGCCCACTGGCCAAGGACCTGCTCTCGCGGCCCAGCATCGTGGTCGACAACATCAGGAACACCCTCGGCATGCCCACCGGCACGTCCGGAGAGGAGATGATCGGCGCCTACTCCTGGTACATGATCCTGATCCTCGCGTACGTCGTCGCCCTCTACCCGGCGCTCATGACGCTGCGGCTGCGCTCGGAGGAGACCTCGGGCCGCGGCGAGGCCGTCCAGGCCACGCCGCTGACCCGGCTCCGGTGGGTGGCCGGGCACCTGGCCGTGACCGGGCTCGGCACAGCGGCGCTGATGGCCGTCGCCGGGTTGGTGTTCGGCACGTTGTACTCGGTGCTCGTGGGCGACCTCGCCACCGACCTCCCCCGTTTCCTGGCCGGAGCGCTGGGGGCCGTGCCGGCCGCATGGTGTGTCGGAGCGGTGTGCATGCTGGGTTACGGGCTGCTGCCGAGGGCGAGCGTGGCGATCTCCTGGGTCGCCTGGATGCTGACCGCCGCGCTCGGGCAGGTCGTCGGCCCCTTGTACGGGATGTGGGACGGCAGCCCGCTGGAGCCGTTCCACTACATCCCCAACCCGTTCGTCGCGGGACCTGTGGAAGTCGCACCGCCCGTGGCCCTGCTCGCCGTCACGGCGCTCCTGCTCGGCGGCGCGCTCCTCGCCCTCCGCCGCCGCGACTTCGGGTAGGGCCGCGGATCTGCCCGCGGGCTTCAGGCGAGGCCGATGCCGACGAGGTCACAAGAACTCGGTGAATCACGATGGTGGCAAGGAGGACAACAGCGGTGTGGTCCTGGACGTCGACGGACGGCATGGCGGCACATGAGCGGGTGGACTGGTATCAGGACCTCATGTCCAGGACGTTGGCCCCGTGCAGCCTGAAGGTCGCGGAGCCCACGGCGTTCTGGGCGCGGACCGGTACCCTCAATCTTGGGCAGGTGGTCCTGTCCCGCCACGTCCACTCCCGCATCCAGACCCGCCGCACCGCACAGATGATTCGCCGTAGTGACCCGGAGTGCTACCTGCTGGGGCTGGTCACCTTCGGCTCGAAGGTGGTCTCCCACGGCCGCGTCAACACACAGGCGGAGGTGAACGACGCCGTGTTGGGCGACACGTCCCACCCCTTCACCTCCACCGCCGGACCCGGCGACGGATGCATGACGTCGGTCCTGCACATCCCCCGTACGATCATCGGCATTCCACCGGACCGGCTGGATGCGGCGCTGGCCCGTTCGCTGAGCACCCGCCACGGCATCGGCGCCATCCTCCGTCAGTTCCTCACCTCACTGAACAGCCACGCCTCCACCTGCTCGCCTCGGGCGCTCGGACAGATGGAGCGGACGGTGCTCGACCTGACCGCGGGACTGCTCGCCCAGCAGCTCGACGCCTGGGACACGCTGCCCGTGGAGACCCGCAAACAGGTGCTGCTGCGGCGTATCGACGCCTTCATCGAGCACCATCTCGGCGACCCCCGACTGACCCCCGGAACCGTCGCCGCCCACCACCACATCTCCCTGCGCACCCTGCACGCTCTCTTCCGAGACCGCGAGGAGACCGTGGCCGCCACCATCCGGCGTCGCCGGCTCGAACGCAGCCGCGACGATCTCGGCCTCCTTCAGCACCCCATCCAGGACATCGCCGCCCGCTGGGGGTTCGCCAGCCCGTCTTCCTTCACCCATGCCTTTCGCCGTCACTTCGGCGCCAGCCCCCGCTCCTACCGCCACGCTCTCCGGATGAGAAGGGCGCGGTCATGACCTTGCCGCCTGTGAGGCGGCCGTCAGACTGCCACGCCCGTCCGGGACGGGGGCCAGGCGGTGGAGGGTGGGATCGGGAACAACTCCCGCACGCTCCTTCAAACGGCTCGAATCCCCAGGGCCAGTTCGGCTATCGGTCGGCGTGATCGGCTGCCGGGCGCGCGGTCGCACGAATCAGGACGACGAGAGCCGGTAGGGGGAACAACAGCAGGAACAGGTTGGGCAGCCACCAGGTGAGGGTGAAGTCGCCCCGCAGCGCCCAGAAGGCGACTGCCTGGAGACCGGCGGTGCTGGTCAGGGTGAGGGACACCGTCATGAGAGCACGCCACATGGACGTGGCGCACAGGGTCGCCAGCCCGGTCAGGCTCGCGGCCAGGTCGAGGAGGACGAACGAGGCGTTCCAGTCGGTCAGGATCGGGTTCGTGTAGTCCTGGTAGGCCAGCTCGGGCGGGATCAGGCCGGCGAACACCACCGCCCAGTACAGCAGAAGCGCGACGTCGGTGATCAGCATCGTGGTTTTCGTCGCGCTCAGGATGCGGTTCACGGGTCGATCACCCCGCCGCCGAGGCTTCCGCCGAGCCAGGTACGGCCGGTCGAGGAGCGCGGCGGTGGCGTGGAAGAGACCCGCGACACGATCGCGAGGCCGGATGACCCGTTGGGCATCAGACGCCGTCCTGGATCATCGCGACCAGCCGCGCGCGCACCTGGAGATGCTGGTCATCGCGGGGTGGAGCCAGGTCCAGCAGCCGCGCCATCCACCAGCCGTCGACGGCCAGCCGGACGAGGTAGGCCGTGCTCGGGTCGAGCCCATCGTCGGCGAGTCTGTCCTGCCAGACCTGGTAGCGACGCCGGAACGCATCGAGCACCTGTGGGCCGCCGGAGAGCGCGGCGAGCAAGGCGACCGCTACCTGGTCGGTGTGGGCCCGTGCGGGGTCGTCGGTGTCCGGGATGGTGGCCTCCAGCCAGGCGCGAGTGAAGGCGCCGGGTTGCGTCCCCGGTGGCGGCAGCTCCGCCTCGAACCGTTCCACCTGCCGGTCGAGCACCCCCTCGAGCAGCGCCTGCTTGGACCTGAAGTGGTGAAGCAGGCCGCCCTTGCTGACTCCGGCCTGCACCGCGACCGCATCCAGCCGGATCGCGTCCGCCCCTCCGGAGATCAGTATTCGCTCAACGCTGTCCAGAATCCGATCTCGCATCGCCCCTCCGCCCGCCAAAATCCCGACCGTCCAGACGGTCGGTACATTAGTGGAGCAGCTCCCCCATGTCCACGCAAAAATGGACGCTCGGCTGTGTACCGTCCGACCGGCTCATTTGCAGAAGACTTTGCCGATGACCTCCAGGATGAATTCGGTTGCGGAGGGGCTGGTGGGCTTGGTGGGGTATCTGCATGGACGGTGCGGCTGAGCGGGTGCAGTGGGCGAGAACGGGAAGAGACCGTACGATCACGCGACAACCGGCCCGATGGCAGAGGCTGGCGCTGCTCGGGGCACTGATGCTGGCCGCCCTCACGTTCAACACTGCGGAGAACCTGCCGATCGGCCTCCTGGAGCTCATCTCCGAAGACCTCAGGGTGTCCCTGTCGGCGGTCGGTCTCCTGGTCACCGGTTACGGCGTGACGGTGGCCATCGCATCCGTGCCGATCGCCCACGTCGTGCGGGCCGTACCTCGTCGCCATGTGCTCACGGGGCTGCTGGCCGCGCTCGTGGTGTCCAGCCTCGTCGCGGCGCTGGCCCCCTCCTACTGGCTGCTCCTCGTGGCGCGGCTGCTGACCGCGCTCGCCCAGGCTCTGTTCTGGGCCGTGATGGGGCCGGTCGCGGTGGGCCTGTTCGCGCCCGAGGTCCGGGGGCGGGTGGTCGGGGCGCTGTCCGTGGCCGGTTCGCTCGCTCTCGTACTCGGCGTTCCCGCTGGGACGTGGCTGGGGCAGCAGAGTACCTGGCAGGTGCCCGTCGCCGTGCTGGCGGCTCTGGGGTTCGTCTCTCTGGTGACGATCGCCGTTCTGCTGCCGACTTCGCGCCCGGAGGAGGAGCCCGCCGCCTACGCGACCAGTCCCGACGTGCGGCGGTTCGGGACGGTGCTGGCGGCCGGAGCGTTGTCCGCAGCCGGGGCGTTCACGGGATACACCTACATCATGACGTTCCTGGGAGACGTGAGCGGGTTCTCCCCGGGCACGGTCAGCGTCCTGTTCGTGGGGTTCGGTGTCGCGTGTCTGGCCGGGGTGGGCGTCACCGGGGTGTTTCTGGACCGCTTTCCGCTGTCCGCGCTGGCTGTCGCCGTGGCGACGCAGGCGGTGGGCATGCTCGGCCTGTACGCACTCGGCGCTCATCCGGTGGCGGCGGTGGTGTTCCTGATGCTGATGGGCAGTGCGCTCGGGCCGGTGTTCATGACCACGCAGAACGCCATGCTGCAGTGCGCGCCGGGCCGCACGGACATCGCCCTGGCGGCGAACTCCGGCGCCTACAACGCGGGCATCGCGGCGGGCGCCGCACTCGGGGCGCTGGTCCTGCCGCTCGCCGGGGCACGGGGCACCTTCCTCGCCGGCGGGCTCCTGACCGTCGGGGCCTGCGCGGCCCTCCTCGCCGGCCGGCTACTACGTGGACGCCGTCACGCAGACCGCTCGACACGCCGATGAGAAACGCCGACAGCTCACGACCGCCAACCACAACCGGATGTGTCCAGTCATGACCTACGCAAGTCTCCCGGTGCTTCACGCATCCGCACGAAAGTCCCGGTAGCGTCGGCCGAGCCGCCCGATGACGCACGCAGTCGAAGGTCAGCGGTTCGAGCGGTCTTTGGCGTCGGACACGGTTCTGGCAGAGTCGAGGAGGCGCCGGGCGTCACCGAACAGGTCGCCCAGGCCGAGGCCCGCGCCCAGGTCGCCCATCAGCGCGGTCTTCGCCTCGGCCGCGGCCTGCTCGGCCGCGTGGATCGCCTCGAGTATCGCGTCGCCGAGGGTCACGCCGTCGTGCCGCCGCTTGCTCAGCCGGCTGATGTCGATGGAGAGCAGGTTTCCCGCGCCGTCGACGGTGGCCACGATCCGACCCCTGTCAGCCTTACCGATGAACTCCCGTACCGCCAGATGCTCTGCCGCCGCCTCGGTCTCAGCCTGAGTCGCCGACAGGCGCTCCAACTGCTCCAGCTTCTCGGTGACCATCCGTAGCCTGTCCGCCTCATCCACGTTCGGCGTCCCGCAGCATCGCGTCGAGGTGACGCGTGAACGGATCTTCCTCTGGGTCAGGCTGCGGCCGACCGCCGTTCATCCCGTCAAGGATCGCGTTCAGTTCCCCTACCGCGGCAGCGCGGGCCGCCACGACCGCGTCCAGTACGGCGTGACTCAGCTCCACGTGGTCGAGGTCGCGCATCGCCCGGGGATCGATACACAGGCGTAGGAGCCGCGCCGAACTCGACGCCGTGGCCACCACCCGGCCGGTGCTGTCTGCACCGGTCACGGTTCGCTCCTCCGCCTCGCCCAGCTCGCCCGCGAACGCGTCAGCCAGACGTTCGACCTCGTCGAGCAGCTCTGGGAGTTGCTTCCCGTCGTCTGCGCCGAAGGCGGCAACATGCCTCACGATGTTTCCTTTGTGATGGGCTCCCAGAGGTTGGGATCAAAGCCAGGCGATTGGAGATGCAGTTTGTCGTTTCCTGTGGAGAAAAGCCCTCGAAGTTCAAAGATCCTGTGGCCGAGAGTTTCCAGCTTGAGGTCGAGTGCCTTGATCTTGCCGACGAACTCCTGCATCAGATTCGAGAGCAGAGTGAGGAACGTGACGGCAGTCGCGCCGAGGGCGAGCTTGCCTGCCGGAACCGCACTGAACGGCAGAAGGGCCGCGAAGATTCCACCAGCCGTCACCGCGAGCGAAACGAACTTCACATCGTATTCCACGATGTCCCAGGCCAGACTGGTCAGGGTGTTGCTCACTTCCGTGGCGACGCGGCCGAGTTCGTCGAACATGCCGATCAACTTGAACCGGAGATGCTGCTGGACCGTCTCGGACGCGGGCCCCGTCCAGTAGGGCGAGATCAGGCTGAAGTGGCTGACCCACACGTCCCAGGCGCTGAGCTTGAGATCGCTCAGCATCTCATTCCACCTGCTCCGGTCTTCGAAGAGCTTGCGGGGATCGGCCAGGTTCCCAAGGGCGGGAATGACGATCGCAGTGCCCGCTACGAGCAGGCCGGCCCCGGCCAGCCCGGTCCAGATCGGCCGATTCTGAGCCTTGACCTGTTGTATCACTCTCTGGAAGAAGTTCGGATCGACCTTGACCTGGTCAAGGTCGGCCCGCTGAGCCGTAAGACGCTCCAGATGCTCCATACGCGCGGCACGGCCCTGTGCGGCCCTGACGGTATGGCTGGGCTTGGGCGTTCTGCTCGGAGGGGTTGGCATCCAGGGCTCCTTCACCGGTCGATCTGGCCGACGGCCGCACCGGCGTCCGCTTCGGCGTCCGCTTCGGCATCGCGATACCTCCTTGCCATGCCGATGAGCTTTGGCGCGTCGTCCTTGAGCACCTGCTCCAGGGTTCCCGCGGCGGTGACCCATTCCCCGATATAGCCGTTGAGCCTGTCGAGAAAAGGTCTGACAATGCGGGGGGTGTCGGCGAGCACCCCCCGGTCTTCGGCCATGGGCGCACCTTCTTTGACCTTGCCGACATTCGACGCGGCCTCAAGCATCACGTTCGCGAATGCGATGATCTTGTCGGTTCGGGCCTGGTAGCCATCCTGGTCAGACGGGATGGGCTCAGCGGGCTGCGGCGCAGGAACACGGTCGCCAGTTGCAGGCCAAAGAGGGCCCCGGGGACGGTCCAGCCTGTCATCCGGCAGGCACGGGCGGATCCGGCACGGGGGATCGTGCGGGCACGGGGCCAGATTCGATGGGGAGGGGCTCGGAGGGGCAGCCGGGGTGCTCGGTGACGGGCTCGGCGAGCCGGAATCGCTCGGCGAAGGACTCGGTGTCGGGGAGTCGCTCGTCGAGGGACTTGCGGATGGGTCCGGATATGTCGGGCTTGGGGAGCTATCGTCAGGCACTCGATCTACCTTCCATGTGCTCAGCAGATGGGCCACACAGCTTCGTGCGACGGGTGGCCGACGATCCGAGGGAAGAGCAGGATCCGGCGACATCGGACGTGATTCCGAACAACCGGGCCTGCGGCATCCGTCGCGCGGAGAGCGCCCTCAGGAACGCGGTCGCACGTAGTGCTTCGGGCTCCCGCATCGCTTCCCGTAGGCGAAATTCTGGCAAACGGTGACCTTGATCCGGGATGTGCCCAGCGGTGCGAGGAAGGCATCGAAAGTCTTGGACCCGTCCCTGACGGTTCTGGACTCGGACCCAAGCTTCCTGTCCCTGCTGTCGAAACTCTCGAAAACGACCGTCGTGGAGTAATCACTGCGACGGCGGTTGATCACCTTGCCGCTGACAATGGGCTCGTTGACACCGCCGCCGAGCATTTGCCAGTCGATGGAGCCGGAGGCGTAGCCCATGTTGCAGTCGGAGTTCTTGTAGCACACTGCGAACGTGTGGGTAGGAGATTGCGTGGCGGACGCCGACGCGGACGCGCCCGCCGCGACAAAGCCGACCAGGGCGGCAGAAAAAAGAGCAGCACGAAGTGCCTTGCGCACGAACGTTCCTTTCGGGGTCGCAGGATTCTTGATGATCCAGTGCGAGACCCATGGCTACCGGTGTGCCGGGGCGACGACAAGGCTCGTGCACGAATGGCCCGGAAACCTCGCACGCTGTGTCAAGAACCGTGATCGCACAACTGGTGCGGTGACCGGCTTCAAGACCTCCACCTGGTCCGCGCACTGCCGTACGCGCTCGCCATGACTGGCGCCCGTGGCGTCCGCCGGGAGGCGGCTCACATGCGGCTCCTGCTTCAGGCGGGCGAGCGACGCCACATCTCCGTTCACATCGCCCGGCAAAACCCTCCCCACCGTTCGCTCCCCCACGCCCGATCAGCCAGGGGCCACCCGCAGCCGACGATGCAGGCGTTCGGGGCCTGGCCGCGATGTAGTGGCTGTTCCGTAGCGAGAATTTCCGCGCCAAGTACGTTCCTGACCTTTGGTCCTGTGCTCTCGGGCCACGCCTGGCACCATCTTCCGGATCCCTGCACCCGGTCCGGCGGCACCCAGGTGGAGTCGCCGCCCGACAGCGGCACACTGCGGGCCAGGGCAGAGCGAGGGCTGCGGCTGACGAAGTCGGTGGACGGCTCCCGCCGCTACCGGGTGGGCGAGCCGGTGACGTACACGTACACCGTCACCAACATCGGCGACACGGAGCTGGCGGACATCGAGCTCGCAGACGACCGCGCGCCACACCCGGAGCCGTGCCACGACGAGAAGTGCTGCCGTCTGACGTGACAGGGTTTCCACGCCGGTGACCGCACGACCGTCCGGCACCCGCCACCGAACCAGGCGGCGGGTGCCGGACAAGCTTCACGGAGAGCGAAGTTGCGTCGAGAACGCTATTCGTCCGTGTGCTCGGCGGCGCGGGCGGGCAGCAGCAGCATGAGCACTGCTGCGAGCGCGTAGAAGCCGATCTGCCAAGGGAGGATCTCGGCGAACGCCTCCGTGAATCTGTCAGCCACGGCCGCCCCTGCGGAGAGCGCCCCATCGACACCGGCGAAGAAGATTCCGCCGAGGACGGCGACACCGACGGCGCTGCCGATCTGGCTGACGGTCGTGAGCACGCCGCCGGCCGAGCCCGCGTCTCTCGCCGGTACCCCGGCCAGGATCACGTTGATGAGCGAGGGCGCGGTCAGGCCGAGGCCGAGGCCGCCGATGAGCAGCGGCAGCGCCAGGAGCCAGTAGCCGGGATGGGCGTCGTCGCGCACGACGACGAGGAACACGACCTGAGACACCGCCAGGATCAGAGCTCCGCTGATCAGGAGCGCACGCCCGGCCTTGCCGGCGAACTGGATGCCGACGCCGGAGGTCACGATCGCACCGACCGCGTAGGGGACGATCACAAGCCCGGTCTCCCACGCGCTCATCCCCAGTCCGAACTGCAGGTACAGCGAAAGCAGGAAGAAGAACGAACCGACGGCGCCGAAGAAGAACATCGAGGCGGCGAGTCCGCCGGAGAAGGCCCGCACCCTGAGCAGCGCAGGATCGAAGACCGGCTGCTCGCCGAGGGACGAGACCCGACGTCCCCGGAGAAGGAACAGCCCGCCCGTCAGCAGAGAGCTCGCCATCATCGCGTAGCCCCACCACGGCCAACCCCATTCGTTGCCCTGGACGAGAGGCAGGAGCACCAGTACGGCCGTCGCCGCGCCCAGAACGGCGCCGAGAACGTCGATTCGCCTCTTCTCGTCCGCGCTCGATTCGGGCAGGTATCTCGCGCCGAGGATCAGGCCGAGGATCACGACGGGGATGTTCACCCAGAAGATCGCGCGCCAGCCGAGGCCGAACAGGTTGGCATCGACGAGGAACCCGCCGAGCAGTGGTCCGGCGACCGACGCGAGGCTGAGGACCGCGCCGTACGCGCCGAAGGCCTTTGCGCGGGTGGCCGGCTCCAGCGACGAGCGGATGATCCCGAACACCTGCGGCACCATGAATCCACCGGCCAGGCCCTGCAGTACGCGAGTAGCGATCAGCGCCTCGGGGCTCGGTGCCAGTGCGCAGAGCACGGACGCGATGCCGAATCCAGCCAATCCGCCGAGAAAGATCCGGCGCCTGCCGAACTGATCTCCCAGCCGTCCTCCGGTGATGAGGGCGGCACCCATCGCGAGGGTGTAGCCCGCGACCGTCCATTGAATCGCTGAATCGCTCGCGCCCAGCTCACTCATGATCTCGGGAGCCGCGACGCTCACGATCGTGGCGTCGAGCAGGTCCATGAAGTCCGCGAGGAGCACCACGACGATGGCGATCAGCGCCGCGCGTCCGCCTGTGATCATCGAGGAGTCCGCAGGTGAAGCGGCATCTGGGGATGCGGCTGAGGGAGACGATTGAGTGGTCATGCGGGCACGTTTCCATCAGAGGCGGTCATTTACTGGCCGCCATTCATGCGAGTGTGGAGGGATGCGCGAAACTTCGGCTCGCCTGCTGCTCCTGCTCTCGCTGCTTCAGGCACAACGCGACTGGTCAGGTCCGGCGCTGGCTGAGCGGCTTGACATCAGTGTCCGGACAGTACGTCGGGACATCGACCGGCTCCGTGCGCTCGGCTACCCCGTGGATGTCTCGAGGGGGCCCGGTGCGACGTATCGGCTGTCGGCGGGATCAGATCTGCCTCCGCTGCTGTTCGACGACGATCAGGCCATCGCCGTGTCCCTGGCGCTCCAACTCGCGCCCAAGGCCGTCGTCGGGTTCAGCGAGGCGGCGGCGCGGGCCCTCGCCACGATCCGGCAGGTCATGCCCCCTCGCCTTCGGTCGCAGATCGACGCGATGCAGGTCACGTCCATCACCAATGCCTGGGAGTTCCCCGGCCCGTCCGTCGAGGCCACCTCGCTGACCGCGGTCGGCGCCGCGGTCAGAGAACGCGAGGTGCTGCGCTTCGACTACGCGACCACAACAGCGAAGGAGGCGGAGTGGACGCCACCCCTTCGGGTGGAACCGCACCGCCTCCTCGTCTGGAGCGGCCGTTGGTATCTGGTCGCGTGGGATCTCGATCGTGCGGAATGGCGCGTGTTCCGTGTCGACCGCATCGTTCCCCGAATGCGGACCGGGCTGCGATTCCGACCCCGCGAGCTTCCGGCGCCCGACGTGGTCGAGTACGTCAAGACGCGCGTCGATCGTGGCGACACCGTCGAGGAATGGGCGTGCCAGGGCGTCGCCATCCTCGAGGTCTCGGCCGCGTCCATCGCCGAGTGGGTCCCCGGCGGCGCCGTCGTCGAGGAGATCGGCCCGGAACGCTGCCGGCTGTCGATGGGAGCCTGGTCGTGGGTCGGGCTCGCCGCTCTCTACGGGACCTTCGCCGCCGACATGGAGGTCATCGGCCCGCCAGAGCTCATCGAGGCGTGCGGTGAACTGGCGACGCGGTACGCCGCCGTGGGAGTGGCCCGCTGACGCCCCGCCCGTGAGCTACTCGTCCAGCGTGCGGGCGAGCCATTCCGCGCGAGCGCGGCGCGCGGCGATGGAGATCTTCGCGTCCGGGAGCATCACGTCGAAGCCGTGGAAGACGCCCGGCCACACATGCAACTCCGCTTGGACTCCAGCCCTCCAGAGCGCGTGCGCGTACTCGACTGACTCGTCGCGGAAGGTCTCCGTGCTGCCGACGTCGATGAACGCCGGCGGCAGAGAGGAGAGATCATGGGCACGACTGGGCGAGGCGTACGAGGTCACCCTGTCCGTGCCACGACGGTCCCCGAGCAGCGCATTCCACGCCGTGTCGTTGCTGCCCCGATCCCACACCCCGATGCCGGCGAACTGACGGGCCGACAGGGAGTCGTTGCGCTCATCCAACATCGGAGCGATCAGTAGCTGGCCGATCAGCCGTGGCCCGGAGCGATCCCTGGCGAGCAGCGACACTCCGGCGGCCAGGCCGCCGCCGGCGCTGCTGCCCACGATGACGATCCGATCGCGATCGATGCCCAGCAGATCGGCGTTCTCGGCGGTCCAGAAGAGACCGGCGTAGCAGTCCTCGACGGGAGCGGGGTCCGGATGCTCAGGGGCCAGGCGATAGTCGATCGAGACGAGCACGACGCCGAACTCTTCGACCCAGTCCAGGGCCTCGTCAAGCTCGGTGAACCGGTCTCCGAAGATGAACCCGCCGCCGTGGATGCTGAAGATGGCCGGAGCGACCTCGGCTGCCTCGCTCGGACGAAAGATCGACACGGGGAGGTCAGGGTCGCCCTCCGGGCCCGGGATGCGCCTGTCCTCCCGTCGCACGGCGCGGCCATTGAGCATGACGTCGATCGTCGGGGCCCACGCGTTGCCACCCGCACGAAGGGGTTCGATCATCTCGGGAGTGATGGTCGGCGGGAACTGCCCGGCGAAGGAAGACAAGAGGGATTCGAACTCGCCACCGTACGGCGGCCGCGACATCCGCACGTCATTTCCGGCTCGGCGTACCTGGTCATTGACCTCACCCAATGGGGTGGTCGGAGGATTGGTCATGGACGGATGCTGGCATCAGTGGCGGCCATCTACCGTCCTCCTCCATCCGGGTATTCGACCGCGCCCGCCCATCCCCTTGAAGTCGCGCCGACGATCTCACTCCCCGTCACGCGCGGGACTTCTGGAATCCCGCCCAGTCGGTCATGAGATGGCTCCCGCGCCGTTCGATCCTGTGTCCGCCGGTCTGCTTCCCCTTCTCTCCCCAGGTGGCGCTTCCACGACCCGAATCCCCTCGGCGCGCCGTTAGGGTCGCGGTCATGCGCTACCCAAGTGATCTTCCCTCTCGACTGCGGTCCGCCTACGACAGCCTGGCCCTCGACTGGCCGGACCTGCGGCTCTACCGCTTCGACAGCCTGCTGGCCAGATTGGGCAACCTGGCAGAAGAGCAGCCGAAGGCCGGGCGGCTGCGTGAGCTGCTGGCCGAGGTGGTGCCGACGCTGGGCAGGGTCCAGCAGACCTTCTTCGAGCACCTGGAGGAACTGCGAAAGGACCACGGGCGCGACAACAGCCGCCTCCTGTCGCACACCGACCAGCCGTGCGTGGCGGGCGTGCGGGAGAGGTTGCTGGACACCCACCGGCGCGTCCTGGAGCTGAGCACAGTCGTCGAAGGGTTCCACCTCGCGCGCGCGACCCGGCTCATGCGGAACTCCCCCGACGTCGACTACCTGGACCTCGGCCCTTTCGACTGGATCGACTACAAGATCGAGCACAGCGCCGGCCGGACTCCCGCGGGCATGGCGCTCGAACGCTGGTGGAAGGATCACTACGGGCCCCGGGTGCTCGTACTCACCGGGTCGCCGGGCGTGGGCAAGACCCGGCTCGTGTACACCAACACCGAATCGACCCAGTTGGAATCGTGCCGGGGCCTGTTCTCGCTGCGCGCGACCTCGCTCGACGGGCTCGTCTCCCGAGCCACCGACCACCGCTTCGACGACCCCCGGTACAGCGTCATGTTCCTCGACGCGCACGCAAGCCCCCACCTCGGCCGCCTGACGCCGGACCTGATCCTCCCGGTCCTGGAGGATCCCCGGGCCCACGTGCTGATCGAGGTCCGCGACCCGGCCGTGCTCGGCCTCGACGTCCCCCACTACGTGCTCGACCTGGACGATCCGCGCTGCACCGACCGCGACGCCTTCGACGCCTGGTACGGCGAGCAGACCGAGGGCCTGCCCGGCCCGTTCACCGCCGGCCAGGTCTACCCCAACCTGGGGATGGCGGCCGTCGCCGCCCGCGCCCGAGGCGCCGACCCCGGCACCGGACCGCTCGCCGAACGGGTCGCCCGCGCGTGGACGGACGGCCTCACGCCGGAGGCCAGGGACGCCGCGTCCATGCTGTCGCTGGCACTCGACCCCATGGGCCTGGCCGCCTGGCGGCTCCTGCACACCCGCCGGGCGGACCAGGACGACTACGAGGCGGCGTCACAGGCTGTGGACGAGGTCGCCGCCGCCCTGCCCACCGCGGAGCCAGGGCTTCCCGCGTACATCATCCCGCTGCCCGAGTTGGCCGAGAGGCTGGCCCCGCCCGCCGCCGAGCGTCCGGCCGCGCACCGCGAACTGGCCGCCGTCATCCGGAGCCGGCAAGAGGCGCTGGACTATCAGGAGCTCGGCTGGGACTACCTGCCGCTGCGCCGGCACCTGTACCTGGCGGGGGTCGAGGAGGTGGAGCCCGCCGCGCCGTACCGGCCGCCGGTGCGGGTGGCCCGCGCGCTGCTGGAAGAGACGTTCGGCGCCGACGGGCTGGTGCGGTTGCGCCCCGAGCAGGTGCACCCCCTCATCACCCATGCCCCCACCCGGGACTTCCTCACCGAGGTGGGCCTGCCCGCCAAGGGCCTGCACACGGCGCGGGCGGGCCTGCGCGGCGTGGCACCCGTCACGGAGCAGTGGGAGGAGAAGAAGGTACGGCAGCTCAGCGCCTGCCCGGGGCTGCCGGAACCGGCCTCGATGTTCGTGGTGGACTCGATGGACGACGCGGACTACCTGCTGCTGGACGGCGCCACCGGGCTGGTCCACGACGTTCGGTTGCGGCGCGGCGAAGCCTACTCGGCCCATCGCGGCATCGAGTCGTACGCCTACTTCATCCACGCCGTGTACCGCGACGTGGGTCGCTGGGTGACCGAAGCGGGCCATGACGAGGCCGAGCCCTGGGTCGCCCTCAATCTGAGGCTGGAACTGTTCATGTACGAGCCGCTCGCCGCGCTGCCGACCGATCGCTTCTGGCCAGAGGATCTGGGCGCCTTGTACAACGGCTACTCGGACATCGGAGCCTACTGAGCCGTCAGTCCTTGGCGCGGGTGGGGCGCAGCGCCTCAGGACGCGTCGCGATGCCGTTGCCGTCCACGCTGAGCGTGGACGCCGTGCACGGCACACCTGGAAGGCATCGACATCGACCGCGTCCTGGGCCACCGACCTGCTCGATCCGCCGTTTGCCGATCACGTTGCCAGAGCGCGCCGTGAGCGCCGCGTGGGCGGCGTCGAACGAGCCGCGCGCCGCCTCGACGACCGCAAGCTTCGCCGGCCCGGCCGAGCGCCGCACCGCCAGCAGCTACGGGGTCCGAAGCCGATCTTCTTGAGGGTCGAAGTAGTGCAGGCCGAGTTGGGCTGCGACCTGGATCGCGTAGGCTGCGGTGTCCTCCGCGCGACTCCACGCCATCGCAACGTAGACGTAGGGACCTGCCGCCCCCATGATCAGCGGAGATGCCGCCCACGGGACATCATCCTCATCCACCTCGCCCCCTTCTGGCCAGCGCTGCAGCAGCCGCTCCACGAATTCCACGATCAGAGGAGCGTCCTCTTGAACTGAGCCGTCAGGCGTCGAAGCGCCGGCGGGCGGTCTCGATGTGGCCGAAGTACTGGTGGGTCCAGCCGCAGATGAGATCGACCGTCGCGCGCAGGGCCTGGCCCGGCTCGGTGAGGGTGTACTCGACTCGCGGCGGCACAGTGGGATACACCTTCCGCTCGGCCAGACCGTTGCGCTCCAGCATGCGCAGATTCTGGGTGAGCATCTTGTGGCTGATGCCCTCGACCTCGTCGCGCAGCTCGCTGAAGCGGAGGGTGCGCTCACCGAGAGCCTCGATGATGAGCAACGCCCACTTGTTGGCGACATCCGAGAAGATCTCCCGCGCCAGGGAGTCCGCACGCCTCAGGTCCGCTTCGTCAGCCATGCCTGCGTACTGCTTGGTCACCATAAGGTTCCCCAGTCTCCAAAAAGTGCGTTCTTCCACGTCGACGCATACTCTCCTATGGTTTCTGAGTAACCGCAAGAGAGCACGGGCGCCCTCCGGCGCCTCGATCACATAACCATCGGGAGATCTCGTGGCTGTTTCGCTCATCAACCCTGACGGACATGTCCAAGTCCCGCTCTACCACCACGTCGCGGTGGCGACGGGGAGCAGGCAGGTCCACATCGCCGGACAGGTCGCCTGGGACGAGAACGGCGATCTCGTGGCACCGGGCGACCTCGCCGGGCAGGTCACCCAGGTCTACCGCAACGTCGCCAAGGCGCTGGACGCGGCCGGAGCGACGTTCCACGACGTCGTCCGCTTCACGTGGTACGCCGCAGGCTGGAAGAGAGAGATGTACGACGCCTTCAACGCCGGAGTCGAACAGGCGGCCCGCGAGTTCGACATCGCCACGCCCCCGGCCGCACTGATCGGGGTGGACGTGCTTTTCGAGCCCGGCATCCTCATCGAGGCCGAAGTCACCGCGATCATCGATTGAAACGGACAGCCGTCGCCGCGTCCGTCCGCAAGGACACGTGCAAGCTGAAGACCGTGCCGGGCCCGGCCGAACTGGGCTTCAACCGCCAGTTCAAGATCGCTCCTGACGCCCTGGCAAGCCATGTGGAGAACTTGGGCCAGGCGGAGGTGGAGCAGTGCAAAACCTGCATGAGAGCACCTACGCGCCCGCCGCTCGTTGGACCCAGGCCGACCTGCGGCTCAACCCGACTGCCGAAGGCCAGCCCTTGAGGTGCTCCTGGAGGAGATCCAGATCTCGCAGATCAGTCCGGGCGGCGATCTGGCAGTGAAGGCCCCCGATGGTATGACGTGGGTGACCTCCTATCGCGGAGTGCAGTTCGGCGTTGGCCGCGACCCGTACGAGGCGGTCTGGCGCGTGCCGGGCCGGTGCGCCCAGCCGACACCCACAGGTAACGTCCATCAGCCAAAGGGCGGTCAGACTCCGCGTCCAGCGCTGGACCTGGGGCATGGGGGGCCGGGGTGACACGGCGCATCGCCTGGACACGAGAGGTGATCTTCGGCCTCGCCTGCCGCTCCTGCCCGCTCTAGTGGCAGAGGTTGACCTGTGCCCGGTGGCGGTCGCCCTTCTCGATCAGGTCGACGAATCCGAGGGCGTAGTCCTCGGCGGAGATCGCGCCGCCGTCCTGTGGCTGGACCGCGACGTCGTCGCCGAGCCGGTAGCGGCCGAGTCGTTCGCCGGGCATGTGTGCGCCGAACCTGAGTGCCGGGCTGACGAAGACCCAGTTGAGGGTCGGGGGTGTGGCCGGAAGGTCCTCGATGATGAGCGCGGCCCCGGCGCGGATCTCGTCGTGGAGCTCCGCGGGGGTGTGGCTGAGGTCGGTGACGAAGCGGGCCGCGCCGGGTACGGGGCGCAGGGAGGAGTAGCCGCCGACGACGTACAGGGGCAGGCCCGCGGCGTCGGCCAGGCGTGCGATGGTGCTGTAGACGTCGCGGAAGGTGGCGGCCAGCGGGCCGCGTGGCGCGAGTGCGGCCACGACGGCGTCCGTGTCCTTCATGGCTGCTGAGAGGGTTGCCTCGTCGGTGGCGTCGCCCTGGACGTGGTCCACGCCCGGGATCGGCGTGGCGGGGAGCGAGCGGCTCAGCGCGGTGACCTGGTGTCCGCGAGCGGCGGCCTCGGCGGCGATGGCCGAGCCGGCGTAGCCGGTGCCGCCGATGACGGTGATACGGGACATGAGATGCCTTTCTCCGAGACGGATGGCGTCAGGCGACGCCCATTGGTTACCGTAGGAGAGCAGCTCTCTGATCGGAAGAAGGCACTTTGTGGTAACCACTCAGTCGGAGTCGGTGCTCCGCGGCAGCCCTTATCGTGCGGACTGCCCCACCCGCCGCATCCTGGATCGCATCGGCGACCGCTGGACGGTGCTCATCGTGGGCGCCCTGTGGGACGGCAGCGTCCGGTTCTCGGAACTGCGTCGGCGCATCGAGGGCATCTCGCAGAAGATGCTCACCCAGACTCTCCGCGGACTGGAACGGGACGGGCTCGTACGCCGTACCGTCCACCCCGAGGTTCCGGTCCGCGTCGAGTACGCGCTGACCGAAGCGGGCCGCACCCTGCGCGAACCGCTGCGCGCGCTGGAGGAATGGGCGATCGCGCACCTCGGCGAGGTGTCGGCGTCCCAGCAAGCCTACGACCACGCCGGCCAACCTCCCCCTGACTCCACGGACACCTCGGCGCGCAAGGTCTTCGTCACCCGGTGACCTGAACCTGGTACCCGCTCGCAGCCGGCCAGTGCGGCCTCGTACAGGGGGAAGGCCCGCCCAGGTCCCCCGCCAACCGCTCCCATACCCCGGACCGGGGCGCCTCTCTCGAACACCCACGTGCTATCGGCGAGCTTCGTGAGCGGAGCGGGAACGCCGTACTCGTTCAGCAGCGACTCGACGGCGACTCATTCGCGCGCGTACCTTCCCCTCCGGCTCTCACACGCCGGGACCGCTGAAGTGGACGACGCGGATCGCGATCGTGTGTGGCCATCGGCCACGTGACCCCATTTTCAACCGCGACGGCCTCGGCGCCTGTTGCGTACAACGCTCCGGCCTGTGGCCCCTATGGCTTGCGCGCGACCCCGCACCACTGGTCGACCTCGACCGGCAGGCTGCCGTCGTAGTCTGGCTCGGTACGCCACCGTGAGCACGAGACCCAGCCTGGTTCCACCACCTCAAGGCCGTCGAAGAACTCGGCGATCCGCTCCGGGGTCCGCAGCTTCAGTTTCGGCTGAGCGTCGAGATTCCATACGCGGACCGCTTCGGCGGTGGCCTCGCCGTTGACCGCTGTGGTGGTGTTGGCCACTGCCACGTAGCTTCCGGACGGCACGGCGGTCAGTAGCCGGTCGATGATGCGCTGCAGTTCGTCGTCGTCGCTGATGAAATGCATGATGCCCAGCAGCATGATCGCCACCGGCTGGGAGAAGTCCAGCGTCTTGGCCGCCTCCCGCAGGATGGTGTCCGGGTCGTGCAAGTCGGCTTCGAGATAGTCGGTGGCACCTTCCGCGGAGCTGGTCAGGAGGGCTCGTGCGTGCACCAATACCAGTGGATCGTTGTCGACGTACACGATCCGCGACTCGGGGGCCACCCGCTGCGCGACCTCGTGCGTGTTGTCCTGGGACGGCAGCCCTGTGCCGATGTCAAGAAACTGCCGGATCCCCGCCTCGGCCGCCAGGTACTGCACAGCCCGCCCCAGGAACAGCCGGTCGGCCCGCGCCAACTCGATCACCACGGGAAAGATCTCCCGAACCCGGTCCCCGACCTCCCGATCCGCCGGAAAATGATCTTTACCGCCCAGCCAGTAATTCCAGATCCGTGCCGTGTGCGGCACGTGCGACCGGAGTTTGTCCTCGACGACGGGTTCGTCGGCCATCATCAGCCCTTCCAGAAACGGTGCCGAAGCTACTAGATCACCGGACCCCAAGCGTATCCGGCCACGGACCGTCGGCCGGTGATTCTGGGATCACGGGGTCGCGCTTGGAGCACTGGAACAGCCAAGAGCGGTGGAGGGTCAGAAGCCTTGCGCGAATGACGTTCGACCCCAACAAGCCTCGTTGCCGCGGGTCAAGACGATAAGTCCACCCGCCCCGCGCCCACTCGGCTGCTCATGCACGGGGCTGAAGGTTTCCGATTGTCGCCCGCCCCCGCTGGCGAGGCCGTATCGACTGGCCTGCCAGTCCGCCGAATCCGTGCTCGGCGCATCCCGGAGTTCATCCAGGCCATGGCCGACTACGGTTTCAGGGTCACGGTGTTCAACGGCCGGAGCACCAACTCGCTGCCGGTCCACATCGAATGCTGGGAAGCCGACGACAGCCCCAGCTCCTGGTACAACAAGCTGAGCGACGCGCTCCCGGGCTGGTGGTGGCCGGACGGCGGGGGCAGTAGCTACAACGATTACATCTCCTGGATCTCGGTCTTGATCGACAATCTCATCCAATGGTTCCGCAGCGACGACGACCTGGTGCAGGAACGACCGATCGTCTGGAACCGTCCCGGGCTGGCCGAGATCGCGGGCCGTACCGACTCAAAAGCCATCTTGAGCTTCTCCAGCAGCGAGGGCCACTTCCGGCTGTTCGTGGCGCGCTGGGGTACCAGCCCGCGCAACGGCTGTGGCACACGGTCTTCGACTGCACGACCTGGAGCGGCAGCCGCCGCCTCGGCGATCACAAGTCCTCGGCGGGCCCGGCCCTGGTCAATGCGTGACGTCGGCGAACAGCACCTCCGGCCTGCCCAGCAGGGCGCTAGCGATCGCCACACGCTGCTGCTGGCCACCGGACAACTGTGCCGGGCGATGCCCCTCCCGCCCGGCCAGCCCGACCCGATGCAGCAACCCGCACGCGGAACGGGTCGGGCCGCCGCCTGGCCAGTCTGGAGGGCAGGATCACGTTCTGCCAGACGGTCAACTACCGGCACCAAATCGAACGCTTGAAAGATGACACCGATCCGATCGCGGCGCAGCACCGCCAGCTCCTTCTCCCCCAAGCCGGTGATGTCCTGCCCGGCGATGCGAACCGCGCCCGAATCCGGCCGGTCCGACCCCGACAGGTCCATCACGGCAGTGAAACTGCCGCGCGGGAACCCGACGCTGACCTGGCCGAGCGCCGCCACCTCGGCAGCACCTTCCCATACGTCCTGGTCGCTCCCTCAAGGACGACCGCATGTTCACTCACGGTCAGCAGCGTGCCAGAAGCGGTCCGTCATCGGCGCAGGCATGGATGATCAGGCGTCGGCTTACTGCAGGGGCATCCTTGCCGAACCGAGGGCGGGCCGGTCCGCGTCCTTCTTCAGGGCTGTGATGAGCCGGAGGGGCCGTGTCCATCAGGACAGCGGGCGTGCCGCCGTGGTCTCGTGCAGATAGATCATGGCGTCGTAGGACTTCCCGAGGGAGACCATGCGCTCGGGTTCTGGCCAGAGCCTGCCGGCGTCACGCGTTGGCCGTGGCCTGTCGAGCCAGGCGCGGGCCGAGGCGGACGTGGTGCGCATGTCCAGGAAGTAGTCGGAGGAGCTGACCCGGCTCAGTGCATGGTTGTTGCCTCCCTTCTGGGGAGGCCCGACCGTGACGGTTCGCCACCGGCCGTTCGGGTCCTGCGCCCTGAAAGACCCCTGGCCGAAGGCGAGACCGATGGCGACGTAGCGGGCGCCCAGCCGGTCGCGCAGGAAGGCGCCCTGCACCTTGGGGTAGAGCTTCGCGTCGTACGGCACGTACGCCACATGTGCGTTGTGGGCCGACAAAAGGATCTTCGCCCCCGTGTTCTCCTGCCACCACGCGACGTTATCGGCCATGATCTTGTCCCGGTATCGGAGGGCCTTGCTCACCTGCTCCGGATCGTCGGTGTCGAAGGACAACGCGGTGGCACTCTGGACGATGGAGCGCGCGTTCTGCACGGCCCATACGTACCTGTCCCGGTCCGGCCCCGGATTCCGGCGCAGCAGGTCCAGGGCCTGGTTGGCCTGGGACACCAGCGCTTCGCGCTCGTTCAGCGGCAGGCTCAAGAAGGCGTCGGCATCCCGTACGGCCCGCAGCTTCCGGTAGTGGGCATCGATCTCCGGCAGGAGCGCGGGCTGGTAACGGCGCACGTAGTCGGTGACCAGCGTGATGAGCTGCGCACCCACGGCGGGATAGTTGGCGTCATCGCCCATGAACTGAATCTTCTTCACCTGGTGCGTGTTGTAGTCGCGCATCCACATGATGAGATCCAAGTATTCCTGGACGGCCCACATGTCCAGCTTCCCGAACTCCTCCTTCATGATCTCTCTCGGGTCGCCCTTTCCGTGCAGGACGTAGTCGTTCAGCCGCAGCCCGGCGCTCCACCCTGCTTCCAGCGAGAACGTCGTGAACCCCTTCTCCTCGACGAGGTAGCGGAACACCCTGTGCTTCATCGTGAAGAACTCGCGTGCTCCATGCGTGGCCTCGCCCAGCCCCACCACCACGGCCCCGCTCACAGCCCGGCCGAACGGGCGAAGGTCACCCAGATCACCCGACGGCGCGGTGTCGCGCAGGACATGGGCCTCGCGGCGCAACTCGGCCACGGGATCGGGACCGCCTGCCGCCGCAGCAGGCGGTGCCAAGGCGACCACCCCTACGACCACCACCAACGCGGCCGCGAGGGACGAAGAGAACCGGCGCTGACGGGATGCGCTCCCCATACGTACTTCTCCTGATAGATCGGGATACTCCGTCCCGTCAGCATGCCCGCAGGGCTTGGGCGTGCGCGATCCGGACAGCAGGAAGGTCGGCGGTGCGGCTGACACCACCGATCCGGCCGATACGGCCCTCCGCTTCATCCTTGATCTCGGCAGGCGCGAGCGCGCTCCCGATCCAGGGACCCGCCGCATGATCCGCCTCCTGCTCGCCGACGACCAGGCCCTCGTCCGTACCGGATTTCGCATCATCCTGGACAACGCCCACGACATGCAGGTCGTCGGCGAGGCGGTTGCCGGCCTCCGCCCCCTCGCGGCGCCTCGGGTGTTCAAGCCGCCGGTCGGCAGCGGCACACGCATCACGTTCACTCTCAATCCGCGCAACCTCCCGCCTGGGTCCGCCTTCCCCACCGACCTTGAGAGCCTCGACCCGCACGGCCAGGACTGCGTTGCGACGATCGAACCCGGCCTTCCTCACCATTCGAGACCACCGTCACGACACTGCCCGGCGGCGCTCTCGCACCTGATATCCCGCTAACGATGGGCGGAAAACGGGATCACCAGCCTGTTCGCCGCCTTCAAACGTCGCCGACGGGACCGTGATCGGCGAACTGCACCGCCGGCACCGCGCCGCCGGGTTCAAGAAGTTCCTGGTCACCATCGACAGGACCATGCCCGCCGAGCTGGACCTTGGTGGCACGTCGCCTACCAGATCGAGTCAAGGTCGTCACCTGATGGGCGCGATGGAGGGCGTGGGAGGCCAGGGCGCGTCAGAGCAGCCAGGTGGGCTCGGTCTCCTCGCCCGCCCCGATCAGATGATGCGCTCCGCGCGCATCTCCTTGAGCACGTCCCGGGCAGCTTCCAGGGTCAGGTCGATGTCGGCGTCGGTGTGGGCGCCAGAGACGTGGTTGCGCTTGAGCGACATCGGCAGCATCAGGAAGCCTTTCCCGGTCATCCTGCGGTGGAAGGCCGCGTACGCGGCGTGGTCGTTGCGCAGCAGGTCGCGGTAGCCGGAGACGGGACCGGTGCCGAAGTACAGCACGAACACGCCGCCGAACCCGCTGACCTCGGCGTCCACGTCGAGTTCCGCGACGATCTCGCCGAGCCCCGCGCGCATGCGCTCGCCCAGCCGGTGTGTTCTGGGGTAGAAGTCGGGATTGTCACGCAGGTGGCGCCTGGTGGCGACGGCGGCGTGCGCGGCGACCGGGTGACCGTTGAAGGTCCCGGCCAGCAGCACGTCGGCGGCGAAGCGCTCCATCAGTTCCCTCGGCCCTGCGAGGCCCGCCGTCGGGAAGCCGTTGGCCATCGCCTTGCCGAAGGCCGTCAGATCGGGCAGCACCCCGCAGACCTGTTGGTAGCCGCCCACGGCGTGGCGGAAGCCGGTGATCACTTCATCGAAGACCAGGAGCGCGCCCTCCTGGCGGGTGAGCGCGCGCAGCCCTTCGACGAACTCCCGCGTAGGCACCAGCGCGCCGACGTTGTGCGGGATCGGCTCCAGGAAGACCGTGGCGATCTGCTCGGGATGCGCCTCGAACAGGGCTCGTACCGAGTCCAGGTCGTTGAACTCGGCGATGAGGGTGGCGTCCACTGCCGAGTCGAGCAGGCCGGCCGAGAGCGGATCCCTGCCGTAGGCGGCCGCGGGCGAGGAGATCACGTTCCTGGCCAGCGCGTCGCCCCAGCCGTGGTAGCAGCCCTGGAACTTCACGATCAACGACCGGCCGGTGGCCGCGCGAGCCAGGCGCACGGCCTGGACCGTGGCCTCTGAGCCACTCATCGTGGTGATCATCATCTCGGCCGAGGGGATCAGTTCGCAGACCAGTTCTGCGAGTTCGACCTCGATCGGTGTGACGCCCAGGCCCATCAGGTCCATGCCGTCGAGGGCGGCCAGCACGGCCTGCCGTACCACCGGATGGTTGTGGCCGAGCAGGACGGCGCCGAAGGCGGCGTGGTAGTCGAGGTAGCGGTGGCCGTCGGCGTCGCTCACGTAGGGGTGGCGGTATGCCATGCCATGGTGCGCCTGGTCTGGGACGTAACCACGGGCAGTCCAGCCGACCCACCTCCACGCAGGACCGTGTGCCAAACCAACGACCTTTCATTCCGCAAGCAGGGGAATTGCCCGGATTGACCATACTACGTTGAACGGTATATGGTCACTGGCCATGCTCACTGGATTTCGTGCGGCCGCTGCCGCACTCCTGGCCTCAGCAGCGCTTTCAGGCTGCGGGAACACCGTCGAGAGCACTGCAGCACCCTCGCCCACCGCAGCCAAGGACAAAAGGCATCAGTTCGAAGCGGTCAAGGCCGACTGCATGAAGCAGAAGGGCTTCAAGTACGTCCCGTTCGTGCCGGAACGCGTGGACATCGAAGCGGACGAAAAACGCTTTCAAGGCGACTACCAGGCAATGCTGAAATATCGCCAACAATACGGGTTCGGAGTATTCGCCGAGCACGTCTACCCGGAACACTTCAACGCCAAGAGCGGCGGCCCGGACAGCAACCCGAACGGGAAGATCCAGTCCACCCTCTCCAAGGCGCAGATGCAGGCCTACTCGAATGCGCTGAACGCCTGCCTGGTCAAGGGCTACAAACAACTGCTCGGCATGGACGTGAAGTCGGAGACTGACTACCACACTCAGCTCTACAAGGCCAGCCGACGGGCGGAGAAGGCCGAGCTCAACTCCGACCCCGAACTGGTCGACCTGGCCACGACCATGGCCACGTGTCTCAAGAGCAAGGGCTACGCGATCAGCGACACCACACCGATCGCCATGTCCGGACGCGGCTTTGACGGGTTCCTGGCCCAGCAAGACAAGATCGGCCGCGAGCAGAACCCTGACGTGCCCGACGTCGCGCCTCCGAAGAAGGAGGGCGAGATCACGATGCAGTACGGGCCGACGCTCACTCCCGAGCAGGCCAAGCCGTACCTGAACAAAGAGATCAAGGCCGCACTCGACGACCTGGAATGCGGCAAAGCCTTCTACCCGGCCTACCTCCCGAAGAGCTTGGCGGTTCAACGGAAAGTCGAAGAGCAGTACGGCCTGTGACACACCTCGCGGTGTGGGAGCTTGGCGCCGGCGCTTGCGCGGCCGTGCCGACTGCGGCGCCGCCCGACTGACCGCACCACAACCAAGGCGGCCGACCGCTCATCAGGCCAGCCACACCTGCAGAGCCTGCTCGCCATCGGAGTCCAACTCGGCCCGCATCCCGGCCGCTGTCAGCGCCGCCGCATACGCGGCTACCTGCTCCCCACCCCCGCTCTCGGGCCCGGCAAAAGCCACCAGAAAGGGTCGCTCCGCGCCCCCGCCCTCCACCACGAATCCGGCCCGGCTGTCGCTGAACTCCATCAGCCCAGCAGCACGCGGCGCCTCCCGGACTCACTCGGCATCGCGATCGCTCCACAGCGGTCGCTGTCCTTGGCCGTAGCCGAACCGCGACTCATCATCGCCCATGATCCCACCGTAGACGCCTCGCGACTGCCGTCCAGGCCTTGGGTATCGCCGCAGGTCAGGCAAATCCATTGGAAATTTCCCTGGGTCAGCGAGGCCAGGTGCGCGCACGCCTCGACATGCAACTCGAGGTCCTCGTTGTCGACCACCACCCACGACACCGACTCATCGGCGGCCACCGCTCGTTCAGCCCGATAGTGCCGCTCGGGCGCACCCGACTTGCCCAACATGCCGTACGGCCCCTCGAACAAGAGCTTTGGCGAATGGGGCCTTCGCCGACGAGGTCCTGGCCACCGCCATCCTCGACCGGCTTGAGCTTGTTCCGCTTTGACGGACACCATCGTTGTGGTGTCAGGCCGCGTGAGCGCCCTCGAAGTCGGCAGGGCTACGGTAGCCCAGGCTGCTGTGCAGTCGATGGAGGTTGTACCAGCCCTCGATGAACTCGAAGATCGCGCTGCGAGCGGCAGCCCGGGTGGGCCAGGGGCGATCGCCGAGGAGTTCGCCCTTGAACGTGGCGGAGAACGACTCGGCCAGCCCGTTGTCCCAGCACTGACTGGTTCGACCGACCGACAGTCGCATCCCGAGCCGTTCGGCCAGGGCGGTGTGGTCGGCGCTGGTGTACTTGCAGCCCTTGCCCGAGTGAAAGATCACCGACCGGGTGGGGCGGCGGCGTGCCCGGCACGCGGCCCAGGGATCCCGCCGCGGCGGGCGTAGAAGGCGGCACGGGAGACTCCCCGCAGCTCACACGCGCGCTTGACGCTGTAGCCACCCTGCTTCTCCGCCTCGATGCACGGGTGCACGCTCACCGGGTCTCCCTCACGAAGAAGGCCGTCGCTCGAGCACGTCGACGTCCTGACGAAGACGCTGATTCTCCCGCCGCAACGCCTCCAACTCCCGCCGCTCACTGCTGGTGAGCCCGTCGCGTCGGCCGGTGTCGACCTCCGCTTGGCGGACCCATTGCCGCACCGCCGTCTCGGTCAGGTCGAAGTCCCTGGCCACCTGCCCGACCGAGCGGTCACCACGCCGGCACAGCTCGACGATCTCGGCCTTGAACTCCGGCGTGAACGAACGGCGAGGACGCGGCTTCTTCTTCCCCATGCTCTCCATCATGGACATCCTTCCGAGGGCAAGCCCCTGATCTCGGACGTCCGTCAAACCGGATCAAGCCCACCGGCCTCGAAGCCCGCCTCACCGGACAGGAAGCACCGGCCTGATCACATCCCGTCGGCATCTCATGGCCCGTCCACCGTCCCGATGGACAGGGCATCCCACGAGTCCGCGACGCGCTGACCGGGATCGGATCCCGGTGAGCGCGTCGCGGACTGCAGGCGGCGGAATCAGCCGAGGTGCCTGGCGAAGAACCGCAGCGTGCTGTCCAGCTCGAATGCCGGGATCTCCCCGTGCTTGCCGGGGTTGGCATGCAGCGTCTTCTCGGCTGAGCCCAGGGCATCGAACAGCGCCAAGCTCTGGGCCCGCGGCACCCGCTCATCGTCCCACTGCACCAGGAACTCCACCGGGACAGTGATCCGCGCGGCAGCCTCGGTCGATGCCAGAGCCCCGCCCAAGCCCAGCACGGCCGCGCGAACCCGAGATTCGGCGGCAACGAACGGAACACCGAGTCCGCAACCCAACGACACACCCCAATAGCCCACCGGACCAGCGCCGACGTGGTCGAGGTCCTGGACCGCGTCCAGGACCTCCCGCCATTCCGGGACGGTCTGGCGAGCTACGAGCGCCTGGAAGCCAGCGATCAGCGGAGCCAGCGCCTCGCCGGCATCCACGCGAGCCCGGTTCTCGGTCGCGATCCGGTCGTACTCTTCATCCTTTGGCCGGTCGCCATGGCCGGGTACGTCGACCGCCGCCACCGCGAAACCACACTCGGCCACGAAGCGGCGCGCACGGGTCACGATGCCCGGGGCCTTCTTGTGCTGACCGCCACCGTGTCCCATGAGGATCAAGGGACGAGGCCCGGCGGCACCCGTCGGCGTCCACAGGACACCGGGAATCTCACCGAGAGCAAAGAGCTGTTCGCGGACGCCGTCAAACGACGCCTCAGAGGTGAAGCGCATAGCGTTTCAAGCCTTTCGGGATGCCTTCTGCGGGCACTCCCTAGACCATGCAAGAGAGGGAGCCCCGACCTGTCACAGCGTTGATCGGTCTCACCTCCTCAGCTCGAAGCAGCGCACGGCGGCGCCTAACCTATCACGAGGGTTTTCGCGTCCGTGACCACGCCAGGAAGACTTGATGACAATGGAGCGGGATCCGACGGTCGAGGGGCGACGCACCGCCGACCACATCGCGGCGGTGCCGGCCCGGCCCGCCCTGCCGCGCCCGGGCATGCTGGATCACTGGTGCCGCTGACGGAGCTGCTCCGGTCCGGCGCCGGTTCGGGGCCGGTTCGGGGCCCGGCCAGACGGACCCGGACAACCGCACCGGGCCTGCCCTGCCGCCGGCCGAGACATCCCGCCCAGGCCGATGCGGCAGCCGTGCTGCCGCATCGGAGCTTCCCGTGCGGGCCGTGCCCGTTGCGGCGTGACGCGCCGCTGGGCGCCTTCACGCCCGAACCGTTCGAGGCCATGCGCACCACCTGCCGCTCCGCAGACCACGCCGTGGTGGACGCGCCGTTCTTCGGCGGCCAACCGTGCGTCCCGCCAGCCGTCCACGGGCAACGTGCCCAGCGGCACCATCAACACCGCCGGAGAAGGCGCCGCCCCGACGTTCGCCCCGGACAGACGTGGGCGGACAACGATGAGCGTGTGGCTCCGCGTCGAAGAGATCGACGGAGACAAGGCTGCGTGCGTGATCCTCACCAACGCGACCGAGGTCCAGAGAGTTGGACCGGCGCGGCGGCAAGAGCCCGTGGTTGCAGGACAGGCGAGGCCGCAAGACCCGCATCTCGCTGTCCCGCTTCCGTCCGACGAAGACCGGCTGCGGATGGCGCCCCATGAGTCCCGCCACGCGGCGTTCGGTGCCCGCGGTGGGGAGACGGGGGCCTGCTGACACCCGACGTGTGCTTCGGGAGGGTGCGCCCGGCACCGCAAGATTCCCTTTTCGCTAGATCACCGGGTCTGCTTCATCACCCATTGGTCCAGGACGCGGGCGAGTTTGATCACCGCGGCCTTTGCGGAGGGCGGCAATGACGCCCGGGAGGCTCTCCAGTACCTCAGGCACACGCCGAGATTGCTGACGCGGAAGTAGACACGCACGTCGCGTTCGTGCCAGCCGCGATCGTCGAGGTCCACCTCGTCAGAGATATAGGCTTCGTCGCCGATGCCGGATAGCGGCTCGCCCTCTGTGGGGCAACCCCCCAGGTTCGCGGGGAGTAGGGGCGCCTCCACGTCGAGCTTGGTGATCTCCCCGTCCTCGGGATCTTGGCTGGGCTCCCACGAACAGCTATTCGACGCCTTGTGCGCGATCCACAGCTTCGCCCTGGGGACCAACGGGGTCATGACCCGGGGGTGCTCGGTCAGGTACAGGCACACGTTCGGCGGCGTCGTGAACTGTCTGGCCGGCGGCGATGCGGACGACGATGCGGGCCTCGTGACCGACGGGCTGCCGGACGGCTCGCCCCCGGCCTGGGCGGCCTCCCCGTTCCGCGCTCGATCTGGTGCGAGCACGTAGCCGGCCACCAGCAAGCCGCCCAACAGGGCCATGGCGCTGACGATCGCGCCGGCAACCCGCGCGGGCGAAACACGACGGACACGCGGGCCGCTCTCCCCAGGCAGCGACGGTTCGCTCAGCTTCGCGGTCAGCCTCTTGGTCGGCTCCCTGGCTTGTTCCTTGGCCGGTGCGGCGACGCGAACCGTCGGCCAGTCGTCGACCGTGACGCCGGCGGCGACCTCCCGCAGGCGCTCCGCGGCCACCTCGGCAGACGGGCGTTCGCTTGGGCGGCGCGCCATCAGGCCGAGCAGCGTCAGATTCAGCGGACCGGCGCGTTCAGTCGGTTCGGGGTCGCGGCTCAGCACGGCAGCGACCAATTCTGCCGGGTCGTCCGTGTCGTACGCGGGCCGACCCTCGACGGCGAAGTACAGCGTCGCGCCGAGCGACCACAGATCGGACGCCGGCTCAGCACCCCGCCCGGCCAGCCGCTCGGGCGCCACATAACCCAGCGTGCCCATCACCGAGCCGGTCCCGGTAAGACCCCGGGTGGCACCGATGACCGCGGCGATCCCGAAATCCGTGAGCACGGCGCGACCGTCCCGGTCCAACAGGACGTTATGCGGCTTGATGTCGCGATGCAGAATGCCGGCATCATGAGCGACCTTCATGGCCGCCAGCAGGCCTTCACCGATCTCCGCGGTACGCCGTGGACTCAGCGGCCCGTCCTCTCGCACCACGGTGTGGAGTGACAAGCCGTCGACCAGGCCCATCACGATCCAGGGATGACCATCCTCGATCAGGACATCGTGAATGGTCACGATGCCGGGGTGGTTCAGCCGCCCCGCCGCGCGCGCCTCGGTCATCGCGCGCTCCCGAAGCGCCATGCGTTCGGATTCGCTCAGGCCCCCGGGCAGCCGCAGCTCCTTCACGGCCACCTCGCGGTCCAGCAGGGTGTCCGCGGCCCGCCAAACCACCCCCATGCCGCCGCTGCCGACCGGCTCAGCCTGCAGGACATACCGGCCGCCCGCCAGAGTGCGCCGCTGCTCCGCCATATCCGGAAACGATAGCCGGGGTGCCCTGCCGACCGCTCCGTAACCGGGAGTCGAACAAGTCGGCATCCCGGCGACCGACACGATTGCCGAAACGGCGACCGCCGGTCACAGCAGCTTCGCGGGTTCGGCTGATGCGAGGTTGAGGATCGCCGCCGCGGGACTCTCGCCAACGGCAATCACGTCCCGGATGGCCCTGCGGGCCGGCACCAGCTACGGAGGGACACCGTCGTGCACGCCCCTCCCCGCCTCCGGTCCGGTTGGTACCCCCAGGGGCCCACCGTACCTGGGCACTGTGCGCCGAACCCGACGTCAAGCGCCGTCAAGCCGCCTGCGCATGGCCAGAGGCCAGGTTCGTCGTCACTGGCTCCAACACCGTGCACGCGGTCGGCTGCTCGTCCCTGGCCGGCACTGTCAAGAGCGTGATCAGTGTGTTGGACGACGGTTGCCAGCACCAATACGGTCATGAGCCTCACCCGCCCATCCCGATCCGATCCGCGGTGGTAAGCGTTGCCGCGTCTGCTCTCCCGACATCACACCACCCACCAGGGGGCACTGGACGATTCACTACCGGCGGCGGCCGCGACAATTCGAGCAAGGGAGCGGTCAGCGCGCTTGCCCGGCTTCCTTGGGCGCCCAACAGGCTTACCAGTGGGCGGTCGGACACCCGGACCTGGTCAAGCGCGCCCTGCCGTACTGCGGGTCCCCGAGGACGTCGCCGCACAACGCGGTGTTCATTGAGAGCCTGCGCGCGACTCCCACCCTCGACGCCGCCTTCATCGGCCAGGACGCCAACAACCTCCTCACGATGCTGCGGACCTGGCAGAAGACCGATGTCTCGCCCACCCCCGGGCCTGACGGGGACATCGAACGCGCCCTCGGCTCCATCGGTGAGCGCGTTGCGTGCACACGCGCACTCCTCGGCCGACCATCGGCAGCTTCGCCTGCCGATCCGCCATCGCGGCGCCGCGTCGACGGCACCGCGTCGACGGCACCGCGTCGACGGCACCGGCATCGCGGCGCGCTATGGACAGGGCGCCAGGACCGAGGTCGGCCCCGACGACCCGCACCCGCGGTTCGACTCGCTTGAGCGACGCGCTCACCCGCACGAGCCCACCCCGCGACCAGTTCGCCCCCGGCTGGTCCAGTCGACGCGAAGTCACCCGAAACAACACCCAAGCGGTACGATGCGAACACCGAACCGGGCGGCTGGCCGTACCAGCAGCACCAGCGGACAGGACTTCTCCGTCAGGGGGCGTGGCCGTACCGCGCCCACCAGCGGTTTTCCACGTACCTCACGTTGATGGAGAACCCGATCATGACCTCTGCCGTCCCTCGCGCCTTCCACTGCGAGCACACCCGTGCCAAGAGCAGGGTGTACGCCCTCGTCGAGCGCCTCGGCCAGCCCGCGACCCTGCATGCCGTACTGACCTGCACCGATCCCGCCGTCGCTCAGCACGCCGCCTACCTTCTCTCCTCGGTGCTGGAGAACGGCCTGGGCCCCGCCGCCCGTGCTGAGTCGGAGCGGATCGCGGCGGCCCTGCCCGACGCGCCCGCCGCCTCCTTCCGTCGTACGCTGGCCGATGTCGTGAACGGGACCTGGGCCGACGCCCCCGAACTGGCCGCCACATGGGCATCCCTGCGGCAGGGCCGCGGCGACTCGGCCGGCCTCGGTCGCGACCGTGAGAGCCGCACGCCCGACGACGCCCGCCTCGCCGCCTTCCCCGGGCCGGTCGTACGCACGATCAGCCTGCTGGAGGTGCACGTCCACGACCCGGCCCGCCTTCTCGCGGCGGCCACCGCGACGGGCTGGAGGCCGTTCGACGCCGAGGACCTCGACGAGGGCGACAGCCAGGACGTCGTCGGGGCCGTCATGCACTTCGTCAACGGCCCGGAGTTCCTGCCCGGCACCGACCAGTTGACGGACGTCATGCAGGCGCGACTGCTGCGCGTCGACAGGGGCGATGAGGTGAGCGACTGGAGCGCGGCGCCCGTGACAGCGAGGTTCGACACGGGAACGAGGTCCGATCCCGACGACTGAGCCGACCGATCGCTACCTCACAAGCACGCCCGCACGGCCGAGCACGAGATCGACTCGGCTGCGCCGGGGTGTGCAACACGCCTGACGTGCTCTTCATCGTCCAGATTGTTGTGCGGAGCGGGCAGGTTGATCGTTTCGCGCACAGCAAGGCGGCCTCGAGTGATCATGTGCGGTGAGGGTGGATCTGCTGAACGATGCCGCCGGTGTCGAGTCCTCCAGGGTGTTGTCCCGCTTCCGGAATGGGCTTCCCCTCGTAACGTGGAGACCGAACCAAGAGAGGTTTGGTCGTGGCAGGAACCACGAGACGCCGTTTTGATCCGGAGTTCCGGGCCGGA